>CAMCVL010000016.1 GCA_945881985.1 Rickettsia typhi | reverse complement strand
GAAAGTTATTCAAAATACAAGATTAGCGAGTTTCATCATACCACAAAGTCTGAGACCTGCTTGGTTGAAGCAAAAAACTCCTCACTTCGAGATAATCTAGCCCCCTTAAATAGGCGTACCAAGTGTATTTCTAAAAATATTGAAATGTTAAAAAATACAGTTTTACTATTTATTCACAAGAATCTTCTTGGTATCACCTAATTTTTACCAGTGCCACTTTTGCAGATATAAAAGCCGCAATCTAAATCGTGATATCAAATGCAAATAAACATTGAGGAATTATTAATGTTAATGATGTGGCGTGAGGTAAATTGAGGAATAATTTCATGGCTTTCTAGTAAATGTCATGCCGGGGTTTTGTCTTTCAAGTTCTGCCTTTATGCAAACCTTAAGCCCACAGCCACAAACCGCACCTTGGGACTTAGATTTATCTTCTTCCTTTTGCTTCTCATCTTGCCCTTTATCTTTATCTTTATCTTTATCTTTATCTTTATTTTTATCTTTATCTTTTGTTGCTTGCTCATCCTTGCTTTGCGGTGATACATCCTTTGCCTGCCTAAATTCCGCCCCAAAGTCCTTTGTTGTTTGTTTAAATGTATCAAACACATTCTTGGTTTTAAACTGCTCTGGCTGCATTTCTTTTGCCTTTAACTCCTGCTGAGCCTTGCTTTGAAGATGCTCTTTGGTAAATGGCTCCTTCACCCTAAGCTCTTCTTTGTATTTTACCTTATCTTGCTGAGTTAAATGCTGGTTAGTATTAGCTTGTTTTACATCCTGCAAGGCGGTGGAGTACTCGCTTAATCTTTGCTTTAGCAAAAGCTTAAAATGCAGCTGCAAGCTTTTGTTTGTTGCTGCCATGCCCTTGTTGTTAAACACGAGGTCTTCAATACATTTAATATTAAGCTTTAGCTTGGTTAATAGGTTGTAAAGGTGATTGACCCTGCCCCTGCCGTAAGCGGCGTAGCTACTATTGTTAAACTCGCTAGAGTTTAAAAAGGCAGCCATCTCCTCGCAAAGCTCGTTAATAAAATCATCTTGATACTCTTTTAAAAAAGCATTTTTAAAGCCAGAATTTGCATTAAGCGATTTTGCAAGAGATATGTCGTCAAAGAGGCTGTACAAAAAGGCAAATAGACTCTGCTCGCCGCCATAGCCATCAATACATTTAAGGATATTGGCAATTTGGCTATTTTTTGCAAGCTCGCAGGCAAGAATGATGTTTTTTTTCATTTGCATTGCATCATTTTGCCCAGCTTCTTCAATATCGTTTTGTTGTTTATCTATTTTAAAAGCAAAGCCAGTTTGCTCCTCGTAATTTGTGTAACTAGCCATTTTTTACAAAAATTTTACAAATAAGGATTATCAATGCAATATTGCTTTAGGATGCGTGCCTCAAGTCTTTCCATAATCACTGCATCTTTGTCGTTTATGTGGTCGTAGCCAAGCAAATGCAAAATGCCGTGCAAAATTAAGTGTGTTAAATGGTGATTAAATGGTTTTTGCTGTGCATTTGCCTCTTCTAATAACTTTTCGTAGCATAAAAATATGTCGCCTAGGTAAAAGTTTTTACCTTCAAAGTCAAGGTAAGGAAAGGATAAAACATTAGTCCCTCCATCCTTGCCCCTGTATTGCTTGTTTAAAGTTGCGATTTCGCCGGTGCTTACAAGGCTAAGATTTATAAGTATTGTGTGATTTTTTAGGTCAGCAAAACAATTTTTACCCCCTGTGGCAAGGGATTTAAATTTGATGATTTTTTTGCGACTAAGCCTTAACACTAGGTCAAAAAAATCCTGATTTAGCAAATTTTTTAAAAAGATTTTTGCATTACCACCCTCGCCATTAATCCATTTGTCGTGGTTGCATGTGGTTACAAGCCTAAACATGTTTTTCAATTAAACTTTTTGCCCTTTCAAGCTGAGCTTTAACTTGGCTGCGTGCCGTGCCGCCGTAGCTTGTTTTAATATCCACGGAGTTTTCAAGCCCCAAAATGTCATAAACGCCAGCCTCTGTGCGTGGCTCAATTTGTCTAAACTGTTCTAAGCTAAGCTCCCACAAATTTAGCCCAAGTTCTGTAGCCATTGCAACAAGCTTGCCTGTTGCGTGGTGAGCTTCTCTAAAAGGCATCGCAAGGGTTTTTACAAAATAATCTGCAAGGTCAGTTGCCACAGAGTGACCAAACAATGCTGCCTCCTGCATTCTTTGTTTATTTACCTCAAAATCCAATATCATGCCGCTTGCCGCCCTTAGGCAAATTGATATTGTGTCAAGAGTGTCAAAAACGCATTCCTTATCCTCCTGCATGTCCTTAAAATAGGCAAGGGCAAGACCCTTCATTGATGTTAAAAGCGATGTTAAATTGCCGTATAACCGCCCGGTTTTGCCTCTTATTAGCTCGGCTGCATCGGGGTTCTTTTTTTGCGGCATCATTGAGCTACCTGTCGAAAACCTATCACTAAACTTAATAAAACCAAAGCTTGCATTACTCCAGATGATAAACTCCTCCATCATACGCGACAGATGCATGCCAATAACCGAGCAATTAAACAAAAACTCTAGAGCAAAGTCTCTGTCAGATACCCCGTCTAAGGAGTTTGCACATGGCTCTTCAAAGCCAAGTTCTTTTGCGGCAAAGTGCCTATCTATGGGGTAAGATGTGCCAGTGACCGCTCCGCTGCCAAGGGGGCAAGTGTTAAGCCTTTTAAGAGAGGAGTCAAGCCTTTGCCTGTCCCTAAATAGCATTTCAAAATAACAAAGCAAGTGGTGGGCTAATACGCTTGGTTGTGCGGTTTGCAGGTGCGTAAAGGCTGGCATAAATGTGTCAATATGCCCCTGTGCCTTTGTTGTTATTGCCTCAAGAAGGCTATCGGTAAGCCCCATAATGTAAATTGTTGCATCCTTTACAAATAATTTAAAGTCGGTTGCAACTTGGTCGTTTCTTGACCTTGCGGTGTGCAGCCTTTTAGCCGCATCGCCCACAAGTTCATGCAGGCGGTTTTCAATATTCATATGTATATCCTCCAGCTCGGTTTTAAAAACAAAAGAGCCACTCTCAATCTCCTCTTTAATTTTACCAAGCCCAGTTTGTATTTGACTTAAATCCTCTTGGTTAATAATACCCTGACGGCAAAGCATTTTTGCATGAGCTAGCGAGCCCTTAATATCCTGCCCGTAAAGCCTTTTATCAAAAGATATTGACTCGTTAATCGCCGTCATCAAATCGTCTTGCTTTTGGCTAAAAGCACCGCCCCAGCTAAGATTAGTCCCGTTTTTTTGCGTCATTTTTCAATTAAAAAACAATATAGCAATATATGTAAAGCCTTTTGTTCGTTTTGTCAATTTTTGTATAGAATTTGCAATGAGTCTAAATTAATTTTAAAACATACAATCCTAAATCTTAATACAAACTTGAAATTTTAAATTGTAATTTGCATTTTAAGATTTATGCCATCAACTTCTGTGGCAATTGTTTTACTAAAAGAAGAGTCCTGCAAAGGTTTGTTGCAAAATATTAAATTTTGAGTAATTGTTTGTGATTTTATGTAATCACGATGTAAATCTATTGCTGTATTTAGCTTTGGCAGGTCTTGCACTTCGCCTTCCGCCCAGTAGCTTAGATTAATTTGTGCCGAAACATCAAGGTTTAGACTTTTGCGAGAACTTTGCACGGCGCGCACAAAGTCCCGTGCCATTGCCTCAAGCTCAAGCTCTGGCGATACCTTGATGCAAAGAATGATAATTTTAAAGGATGAGTCACAGGGGTCGTTAAAACCAAACCAATCCTCGCTTTGTTTATTTATGCAGGAATCGTCAATGCTGTTAACAACTTCAAAATCCTCCGCCAACAATGTAAAATCCGCCGCAACAGCAGTACCATCGGTATTGATTTTAAAATCACCCTGCTTTACCGCCGTAGTAATTTTTGCAACATTAATCCCAAACTTTGCGCCTATGGTCTTAAAATTTAGCTTTACAGATGACGAAACCTTAACATG
>CAMCVL010000015.1 GCA_945881985.1 Rickettsia typhi | reverse complement strand
CTTTTTTTATGGGGCTAAAAAACGACAGTCTGTTTTTAGGGCTTACACGCCAGCCTATGATATTTGGTGTAACCTACAACTATGTGTTTTTAAACATGTTTGGTAGCTTGATGTATTTTATTGCCACTTCGGACTTTAAGGTTGTTGTTGTCTCGCTTGCAATGCACGGAATCTCATATCTTATTTGCCTTAGAGAGCCCCTTTTGCTTGACTTATTGATACTTAAGATGTCAAAATGCTCAAAGTGCAAAAACAAATCCTTTCACGGGTTTAAAAATTCTTACGACCCATTTTAATGTTTGATGTTTCTTTCTGGGAGCTTTTGCTGGTTTTTATTGGCTTTGTTTTTGTGCCGCCCGAGCTGTCAAAATCAATGCTTAAAAATGCCTTTAATGCTTACAAATCTATCAAAAATGAAGTATTGGCAATAAAAACTGAAATATCCAATATAACCGAAGATACAGAAGCTAATCACAACATACCCTTCCAAACTCCTCCGTTGCCAGAGGGTAAGTCAAACGAGGACAAATCTTATGCTTCAATAGAGCAGGAGGCTAAGCTTTTTGCTGCAAAACAAGATGAAGCATCCAAAACAACCACCGGTGCAAATTAGGATTTCTGTAAAAAACATATATAAATTCCATTTAAAGTAAGCCTATGATTCAACCCCACCCCAGCCCTCTTTTTTTAAGGATTGCTAGCTAAAGTCCCTAGCCTTTAAGGAATGTCAACTGAAGATCCTCCCCCTTTAAGAACTGCTCAAAGATAACCCCTCCCCTTTAAGGGCGATACCCAGATAACTCCTCCCCTTTAAGGGGAGGCTGGGCGGGGTATTTGGGGCTTGGGCAACGCCATAACAACCCCACCTGCTAAAATAACAACCCCACCTGCTAGGCTAAAGCCTAGCCTCCTCCCCTGCTAGGGGAGGTAGGTTTATACAAAATCCCCACTCTCTGCAATACTAGCCAGCCCGCCTCCCCCCCATGCTGGCAAAGCCAGCAGGCGGAGCTGGCTAAAGGGGGTGGGGAGGTAGAGTTTAATAAGCAGCCCCCCAGCCATACAAAGCCAGCAGGAACAAATGGACAATGGGGCGAGGTGGTGGAAAAATCTTGCCTAAAATCTTGCCTAATAAATATTCTCCCGTTCCCAAAGTAGCAGTCCAGAGTCCACAAGTTGCTTGTTGATTTTTTTTGCTAGGGTGTCTCTTTTGTCAAAAAAGTCGTAAAAGATGTAAAGATCATCGCCGCCTACTGCGCTTTTGATTGTGTTCCTGCCAAAGCCCCTAGTGCCTTTTGTGGTTTTGGTTCTGTAGAGCATTCTTGTGTCGTTTTCAAGATTTTTAAAGCTATTAATATCCTTACCCATTATTGTATTTGCCACATCGTAAAAGCTATCGTTGTAGTTTGTGTTTTGGTAGTTTTTGTGATAATACAAAAACACCTGCAAAGCAGCCTTGTATAAATCCTTAGCCTCATCGCTAAAGTTAAATTGCTTTAGCCAATCTCTAAAGTCAAATGGGGGGTGGCTTTCAAACCCCAAGGTATTTTCATCGTCCCGCAAAACATTTAAATCGTTTTGAGCGCACCCAAGCTCGCGGCTTGTAAATGGCATTATGTAATTTGTTAGCCCATCCCTGTTTGTAAAAGCACATTGCTTAAAAAATAAGGAGAACATAATTGCATCACCCAAGAGCTCCTCTGGCACTTCGTCTATTGTGCCTTTAAAGCAATATTCGTTTCTTTCAAAGTATTTTGCATGAGTGTTAAAATTTATACCTTTTGATAGTAATATATATTCTAAGTTTGCCGCTGTAACCTTATTGCTCTTTTCCAAACCCTTGTTACCAATATTCAATGTTCCTGTTAAATAACACCATTGACCTAAAACTAAGCCCTTGATTTGATTTTTTTTAATCTGTTTTTCAATCTCTTTTACTAAGCTTGGTCTTGCTTGGTTGTAGACATGGGTTTTAACAAAGGTTAGCTGCTCTTTTTTTAAACTTACCTCGTATCTATCAATTTTTATGGCAGATTTGTCAATTTCCTCTCCCTTCTCTCTGTCAAATATCACTTGAGACACTGGCCACTGACTCACTAAAAAAGTTGTGCCAGCATTACTCATTATATGGCTAAGTATTTTGTAGCCTGATTTGATGTATTGCTCTATTTCGTCCTTAAAAAACGACTCCGTGTGGTAGTAAAACACAACCACTTGCGGTTTTAATTTAATAATTTTGTTAAAAAATTCAATTGCAAGGTTGTGCTCAAAGCCCTTCTTTCTTTGATAAGGGGGGTTGATTATTACCATTAGTTTTTTGTTTTCAAGCCTGCAGATTTCTTCTATATCGCGTTCTCTGCCTTGGTACTTCCACCTTGGTTGGTCTTTGTTTTTAAGGTAGTCGTATTGAATTGCATTTTCAAAGCCGTTAATTTTGCAAATTTCAACATCGTTTTCCTCTAGGGTTGATAGATAGCAATTTTTTTTAAAATCTATGCCAAACTGATTTTCAAGGTTGCCCACGCCGGCGCAAGTGTCGCAGATGATAAACTCTTCAAGATTGTAATGCTGTTTTAAAATTTCATTTTGCTTTTCAACAAAGCAAGATGGGGTATATTCAGAGCCTGTCTTTTTTCTATATTCATCCGTATAAAGCTTTGCATTTTGCTCTAATATATTTAAAAATTCTTGCTGCTCTGGCGGGCGTTGATATTTGTTCCAAAAATTGTCGTATTTTATAATGTCGTTAATGGCGTACACTATCTGCTCGTTGTAGATTATTCTTATTTGTTGATCGTTTCTTTCTATCTCGTATTTATTTAAGTAGGTTCCTTCGCGAATCAATTGCTGCTCCGTCTCACCAATACCATCAATTACTTTTTGCTTGTACCTTGTGCCGTTTAAAACATCTACTAAAAACAAATTGATTAAGTCCTGCTCGTTTTGCACTGGGTTTTTAAATTCAACTGAGTTCTTCCAAGCGTTATAAATTACATTTATATTTTTTGCGGTGATTTTAATCTTGGTCTCGCCATTTTCCAAAATGCTCTCATACACCTCCTTAATCTCATCATTTTTGTAGATTGTTATTTTGCTTTGTATCCTGTCCCAAATTCTGTCAACCGCGTCCTTTGTGGGGCTGCTTGGTTTTTCCTGATTCCAATTGATGTCGTTGTTATACATCACCCCATCATGGCTGCAGTCAATTAGGTGCATTACATCATCACCCTCTTGGTCTTTGTAAATCAAGGCAACTCTGCTTAAAATATGCTTTTGTTTTTTGTTTGTTAAGATTGTTTGTGCTAGGGCTCTTTTTATGTCAATTTGATTTGCAATTAAATACTTGCTTTCAACATACAAAATTGTTTGCTGCTTTTTGTCCTTTAATACTATATCTACTTGATTTAGCACATCAAACTCGCAGCACCCTTTGCTAAAGTATTTGCCTGCAAACTCTACCTTGTAATTTACTTCGCTCATAAAAGATATAGAAAATGCTATCCAGTTACTATCTCGTTATGCCCCGCGCCGGCTGGTATCATTGGATACACATGCTCATCTTTTGACACTATGCAGTTAAACACCACTGGGCCATCGTGAGCTAGCATCTCGGCAAACTTTGCCTCAAGCTCGTTAGGATTGCTGCACTGCATACCCTTAATGCCAAAGCTTTGAGCTAGGGCTACAAAGTCTGGCAGGGAGTCCGTGTAGCTGTGACTTTTGCGACTCTCGTAAAAAAGCTCCTGCCACTGCTTAACCATACCCATGTAGCTGTTGTTGATTATTACAAGTTTTACCGGTAATTTATATTGCTTGATGGTTGAAAGCTCCTGAATATTCATCAAAACACTAGCATCGCCGCTTATGCAAATAACAAGCTTGTTTGGATTTGCAACCTGCGCCCCAACCGCAGCTGGCAAGCCGTATCCCATGGTGCCAAGCCCTCCGCTGGTTAGCCAGTTTTTTGGATTGTCAAAGTCAAAATACTGTGCCGCCCACATTTGATGCTGCCCTACATCTGTTGTGATGATTGGTTTTTTTGCTGCAAAGCTTAGCTTGTTAAGCGTATCAAGGGCAAACTGCGGCTTGATAAGAGCATTTGCATCTTGCGTAAAGGCAAAGGATTTTTTTGCACGCCATTCCTCAATTTGCTGCCACCAAGCATCTGTTTGTGGTTTTTGGCTTAAAGCCGCTTTAAATGCCGGCACAAAGGCTTGTAAAAATTCAAAGGCATCGGCTTTAATGCTAAGGCCCACACCTATTGTTTTGTTGAAAGAGCAGGCGTCTATATCAATGTGTATCTTTTTTGAATGTGGCGAAAACTTGCTAGTTACCCCAGTAACTCTATCGTCAAACCTTGCCCCTATTGCAAGCATTGCATCGCATGAGTACATTGCCATGTTCGCCTCAATTGACCCGTGCATGCCAAGCATTTTTAAGTACTGCGGATGATTTGTAGGCAATACTCCCAAGCTCATAAGGGTTGAGGTTAGCGGAAAGCCGCTAAGCTCCACAAGTTCACGCAAAAGCTCTAGGCACTTTGGATTGGAGTTGACAAGCCCCCCGCCGGTGTAGATAATAGGTTTTTTGCCTTCAAGCATTATTTGCACGGCTTGTTTTATAAGCTCTTGGTTTATTGGCTTTGGGGTTTTTGATGTCAAAGATGGTCTTAAGCCTTGCATATTGCCGCCTTTGTGTTTTACCGCTGCGTTTTGAATGTCCTTTGGTATGTCAACAAGCACTGGGCCCGGCTTGCCGTCCTTTGCTACAAAAAATGCTTCCTTTAGTATAGCCTCAAGCTCGCCTACATCCCTTACAAGGTAATTGTGCTTAGTGCATGACCTGCTGATGCCAACAAGGTCAGCCTCCTGGAAGGCATCCGTGCCAATAAGCCCAAGAGGCACCTGCCCAGTGATTGCAACCAAAGGAATGGAATCCATAAAGGCATCCATAAGTGCGGTGATTGTGTTTGTTGCCCCCGGGCCAGATGTTGCAAACAAAACCCCAACTTGCCCGCTTGACCTAGCAAAACCCTCTGCCGCATGCCCTGCTGCCTGCTCGTGCCTTGTTAAGTGATGGTTTATTCTGCCGTCCCTAAATAAAGCATCGTAAATGGGGAGTATCGCACCACCAGGGTAGCCAAAGATTGACCTAACATTTAGGTCGTCATACAAAACTTTAACTACCAAATCAGCACCGGTAAATAGATTGGTTGAGCTCATTTTACTTTGTAATAAACTTAGTCCTGTTTAATCAAGCCTTTTTCGGTTAAAAGCTTTTTAAGCTCACCGCTGGAAAACATATCAATCACAATATCGCACCCACCAACAAACTCACCTTTTATGTAAAGCTGAGGGATTGTAGGCCAGTTTGCATAGTCTTTAACCCCTTGTCTTATTGCCTCATCGGCTAAAACATTAACATCCAAATAGTCGTTTAAACCAAATTTTGCAAGAGTTTTAACAACAGCACCCGAAAAGCCACACATTGGCATGTCTTTGCTGCCCTTCATAAACAAAACTATGTCGTTGGATTTAACCATAGCTTCAATCTTAGATATTATTTGTTGGTCGCTCATAAAAAAAGTAAAAATATAATTAAACAAAACTACAAAATATCTTCGGCAATCCATTTTGCCTGCTGAGCATCACCGCCTGCACCGCCAAAGGCACGCACAAGAATCAAGGTATTGCAAAATGGTGCTGGGCTTATCTTTGAGCCCCCAACAACCTCCATTGCCTGATTGTGTTTGTAATTTATTTTTAAACCCTCAATTTTTAAATCCAGCCTTAAAGTGCCGTTTGCAAAATTAAAATTTGCATAACTTGCCTTTTTAACCTTGTAAAGCAAGGATACTTCCGTTATCTTTGCCTCGTCATTGCTGTTTTTTAGTTCCGTTTTTACCCTTATTGCATCATTCAATTTTTGCAAGAGGCTTGGCGATAGTATTTGGCTAAAATGATCCACGGCACCATCCTGAAACGACAAAGACAAGTCCTCAAAAAACAAAACCGCAGAATCTTTAATTGCCTTTAGGTCAAGACTTGGATATTTTTTAAAAAAGTCATCGTATTCCAAAAGTGCAGAGTCGCTTTTGTAGTCCTCCTGCAAAATTGCCTTGTTTGCAAGGTCAAGTTTTTCAATATTTTGCTTAAGTGCCTGTAGCTTTTCAAGCTGCAACTGGCTATTGTTTTGCCCCTCGTCCTGTTTGCCGGTCTTAAACCCAAAGAGTGATTTTTTACTCTTAACATCCGCAGAGCAAGATGCCCCCTCTGCACATGCCTGCTTTTGCTTAATTGCCACAGGAGGTTTTGCCTCGCCTATGTAGCTAATTGATTGCGGCTCTTTTTTTTTGATTGGCGTAGGTATCACGCCAAACAGCTTTACCCTGCGTGTTTTTGCAAGGGGCTCGCCTGCTTCGTTGTTTGCATCCTTACCTAAAACTGAGTAGAATTTGATGATTATAGCAACAAGCAAAATTGCTACCAAGACTATATCAAGCATTTTTTATCAATAAATAATCTATTGTACTAGCTAAAATCTAAGTCATTTTAAACAAAATTCAAGCAAAGAATTAGTAAATCTTTTACGCCCTTGGTTTATATAATGTTAACTGTCAATAGCGTAACTCAATTATATCGTTATAATCAGCCTGCTTAGAGTATTTTTTTACAAGCTCTTTTAGCCTAGGCATTTTAACTTCTATAAAAACATCCCCCAAAGGCATAATCTCCCTCCCCAGTTTTAAAAAACCTCTTTGCCCCAATTCCATTTTTATTGCGTGATAACAGAAGGTCTATGGTTATTTGTGTAGCTAAGCTTTTTTGGTTTGGCATTGGATTTTTTAAAAGGAAATTAAAATCTTTAATTGATTTTTAAAAAAATATTAATAACTATTTCTAGTAATATTTGTTTATTAAAACTTTAAAAATGT
>CAMCVL010000014.1 GCA_945881985.1 Rickettsia typhi | reverse complement strand
CTAAATTTTTTAAACGATACTTTTTTATTATCAAGATAAATTGTCTTATTTTTTACTACAAAAGCTCTAGTGGCTTTGAGTGCTCTTGTACGATTGTAACATCTGCTATGGCGATGTTTGCATCGGTTTTGGCAATCAGTTTGTTAATTTTGGAGTGTTGAGGCAATATGCGTGAGGTAAAGGAGGATTGAAACTTTTCAATCGCCCCAGCCATGCCGTTGTATTTTATGATTATGTCGTTTGCGTGCTCGGTTAGTTTTGCGGTTCTGTCTATAAGAGTTTTTACCTCGGCTATAATTTTGGCGTAGTTTTCGTTAATGTAATAGTTTTGAATGCCCCTCAAGGCAATGTCTAAAGCGTAATGCAAAGTGATAGGTCCGCAAATGTAGATGTTTTTAGACATGGCATCGCTGTAAAAGTTAGGATAGGCTTTTAAAACAACCCTTATGCAGTCCTCACTTGGTAAAAACATAAACAAATGCACCTTGTCTGGGTTTGTGCCTTTTGTTTGGCGAACTTGATTTTTTACGCTTTCAATATAATTTTTTGCCGAGAGGGTTTTGATGTGATTTTCCATAGATTGGCGGATTTTTGCATCTCGCTCCTCCTCGCTAAGTTCAGTGTTTAAAAAAAATGTTGAAGACTTGCTATCTATAACCATCAAATCCATCCCTCCATTTAAGTAGACTATTGCGTCTGGTTTGTCTGTGCCGCCATCTTCTTTACGGGCGGTAAATTGAGAAATATAATCCCGCCCCTCAGCAAAGCCAAGGTCTCTTAGTGTGTTTAGCAAGATTGCCTCGCCCTGCAAACCTGTTGAGTTTGAATTTTTAAAAATATTTTTAATTGCATCAATGTCGTTTTTTGTTCCGCTTGCAAGCTCTTTTACAACCTCTAGGTTTTTTACCGTGTTTTCAAACTTCTGCATAAGCTCGCTTGTGGTTTGCTTTGTTTGCTCTGCTGCTCTTGCCATAAGCTCGTTGTTTATTTCGGCAGAGTTTTTTACCATGTTAAGGGAAATTTCGGACACCGATGCCTTTGCCTTTTGTAAGAATGCCTCTTCCAGTTGGCGTTGTTCTAAGGATCGTTTTTCAAAATACTCCTCGGCAGCACTAAGTTTTGTTGTTAAAAAGGTTACATCTTTTGTAAGGCGTTCCTTCTCGCCTTCTAGGTAGCTTGCCTTGTCTTTTAGTTCGTCTAGCGTCTCAAGTCTTGTTTCAAGCTCCGTGTTTTTAAGTTTAAAGTCAGATAGCTCTGCCATTAGCAAATCAAGTTTTAGCTGTGTGTCATCTTTAATTTTTGCAAATTTACTAAGCTCGTCTTGCGTTACCTGTAATTTTAATTTGCTTTTTAAATTTAAAACAATAAAAATTATAGTAAGGGAGCCTGTTATGCAAAGGCAAATATTTGTTAAGCTTAGCATTAAATAATATATAATAATATGGAGGTTAAAAACTATGGCAGCGGCCTAAAGCAAGGTCGCTACGGCAAGGGTGCAGCAAAAAGCCAAAGGGCTGGGCTTACCTTTGCAATAAAGCATTACATTTATTTAAAAAGCAAGCAAATGCGAAAGTCAATATTAATTCCTGCAATTTGCTTAATTATTTTTGGCATTTTAATGTCCTTCTCGCTTAGCTACTCTGTATCGGCAAAGCTTGAAACTGGCGACTTTTACTTTTTTTACAAACATATCTTTTTTGTGGTTATTGGGCTTGTGGCAATGGCATTTTTTGCCCTTGTGGATTTTAAAAAGCTTATCACAGTCTCGTTATTTGCCTATATTTTTTGTATTTGTTTGCTTGTTTTGGTGCTTGTTACCCCAGGTAGCGTAAAGGGAGCACAAAGGTGGATTGACTTTGGCTTTTTAAGCATTCAGCCATCGGAGATTTTAAAGCCATTTTTTATTGTGATTCACTCACTTTTTATACACAGATTTTGGCAAAAGAGGGATATTAACTATTTTTTTACCCATCTTTTTATCTTTGGCGGCATAGCTTTTTTATTTGCCCTTGAGCCAGATTACGGAATGATAATAATCTATAGTGCAACAATTGCTATGCAGGTTTTGTTTTCGCAAATTAAAACAAAATATGTAATACTTTTTGGGCTTTTTACCCTTGTTTTTTTAGTGCTTGTGTCCCTTTGTTTTGAGCATGTAAGATTTAGAATTTTAACTTTTTTAGGCATGGGAGAGGGGGACAATTATCAGTTAAGAATTGCACTTAACTCCATTAAAAAAGGTGGGCTATTGGGGTCTGGCATTGGCGAGAGCTTATTAAAATACAAGCTGCCTGATGCTCATAACGACTTTATTTTTGCCGTAATTGGCGAGGAGCTTGGCTGCTTTGGTTATGGGCTTTTACTTACTTTTTATGGGACAATGTTTTTTTCAATCCTTTTGTTTTTAAGTCAGGAGCGGGAGTATTTTTTACGCCACCAGCACAAGGACGGCGATATTTTGCATCTTGAAGATTTTTATTTGCACAGGGTAATTATAATGTCAATTTTTGCAATGTTTTTTATTGCCTTAACGATTAACTCATTTGTTAGTCTTGGGCTGTTTCCAACAAAGGGCATGACCTTGCCGCTTGTTAGTTATGGAGGTTCCTCTATGCTATCACACTCAATACTAATAGGCATTTTGCTTAACTTAACAAAAACCAGATACAGGTATCATCGCAGGGTGGAGGGGTTTGCTTAGCGGTGCCATTTTGATTTGTAAAATTGAACTTGGTATCACTTGACAATTTATTAAAATCTTTTTACTTTTTAGAGACTGGATTTAATATATTATTAATATTTAACATGGCTAAAATCATTAGTTTTTTCAATCACAAGGGCGGAGTTGGAAAAACAACTAGTGCTTTTCACATAGGTTGGCGTATTGCCGAAGGTGGTAGAAAGGTTCTTTTGATTGACGCTGACCCGCAATGCAATCTAACAGGACTTGCACTTGGTACAGAGGACTATGATAGCCTTTTTCAATTATATACATCCGAAAAGCCAAATAACCTATATAGTTGCTTAAAATTGTTTTTTGAAGGCAAGACATCCGAAGTCTCGCAGGTAGAAAACATTGAAAGCACAAAAAACCCCAATCTTTACATCCTTCCTGGTCATGTTGATATAGCAACTTTTGACGACGAAATATCAACAGCACTTAAAATTGCAAGGCCAGATAATATGCCAAGACTACAGCCTCTTGTAGGTATGTTTAATAATTTAATAAGAAAAACAGCAGCCTTTCATAATATAGATGTGGTAATTGTGGACATGAGTCCTAGTATATCGGCGACAAATAAGTGTTTATTAATGGGGTCTGATTATTTTATAGTTCCAACTGCCCCTGATTTCTTCTCGCATCAAGCTATAGATTCTTTGAGTAAAGTATTGCCAAAGTGGCCTGAATCTCTAAAGTGGTTTAAAAACGATGTTATCCTGCCAAGAAATAATCCTAAAATGCTTGGCACGCTTTTGCAAAACTACAGAAGATACGACAGAGATGGAACAAAGGGCATGGCATCTGCTTTTTCTAAATGGGCTGGTAAAATAAGAGAGATAACAAACGATAAGCTTATTAACAGCCTAAGCAATATTTCCAAAGACAATGGAGGCTCTATGGTGATTGATAAATCTGTATTTGAGGGCTCGGTAAAGCACGATAAACCTTACAATATAGGTGAGATACAAAATTTTAACACTCTTATTGCTAGGTCGCAGGAATATTCAATGCCAATTTTTGCCCTTACTGCCACAGAGTTGTCGCAATGGGGTGGTGATGTTTTACAAAAAGGACTTGATAATGTGGAGGAGGCAAAAAAAAGATATATAGATATTACTGAAAGCGTTATAAAAATGATTTTTTAACTTGATAAATAAAAGTTTTTTATTGCCTTAACGATTAACTCATTTGTTAGTCTTGGGCTGTTTCCCACTAAAGGTATGACGCTACCTTTAGTTATAGCTAATTGCTTTTCTTTTGACCTATAAACTAAATAATATAAAATACTAACAATATTATATTGTTTAGTTATTTTTATATGTCAATTGCCTTGCCCCGCCCGCTCTCAGGCGACTTGGCAAAGGGCTGGCTATTGCCAAGTCGCCTTTTTTAGCGGGCTAGGGCAAGATTTTTTGCTTTAAAAAGCAAAAAATGAAACATACAAAACCTTCTCCCCTTTAATGGGAGGCTGGGTGGGGTATTTAAAGTCCAAGCAATACTTGACAGCCCGACCTACTAGGACAACAACCCCACCTGCTAGGCTAAAGCCTAGCCTCCTCACCTGCTAGGGGAGGTTTTATTTGTACAAAAATCTAACTTCCTACCCCCATTAGCCAGCTCCGCCTGCAAGCTTTGCTTGCATGGGGGGGAGGCGGGCTGGCTAGTATTGCAGAGAGTGGGGTTTATGCAAGGGGGCGGAGTCTAGTTTTGGATAATATCATGGAATATTTCTTTTACAACAACACAGAACAAAAGATATGCAATTAACTATAGCTACGGAGGTTCCTCTATGCTATCACACTCGGTACTAATAGGCATCTTGCTTAACTTAACAAAAACCAGATACAGGTATCATCGCAGGGTGGAGGGGTTTGCTTAGTTTTGCATGTCAATCTAAGATTAATCTTTTTTTTAAGCAAGAATTACCCTTACCATTGGGTCCTTACCGGTTTTGCGGATGCAAAGTTTTAGCAAGGTTTTTTGCAGCGAGTCGCAAAAATAATTGCGGTCGTTTAGGGCTCCTGCCTTTACCGAGTCCACAACTAGGTCAATAACATTTTGCTTGAGTGTGTAAAACAGATTTTTATCCTCCTTTGGGTGTAAAAAGCCATCGGAGATAATTTCAATGTCAATGTCTTTTTTAAGCTCTCTTAGTATGCAAATAAACACGCCAGACTTTGCAAGTATGTCCCTTTGTCCCAAAACTACGGATTCCTTTGCTCTTATAATCGTGCCGTCCACAACATCGTAGCCGTTTTTTACAACACCGGCTTTTTTGATTCCCTTGGAAGATATTTCAAAAACATCGCCATTTTTTACTCTGCAGGTGTTTTCAATGCCAATTTGCTTTGCAAAGCTGCAATGCTCCCTAAGGTGAGCAGGCTCTCCGTGCACAGGCACAGCATACCAAGGCTTTACAACCGAGTACATTTTTTTAAGCTCCTCCCTGTTTGGGTGACCTGATACATGAATTTTATGGGTTTTTTCCGTCACTACATCAATGTTTAACAGGGCAAGTCTGTTGTAGATTGAAAAAATCTTTTTGTCGTTACCCGGTATCACTTTGGATGAAAAAAGGACAACATCCCCCTTTTTGATATTAATATATCTGCTTTGCCCGCTGGCAATCTTGGTAAGCGATGCAAGCTCTTCACCTTGGCAGCCGGTGCAAATAACCAAGGCTTTGTATCTTGGCACGCTTGAAAAATCTCTTTGGTCCAAAAACTCAACGCAATCATCAAGATAGCCTGCTTTTTTTGCAACCTTAACTATCCTTTCAATTGACCTGCCAGAGATAAAAAGCTTACGCCCCGTACGCCTTGCAACATTTGACAGGGTATGCAGCCTTGCAATATTGGATGCAAAGGTTGTTACAAAAACGCAGCCATCCTCGTAGTCTTTAACAAGCTTTACAAATTCTTTTTCCAAGTCCCCTTCTGAGCCTGAGTAGCCCTCGTTAAAAACATTTGTAGAGTCGCAAACCATTGCCAAAACCCCGTCTTTTGAAAGCTCTTTTATTCTTTTAAAATCAGTCTCGTCACCAGCTACTGGGTTTTTGTCTATCTTCCAGTCCCCTGTGTGAAAAATTTTGCCGTGCGGCGTGTTTAAAAACAAGCCTTGCATCTCGGGCACGGAGTGAGTAATTCCCACAAAATCCATGCTAAAACCATCAATGTGAAGGGTTTTTTTGTCGTCAATAATTTTAATTTCCACCTCTTTTTTAAAGTGCTTTTCCGCAAGTTTTTCACGCAAAAACTCGGCAGCAAGCTTTGTTGCATAAATCCTGCATTTTAAACGCTCCCAGATATATGGTATCGCCCCAATATGATCCTCGTGAATATGAGTAATAACTATGCCAGAGAGTTTGATTTTGTGCTTTAGCAAAAAATCAATATTTGGCAAAACAATATCAACCCCGTTAATTTCGCCCCCAGCAAAGCCAATACCGCAATCTATTAGCAAAAATTTACCGTTTTGGCAGTAAAGATTGAAGTTCATGCCTATTTCGTTTGCTCCGCCAAGAGGAATGAAGAAAAATTTGTTTGGATTTTTTTCAAAGAAGTCTATACCCAAAAAGTTATCGTTAGAATCGGACACTGCGACAAGTTAATACACAATACAAATATAAAATTACTAAGCCAGATACAAATTGACCTATACTCTACTTTAGTTTAGAATAATAAATCTTAAAAAGCAAATAAAAAATACTTTACTAAATTTCTTGTTTGTAATACAATTTATACAGAGGCTTGTAAATAAGCTGCTAAGCGTATCTATTTTTAATATTTATTTTTTTAGGTTTATGTCTTTTAAAGTTTCGCTAATTGGGGCGGGTAATATTGGTGGCACCCTAGCACATATTTTGGCACGCAAAAGCTATTGTAGCAAAATTGTTTTGTTTGACATAAACGAGGGCACAGCAAAGGGCAAGGCTTTGGATATTTTGCAATCGGGCTCCGTGTTTAACAACGGAGGCAGCGTTATTGGCACCTCCAACTACGAGGATATAAAGGATAGTAATGTTATCATCATCACTGCAGGCATTCCACGCAAACCGGGTATGTCCCGTGATGACCTGCTTAAAACAAATGCAAACATCATTGGGGGCGTGGCACAAAATGTAAAAAAATACTCGCCAAATTCTTTTGTGATTGTTATTACAAATCCTTTGGATATTATTGTTAAGCACTTTCAGCAAGTTAGTGGCATGGATGCAAAAAAAGTTGTGGGCATGGCTGGTGTTTTGGATACGGCAAGATTTAAGTGCTTTTTAGCCGAGGCTCTGGGGGTTTTTGCTGGGGATATTACCTCTTTTGTTCTTGGCGGGCACGGGGATACTATGGTGCCTATGCCGTCCTGCACTAGTATTGCGGGCGTGCCGTTAAAGCAATTTATTAAAAACGGATTAATATCGCAGCAAGCATTTGACGCAATAGTTAAACGCACCCGTGATGGCGGTGCGGAGATAGTATCTTTGCTTGGCAATGGCTCGGCATTTTACTCTCCTGCGGAGAGTGCTGTTGTAATGGCGGAGTCCTATCTGTTTAACCAAAAACGCATATTGCCATCTGCTGCAAAGCTTAACGGCGAGTATGGCGTAAAGGACCTATACGCAGGTGTGCCTTGCAAAATTGGCTCTAGCGGCGTGGAGCAGATTATTGAGGTTGACCTTGAAGAAGCTGAAAAATCAATGTTTGCAAATTCCATAGCCGCGGTTAAAAGTTTAGATGAGGCTCTTAAGGCTATTATTTAAACATAGCTATCTTTTTAATGTTTTACAATGGCAAGAGCAAGTAAGTCCAAAACTCTCTTGCCAAAAGCAAATAGCGTGGCAAGAGGGCAAGACTCTCTTTTTAACGAGCCTGACCTTAGCCTGCAAACATCAAGCGAGCCTGCAAAAAAGGTGGCAATTGAGGCAAATGCTGCAAATGGCGATAAAAACAATACCGATGAGAGTAATCAAAATATCTACACGGTAGCACAAATTAGCGGGCTAGTGCAGGACTCGCTGGAGACAAACTTTGCATCAATAAAAGTAAAAGGCGAAATTTGCAGTTTTACAAGGCATTCCTCTGGGCATTGTTATTTTTCACTCAAGGACGAGACTGCTTTTATAAGCGTGATACTTTGGAAGATGACCGCCGCAAGGCTAAAAATACCCCTAGAAGATGGACTTGAGGTTGTGGTTAGTGGCAAGGTTAGTTCTTACCCTAAGTCCTCAAAGTATAGCATAATTGCAAGTGGGGTGAGTATTGGGGGGCGTGGGGCAATGTTAAAAATGCTTGAGGATAGACGCAAAAAATTGGGGGCTCTTGGCTACTTTGACCAAAGCATTAAAAAGCCTGTGCCTAAATATCCGCAGGTGATAGGCATTATCACCTCGCCCACTGGGGCGGTGATTGAGGATATGCTAAACCGCATAAACGCAAGATTTGCAGGGGTAAAAATTATTCTTTATCCAGCTCTTATGCAGGGGCCTTTAAGCAGTGCATCGGTGATTGATGGGCTTGAATATTTTGACACGCTCTGCAAAACAAACTCCTCAAACAAGCCAAGCCTTGTTATAGTTGCAAGGGGCGGCGGCAGCTTTGAAGACCTATTTACCTTTAACGACGAAGCACTGGTTGTAAAGGCAGCAAACTTTGCGGCAAAAAGCTGTGCTTTAATATCTGCAATTGGGCACGGTACGGACTTTACCCTGCTTGACCTAGCCGCAAGCATCCACGCCGTTACCCCAACTGCCGCAGCCGAGCTTGCCAGCCCCGACGGCAAGGCAATAAGGCAAAATCTTAAAAATCAGCAAGATTTTATAAGTTTAACAATATCAAAAAAATTAATTAATGCAAATCAGCAGCTTGATTACACATTTAAAATGCTTTACAAAACGCAGCAAGCAAGGCTTGGCGAGCTTGAGTTTAAAGTTAAATCATTGCAGCAAAGCATTGCAAGCATCACTGATGTAAAGCTTAAAAACGCCGATTTTGCCATTAAAAACATGCGGCTTTCAACGGGGCAAATTAACAGATTAAACATTAAGTTATTAAGTATTACAAACATTCTTTGCTACAAAACGGACTCCTTGCTACAAAATGCCTCTGCAAGGCTTAAGGCGGCGATGGAGCAAAGCTTAGGGCACTTAATCCAAAAAATCATTGATGGAAAAATGCTAAAACTTAACTACACCTCTGGCAGGGCGGAGGGCCTGTATGCCGGTATTACAAAATCTATAATTACAGATGAAATTAGTGGGAGCCTAATAAGTTCTGTTAAGCAGCTAACTAAAAGCCAGCAAATTAATATAACAATGGCAGATGGCAAGGTAAAGGCAATGATTTTGTAATGGCTAACTCCTTTTGCCAAAAATCATGCCAGTCATATCAGTATTATTTTATTTGACAAGTTGCTTAAGCTGCTTTAAGTTTTTAAAACACATTTATCAAAAGTGATATAGGTAGGGTTGTTAGCTGTGTTGATACAAAGGTTGCTTTGTTTGTAATTTAATTTAAAGGTTTGTCCGTAAAAAATGCCAAATTTTAAGTGCAAGTTAGTTAGTAACAAAACCGGCGTGAGCTTTGTTAAGGTTGTTCAAGCTATAAATGCGGATAGCCTTGAAGGTAAAGTGGGGCAGGCATATACCTTAGTGAGCTTTAAGGAGATTAAAGTAAAGCATTATGTTGCACTTAAAAGTGCGGATCTTATATTCTTTTTTTCTTATCTTTGCGAGCTTACAAGAATTGGGGTTAATTTGCAGGAGAGCCTCCATATGATTGCAAACGAAATAAAGGTTAAAAGTATTAAAGAATTTACTCATAGAGTTCTGGAAAACCTAAATGCTGGCAACTCTCTTGCCACTTCTTTTAGTTTTTCCACAAAATCAATTAACGACTTCTTTTTGTCTATCATCAAAATGGGCGAGCAGTCAAATAACATGCTGGAGTCTTTTGAGTATATTGTTAGATACATTAAAGTTGCCAAGATGATTAGGTCAAAAACTCGCAAGGCAATGATTTACCCATCTTTTTTGCTTGTTTT
Source organism: Rickettsia typhi (assembly GCA_945881985.1). Lineage (GTDB taxonomy): Bacteria > Pseudomonadota > Alphaproteobacteria > Rickettsiales > Deianiraeaceae > CAMCVL01. Next base: position 6,789 of record CAMCVL010000014.1, on the reverse strand, counting down.
GATGACGGCCCTTATTATAGCAGCCTCTGTTTTTATTATACCAAAGATGACAGATTTTGCCGCATCAATGGGTGTTAACATGCCAAGTTATACATTGGCATTAAAGGTTTTTGCGGATGCTGTAAGAGAGTACTGGATGTTTTTTATACCAGCCTTTGTAGCCACCGTTATATCTTTGCCATTGATTGCAAAGTTTGTGCCGAGCATAAGGATGAGTCTTGATAAAATCAAGATAAAAACCCCTTTTGTTGGTGCAATTGTTGTAAAATCGGATATGGCAAAGTTTTGCCTATTTTTTGCAATGGCTTATCGTAGCGGGGTTGATGTTATTGAGTCCTTGAGGCTATCCAAAACCGTTGTTTCAAATTATGTTATTAAGCAAACATTGGACCAGATGGCGGTTAGCGTGTCAAGCGGAGTGCAGATGTCAATTGCAATGGAGGGCACCGTAATACCAGACTTTACCGCGCGTATGTTTAAAATTGGTGAAAACACTGGCGATCTTGCGGCTTCGCTTGAAAATGTCGTTAGCTTTTACACAAAAGAGATAGATACTTTAATTGATAACCTAGTGTCCTCAATTAAGCCGATTGGTATCTTTGGGGCGGGCGGCTTGCTAATTTGGATTATTTCTTCAACTCTTTTACCTATATACACTCAGTTTTTGCAAAAAATTATCACTTAGCAAAATGCCACTAAGTAGTAGTCAGGAAGATATTTTACATTTTTTAAACCTCCCTTTTCAGTCTCAAAACAACTTTATAAACAAAAGACTTGGGCTTTTAACCCAAATGTGCGGCACAAGGGCAATAGACATCTTGTTTTACAAGCCATCTAGCTATTTTGTCAACAACAATATTAATGATGCTAAGATAAATTTGCATGACTACGCCTCTCAAAAAATTAGCATAGAGGTTGTGATAACCGCTGTGCTTTCGGCACCTTTTGCAAAGGTTGCGAGCCCATCTGATAGCATTAAAATTGAGGCGGAGTGTAAGCTTTTTGACCAAACAATTGTCTTGCAGTTTTTTGGCGGGCTTAAAAGTGCCATACTTGCCATGTTTGAAATTGGCAAAACAATGATAGTGCACGGCGAGCTTGCAATTTTTATGGACAGATTTTACATTAATCACCCCGAGATTTGCAAGAGCTTTTATCAGGCGGTAATACCGGTTTACGGGCTTACAAAAGGGCTTACTAGTAGATTTGTAAATGCTTGTGTAAATGATGTTTTTGCAAGACTTAAAACCTTTGATGGACTTAAGAGTTTTGAATGGATTGAGGGTTCTAAAAATACATTTTTAAAATGCCTTTACAAGCTACATAATCCAGAGCTGCAAGATTTGCCGCAAATAAGACAATTTAAAAATCGCCTTGTTTTTGACGAGCTGCTTGCAAGACTCTTATTTGTTAAAAAGCTAAGCGAGCAGGGCAGGGGGGTTGTAAAGCCTCAGTTAAATCCTGATGCTGGCTTTGCAATTACGCAAGTGCAAAAAAGCCTTGGCTTTGAGCTTACAGGCGACCAAGTGGGGGCGGTTAAGTTTGTTGAGGCTCAGCTTGCAAACAGGCAAATTACCACAAGCCTTATACAAGGGGATGTGGGTAGCGGTAAAACAGCGGTTGCCATTGCGGCTGCAATTATGAGTTTTAAGCTTGGGCTGCAAGCGGCGGTAATTGCCCCAACATTTATACTTGCAAGCCAGCATTACAAGCTTTTTAACGCCGCTCTTGCGGAGCTTGGTATTTGCGTGGAGCTTATTACCTCTAAGGACACTAAAAAGCAAAGGCTTAAAAAGTTGGAGCTGTTAAAAAACGGGCAGATTGATGTTTTAATTGCCACCCATGCCGCATTTGAAGATAGCGTTGAGTTTGCAAGGCTGGGGCTTGTGATTGTGGACGAGCAGCAAAAATTTGGCGTGCATCAAAGACTTAGCATTTTGCAAAAAGGTTGCTTTGAAAATTGCTGCGACATAGTTTTTATGACAGCAACGCCCATTCCACGCACAACCGCAATGATAGCCTTTGGCAATATTGCAAGTTTTGAAATTAAGCAAAAACCCGCAAACCGCAAAGAGGTTGAAACCTTTGTTTTGTCTCAAAATAAGATGGACTGGCTAGTTAATCACATTAAAACTCTTGTTGCAAAGGGGCAAAAAACTTACTGGGTTTGCCCCTTGATTGACGAAAGCGACAAGTCTAGCCTTGTGCCAGTAACACGGCGGCTTAACGACCTAAAGGAAATCTTTGGCGAGGAGGCCGCTATGGTTCATGGCAAGATGAAAGAGACTGAAAGAGAAGAGCAAATTGCAAGGTTTATTAGCGGCAAAATTAAGGTTTTAATTGCAACAACAGTTATTGAAGTGGGCGTTGATGTAAAGGATGCAACAACAATGGTCGTAGAAAACGCCGAGCGATTTGGGCTATCGGTGCTGCATCAGTTAAGGGGGCGAGTTGGTAGGGGTAGCTTGCAGTCGCAGTGTTATTTTGTGCACTCGGCAAAAATAGGCAAGATAGGTCTTGAAAGGCTAAACGCCCTAAAACAAAGCACGGATGGCTTTTTTATAGCTCAAAAAGATATGCAGCTTAGGGGCACGGGGCAGGTTTTTGGCAAGATGCAAAGCGGTTTTAATGATTTTATTTTTTTTGACCAAGACCAAGATTTAACCTTGCAAGAGCTTGCCTGCAATCTTATTACTCACAATTTTAAATACGGGGGTTTAAACCTGCCAAACCAGCAATTGGCAGAAGATATTTTAACTAAGATTTTTAATTACAACAATCACAATATTGTTAAGGCGTAATAATATATAGACTTATGCAATAGTCTCTAAAATCTTTTGAGCCAGAGTACGAGACACCCCGCTAACCTTTGCAAGGTCTTGGGGGTGGGCTTTTTTAATGCCTTCTACCGAGCCAAAATGCTCCAAAAGAAGCTTTTTGCGTTTTACACCTATGCCCTCTATGTCGTCAAGGCGGCTTTTAACAAAACTTTTTGCACGCTTTGCTCTGTGGGTTGAAATAGCAAACCTATGTGCCTCATCCCTTATGTTTTGAAAGTAAAACAACAACCCCGAACCCTGCTCCAGCTCAATATCGGTTTGATTGATAGTATGAAACTTCTCTCTGCCGGCGTTGCGGTCAGGACCTTTGGATACGCACACAAAAGGCAGAGTGCAACCAATTGCCTCAAAAGCTTCGGCAACGGCACTAAGCTGCCCCTTGCCCCCGTCTATCACCACTAGGTCCGGCAAGGTTTCTGGCTCTGCATTTTTATACCTTCTTGTCATTACCTCACGCATCATTGCGTAATCGTCCCCGCCCTTTGTGTCAGTATTTTTAACATTGTATTTACGATACTCTTTTTTAACAAAACCATCCTGCCCGCAAACTATCATAGCACCGATAAAATCAGTGCCTGCGGTGTGGCTATTGTCAAAAACATCTATTCTTTGAGGTAGGCGAGGCAGGTTTAAAAAAGCCTGCAAAGCCTGCAAATTTTGCAAGATACTAGCCTTGCTGGCAAGAGCAAGATTTAACTCGTTTTGCAAGTTAGGCATGGTAAAATTTACAAGTTCCAGCTTTTTACCTAGCTTTGGATTGGTGATTTTTGCCTCCAAGGCATTTGCAATATCGGCTAAATTATCAAGATTTATATTAATCAAAATCTCTTTAGGTATAAAACACTCGGTGTAAAACTGCATTAAAAAAGCCTCCAAAACATCGCTTAAAGTGCTATTTTGTTGAGTGCGTGGCATAAAAATTTTGGAGCCAAAGCTCATCCTGCCCCGCACAAAAAACACTTGCACGGCATAAACGCCAGCATTTTGCATAATACACACAACATCTGTGTCCTCAAAATCGGCAAAATTTAAATCACCTCTTTGCTGCACCTTGCTTATCATTTCAATTTGGCGGCGTATTTGTATAGCCTCCTCAAACTCCAAGTTGTCGGCATGAGTCTGCATTTTTGCTGCAAGCTGCTTTTTAAAGGAATCATCTTTTGCGTTAAAAAAGTCGCTACAAGCCTGCACCTGCATTGCATAATCTTGCTTACTTACCTTTTGCACGCAAGGTGCGGTACAAAGTTTAATTTGATGCTTAAGGCAAGGTCTTTTACGCGATGCAAAATCAGCATCCGTGCAGGTGCGTAGCTTAAACAGCTTTTGTATTAGGTCTAGAGCTTCAAAAACAACCTGCCGCGAGGAGGCGGTTGTACCAAATGGTCCAAAATACAAGTGTCCAGCCTGCTTCTTGCCGCGATATTTAAACACGGCAGGATAGTCATGCCCCTTACTTATTGCTATATAGGGCAAGGATTTGTCGTCTTTAAGTAGTATGTTGTAAGGCGGAAAGAGTGCTTTTATCAAAGAGGCTTCAAGAGTTAATGCTTGCGACTCGGTTTGGGTGGTGATAATTTCAAGGTCTTTTACAAGGGAGAGGAGTCTTTTTGTTTTGGAATCAAGCCCATTTTTTTGCATGTAGCTTTTAAGCCGATTAACTAGATTTTTTGCCTTACCTACATACAAAACCTTGCCACCTTCGCCAAGCATTTTGTAGATTCCGCTTGTTTGAGGCACAAGCCCAGCCTCAAGCTTGCTTAAAATTGGATGTTTTTGCTTGGTAATGCCTGCGTCCTGTAGGCTCATATGGCTAAATATTATTAAGCTTGCATAATTGATATAAGCTTTGCAGGGTCAAGACTTGCCCCACCAATTAAAAGTCCGTCAACATTAGCTATGCTAAGTATTTGCCCTGCGTTTGCCTCGTTTACCGAGCCACCGTATAAAATGCTAGGTTTTACCGCAAAGCCCAAGGCTTTAACATAGCTTGTAATAAATGTGTGAGCCTGCAAAATTTGCTCACCACTTGCAACAAGCCCAGTGCCAATTGCCCACACTGGCTCGTAAGCAATGATAAAGTTATCCAAGGTTAAAAGCTTAGCATCAATGCTTTGCAGCACATCAAGCTGCGTCATTAAAACATCTTTTATTCTGCCGTTAATAAAGTCCTCATGCACCTCACCAATGCAAAGCACAGGTTTAACGCCAGCTTTTAAAGCCGCTTGCAGTTTAAGTGATATTAAAGTGTTAGACTCTTCAAATATGCCCCGCCTCTCCGAGTGCCCTATAATTGCATAATCAATGCCAAAATCCTTAAGCATTAAAGGGCTAATCTCGCCTGTAAAAGCACCGCAATCCTTGTAAAAAATATTTTGCACACCGCTGCTTACAACTTGTTTTAAGCCAGATTGCATCAAAACATCGCTTAGATAAGACGCGTAAATGACTGGAGGGCAAAGAGTAAGGGATTTGCCATTGTTAAAAATTGTGGTTTTGCTTGCTAAAAGATGATTGCAGATTGTGTTTATTAGCTCTTTGGAGCCGTTCATCTTCCAGTTGCAAATAATTTTTTTTACCTCGCTCATAATTAGTGGTTAAATAAACAAAAGTTAGGAATTTGCATTTTTAATCATTAAGCTCTGCACAATTTTTTGAACCTTTCTGGGTTCCACCTCATATAGCTCCCCTTGTCTCAATCCTACAAGACCGATATTGTGATAGGATGTGCGGATGAGTCTGTTGACTTTGAGGTTAAAATGCTCAAAAATTTTACGAATTTCACGATTTTTACCGCTTGTAAGCTCAACATTAAACCACAAGTTTGATGATTGCCCAAGTTTGTAATTCTCGCCCCTTTCAAGTATTAGCTTTTGCGGTTTGTAAGATAAGCCCTCAATCATAACACCCTTTGACATTCTTTCTATCTTTTTATCGTCAAAAAACCCGTGGGCGCGCACACGGTATCTACGCACCAAGTTGTTTTGTGGTAGTGTCATTTGCCTAGCAAGGCTGCCGCTATTTGTTAGTAGCAATAGACCCTCGCTGTTTATGTCAAGCCTGCCTATGTAGACAAGTCTGCCAAGATTTTTTGGTAAAATTTTATAGATTGTTTTGCGTCCGTGCTCGTCGCTTTCGGTAACTACATAGCCTGTTGGCTTGTAAAAGGCAAAGATTTTTACGCCATCCACCCCGCCCTCAGCCTTAATTGACCTTGAAATTAACTTGCTATCAACCTCTATTCTGTCATCGTGGCTTACAAAAAACGCAGGAGTTGTAACGACATGCTTGTTGACTGAGATTCTTTTTGCAAAAACAAGCTCCTCTGCCGCCCTGCGGGAGCAGTAGCCAATTTCGGCTAAAAATTTTGAGATTCTAACCTTGCCCTCATTTTTTAAACTATCTGGGGTGCTGTTATCAAGGGGCATTTTTGTGTAAATAACTTGAAATAATTAGTGCATCAATAAAGCATTGTTTAGATGGTGAGTCTGGGCGGACTTGAACCGCCGACCTCTACCTTATCAGGGTAGCGCTCTAACCAACTGAGCTACAGACTCCAACATGCAAAGCAAGGCAAAAGCCAAGGCAAAGCACTTGTATTTTTTATCTTAAACATCTTTTGTTAAAACTCAAGCTTTTTATTTAGTTTTTTCAAAAAAAACATCAAAGATTAAATTCAATTGCAAATTTTGATTGCAACAAAACATCAGCAAATTGAATAATGGATGAAATTTAAATCTTACATCTTGCAAGCATATGTAAAGTTTTGACTTGCCTCGTCAAAAAACAAACATTTTGAACAAACCCCCTTAAGCATGCACTCATTTTTTTTATGCCTCAATACATAAACATCATAAGCAAAAGGTTTTGTTTTTAGTAAATTTAGAACTGTTATAAAATAAGCTATAATTAATCAAATATCTTTTGACCTTTATACAAATCATCAAGACAA
>CAMCVL010000013.1 GCA_945881985.1 Rickettsia typhi | reverse complement strand
TTAAAGTCCGCTTTTGCAATACCTAAAGATTTTAAATAATCACCCGCTGGTGAGCTTGCTGCTATGTCGCCCGCCGGAGAGATGTGGTCAGTTGTTACGCTATCACCAAGTATCAAAAGGGCTCTTGCATTTTGTATATCGGCTATGCCAGATGATTTTGAAGTGAAGTATGGGGGGTTTTCAATGTATCCCATTGATTTTTTCCACTCGTAGACATCGCTTTTTGCGGTTTGTATTTGCTGCCACTGCTGCGTGCCATCAAAAACGGATGCGTATTTTGAAGCAAAGGTATCACGGGAGAGAGATGAATTAATTACAGCCTCAATCTCCTCGTTGCTTGGCCAGATATCCTTGAGGTAGACGCCATTTGCAATTGGCTCCTTGCTTAGGTCAATGTTTGTAGTGCCAGCAAGAGCGTAAGCAACAACCAAAGGCGGGGAGGCAAGATAGTTTGCTTTTACAAGGGGGTGCACTCTGCCTTCAAAGTTACGATTGCCTGATAAAACCGATGCAACGCTTAGGTTTTGGTCTTTAATTGCGGCTTCAAACTCTGGTTTTAATGGGCCAGAGTTACCAATGCAAGTTGTGCAGCCAAAGCCTACAATGTTAAAGCCAAGCTTGTCAAGATAGCTTTGTAGCCCAGATTTACTAAGATAATCCTCCACAACCCTTGACCCAGGTGCCAAGGATGTTTTTACAAATGGCTTTGTGCTTAAGCCTTTTTCAACGGCTTTTTTTGCCACGAGTCCGGCTGCAATTAAAACCGCAGGGTTTGATGTGTTTGTGCAGGAAGTAATAGCTGCAATTGCCACCGAGCCGTGAGAAAGCTTGTTTGCATCAAAGTTAGCAGAGGCAAAATGCTCACTCACCTCCGCAAAGTTGTTGGTCATAGATTTTTTTACATCTTTTAACACAACTCTATCCTGAGGTCTTTTTGGCCCTGCAAGACTTGCCTCAACGCTTTCAAGGTCAAGTTCCAGTGTGTCAGTAAAAATGATGTCATCTTCACGCACACCCCAAACGCCTTGCTCTTTGCAATATGTTTTTACAAGCTCAATTTGCTCATAGCTACGGCCCGTTAGCTCTAGATAGTCTGTAGTTTTCTCGTCAACAGGAAAGATACCACAAGTTGCCCCATATTCCGGTGCCATGTTTGCAATTGTTGCCCTATTTGCAAGGGAAAGATGCTTTACGCCATCGCCATAAAACTCAACAAATTTGTCTACAACGCCTTTTGTGCGTAGCATTTGTGTTATGGTAAGCACTAGGTCAGTTGCGGTAATCCCCTCTTTTAGTTTGCCTTTAAGTTTAAAACCAATAACCTCAGGCACAAGCATAGAAATTGACTCACCAAGCATCACGCTCTCTGCCTCAATGCCCCCAACGCCCCATCCTAAAACGCCAAGCCCGTTGACCATTGTAGTGTGGGAGTCCGTACCTACACAGGTGTCAAAATACACCTCACCAGCATCGTTTTGCCAAACTACTTTAGCTATGTTTTCAATGTTCACCTGATGGCATATACCCACCCCAGGCGGCACAACTTTAAAGTTTTCAAAACTTTGCTGCCCCCATTTTAAAAACTCGTATCGCTCCATGTTGCGGGTCATTTCAAGCTTTATGTTGTCTTCAAGGCTAGAGCTTTTTGCGTAGCTATCAACCTGCACCGAGTGGTCTATCACCAAGTGTGTTGGCACAAGAGGGTTAATTTTTTTTACATCGCCACCGCTTTTTTTAACAGCATCCCTCATTGCAGCTAGGTCAACAACCGCAGGCACGCCGGTAAAATCCTGCATTAGCACCCTTGCCGGCTTGTAGTTCACTTCAAGATTTACCTTACCTTTGGACTCCGCCCATTTTTTGATAGGATGTAAATCCTCGCCGTTTCTAAGTAAATTTTCAGCAAGTATTTTAATTGAAAAAGGCAAGCTATCAAGCCCCAAGCCACTAAGCTTGGCAAATTGATACTCTTTGTTTTTAAATTTTAATTTTTGCATACCTTTAACCTACAAATAAAAAACATCTAGCAAAACATAATAGAAATATTATAGTAAATATTTTACTAGCCTGCAATAAATAATATTTTTATCTATTTTATTTGCAAGAGTTTAAATTACAAAGGCAAATAACTCATCACTCTACCTACCCTTTAGGTCATCAGGGTTTGCCAGTGCTTCTTTTGCGTTTTCAAACAACTGCTTTTGAATCTCATCTTTATTTTCTGCATCAAACTCCATACCTGCTTTTTCAGCTTCTTTTTTCAGCTTGTCCTCAATATCTTTCTCTTTTTGCTGAGCTTTTTCAGTAATTTCCTCCAAGCTATCATCATTGTTGTTGACAATATTTTTACTTAAAATATCATCACCTTCTTCATCCCCAGAGGTTTCGTCTTGGTCGCTTGTGTCATCAATATCACCTCTGTCATCTTCGTCAAAGTCGTCATCGCTTATAGGCATGCTATCGTTTACAATGCCAGAGCTATTGGCAGAGTTGCCACTTGCCATTGCAACAGAGTCCGTCATTTTTAAAACTTTTGGCTTGCCACCTTTTAGCATTGTAAAGATGTGTTCTGCAAGACCTTCAACCTCAGGCTTATTCCCAAGGGTTGCTTTAAACTTTTCCAATGCATAGTCATATGCATCGCCGTTAAAACCTTGCACTTCGGCATGTTTTTCTTTAGTATTGTCGTTTGCATCTTTGTCTATCGGCTTGCCGTGCATATGGTTAAACTCCTTCATCCATTCGTCAATTTTATCTAAGCTTTTAAACCTTGTCTTTGGGTCGTGATTTTTGTCTCTACCTTGATACTCTTGCTTTTCAAAGTTTAAAGTAAGATCCCAAAATTGTTTCTCAGCAGTTTTTTTATCAATAGAATCATTCGTTTCAGTAACTTTTTTAACATATTCATCCCTTGCTAGCAGATGATTATTTTCATTATCTTTTAGTATTTCTTTAACTTCTAATTCAGCTGTCCTTCTTGCTTTATCGCTTGCAAACAATTTACCCTGAGTGCCATATCCTTGCTTTTGCAAGCCTTCATCGCTTGCAACCCAATTGTCAAACTTATCCATTTGTTTTGAAAGAAAATTGGAGGATGTAACATTCTTGTTGTAGCCTTCCTTTGCGCCGCTAACGGCTTTTAAAAATTTATCTTTTATACCAGATCCACTTGCTGCCCCATTTTTTACACCGCTAGCTATATTATCAACGCTTTTGAAAAATTTACCACTAACAACATTCTTTGCACCGCTCATCATGCCGTCTTCAAGTCTCTTATCAAAACCTCCATTGCCATGTAAAAAAGCCTCTGCACTTTTGCCTCCAATTTTAGGATTGTTAAAAGCCATGCTAAGCAAACCTTTGTCGTATTGAACATTACCATATTTGTCAGTTTTAACATTGCCGTTGTTGTCTTTTTGCACTCCGCCAAAGAGTTTGCGTGGTGCACTATCAATATCTTTGGAAATTGCCCCAGAGGCAGCAGAGGCACCCTTCATCATAGCCGAAGGATTATCTCCTCTTGGGTTTTTCTTGCTTGTTGGGTTAAAGTTAAAAGCATTTGCAAGTTTATCAGCCATTGATTGTACAAGAGGAATGTTCTCCTTAAAAAACCAAATAAAAAATGCGAAAAAAGCTACATTTCGCAATATATTGGTAAAAGCATAATCAAAGCTACCAGCTATATAATAGTTGCCAAAAATAATTCTACAAGGAGAGCATAATAGTAGTAAAAAAGATGCCCAAGCTGGTGCTCCCATAGCATCCAGCAAGGAGTATTTAGTAACAGTAAAGTTTAATATTGCATACAAAGGTTCCAGTAGTATAGCAAGAAGAATGGAAAGAAAGAGATTATATAAAATGTATGTCATTATTGGCTCCATTAAAAAGTCTTCAAAGAAGTTTTCGGCGGTTTTACGGGTAAGGCTAAATAAAAATAATAAAATCATTACAGGCATTAAGATAAATGCAAAACACATTGATAGTTTTGCCATAATTAAAAATAGCAAAATATCTTTTGCAAGCCACATAAATTGATAGAGGCAAAATGCAATCGCTACAATAAAAATAATATAGACAGTTCCCGTAGTTACATACATTGCCATCATCTTAAAAAAGAAGACTTTTGTAAACATTATGCCAAACATTGCATCTATGGTGTCAAAAGGAGTAGCTCCAACATCATAACCATTTTTATTCATTGCACTAAAAACAGAATTTTGCATCTTCATTACAACGGCTTCCATTGTGTACATTATTGGCTTTAAAATGTAGTTGTCGTAGACCTCTATTGAGCTGGCATTAGTCATAAAAGCAACAACTGTTAGTTTAAAACAAAGACCCATAACATCTTTCATCTTCATTTCAAGCTTGCCAATTGCAAAAAGAGCACCTATAAGAGTTATAGCAAGTATAATTAAAAGATTTTTCACTAGTTGAAAATCAGCATTTAAAAGCAGGGAATCTCTAGCTATCTTTACAAGCCCGTATCGCGTAATGTCATCCATTGTTTCGGAGCTTGAGGCATTTAAAGATGTTTTGGCAGCAAAACTACCCACATTAGAGGCTTTGGTGTTTGCATCAATGCTTGCAATTTCCTCGCCGTAGAGATATTTTATCATTTGCCCAAAGGTGTTTTTAAATATTGCCGTTGAATTTTGTGGCTCTATGCCTATTTCACTTGCGTTAAACATTGGCTTGGAAACACCATCCAAACTAGGGGGAACTATCAGCATTACAACAAATAAAGTTGCAAAAACAAGCCAGCCGACCAAGCATCCGTAAAGATAAAGTTGTACATAGAGCTTTAGCTTAGTCATGAATTTTTTCATTTTCTCACCAGCTCCAGTGATTTTATTAAAAACATTTAACCAGCCTTGTGGCTGCGTTTTAGGGGTGAACATTTCCTTGGATGTATCCTTTGCCTTATTTGATGCTGCCTTACTAAGGTCTTTTATTTTGTCCATCATATCTTAACTTTGTAAAGTTAATTGGCTTTTAAGGCTATTGACAAGATTGTTTAAACTTTGCAGGTCGGATGTAATTTGTTGTTTAAATCTAGTATTTGATGCTGTAAGCTGAAGGAACAAATCAATAATTTCAAGTTTTAACTCCTCTATTTTTTGCAATTTTTGCTCCTCCATAATACACCTTACAAAAAACTAAATAATTAGCTATTTTTTATTTGACTTACAGCACCTGCCCATGGGGTTTCAAAATCAAAATCTCTGTATTCTTGGGTCATTTCGACGGGGGTCTCTATAATCTTGCCATCTTTTTGACTGTATTTTATCTCCTTAAATCCACTTAAAGGAAAGTCTTTTCGCAGCGGAAAGCCAACAAAATTGTAGTCAGTAAGTATCCTGCGGTGATCTGGGGAGTTGTTAAACTCTATGCCTAGCATGTCAAAAGCCTCTCTTTCAAACCAGCAGGCTGTGCTGTGTATGTGGGCTATGCTATCGGCTTTTTCGCCAAGGTCTAGCTTTATCTTAATACGCAATCTTTTGTTTTTTGTAAGGCTTAAAAGATGATAGTTTAATTCAAATCTTTTATCCCTACCTAAATAGTCCGCACCGCAAATGTCAACAAGCATTGCCATGTCGGCATCTTGGTTGGTTTTAAGTAGTTCAATTACTCTACAGATGCGTGATGAATCATCCAAAACAATTGTTACCTCGCCAAAGCTATTTAGTGCGGAAAAACCTATCGCGTTTGCAGTAAGAAGGTTTTGTATGTCAGTATAAAAATCTGCATCGCTTACTTGGGGCGTGTTGTATGTCATAAAACCACTAAAAAACAAAGCTTAATATACATTTAATTTTAAATACAAAAAGAGTAAATGCAATATAAATTTTCTTGCTTATTAATTTGTGGCTTCTAAGCTTTTTAAAGTCTTAGTCTTATTTATTTTATTATTAATTTGTTTTACTATGAGTAATTTAAATTATTTAATTGATGGCTGTAAGGCTTTTTGCAATGACAAAACAAAGGATTACTTTACTAGCCTATCTATGGGGCAAAGTCCAAAGGCAATATTTGTTGCCTGCAGCGATTCTCGTATTGACCCAGCAATACTTACTCAGGCGGAGCCGGGGGATATATTTTCGGTGCGTAATGTTGCAAATTTGATACCTCCTTACGAAAACGACAACGGCTATCACGGCACTAGCTCGGCAATTGAGTTTGCCGTTACAAATCTTGGTATTAAAGATATTGTTATTATGGGGCATAGCTGCTGTGCTGGCATAGCTGCCCTTGTTAAAATGATAGTGGATGAGATGCAAGGCAAACTACAACAGCAAGATAAGAGTCTTGTTTTTGTAAAAAAATGGATAAGTATTGCAAAGCCGGCATTGCAAGAGTATATTTCTCAAAATTACGATGTAAAATCTATAACTGACAAGGATATTAGTAAAATTGGGGATGAGGCTGCAAAAATTTCAATCAAGCAATCTGTTGAAAACCTCATGAGCTTTCCGTTTATTCAGCAAAAGCTTGTTGCTGGCGAAATTGAAATTCACGGCTGGTTTTTTGCCATAGAACAAGGAAGCATGTACAAATACAATGCTACAAGCGACTGCTTTACAAGTGCGGTGTAGTAGCAAAAAATACAATTTATGATTTGATTTGGCATTTAGCCATAAAGTATTGAATGGTATCTTGCATTTATTTTTTAGCAAAGCATCTTTCAACAGCCTTGCTGATAATTTTGTATTTTTCAATGTCAAAGTCTTCTTCAAAGTCAAAGTTTTGATACTTAATATCGCTAGCTTTAGCAAGGCTTTCAAGCTCGTAAAATTTTGCCCCGCTTGAGTTAATAACACATCTAATCTGGCGTGATTTAATAATATTTTTAGCATTTGATAATCTAGCCTTCAGTTGCTCTTCGGTGCCGGATTCTAGGTTTAAAAAAATAAAGTCCTTAAAGCCAATACTTCTTAGCAATGTTGCCACATTTTCACCAAACACCAACACCCCAACAGACAAATGATTATATTTTGACACATAGCCCTGACTACTAACAAAAAATCCATCCAAGTCCTTTTGCATAGTATAAAGATTATGATGATAATTTGGCGAATGCACTGGGTCCACCTTTGCCAAGATATCGCACATTTTTGTAGCTAATATAATAAAATTTTGCCTAATATAAAATTTATTATAAAAAGATTTTACAAAGGCATCGTCCACTAAAAAACCTTGATTTATAATTTTACTTTTAACATCCTCAGTATTTAAAAAGTTAAATATATTGTAGACATTAATTGCTTGATTGTTGCGTCCTTTTTGCAAAACAAAACCATCCTCTTGTTTAACTTGGTTAAATAAATAATTTCGCAAGGCATGCTTAGGGTCAAAAATAAACACTGCATTTGCGGTCAAGAATTTATTTTTACGAAAAAAACTAAGCCTCTCAATAGATTCCAAGCTTTCGCCCTCAAAAAAATAAACATCAGCACCGCTCACCCTATTTGTTAATTTTTGCAAAATGTCGTAACTTACCCTATCAAAAGTAATAATTTTTACCGATTGCTGCCCTTGGTTTGAAATGTTATTTTTAAATACTTTAATACCAAAGGCAAAACCAATTAAATTTAAAACTATCAACAATGGAAATATAATCTTATACATCCTTACCTTAGGCGCAGGCAAGGATTTGATGGTTGAAACAATTTTTTTAAGCGATGTGTACTTCATATCTTTTAATTACCTTCCACATCAAGCAAGCTTAGCATTTCAAGTAATAAGTGAACTTCCTTTGTTTTTATGGTAAAGTCGTAACTGCCAGACTTTGGATTAAACTTAAAAACAGCATCAACCCCATGTTGCTTAAGCTTGGATACATAGTTTTGCAGATTTGTTTTTACATCTGGCCTTATCTCATTTGCAGATTTAAGGCCGCCGATATGGTCCTGCATTTCCTGCAGTCTTGTGGTTTTGATTAGTTTTTCAAGCTCCCTTACCGAAAGCTGCTTTTTAACCGCAACATCAGCAAGCATTGCAGCGTTTGGCAAGCCAGCAAGCACCTTACCATGTCCGGTTGAAAGCTCGCCGCTTTTAAGATAAAGCTTAACAGTATGCGGCAAATTAAGTAGCCTTAACATATTTGCAATGTAGCTACGGGTTTTGCCAACCGCGTGTGCCACTTGCTCCTGAGTATAGTCGTATTTTGCCGTTAAATTGTAGTATGCCGATGCCTCCTCCACTGGGTTTAGGGCTGACCTTTGAAGGTTTTCAATAATGGAAATTTCAAAAAGCTCATTCTCGCTTAAATGAGTTTTGATAATTGCAGGCATTGCTTTAATGCCAGCAAGCTGAGAGGCTCTGTAACGCCGTTCCCCAGCAATGATTTGATAGGTTTTGTGCTTTTGTGCATCAACAACCTCAAGCAAGATAATTGGCTGCAAGATACCCTTTTCCGCAATTGAATGAGCAAGTTCTGCAAGTTCCGTATCGTTAAAATCCTTACGCGGCTGGTCTGGGTTTGGGTGTATAAGTTCAATTGGCACAAGAGCAAGCCCATTATCGTCAAAGCCCACATCGCCACTCTCTGCTTCGTTTTCATCTTCCTCATCTTCCTCATCTTCCTCATCTTCCTCATCTTCCTCATCTTCCTCAGGCTCCTCGCTAGCCACTCCACCAATGTCAAAATCGCCATCAAGGACTGTCTCTTCGTGCTCTTGGCCTGAATCGTTCTCAATTGATTCATCGTCAAAATCTTCAGCTGGGTCTTCAGCTAGGTCTTCGGTTGTGTCTTGATTAGCATCACTAACGCCATCTTGTATAATAGGCTCTTGATTAAAGTTTGGTTTTGCAGTTAAAGGGTTCAAACTGGTATCGGCATTTGCCATTTTGCCGCCTTTAACATCAAAATCATCAGCTACAACCTGCCCAGCAGCAAGCCTTTGGCTAAGAGACATCTTTTGCCCCTTGTTATCGCTACTTGCAGCACTAAACTGTTTAACGCTTAAACCCTGCAGCTCACTCAAGCTTTTACCAGCATCTAAGGACTGATCATTTTCACTTGCATCATCCCCCTGCTCTTCGTCTTCATCATCTTCGTCTTCATCTTCCAATGCGGTATAATCCTCGGTATCTTCTTGCTCTTCATCATTCAAATCATCATCCTCATATTCTTCATCATTGCCCTCTTCATCCTCAATGTCCTCACTATCTTCATCTTCTTCATCTTCATCTTCATCTTCATCTTCATCTTCATCTTCATCTTCTTCATCTTCATCTTCTTCATCTTCCTCTTCTTCCACCTCTTCTTCGGTTTCGTCATCTTCCTCGTCCGTCTCGTTTTGACTACCAGCCGCAATCACATCATCAAAACTTTCATCCTCTTCTTGAGCTTCCTCTTCCTCCTCGCCATCTTCGTCATCCTGATAGTCTTCCTCTTCTGTATCATCATCTTCATTATCATCTTCGTCCCCCTCTTCGCTCTCTTCTTCATTTAGTTCTTCAGCTTCAATAAAGTCATCTTCTTCATTGACTTCTTCGTCGTCTTCCTCGGCTTCATCATCTTCCGCTTCATCCTCTTCATCATCGGCTTCATCGTCGTCTTCTAGGTCATGCTCCTCGTGTAATTCTTCCTTATCGTCTTCGTCTTCTTGGGTTATAGCTTCGTATCCATCGTCATTGTTATCAGTGGTTTGATTGCTAGTGTTAAAGTCCTCTTCGGCAGCGTCTTCATATGTATTTTGCTCAGCAAAATCATCCTGTAAAACTGACTTACGAGGTCTTAAATCATAACCACCTTCCAAGTCGTTATAGGTTGATGTATCACTAGATACCGTGCCATTTGTAGACCCAGGTTCATGACTAAGGTCACTATTTTGTTCCTCTTGTTTTTTTGGCTTCATGCCATATAAAAAAGACATTCCTCTACTGAGTTTTCTTTGGTTATTATTTTTATTGTCATTCATAAAATTTCATCTAAAATACAAGCTATCAAAAGATATGTTATACATCAAACAATACTTGCTGTCAACAAAACTAAGAGTATTTACAAAATATCCTTATATTCGTAAATTTTAGATTCATTTAGTTGTCCAGCCTTTAATTTTTTTAAACCTTGCAAAGCAAGCTTAATTGCTCCTTCTGCAAAAATATCACGAGAAAAAGCTCTGTGCGTTAGCTCTATTGTGTCCTTACCGGAGCCAAAAATAAGAGTATGCTCACCCACAATACCACCGCTTCTAACGCTTGCAAAGCCTATCTGTCCAGATGGTTTTTGTCCTGTTATGCCGCTTCTTTCAAAACATTTTACCTTGTCAAAGTCAAGCCCTCTACCCTCTGCAACGCATTTGCCAAGAGTAATTGCAGTGCCCGATGGTGCATCTTTTTTTAGAACATGGTGGGTCTCGATTATTTCGGCATCATACTCGGGGCAAAGCTCAATGTTTAAAGCTTTTGAAAGCTCTTTTGCAATTTTAAAAAACACATTTACCCCAAAGGATGTGTTGTAGGACATAATAATTTTTAACCCATCATTTTTAACCAAGCTTAAAATTAACCCTTCCTGCTCCTTGCTAAAGCCAGTGGTGCCGCTAACAATAAGCTTACTATGCTTTATTGCAAGATGTGCATAGTTAAAAAGTGCATCAGGATGCGAAAAATCAATAATTACATCACAGCCTTTAATTGCAAGGTCAAGCTCAGATTTTGTAGTTTTGGATGTTGCACCAAAGCAAAAATCAGCCTCAAAGCAAGCACTATCAAGTAACTCTTTAATTTTGACGCCCATTTTGCCACTAACACCAAAAATTAATATTTTGGACTTAAGCGGCAAAGCCTCGCTATTAAAAACAAGAGACATAATTTTTACTAAGAGCTTTTTTTAAAGTTAAAAGATACACCATTAAACAGAGCGTACTTTAGCATTTCGCCAAGACTTGCCTTTGGTTCCTGTGGCTCGTCGTGCTTAACCACCCTTGCAAGAGGAAAGTACACAATTTTACGCCCAGCTTTTTGCACTTTTTTAGCAAAGCTTGCCTCGCTAAGTAATTTTGAATTGTAGGATTGACTTAAAGGCTTATTTTTAATCAAAAATTCGCCATCAACCAAAAGGCAATCCATAATAGGATTGTTAACGCTATGAACCTTTAAGTAGCCGGACACGCCTCTTTCGGACATTTCAAATTCTTTTTCAACAGAGGAGCCTTTGTAGCTAGCTTTTTTGTGTTCCAAAAACCATTTAACACAAGGTAATCTGCGACATGATTTTATAGTTCTGCCCTTTGCATCGTAAAATCTAGGACTAACAGCTAAATATTCCTTGCCATTTGCCTTTAAAAAGCTAGATAGTTTTTCAAAAGAAAACTCTCTAAATTCAACATCGCCATCCATAAACAAGTATTGTTTAGCTTGCAGAGCACAGCCTTGCACAACGGCTAAGTGGCTAGCTTTTGGCATTTTTTTAACCTCAATAAACTGATAGTTTGCAAATTTTTGGCTTAATGCAAAAAATTCCTGCTCGCTGTGAAAGCCCTCATCCAAAGCAACAATAATTTTTTTGCTAAAAGTTTTTATGTCAATTAAGGACGCAACCGATGCTTCTATTGTCTTAACATCCTGTTTTTTGCAAAGCAGGCTAACAATTAGGTCAAGACTTGGGTTAAAGTTACCAGCCTTAAGCTTGGATTTTGTATGGCGTTTTTTTCTTGCATCACCCCCTCTGTTAAAATCATTGCTACGGGAGCTGTAAGAACCTCTTGAGTGACCTCTAGATTCCGATGAGTAACCTCTTGAATCTTCCCTTGAATCTCTTGAATCTCTTGAGCCTCTTGAGTAGGAAGATTCCCTTCTGTCCCCTCTGTCGCCTCTGTATCCACCTCTTGAGTCCCTGCCGGAATCTCTATCTCTGCCACCTTCCCTTGAATCTCTTGAGTCCCTCGGGCCAGAATGACGCCTTGCCCCACCGTGATAATTAGACATAATAATAATTATATAAACTTTTTAATGTAAAATAATTGCATCAAGGTAATTGGCTTTTAGTGTAAAAACCTACGCCTTTAGCAAACAATTAAAGTTTATACAATATATTTACTTTTGCAAGAAATAATACCAAATACAATTTAAATTCTATAACTTAAAGCCTCAAGAAGGTGGTTTTTGCAAATGTTTGAGCTCTCCTCCATGTCAGCTATTGTGCGGGCAACTCGCAAAATTTTGTGATGCTCCCGCATGGAAAACAAATGCATCTTAGATGCCTTACTAAAAGCAAGTTTTGTCTCTTCGTCTAATATGCAAAATTTTTCAAACCATTGTCCAGCAATATCCTTGTTGAGCTTAATATTTGGTATGTCTTTAAATCTTTGCTTTTGTATTTCGCGGGTTCTTTTTACTCTTTTTATTACATCTATAGATTTTTCTCTTTGGATATCATCGCCGTCAAAAAGGTCCACACCTGGGTTTTGTATTGCAACCTGCAGGTCAATACGCTCCATGATTGGTCCAGAAATTTTATTCATATAAGCCTCGCCGCACATTGGTATTTTGTTGCAGGCACGGGATTTTTCCCAGATGTAGCCGCATTTGCAAGGATTCATTGCCGCAACAAGCTGAAACTTTGCCGGATAACTAACATGCATCTCTGCCCTTGCAACTTCTATGGTGCCAGTTTCAAGTGGTTGGCGTAAGGAGTCCAGCACTGATATAGGGAACTCTGCAAGCTCATCCAAAAACAAAATGCCATTGTGAGCAAGGCTAATTTCGCCCGGCTTACTAACACGCCCCCCGCCAACAATAGCAGGTATTGATGAAGAATGATGGGGCGACCTAAAAGGTCTTTTATTTGTAAATTTTGTGTCCTGTAGCTCACCTGCTACAGACCTTACCATTAAAACCTCTAATATCTCGTCAAAATCAAGCTCTGGCAAAATGCCAGCCATTGCCCTTGCAAGCATGGACTTACCGGTACCAGGCGAACCTACCATAATTATATTATGCCCGCCGCTTGCCGCAATTTCAATTGCCCTTTTTGCAAGCTCCTGCCCCCTTATGTTGCTAAGGCAATCGTTTAAAGCATTAAACTCAGACTGCTCTATGTTTATATCCTCAAGCTTTGGCTGCTCTATGTTTTGGCGATTAGTTAAAAAATTTATAAGCGTCAAAAGGCTATCAACCGGATAAATATTCACTCCGCCTATCATAAAGCTAGCTTCGTAGACTGCACTTTTTGGACATATAAGCCCAAGCCCGTGCTCCTTTGCAGCAATTGCCGCAGGCAAAACACCAGGTACATAGTTAATTTTAGCATCCAAAGTAAGCTCACCTAAGGACATAAAGCTCTCAGCAAGCTCGGGGTCAATTGTACCCATGCCCGCAAGCAAAGCTATTGTAATTGGCAAGTCGTAGTGACTACCCTCCTTGGCAATATTTGCTGGAGAGAGGTTGACTGTGATGCGTTTTGGCGGCAAAGACAAGCCAATTGATGATATTGCAGAGCGTATTCTATCACGGGACTCGTTGACACTCTTACCAGGCAAGCCAACAATTGACAAAGACGGCTGCCCCGGCGCCAAACTAACCTGCACCTCAACCAACTTTGTTGACACCCCAACAAAAGAAACTGTTTTTGTTTTTGCAAAACTACCCGAAACTTTTGACATAAATAAAATCAATTATCCCCAAGACCCATTTTAAATTCTTAGCAAAAAAAACAGGTTGTAACGCAAAAGATACAAAACACATTTTCAACGACATTTATCATCTTGCCATATCGCAAAAGCAAGTTTAAATATAACAATAAACATATAATGCAAGTTTGCAATTGAATTTAATAGTAGTCAATTAATAATTTTAACTTCATTTGTATTTTTTAAATACACAAAGAGCAAATCACAACCTCCGCCCTATAAAACCAAATATCTTTAGTTTTACAAAATAATGGCACAATACCACAAGTTGCATTCTTTAAAAACCACCTAGCAATAAGCCATACCTAGCCTTTTTATTTACACAGGAATAGCTTGGTAGCTATTTTAAAGAGGCTGAATTGCGTAGAAACTTTTGTAAAAAGCTAATAGCTAAGATAATATCTGGTTTTGCATAAATGAATGTGATGATATTACCACTTTTTAATTTCGGCACGAGACATAATTACATCCTCAGCAACGTCGCTGCCATAAATCTCGCCTAAATCTTGCTTAAGCTGAGCATCACTACCACTGTAGTATTTAAATGAATCGCTTGCCTCTTGTAAAAAGTTTGTTTTGCCATTGCCACCGTACTGATAATCTTTGCTAAGCTCACCTACATAGAGGTCAATTTTAGCATTTTTCTCTTCAAGAGCGTTTATAATACTTTGCCCATTTTGATTAATCTCAAAAGCATCCGGATTTGCTTTGTAGGCAGCAAGAGAATTAATAAATTGATTTTCAACAAGAGTATTATCACCATCGTTTAAAAGCTTGTTCTGGGGGTCAATAACATAAATTTTTGCAAGCTCAAGTCCAGATTTTTTATACTCACCAAGGCAAAACAACAACATTCCCTTTTCATAAATTAAATTAACATCCTGCTGCTTTGTTGCAAGCTCAGTATTAACAACAGCAAGCCTTGATGTTGTTTGGGTTTTTGTTAAACTTCTGCAAAGCTCTTCCGGTGTAGTTCCCCCACCTCCTCCACTGCCACCGCTACTACCTCCACCTGTGCCGCCGCCTGTGCCGCCGCCACCGCTACTACCTCCACCACTGCCACCGCCTGTTCCTCCGCTAGGTATATTTACCGTCCCCAAGCTTGGTATACCACCAAAACCTGCCATAATACTCGGCTGTGCTGATGGTGTTAAGCTGGTAGCCAACTCTGCATCGTTAATACTTACAAAAGGTTTTAGAGAGGGGCTAGTTGTGTTACTTTGAGATTTTGGAGCAGTGGAATCTGGGTAAAGGTCAGTCCCTTCGTTAATAAATTGCAACTGAGCAGAGGCATCGTTTAAATTAGATTGACTAGCTAAATCTGTGTCTTGAGCCTGAGGATTGTTTGACGATGTGGCATCCGTAGTGTTATTTTTTGCAAAATTATTGTTATCCTCTATGTTTAAGTCTTGGTTTTTAGCTTTTGCATCTGATATTACAAGCCTAGGATGGGGAATAATAAGAAAGTATTTTGCCGTTTGATAGTACCTATTGTTAAGATTGAGCTCTTTTATTTGTTCCTCGTAGTAGTCTTGTATAATTTGGTCTGTTGTTATTTCTGAGAATGCTTTTTGGGTAAAGTTAATCATAAACAGCCCAGCAACACAGCAAAATGCAGATGTTAAGTGTTTAATTGGGGCTTTATTAAGAGGCATCTTATAAAAAAATATAAACCTTACACAAGATTTTACATCTGGTCTAAAGGCTTAATACCAAATACATCAAAGCTAGAATCAACAATGTATTTATATATAAAAGCTAAGCTTAGTCTTGTGTTGGTTTTTATTATATCATTTTCTTGAAGAAAACGCAAGGATTTATCTAAATTACCCTCGTGCCAAATTTTGTGAAAGCACCCCGCAAGCTCATAAAGATAAAAAGCAATGTGGTGCGGCTCGGCATTTTGGCAGGCAATTTTGATTATTTTAGGGTATTCCAATACCTTTTTTATGTATTGCAAGTCCGCCTCCTTTGTAAGGATGGATAAATTAATATTTTTTAAATCAAGGTCTGTGGCGGTTTTTAAAACCGAAGATGCTCTTGAGTAGGCGTATTGAATGTAAAAAATTTCGTTTTCCTTGGACTGCTCCTTGACCTTTTCAAGGTCAAAATCCATATGGGTATCATTTTTTTTACTTATCATAATAAAGCGGATAATGCTTTGGTCAACCTCTTCAAGCACATCGTCCAAGGTTTCAAAGGTGCCCTTGCGTTTGCTCATCTTAATAGGCTCGCCGTTTTTGACAAATTTTACAAGCTGGCAAAGCTTTACATCAAGTTTTGCCTCGTTATGCAGGGCGTGAGTTGCGGCTTTGATTCTTTTTACATAGCCTAGGTGGTCTGCCCCTATTACTAAAATCATGTTTTTAAAGCCCCTTTCAATCTTGTGTAGCTGATAGGCAACATCGGACACAAAGTAGGTCTTTGCACCCGAGGCTGTAATTAACACCCTATCTTCATCGTCGCCAAATTGTTTGGATTTAAACAACAGCTGCTCTTGAGCCACCCATCCCTGTGCCGCCTTGCCCTTTGGCTGCTCCGTGGTGCCGATATAGGTAAGGTCTTTGCTTTTAAGCAGGTCAAGCATTTTGTCAACATAGCCTGCCTTGATTGTTTCAAACTCCGATGTATAAACATCATGCTTAATGCCAAGTTTTGTAAGGCTTTGCTTAATCTGCTCCATCATTGCCTCAATTGCAAAGGCTCTTATTAGCTCAAAGTCCCTCTCGGCATTTAAACTATTACCAAAGGTAGCTAGCAAATCTTGCGCCGGTTTAACTAGATAGTCGCCTGGGTAGCAATCCTCTGCAAGAGCAATATCCATGCCCTGTGCCTGTTGATAGCGTATAAAAACAGATTTTACAAGCTTACCCACCTGCACGCCGGCATCATTTATGTAATATTCCTTTGTTACGGCATAGCCGCACTTTGCAAGCAGCCTTGCAATCACATCCCCGTATACCGAGCCCCTTGTGTGCCCAAGGTGGATTGGGCCAGTTGGATTTGCGGATACATATTCAATATTTACCGCCTCGCCGCCGCCATAATTTGCAAATCCGTAGTTTGCAAGAGTGCCATGCAAGGCATTGCCAAGGGCGGCTTGCCAAAATTCCTGCTTTATCTTGATGTTGACAAACCCCCCACCGGCAACGCTAGCATCAAGGGCAAAAGGCTCCTTTGCAATCAGCTCTGCAAGTTTTGTGGCAATTTGCACCGGAGGCATCTTTGCCTGCCTTGCCCCCACCATTGCTATGTTTGTATATAGGTCGCCAAAATCGTTGTTTTTTGGATAGTCCAGCACAAAATCAATTGTAAAATCCTTGTGATTAAGGCTTGCAACAAGGCAAAAAAGCTCCTTAATCCTTGCCTTAACCTGCTCCAGTGATTGCATATGGTTTTATCTTACAAATACTTTGCTTTAACTTACATTCCACAATTGTTTGCTGCGGTAAATGCTTTTTTTTGCATAAAATCTAAACGCGATTGCGTAAAATACAAGATAAATTTACCGGATTGGCAAAAGAGGGGCAAAAGATTAACTTTTACCAATCCTTCAATCTAGTTATGCCTCCCTCCTTTGCTAACATTCCAATCGTTAAGACCCTTTTGATTTACTGAGTTTTTAAGTTGTTTCTCAACAAAGCCTGTTTTTTCTTTAATAACTTGTGCCTTATTATCAAAATTATTACCTAGTTTGGACTTGTTACCACGCTCTTCTTTTGGGCAAAAATTAATCACTGCTTTATTCTCAACTTTTTGAGGTACTTTTTTATCAAATTTTTGATGTACTGTAGATTGATTTAAAGAAACCTTTGGTTCATTAACATCCAACTTTTCTTCTTTAGCCAAGTGGCTAAATATAGATTGTGCTTGTAAGGCTTTTTGATAATTAGCTGCTATTTGAGATGCTTCAAGTGTTGGATTACTTCTACCAAGCCATCCGCTTAACAAGGTAGTGAATGCACCAAGTGTTTGATTAGATGGATAAGTAGGGTTGTTGCCATAACCATTGTCGCCGCCAATTGCCTTTTGCTGGTTGGCAAAAGAATCACCTCCTCCGCTTAATTGCAAGATATTGCTGCTATTAAGTGGTAAATACTGAGTATCATTTTGTGACATGTTAAACGCCCCATAGCTAGTATTCTGACCCAATCCGAGATTCACATTGTGTGTATTGAGGCTTTTCTTAAAATCTGCAAAATCTTCTGGCGTTCCTCTTCCCCAAGCCGGCGAATTACCAACCGCTTCAAGCCTTCTTCCGTTATTAAAACTTACTCCCGTTGCGATTTGCAAGGCATCTGTGGCATCAGCTGGATTAGTGAATACTTGCGAAACCGAATTTGAAAAGTCTCCATTTGCGTCAGAAGCATACAAACTATATGTATAAGCACCAGGATTGCTAGGGTCCTCAGATTTTACAACACAACATTTAACGCCATCGGTTCTTGCAAAGCAAGCAGCTGGGTCAGTTCCATCACTTGGATTGTTGTTAGTTAAATCTGTTATAATGTCCTGCTTTATATATCCAGTACCTAACAAATTAACAGAATTAGCATAGGTGCCTATGAAGGTTGAAATATCATCTGGATTGTTAATAGAGGTCATTTGATTGACTACTTGCCCTTGGCACCCTGATGCCGATTTAACCTTACTAAAATCATTACTGCAGCCTTGTAAAATTGTATTAAACTCTGCCTGAGTTTTAAATGTGCCGCCAATTGTATAACCCAAAGTACCATCTGTACCAAATGCAATTTTAACATTTGAATTACTTGTTGTTGCCGTTAAATTGCCGCCATTATCAACACTAAAAGCACTATCGCTTACAAAGTATTGATTGTTTGCAATTGCACTTACATTTGCATTACTTAATACTGTGCCGTTAATTGAATAATTAACATTGCCATTACTTGTAATTTTAATAGCAAGCCCTTTTATGCCAGTTGCAGAACAATCTTCTGTGGTGCATGTATTAAAACTAGTAGCAGTTGCACCTAGCTTGTTAAGTGTAGGTGCATCGGGTATATTAGTGGTGGTGTTAACTGTCCATGTTCCATTTGAGTTTGTAATAGTAAGAGGACACCCTGATGCCGATTCAACCTTACTAAAATCATTACTGCAACTTGCTAAAATTTTATCAAACTCTGCCTGAGTTTTAAATGTGCCGCCAATTGTATAACCCAAAGTACCATCTGTACCAAATGCAATTTTAACATTTAAATTACTTGTTGTTGCCGTTAAATTGCCATTATCCAATTCAAAACTTGCAAAGTATTGATTGTTTGCAATTGCACTTACATTTGCATTATTTAATGTTGTGCTGCCAATTGAATAAGTAACCGCACCATCCTTTGCAATTTTAATACCAAGCCCTTTTATGCCAGTTGCAGAACAATCTTCTGTGGTGCATGTAAAGCTAGCAGCAGTTGCACCTAGCTTGTTAAGTGTAGGTGCATCGGGTATATTAGTGGTGGTAGCGCCGTCTTTAATCTTCATACCCGCATCAGTGTCAATAACAGAAAGTTTTGTTGGCGTGGTTGGTGTAGTGGTATCGTTTTTTTTGCAATTTGCAATTTCCGTTTGCAAAGCTGTAATTTGGGAATTTAAATCTGCAATTTGTTTTGCATCAGCATTAGCTTGGCCTGTTAAATTCTGTGCTTGCTTTTCTAGCTCTGTAATTTTGTCATTTAAGGTTTTAATGGTGCTTTTGTCAATCTTACTTTGCTCTGACAATGTTTTAACTTCGCTTTTTAAAGATTCAACCTTTGTCTGCAAATCATCAAGTCCGCAGTTTGTAAAGCTTGATGTTGTACCTTGAATACTTGTATATGTTTTAGAACCTTTTTTTGTTTTACTGTTAGCAACTTCAAACTGATAATGTTTTTTGTTATCACTAGAGCTAAATTTCACAAAACACTCTTCGTCATTTTCTAAGCATGTAAAAGTAATACCTGTCAAATTACCACATGTATCCTTCATACTTTGTATTTGATTAGGTGAAATTGTTGTTACACTTGTACCGTAATAAACCTTCACTTTTTGCACTGTATTACTGATATTAAATTTCTTATTCTCGTGATATGCCTTACCATCAACAAATAGCACTGGTTTTTTATAGGTAATTTCATAAGGTACAATTCTACTATTAGAAGCATCATAACTATTAGTATCATTTATACCGATTGATTCATTTACATCGGTTGGAATGTTTTTTGAAACATTAAGAGCTTTTAAATATTCCATACTATCACTACTTAGAAGATACGATGCATTACCAAAGTAAATGTTTTGATCAATGGCATAGGGGTGGGTAAAATTTACTGAGGAGTTAGTTATCTTGTAAGCCTCAGTTGTGGCTGGTATTGCGGTGCCATTATTTTTAATCAAGAATGTGTTAATCCAATCCTTATTTACCGCACTAACTGTTGAAAATTTATTATCACCAATTACCGAGCCAGCTGGAACAAAATGAGGTTTGTTATCGCTATCAACTACAATCAAATCCTTCTTTGCAATAAGATTAAGCCCTGTATCGCTAAAACCATAATAGCTAGAATCTAAAGAGAAAATTATTTTCTCAAAATCACTTAAAGGTTTTGTAGCAACGGCAGTAGTAATTTTGCCATCAACAATTTCAATTGACAAAGGTATGTATCCATCAATTCCTTGTCCCTTTACATACCTTGCATCAGCAAGATTTTTGGTATTTTTAATCTCTTTCTTGTCTTTGTCAAAATATTGTGGTTCATTCATTTTGCTAATTGCATTTTGCTGCTCTGCAATCTTTTTTTTAGCTATTTCATTATCATTTTGCAATTTATCATTTTTATTTTGTAATATGTGATTATTGGATATATATTGATTCAATGCCAATCCCAATGGCAGCACTACTGCCAATGTTGCCAATCCACAACAGCATACACCTACGCAACAGCATTTGTTTTTTCTGCTTTTCTCACGCTGTCTGCAATATTCAACAAATGCTGAACTGTCAGTAAATTGACTAGCATCTTCTTGTGCAAAACTTTTATAAAACCCTTTAACAAGTTTCTCAAAAGAATCTTTTGTAAAATCATATTTTTCACCACACAATACACCATTTTTGTCAAACACTCCATACTTAATCCTTGCTGCCTGCTGTATATGTTTGTAGCCTTGTAAAAGATGTTGTAAATCCTTTTTATCAATTGCTTGTTGCTGAGGGGTTTGTGAACCGAATATTGCCTGATTTAATTTTAGTAATAGACTATTAGTAATTAAATTAATATCATCTTGCTCATTCAGTCCATGCACAGTATCAAATAGTTCTGACACAATGTCATCAAAAACTTTTTGAGAATTGCCACTGTCTATAATGCTTTGCAACCATTGAGGCATATTATTGTCATTAGGCTGCTGAGCTTCAATATCTGCCACATTTTCACCTTCCCGAACCACAGGTTGCACCGTAGCTCCAAATATTTGATTTGCATTTTGTCGGCGTGGCAAAAAGTTTCTATTTGAATTGTAACCAATGTCACTGTCCCGTTCTGGATAAGCTTCGTTACTAGGCCCAAAATCTTGCATTTCAAAACCCTCACCTGCATTATTACGTGGGGCTATTGCAACAGTACCCTTAGTACCCTTATTCTGCCCAGCACGCTCTTGAGTAATAATTTTTTGATTAAGAAGATAGAGAACTTCTATTATTGAAGTCCTACCTTGGTCCTCACGGTTATTCTGTTGCGGGTTATTATTTTGATTTAACATATCATCATTTCTTCTTCCTGTATCCCTTGCCGCATCGAATAGTTCTGTATCGAATCCATATCTATTATTACCTCCGAGGGACAATTGACCTTCCAATCCTTGGTTTTCAACACCAGAAGAGTCTGCGACATCATCATTTTCTGAGTCCCGTTGGCGCGAATTGCGAACTGAACCTTTTATTTCTTCTGTAATCCCACTATATCTCGATACTTGACTTCTAGGATGAGACGAATGATTGTAAGCTCCCCTTCCATCAATATTTCTTTGGTTTTGTTGGTATTGAGCTTCTAAATAACCACTTACTTGAATTAAACGATCATTTTGACC
The DNA here is from genome assembly GCA_945881985.1 of Rickettsia typhi. Classification (GTDB taxonomy): domain Bacteria; phylum Pseudomonadota; class Alphaproteobacteria; order Rickettsiales; family Deianiraeaceae; genus CAMCVL01. Next base: position 2,236 of record CAMCVL010000013.1, on the reverse strand, counting down.
ATCGTTATTGTCAGTCAACAGGTAACCTTGATTGTTATTGCATTGATTACTACTCAATCCTCCTTGTGAATATGCTTTTTTACCATTGTCAGCACCACCGGCAACGGGTAATAGCTTTTCATATCTATCACGATTACTATTAGATTTCTTACGACCATTTTTTCTGTTTACCTTTACCGGTTGGTCATTTTTAGAATTTTCTTTTACTATTTGATTCATTGCAATATTCTGCACGATTTGCGACTCTTTATTTTCATCAGTTTGCACTCCTGCATTTTCAACCCCCATGCCAACTTGCACCTCAACAGTATTAACATCTATCTTAGTTTGCACTTCAGCATCAGTAACTCTGCTGGATTTTTTGTTTTCACGCCCCTTCTGGCTTTCTAATGATTCTACCAATTTTTGACCTGTCACTTGTATTTGAATTTGATCGTTATTCACTACCCCAAGCTGTAAATCATTAGAATAATAATCTTGAATTTCACTAACATCTGGATTGCTAGATTCAATTAGATCATTCGGTGCAGACTGACGATTGTGAGTTAAAGGATTAAATCCTGCTTCGTGCCTATCTATTTTTTGGAATTGTTGTGAGTGGCTAACCTCTATAAAACCTGAAGTATCTATTTGATTTTGACCATTCAATTGGCCGCCTTCAATACCATCATATATTTCGTCCATTACTTTTATCAAGGGTAAAACACTTGCGCCTCCCTTTCTAGGGATAGGTGACACGCTAAAACCATGGAGCAAATATTGGTTACCCTGATTTTTGCTTTTGTCAATCTCTGTCTTTATCTCTTCAATTGTATCTGAACTAGATGAATTTTCATTAAGGTGATTAAGATATAAACCATTGCGACTATCAATCACTTCAATCTCTTCAATCTCTTCATGAATGCTGCTATTATTAAATCGCGATTGTGTAACATCTGCCTGTTTGTAAGCCAATGACTGATCGATGGGAATTAAACCAGAACCATCTACAAAACTGTTAACAAGAGGCATACCTCTACCGTTATCACCATTAGTAACAACACTTCCGCTGCGAAAACCACGCTTCATCACTTGACTAACATCTTCTTCATTTTCTTGAAAATCAACGCCTGAAGCTTGATGACTCTCTTGGTGATAAAGCTGTGACTGAATTAATGACGAATGCCGATTAATATGAGACTCTTCTTGAATCACTGCTATTTGTAGCATGTCATCATCCGCTCCCCTTCCTTCTAATACATCCGGTATTACCGATACTGCATTACTCACATTCCCTTCGATTTCTTCTTTTACCTCTTCCGGTATTACAGATTCTAAATTGTTCTCACCCGCTCCCCTCATCACTTTGACTTCTTCTTGAGTAACCAATTGAAGATTACGTTGTTGTTGTTGTTGTGGTTGTTGTATTTGTTGTTGTTGTATTTGTTGTTGTGGTTGTTGTTCTTGTTGTTGTTGTTGTATTTGTTGTTGTGGTTGTTGTTCTTGTTGTTGTTGTTGTATTTGTTGTTGTGGTTGTATTTGTTGTTGTGGTTGTTGTGGTTGTTGTTGTTGTGGTTGTATTTGTTGTTGTGGTTGTTGTGGTTGTTGTGGTTGTTGTTGTGGTTGTTGTGGTTGTTGTGGTTGTTGTTGTGGTTGTTGTGGTTGTTGTGGTTGTTGTTGTTGTTGTTGTTGTTTTGTTACTTTTGTAGCAATTTTTTGGCTAATTTCTTGCTTTAGTACTCTAATGTTAACTCCTGGAAAGAATGATTTAATACTTTCTACAGACTTATTAACAGCATCAGACGTAGAAACAAACTGACCAGAACCATCTGCAATAGTGTTATTTTTAGGTTTAAGGCCTTCAATATGTTTACTGGAAATAATGCACCAATAGCCTGAAACTTTAATTTTAAAGCGATTTGCATATTTCTTTATAAATAAATCTACTTTAGACGTGTCTGTTGATATAGTGTCATTATCTCCCAGAGTAAGTTCAACAATCTCCTTATGTAAATCAACACCGTAAAGGTTTATTGCGGGTTCACCACTAATAAAAAGTATACCATAAATACATTCATTACCATTGACAATATGCATCCAATTTGGTTTTGGTTCTAGGGCTTTTTTCAGTTTAATCAACACGAAACTGTTTTCTAGTCCACTACCATCTACAATCTTCTCAATATCTTCTTTGGTTAGTTGTTTGGTTTGAATTTGTTGTTTTTTTTGCATAAAAAAGTATAAAAATATAAGTAAA
>CAMCVL010000012.1 GCA_945881985.1 Rickettsia typhi | reverse complement strand
TAAGTAAAAAAATATATAAATGTATTATTTGTGGCTAACATTGTTTTTTGCTTTGTTTGCCAGTTGCAACTATATAGTATATAGCTTTGCAACGATACAACTAGGTAGAAGATTTTGCAAAAATAGTAATGTCAAGTTTTTTTTGTATTTTGTAAAAATTAAGTAAAGTCTTGATGTTAAGAGTGTTTTATTTGCTTGAATATTATTAAAATTTAAAGTAACATTATTATGTAATTACTACCCAAGGTTATTTTATTTTTGCTTTATGATGCTTGCACTCCTTAAGTCCAAAATACACAGAATAAAAGTTAGTGAAAACAACACGGACTACATAGGCTCAATATTTATTGACGAAAAACTACTGCAGCAGGCAAATATTTTAAACAACGAGCAAGTACATGTTTATAACATTACAAACGGCAACAGATTTGTTACTTATGCCGTGCCTGTAAGGGAGGATGGATATTGCTGCGTTAATGGTGCCGCTGCAAGGCTTGTGTATAAAAACGATTTGCTAATTGTTGCATCATATGCCATGATGACAGAGGCGGAGGCTAAGATACACATACCAAAGGTTGTTATTATAAACGAGGATGGCAGCGTAAAATAAAGATGTTGTTAAAAAAAATCTGTGTAAAACTAATCCACATTGCAATAAGCTTTGCGTTAGTTTTTAACATTACAATCTACCATGCTGCCTTTGCAGATGATGGTATAAATATTATAAACGATGCCGAAATAGAAGACTATACACATTCAATATTAAGCGATGTTTTAAATGCAAATAACATTGACCCAGAAAGAGTTGATTTTTACATTGTAAAAGACCAAGCAATCAACGCCTTTGTGTATGACGGACTTAAGGTTTTTGTAAATCTTGGGCTTATTCTTAACGCCTCTGGCCCAGAGGTTGTGTACGGTGTTTTAGCACACGAAGTAGGGCACATTAAGGGTGTGCACCTAGTGCGTGGCACCGCTGCAATACAAACAAGTGCAATAAAAAGTGGATTGATTGGACTAACCGCTCTTGCAATTGGCTTATTTGCAATGCCAAGGTCTGCAAATGGCGAAAGTTTGGACATGGTGCAGGCTGCCGTGCTTGCAGGTGGGCAGGTTTTTCAAAGGTCGGTTCTTGCCTTTACAAGAGGGCAAGAGGAAGAGGCTGACAAATACGCACTGGATGCCTTAACAAAAATGCAAATCTCTAACGATGGCATAACGGAACTTTTTACTAAACTTAAAACAATTCAATCAAGATACATTCAAAATATTGATAAATACTCCACAACCCACCCATTGAGTGATGCACGGATTGATTTTTTTACCAAGTATAATACAACAAAAACAAAGCAAACTAAAAAATTGCAAGATTTAAAACTTGCACACTGTCTTATCAACGGCAAAATTAACGGATTTTTTGACATAAAACCCTCCATCACCGCCGACACATCTTTTTTAACAAATAAACAATGTAAAAGCTACTACGCAATATATAAGGCAATTGGCAAAAAAAACTGGGACTTGGCCGAGAGCCTAGCTGGCAAATATACAACTAGCTTTCCCTCTCAGGCGTTAAACCCTTATTTTAACGAAACACAAGGCGATATAGCCTTTGCAAAATCTAACCTGCAAGATGCCTTGCGTCACTACTCTACCGCCATTAAAAACGCAAATGCTGCTAACAAACCATTGTTTGTAACAAGGCAATTGCTGTATAAAAGTTTTAACACCAGCATAGCTCTGCATAAAAATGCGATTAATCTTTTAGCTAACGACATAGCAGAAATAAACAAAGAGCTTACAACGGCAAAAGAACAATCCTATCAAGCTAAATTGTATTTTTTGCTATCAGTTGCTAAGCAGTATTATGGCAGTGAGGTTTTGTCACTTATCAATCTTGCATTTAGCAAGTTTTATAGCAACGACAAAGAGGGTGCAAAAACAATCTACACAAAGTTATCTACAAACCAGCTATTAAGCCCAGAGGAAAAAGCCGAGCTTGAAACCCTCAAAATCCTCATAGACGATAAAGACGCTCAAGGCAAATAGGAATTGCTATTTTTAAATCTAATTTACAAATCATTTTAATTGTAAAAGCTGATTTGGTACAGTATTAATTTTGCAGCCAAAAATTATGTTGCAAGCTTTGCAAAAAACAATTATAATATTTTTATAAACATTGTTTTTTAATATTTATGCCACGAAAGCTTAAAGGATTTGTATTAATAATATGCATGGCTATTGAAGTTTTATTTGTTTGCTCTGCTGCAGTTTACCCTGTTGTCGCCTCGGCAACCATTGCTAGCGATGATGAGGTGCCGGGCATAGAAGATTTCAACAAAGGCGTAACATCCGCTAACACAGATAATGTTGCGGCAAATGTTTTATGCGATGTAATTGTTTTTGTGCAAGGGCGTATCGGCAGGGCTATAGCACTTGGTGCAATTGTTGTTATGGGTATTCAATTTTTTTTAGGCAAAGTAACATGGACATCAATTGTAATACTTGCCGTGGGTCTTGCCTTGCTTTTTGGGTCAAAAAGCATAGCATTAGTTTTGCTAAAAAGATACATTGAGGTAAAAGATCCAAATGATGCAACAAAGGTTACTATGATGTCTACCGAGCAGGCCGTTAGAGAGGTTTGCCCGGAAATTTAGATAGTTTTGAAAATATATTAGATTTTAATACTTAAAAATGGTATCTGTTTTTTTAGCAATAGTTCATATGGGGCTTTTTGTAAAGTTCCTTGCGTTCTTTATGCTAGGTATGGCCATATGGTCTTGGGCTTTGTTTGCCGAGAAGATGACGATACTAAAAATTAAAAAAACACTTTTTAAAAACTTTGAAAAAGAATACCACTCAGGTGAAATGCTAGACAAACTTTACAACAAGCTTAAAGACAAGCCTGTAATTCACTCGCCATCAGCAAGGATATTTTTTGTTGCTATGCGAGAGTTAAAAAAATCTAATATTACAAAAATTAAATTTACTCAGCCCTACGCCGAGGATATTAAGCATAATATTAAAGCTCGGATGTCGTGCATGTCCAGTGCCGAAAAGTTGCTTATTATTGAAGAATGCAAAAGCGGCATCAATTCCATAGCTACCATTTCTGCAACGGTGCCATTTTTAGGACTAATGGCAACTATTTGGAACATTATTTTAACATTTAAAGAAATATCTTCAGCTGGTGCCTTTGTTGATATAGTTGCTGTTTTGCCGGGTCTTGCAGATTCTTTACTACCCCTTGTTGTGTCCTTTGGCGTTTGCATACCCGCTATAGTTTTTTATAATAGTTTAAGCTGGCAAATCAATTCTTTTTCGGATGAATGCGAGGCATTTGGGGTTGAGGTTGCAAACTCTCTATCTCGTGAGCTTGATATTATTTCAATACAACAACACAATGAACTTGCTCAAAGCAGTAATAATCTACCTGCAAATCAATAATGCCATCCTATTTTTTTAGGTATAGGTTTTTACATATCTGCGTAATCGGTGCCTGTGCCTTCTTCTTTTTCTTCTTCCAAGATGTTACCATCAAAAAAGTCAAAGTTTTTATTTGGCGCCGCAGGAGAGTTGTTAATAATTTGTTGATTTTGTTGCTGCGATGATTGCGATGCAGGATTACCTTGCTGCAATTTGGATAGTGAGACATCGGTGCTTTCAACCTCAGCATCATCAGTGGCATTGTCTTGACTAGCTGATTGAGCTGTATCTTCGTAGCCAAAGGAATCGTAATCTTCACTTTGTTGCTGCTTTTCTATCTTGTCGCCCACTTTAAATCCTTCACTAATTAGCCTTGTATCCTGAGATGCTTCAAATTGCTTTTGACCCGTCCTGTAATCTACTGCCTCAAACCTTATGCCGGCAGGCACTTTAAAAGGCACAAGCCCACGAGGGGAAGTGATTGGATAAATATACTGCATTGCCTGAGCAAAAATTGGCAAGGATATTGTTGCCCCGTATTCATTTTCACCAAGGCTTTGAGGTTTATCAAAACCAACATGCACCGCAATTACAACATTTGGCGAAAAGCCAACAAACCACGAGTCCACAGCCTTATTTGTGGTTCCTGTTTTGCCAGCTATCGGTAGCCCAAGGTAGGACGCCCTAATGCCAGTCCCTCTTTTAACAACGCCTTCAAGCACAGAGGTAATTTGATAAGCCACATCATCAGCAATAATTTTTGTAAAAACACTTTGCTTTTTAGCATTGCATTTTGAGGCTCTGGTTTCGTCAATTTTACCCAAATCCTCAGCAGGAGTGTCCTGAGGCTGCAACAAATTTGGCTTTTCAATGCAAATTGTCTTGCGTGAATATATGAGCTTGCCGTTTTTATCCGATACATACTCAATATAAATTGGGTCAAAAAAATAGCCACCATTTGCAATAATGCCAAAGGCTCTTGCAACGGATATTAGGTTTGTTTCCATAGCACCCAGAATTACCGAAAAATCATGTATAGGTCTGGACTCGTCGTAAAGACCAAGTTTGCGATAAGTTTTTGCAATTTTGTTGATTCCTAGCTTTTCGGCAAGCCTTACGGTTGGCACATTAAGGGAGTGTTCCAAGGCGTATCTAAGAGACACAAGACCTTTAAATGTATGATTGCTATTTTGCGGCGTCCAAGCGTTATCATCGGCACCAGCAAGAGTAATCTGTGCGTCCATTACAGATGAGGCTGGGCTGAAGCCATTTTCAAAAGCAGATAGATACAAAAATGGCTTAGTTACGGAGCCGGTTTGACGCATAGCTTGAGTAGAACGGTTAAAATCCCCCTTATTATCAAAATAACCCCCAACCATACCAAGCACCTTGCCGCTTCTGGGGTCTAGTGCTATTGCAGAGCCATTAACTAACGGCACTTGCTCCAAAGAGTAATCTTTTGTAATTTGCCCCTGCCCAGCATCCACTTGTCGCACGGCAATAACATCGGATGTAGCAAATTTTTTCTCAACATCGTCCTTTGTAATATTTTGCTTGCCGGCAAAAGCCCATAAAAAATTTTGCTTTGCAATGCTTGCCTTGGTGCAAAAAGCAACCTGCAGCTTATTGTTTAACTTGTCTTCTTCATCCTCGCCGTCAAAGCTAGGTTCAATAATTAAATTTTTGTTAATTTGCTTTGTTTTTAAATCCGCTGATGGATGTTTGACAATTATATCAAGTTTATCTTGGGACACAGATGATATTGCGGCTATAGAAAAATCACTTTTTTGATTGTTTATATCCGCAAGCTTTAAAAGCTGGGAGCAGATTCGGGCATCGGTAAATTTGTCCTTTTTTGCAAAGGCTTTTTTAGATATTTTATCAATAGCACCCCTATATCCGTGCCTTTTGTCGTAGACTTCAAGCCCCTTTCTAAACGCAGAATAGAGTGCTCTTTGAACCTCGTCGTTAAGCGTTGTTTGAATATAATATCCATCAGTAATTTGCTCTATGTTGACATTTTGTTTAAGCTCAAGCATTGCAGCCTGCGAAAACGCATTTGCACTAACATCGCTAAAAGCCTCAGGCTTAATTTTTTTGATATAAACCTGCTCCTCTTTTGCGTCTCTTGCTTCAAAGCTATTGATAAATCCATCCTCTTGCATTTGCGAAATTACCCAGTTGCGTCTGTTTGCTACCTTTTCAAATCCCTTGCTTGGATTAAGTGTTGAAGGTGCCTTTGGCAAGGATGCCAAAATTGCACATTCCGATATTGTAAGATCTTTGAGCTCTTTGCCAAAGTAGTTCATGGCTGCCGTTGTAACGCCGTAGGAATTGTTGCCTAAGAATATGTGATTGAGGTAAATTTCAAGTATCTCATCTTTTTTTAAAAATTTTGTTACCTTTATGGCAAGTATCATCTCTTTAAACTTACGGGAAATTGTTTTTTCGTTTGTTAAAATTAAGTTCTTTACCACCTGCTGAGTGATTGTAGACCCTCCAACAAGCGAGCCATGCCCTGTTAGCATGTAAATTGCATCGTTAATTATGGCTTTAAAAATTGCTAACATGTCAATACCTATGTTTGAGTAGAATGTTTTATCTTCTGCCGCAATAAATGCTTGCTGCAACTTTTGCGGAATGTTTTTAATGGGTACATATATGCGGTGCTCGTTGTACTCTGTATTTATTACCGTGCCATATTTGGAGTACAGCCTTGTGACGGTGTTGGGGTTGTAGTTTTTTAGCTGCTCGTAGTCCGGCAGTTTGCTTTGAAAGTTTTTAAACCAAATAAACAAATAAACACTTGCAACAATTGCAATCAAGGTAAAAATTACAAAAGATATTTTTGTAAGCACGCCAATTAAATGCAGCAAAGGATGCTTGTAAATTTTTTTGCCGGATAGAATTGTCTCGCTATCACTTTCAAAACCTGCTATTCTTGCAGGGCTTGCGTAGTCGCTATTTTTGTTTTTTTTGCTATTTTTAAGCTTCATTTTTAATTTGTTCAATAATTGATTGTAGGAGGTTTATATTTTCAACTTTTTCAATAGATGTTGGAACTATACTTGGTGCCGTGCGTTTGCAAAGCCCACATAAGACATTTTTCGCCCCAATTTCAACAAGGTTTGTAATGCCATTTTGCTCGCAAAACATCATAGTTTGCCTCCATTTAACAGAGCCTTCAATTTGCTTAATTAAATTTTGCTTAATTTGCAAAGGCTCACTTACTGGCATTGCATTGTAGTTTTGTATTACAGGCACTGCAGGGGTATTAATTGTAATGCTATCCAAGAACTCTTGCATCTTGCTTGTTGCAGCCTGCATATGGGGAGAGTGAAAAGCACCCGAGACAGGAATCGCAACCGCCATTTTTATGCCAAAAGCTTTTGCATTTTGAGCGGCGTATTCAGCTGCTGCCACGCTACCGCTTAGCACCATCTGCCCATTTGCATTGTCGTTTGCCTTAACCAAGATGCTATCAGGATTTTTTACAAGGGCTTCTTTAATTAAATTATCCAAGGCTTCATCCGTAAAGCCAACAATAGCAAGCATTGACCCTTTGTAGTTTAACGATGCATCCATCATCGCCCTGCCCCTTGCCTGCAATGCCAAGGCTGTGTCCTTAAGGCTAATTGCCCCCGCAAAACAAAGTGCCGAATATTCACCAAGCGAGTGCCCAGCTAAGTATCTAAAATGCTTAGTCGTTAAACCGCATTCCGCCTCAAGAACTCTAACAATTGCAATAGATGTTGCCATTAAGGCTGGCTGAGTTTTGTCTGTTTGTTTAAGCTCTTCCTCGGTGCCGTTAAAGATTAACTCACTTAGCTTGTAATTAAGCACATCATCTACCTCGTGATAAACGTCCTTTGCAATAGCAAAATTATTATAAAAATCCTTACCCATACCGATATACTGCGACCCCTGACCCGGAAACACCCCAACTAAAGCCATAACAATTAAATAAAAAACAAATCAATTTTTACATTTTGCAACCTAAGTTTAAAGCTAAAATTTGTTTTTGCAAGTATTTTACTATAATCACAACTTTGCATTAATTTAATTGCCTTTTACTGCTGCAAAGAGTTTAATCTTTTTTTAAAAAATAATTGCAAAAAAAAAATTCAAGAGTTAGAATTAATTTAGGGTAAATAAGATTACGATGTAGCTTATTGGCAAATTTCTGGCTTTTAAAGCTAGTAATGTTGGGCTATGTCCCAATCGCCAGCTTCGTCTATCAAGTAGATGTCTTTATAAGTTTTTATGAGCATTAGCCATATAGAAGTAGATGATAATGGGGTTTTAAAACAACAAACATTCACTCCAGATTTGCATTTAAATATTATAAAGGGTGCAAACGGATCGGGTAAAACTCTTTTGCTAAAAAATATTGTTGATAAGTATAAAAATAATCACAAGATTAGATCTTTATTGGCTTCGGTACAGCATTTTAAATCTTATCCCGAAATACAAAGATACACTAATACATCATCCATAAGACCAACCATCTGCAGAGAGTTTGAGGAAGAATACGGAACCATCACTAAACTAACTAACAATCAGGACTTAATTAATGATTGCAATAACTTTTTTAAGGCATTAGCTATACCAACAAGGTTAAACCTTGCAAATGCTGAATCTGGATGGCTTTTATTTAGCAACCCAAATCACAAATCAAAAACCACTATTCCTATTGACAGAATATCGCCGGGCGAAAGAACAATATTTGTTTTGTGGCTTTTAACAAAAAACGAAAAAAAACCTGATGTATTGATTCTTGATGAATTTGATGCACATCTTAGTGCCGTTGAATCAATATTATATCAAGGCGAAGATATCAATATAATGAAAAGAATGTACACCATTATTATGGATGAATTTGTTAATAAAGGAGTGCAGGTTTTTATAACAACAAATCGCCATATGCCGGATTTAAGCAATTGTGGAAAAGAGAAAAAGATTTTTACATACAAGCAATTTAAAATAGAAAATGGCAAAATAAAGGAAATACAGCACAATTAATAATTTGATTTTGCAAAATACTAATTCCACTTTCAAAATTACATTTGACATTGTTTGTGCCTACCTAAAAATTTAACAAATTTTTGACAATTAAAAAATATCGTTTAAAGTGTTTGGTATAATACATCAATTTTATTTTTAGTGTTTTAGTTTTATGTCCGGTGCACATCACAACCCGATGGATCAATTTAAAATCAAAAAAATCTTTGATCTAAACATCTTTGGTTTAGATGTTAGCTTTACAAACTCATCCTTAGTTGCATTGATTATTCTTGGGGTCTTTGGCACATTTTTTTTGCTTGCGACCCGTAAAAAGTCCATTGTTCCATCCAAATCGCAGCTTTTGTGCGAAGGGGCATACGGATTTATCGTAAAACTAGTGGGCGAAAACATCCCTCACACAGGGCTAAAATATGTGCCAATTGTTTTTAGTGTTTTTACATTTATCTTGTGCTCCAATATATTTGGCATGATACCCTACACATTTACCATAACAAGCCACATAGCAACAACGCTTATCATTGCTATTTTTGTGTTTTTCTCGGTTGTTATCATAGGGGTTTGTAATCAGGGTCCTGCTTATTTTTTGCATTTTTGCCCTAAGGGAGTTCCTTTGTTTGTAGCGCCTTTGGTTTTTGTGGTTGAGCTATTCTCGTTTTTGGTCAGACCTTTTGTTTTAGCTTTGCGTCTTGCTGCTAACATGACGGCAGGACACACAGTGTTAAAAGTAATAGCTGGATTTGTTGCACCAATGGCTATTTTTGGCGTGGTTCCTTTGGTGTTTTTATCTGTTCTTACAGCCTTTGAGTTATTTATTGCATTTTTGCAAGCTTATATCTTTTCGCTTTTAAGCTGCATTTATATTAACGAGGCTCTTGCATCACATTAAAATGCAAAACATATTCAAAAAATATATGCAAAACATTTTGTCTAAGATAAAACAAATCAAAATTAGCAGAGCAACATACCTTTCAATAAAGCTTGCAATTTTAATCTGTGCTTTAGTTTTTATATACAAAGCTGCAGACAGCAACCAAACAAGTATAACATTTAAAATTTTTGATTACAAAATCTACACAACATCAGGTTTTGTTTTGGGGTTTTTTGCAATCTTATTTTACATCTGTTTTAAAATGCTTGCTGCTACTTTAAAAATTAAATATCTTTTTCAAATTCGTAGTGCAAAAAGGCTTTACAAAGGCATAATACGCAAAATGCGTGAGCAAGGCGACAAAGAGGTTCTGGCTGATTCCCTTAAAAAAATTGATAAAAGATTATTTTTACGCAATTTTGTCAATCATTTAAAAATTGAAAACATTAGATACTACGAGCTTTACTGCAAAAACTTTAGTATCAAAAGGCGTTTGCGTATAGCATCTGCAATTTACTCGCAAAACAAAAACAACTCAACAGCTTGCTACATATATGCCAAAGCTTTGTTTGCATCCGGCGACGCAGCAACTTGCAAGTCTATTTTAACAGACTTTATAGACTGCAAATCCATATTGATAGAAAATGCAAGATCTATGTATTTGATGTCTAAACTTATAATTGAATGCGAGACTATATTAACTGGTAGCCATGACTTTGTAAAAAAGTATCTTGATTATATCGAAATATATGAGAAGAACTCTGCTTAAAGTAAGTAAAAATATAATTTTTTACCACAAAAAAAAGAGGCAAGAATACAAAGACCAAACAACCCAATACAAAACATGGGGGCAATTTGGCTACTTACTACAACACTATGTGCTGGAAGGCTTGATATTTATCACCGAGGCCCTTACAACCTCTTGGAACTTTGTAAAGACAAATACAAAGGACATTCATCATGCTCTTAGCGATATCACTCAGTCCAATATAAATTGTGCAAAAAAACAATTTGACGAAGGCAACTATTTTGATGCATGCTTTAGGTTAAAAGCAATGTTGTTTTTTAGTAAAAACAATCAAGATATACTTCTGATGCTAGGCTACTTTTATTACCTTTTGCATGAAAAATCCATAAAACATGCTAGCAAATCTGCTTTTTATCTTTCAAAACTTAGTAAAATCCAAGGTGATAACACAGCTCCAGAGGTAAGCCATATGCTTTATGAAATGCAAAATATAGTCAACAATACAAAGCAAAACAATAGTAAGCAAACAAGGTTTAGTACTCAAAATAATGTTTATTAGCTTTGAAGGCGTTGATGGTAGCGGCAAAACAACGCAAATTGAAATGCTTTATCGCCATTTTTTAAGCAAAAATATTCCTTGCGTTGCAACAAAAGAACCAGGCGGCAACGACCTAGCCCTTAAACTTAGACAAATTATTTTAAACGAATCACTAGACAGCAAAACTCAGCTACTGCTACTTAACGCAGCAAGAATGGAAAATGTTCAAAAGGTTATCCTGCCATCTCTTAAGGCAGGTAAAATTGTTCTATGCGATAGATTTATTGGCTCCACCCTTGTTTATCAAGGTTTACAAGGGGGGCTTGGGCTTGATTTTGTCATGCAAAATCATCAAATGTTTCTAAACTCCATAATGCCAGACATAACAATCTACTTGCAACTAACCCCAGAGCAAGCATTGCAAAGATTGCATTGCCGAGAGTTATTTGATTCATTTGACGCACAAACATCTACAAATATATCTAAGATGGTTGATTACTACAATCTAATTTACACTCAAAATAACAATCTGCAGATTGCAAAGATACACAAAAACACAAAAATCATCATCATAGATGCCTCTAAAGGAGATGAATCAACAATTTTTAATGAAATTTTACAAAGCCTTAATCTTCTCTCTGTAGCCAGCTAACATATCTTGCTCTATTGGCGTCAAGGTCTACTGACCGCTTTCCTCAGCGGCTTTTTCAGCTTTCTTTTTCATCTTTTCCTGATGCAGGGTATTTAAAAAGATAGGTAGCCACGCACTTGGTGCATCGCCTACCTTGGCGCGTATTTTGTCTAAAAGCTCAACAGTTTCAACCCTGCCCGATAGTATAGACACAACATCATCCATGCCAGCAAGGTTGATTCTTGTGATAACTGCATTACTATCCTGCTTTACCAAAAAGAATCTGGTGCCTGGGTCAGTTGTTTTAACAAGATTAAACTCTCGCTCGGTAAGCATAAATGTGCGGCGATATTCCTCTGTTGCTTTAAGATTTGGTAAAAAGATTTGCGTTGCAGTTTGCTGTACCAAGGTGTCGCTAATACCACTTTTTGTTGCATCCTCAACGGACTGGGTAGCAAAAACAACCATTGCATTAAGCTTACGAAGTACTTTTAGCCAGTCTTTAATTTTAGGTCCAAAAACTGGATTGTCAATCAGCGCCCAAGCCTCATCCAAAACTATCATGGTTGGGCTGCCGTCCAAAGAACCAGCAATACGGTGAAAGAGATATTCCAAAGTGGGCGGCAATGCAATTTTATCCTTGAGTAAATCGCCCATTTCAAAGCCAAAGACTCTACCATGCGAAAAGTCAATTGTATCCTCCATATTGTCAAAAAGTTTTGCTTTTGACCCACTGCCATGCCACCTTGAAAGGCGGTTTGCAAGACTACCGATTTTTTCCATGCCAAAAAATGCCGATACATTGGCGAGGGTTCTTTGGTCTCGTGGCAATTTGTAATTACCATCAACTGCCTGCTTGATAACGGCATAATCTTCCGCCGCCAAGGACTCTCCAGCGGAGGTTAGCATTGCAACAAACCATCCCTCCAAAAACACTCTGTTGTCGTAAGTATCCGCCAGTTGCAATGGATTAAAGCCAGAATACTCTGCGGCCGATGGATAAATATAATTGCCCCCAATTGCCCTTACGAATATTTCCGCACCACGATCTTTGTCAAAAAAGAAGATTTTTGGATTAAATTTTTGTGCCTGAGCACATAAAAAGTTCATCAAAACAGTTTTACCTGCACCGGTTGGCCCTACAATCATTGTATGCCCCACATCCCGTACATGAAAACTAAAAAAGTAAGGCGTACCCGATGTTGTATTAAAAACTGTTACCGCATCCCCCCAATGATTACCGCTCCTTTTGCCAGATGGATGGTTATGAAGAGAGGCAAAGGATGCAACATTCATACTATTAATAATTGACCTACGCCCAATAAAAGATTGATTACCCGGCAGCTGCGACCAAAATGCAGGCTCCAAGTTAAACCTCTCCCGCACGGCATTAATACCTACGCTTGAAAACTCAACTACCGTTTGCGACACATTAGAGTCTAACTCCTTTATGCTATCAGCTATACACATAACCGTCATATGGTGATTACCAAAGGCAAACCTACCAGACATTGAGGAGTCCAATGCCTCATTAATCTCTGCAATTTGAGATATTGCAACATCTTCAGACTGAATAAGCCGTCTTTGCTGCAACTGCAACTTGTTAACCGCAATCATCTTGTCTATAAAAAAGTATGATTGCGACATTACAAACTCAAAAGGCAGCTGCAAAAACGAGTCAAGTAAGCCTGCATGCGTTGTGTTACGATAGTCTTTAAGGCTAATAATAGAAAAATACTTTTTCTCGCCCGTTGCAGATATAAACTCGCCGGTTTTACCACCAAAATAAAGCCTAACTCTTTGTAAATATTTGTCTATTGGTATGTTTGGCACGAGCATTTTTTGCCCTTGGCAACAGTTTGAAATAATGCCCAAAAACTCCAGCATTGGGCAGTAAAATCCATCCGCAGTTTTTTTTGCTTCCAAGAGCTCCGCCCCATAGCCCGAGAGAGAGTTGATTATTCTATCTCTAACCTCTTCAAGCTGAGAATGATTTTCCTTTAAAATCTCACCCTCCACTTTTTCCATTTCTTTTTTAACTTCCTCTTCAAGATCTTCTTCGTCAAAAGATTCTTTTTTTGCCTTTTTGCGACTTGCAATTTTTTTTGCAATCTTGTTAAAGCCTTCCTCAAGTTTGTTTGTTTTGCGAACTATGGTGATATAATGTTCGTTAATAAATGTGTAATCTTTTTCGTGCCTCAATCGCCACTCGTCATCTATGCCTTGGCAAACTGTATCGGTGAACTTGCCGTCTGGATAAGCCTGATGCTTTTTACGCACGGTATGAAAATACACCCCAAACTGCCCAGTTGCAAAACCTTTCAATAAGTTGTTGCGACTCTCTTTTTTTAGGTTTAGGTCGTCATCATCTGCTGTTTCAAACGAAAACCCTGATACCTTGATAATACTTAAAAGCTCGCCGTTTTTAGTGAGTATGGTACTAGAGTTGTAGTGCCGCAAGTAAGGTATAAAAAACGATGCAGAGCACTCGTATTTAGCTATGCCTCTTTTTTTTGACTTGTGTCTATTAAGACTCATGCCCCCAAACATACCTCCAAACATTGCTTTAATTACAATTTTTGTTACAAAAATATCGCGACAGCAAACAATCTGCCTGATAACTTGGCAAACCTATAACAGAGGAATAAGAACCGTTGATACTAATAACAAAACGCTCTGCATAGCCACCAATTGTGTAGCCACCTGCATTGCCTTGCCATTGGTTTGTGCTTAAAAAGCTCTCTATTTCCTGCGGTGTTAGGCGTTTAAATTTTAAACGAGTTTCAACAATTTTGCAAGTATGATTTTTAATTTCCAGCTCACTGCTTTGATTGTTAAAAATTAAGTAGCCAACAAATATCGTTGTATAAACTCTGTGATTACGCCCAGATATTAAATTTAAATACCTTCTACACTCATCCTTGTCGTAGGTTTTTTCAAGAACCCTTCTACCTGCTGCCGCAACAGTGTCGCCGCTTACAACAACCGCCCCATTGTTTTTTATATCTTCAAAGGTTAAACTATGATTTAGCAAGTTTGCTTTTGGGTTTATCTTGCCGTGCGTGGCAAGAGTTTTGCAAACCTCAAGACCTTTTTGCAAAGCAAGCCTTTTACACAAAGCCATTGGGGTTTCGCCCTTAAGGGGCTCTTCGTTAATATCTGGGGCAAGAGTTATTTGCGGCTCGTAGCCTAGGTTTTTAATAAGCCTTAGCCTTGCTGCAGATGAGCTGCCAAGCACTAAAACTGGCTCTGTTTTTTGCGTTTGGGGTTGCTTTTGGGGTTGTGTCATAATTTTAGTCATAAATTTGTATTGTGCTTTGCAAAGTTTAACATCAAATGCTTTAATCCATTTTTTGCAATATTAATTAAATTAGCAACCGGCGAGGTTTGGGCTTTAAACCAAGAGCTCATCCATGGCTTCATCTCTTGCCAGATGTTAAAATGCGGGTCTATGCTATATACGCAGGCTTCAAGATACAAAATTGCCTTTTGCAGCATTAAAAGCTGAGGCTGGGTTTTAATGTTAAACCTCTCAGAAGCCTCAATAATACTACTAAGTATGGCAGACATGTCTCTACCATTTGATGTTTTATTACCCCCTATAGCCTCGCCAATTTGGGATATAAATGCCGTAAATGCCTCAATGTCAATTGATGAATTTATATATCCTGCTTTTAAGTACTCGCCAACAACGGCTTTGTAGTTGTGTTTTAAAAAATAGTATAAAATTTTTGCAACGGCAACACGGTCCTGTTTTGACAAGAGCGATACATTGCCACAATCAATAAGGTAAATCTTGTAGTTTTGAGGATTTATGATAAGATTGCCCGGATGCATGTCGGCATGAAAGCACCCATCCCTATAAACCTGCAAGCAGTATAGATTGATAATACTTTTTGCAATCTTGGTTTTGTCTAGTTTGTAATCTTGAATAAGGTTAGTTTTGGAGAGTGTAAATCCATCGATCCACTGGCTTACCAAAACATCTTTACCACTAAGATTTGTAAGTAAGCATGGCAGGTCGTATCCATCATCAAGGCACAAATTTTGCCTTAATAGAGCGTAGTTTTTAACTTCCAGCCCAAGGTCAAACTCGGCAAGAGTTGCACTAAAAACTGTTTTGCAAATTGATATTATATCAATTGACCGAAGTTTTTTAGAGAATTTATCAAGTAAAAAAGCAATAAGATTAACGATTAAAATATCTGCTTTCAGGCGTTTGTAAAAACCTTTGTTGACAATCTTTACCGCAACATCCTTGTGTTTAAAATTGTAAAACTTCATCGCCTTACTGCTAAGCCTTGCCCTGTAGACTAGAGCAACAGATGCTTTTGCAATTGGCTTTGTGTCTACAAATTCAAAAATATCTTCAAATGCAAGATTTATGCCAAGCTTATCAAAATGTTTTTGCAAAACATATCTTGGATTTAGTTTTGGGGTATAAAGAATTGACTCCTGTAATCCACTTAGACTTTTTGCCATCTTTTGCCCCACAAGATAAGGCTTTAGCGAGAGCGATTGCCCAAGTTTAACAAATAAGCAACCGCAGCACGATAATGCCCTTGCAATCCAAACCTCTGTTTTAAGCGTTGTAAAACGCAAAAAAATGAATATCAGCAATACCTCTACAAGTCTTAGTGGTGTTAAAATGATTAAAAATAGATTTGTCATGAATTTTTAATTAAGGTATAAACTTATAAAATTTTATTGAAAAGAAAACAAGGCTTATCACAATCCCTGCAGAGTATATTGCTGCCACAATATCGTCCATCATTACACCAAAGGCATTTTTAACTTTTTTATCAAAATAGCTTGCCGGAGTAATCTTAAAAATATCAAAGACTCTAAAAAAAACAAAGGCAAGCAAAACTTCAAAAAGAGTCATATGGATAAGGGCGTTAGAATACCACATGCGATTGCTATTAAATAAACCAAAGAAATAATCATGAAATATGGCACTAACCTTTGTGTAATCATTTGCAAAGTAAATAATATTGGAGTAGTCCGTAACATTTAAACAAGGTACTAATGCAGATACCAAAGTAAGGCAAAACATAATTGCTGCCGCCTCGTCTATTACTATCTCGCTAGGGTCTTGGTCGCTTTTGCCTGCAATGTAAATGCGTGTAGCAAAAAAACCTAAACTAAAAACAAAAAGCTCAATAATTAACTGAGCTAAAATACTAAGAGTATTTATGCCAAACAAGTAATATGCAAAAAAAGCAGCAATAGTACCCATTGTGCCACTTGCTGGCTTTAAAAAACCAGAGTATCCAAAAGTAACGATAAATTTAACTATTTGCAAAAGATTAGTCTTTGCATCACCCGCTGCAATATCTTGGTTAATTTTTGACATAAAAAATAGCTAGCTACAAATAAAAATACATCATGCCTTACCTATTACATTTACACCATGCCTCAGCAAAATGTTTGTAAAACTAAAAACATCTTAAACATACAATGTAAATTTATACAAAACATATTAAATATGCAATAAAAAAATGGGATAAAAATGTTTTGTGTCAAAAATTTACGCTTAAAAAGGTAGGCTATTCCAAAAACTATATCAAAAATTTATAAAGGTTTTTAAGTAGTGGTAAAATTACAAATATAACTTGTGCTATTTTTGCAAATCAAAAGGCTCTTTAAGCGTTATCTGGTAAATTGATAAAAAAATATTAAAAAAATTATCAATTGACAAAAGCTTATTTTGTGTCAAAATTGTTTTTAAGAGCTAAAATTTTATTAATTTTGCAGGCTTGCTTTGGCGTGCCTGAGTGCTAAGATATTTGTAGTTATGTTTTTTGTTTTAAAGCGTTGTTAAATGCAAAAGGTAGAACCAGCTGGATAGCGCTACCCATTGGCAGACCTGCCAAACGCTTTACCTATTAACACATTATTTACTTGCACTTGGTTGCATAACTGAACTATGCCGCAATAAAATGTGTTTAGGGCTCTTGTTAAAATAATATTTACAATTTTTAAGAGTACAAATGAATCAAAAACAAAGTAAAAAGCGTATCATTGTTGATACGGTGCACGAAAAAAACATCAGGGTTGCCACAACAATTGATGGCGAGCTTGAAAATCTTGACTTTGCACTTAAGGACCGCAGCCAAGTTAGGGGCAACATCTATCTTGCAAAAGTTGTTCGTATTGAACAGGGTTTGCAAGCTGCCTTTGTTGACTTTGGTGTTGGTAAAAACGGATTTTTGCCATTTTCAGAGATTCACCCTGACTACTACCAAATTTCAAACGAGGACAAGCAGGATATTATAAAGCAAATGCGTTCCGACTTTGACGATGGATACAGCGATGAGGACAATAGATCTTCTGGCTCTAAAGCTCAGTCTGACGAAGAGGATGGTGGCGACAAGACAATACTGGACTCGGTAAAAGATAATATAGCTCAGGAGTCCAGCTACGACCTTAGAAAATTTGAAAATATAATTAGAAGCAAAAGATACAAAATATCCGATGTTATCAACAAAGACCAATTACTTTTGGTGCAGGTTTTAAAGGAAGAAAGGGGCAACAAGGGTGCAACACTTACAACTTACCTGTCTCTTGCTGGGCGATTTTTAGTTTTTATGCCAAACAGCCTTAAGGGCAATGGCATATCTCGTAAAATATCAGAGGCGGACGAAAGACGCAGAATTAAATCTGCATTAACTAGCTTTTCAATACCAATAACATCAAGCGTTGTTGCAAGAACCGCAGCAGAGGGCGTAAGCGATACCGACCTTAAAAAAGACTGCCAGTACCTATTAAATCTTTGGAACTCAATTAGAGACCGCACCCTTAAAGCCGAGGCTCCATCCTTTATACACGAGGAGGATAACATACTACGCAGAGCCGTGCGTGACTATTGCGACCAAGATGTAACAGAGGTAATAGTTGAGGGCGACCAAGGCTACAGAGATGTAAAAAACTATCTTAACGAAATTAGCGACTCTGGCAAAATAAACCTTGTTAATTACTACGGCAAATCGCCAGTTTTTACAAGATACGGAGTTGAGGACAAAATTGCACAGCTTTTTAGCACAAAGGTTAATTTGCCATCTGGGGGTTCTCTTGTGATACAGCAAACAGAGGCTTTAGTTGCCATAGACATAAACTCCGGCAGGGCAACCGCAGAGCAAGACATTGAAGAAACTGCAACAAAGACAAATCTTGAAGCCGTAGACGAAATTGCAAGACAAATAAGACTAAGAAACCTCTCTGGACTTATTGTTGTGGACTTTATTGATATGATGCGTTTTTCCAACAAAAAATCGGTGGAACGCAAACTTCGCAGCGTAATGACAAAGGACCGTGTAAGAGTGCAAGTTGGTAGAATTAGTCAATTTGGCTTGCTTGAAATCTCCCGCCAAAGAACCAGACCAAGCTTTTTTGAACTTGCCGGCAACCTTTGCCCTACTTGCAGCGGTGCTAGCTTTGTTAAGTCATTGGAATATATAGCTTTAAGCCTCTTGCGTAGTATTGACCTGTCAATAAGAGATGAGGTTGTTAAAAACGGGGGCTCATCTGAGGCCGCAATTGTTAACACAACCCAGTCGCTTGCATCTTATATACTTAACTACAAAAGATCCTCTCTTTACGAGATTGAAAAAACATATGGCGTAAAAGTGTTTATTCACACTGGTAAAAGCGATAGGGATGAAAACTTTTGGATTGCATTTGAGGGTCAAAAAGGCTACGATAACGACATAAACCCTGATGTTATTGAGTCCGCCGCAACCAAGGGCATGAACCTTAACATAAAAAACATATCCCAATCTGCAAGCAAGACTGGCGGATTGCTGGATAGGGTTCTTGGAATTTTTGGCTTGCAGCGTGCATCCTGCAAGTAAAAATAATTAAATTATTAATGTTTATTTATGAGTAATTTAAGTCAGGACAAAAAAGTGCTTGTTGAAAAAGACACGGCAAAAGTTAGTTGCAATGGTGTTTTTGAAGGCAGCGAAGTACCTCACCCTAAAGTATACCTTAAAATACAGGATGGCTGTGCAGTTTGCCCTTATTGCGAGACAATTTTTGCTACCAATTAATAACTTATGCAAAATACAAATCAATTTGCTGGCATTTTGCAAGATAGCCAGCTTAACATCACTCCAGCTGCAGCATTACAAATATCCAATGTTTTATTGCAAAAAAAATCGGCAGGAGGCACCGAGAAGCTTTTAAGGCTCAAAGTTGCAAGTGGCGGGTGTTATGGATTTTCTTACATCTTTGAGTTTGACTCGGCGATTAATACAAATGACCTAGTGCTTACTGGTGATAGCGGGGAGCCAATTTTTGCAATATCGCAAAAATTTTTAAAATACATAAATGGTGCAGTTGTTGACTATATCGACGAACTTGGTGCCAGCTATTTTAGTGTTATAAACAATCAAAATGCAAGTGGCGGCTGCGGCTGCGGCAATTCTTTTAGTATAAAAGAGGATATATTGGAATAGTCTAATTTTTAGCCAAAATGTCCTCTGTTATCTTTAAAAATGGCTTTGACATCTCTCAAACCCTGCAAATGTTAAAGCCAAAGATAATGTGCCTTGATATAGGACTTTTTAAAACTGGCATTGCAGCCTCCTCTACCTGCCTTAAGTTTGCACAGCAGATAGGGGTTTGTAAAACCGATTTTGCAACAATTAATCAGTACTTTACCAATTTAAACTGCAAAACTCTTGTTGTTGGCTGCCCATTTGTTGCATCTAACGACATTTTCAATGCAAACGAAAGCCCAGAAATAAATGTTATCAAAAAAATTGACGAGATTGCTAAAAGCTTTGCAACTACCCACAAAGGCATTGCCGTGATTTATGTTAACGAAAACTTCTCCTCAGACAATGTAAAAGCAACATATGGCAATAAAAAAAAACTAAGGGGCTTAGATGCTGCGGTTGCAACCTACCTTTTACAAGATTTTTTAATTCAAGCAGGGTTTTAGTGCTTGTCAATCTACAAAAGATGTTAAACTAAACATTGTTGAGTCCTAAATACCCCACCCAACCTCCCCTTAAAGGGGAGGAGCGATTTGCGGGTCACCTTAAAGGGGAAGGGCTATCTTTGAGTCGTCCTTAAAGGAGAGGGCACGATCATTCTTCTCCCTCTCCCTTTAGGGGGAGGGCTGGGGTGGGGGGGCTTGTATTGTAAAGCAGAGAGCCGGGTTTTTGCACAAATAAAACCTCCCCTAGCAGGGGAGGGAGCTAGGCTTTAGCCTAGCAGGTGGAGTTGTTGAGGTGTTGATTAGACCCCCAAATACCCCACCCAGCCTCCCCTTAAAGGGGAGGAGTTTCCTTTGAGTAACCCTTAAAGGGGGGGAGCTATCTCTGAGGCATTCTTAAAAGGGGAGTTATCTGCATTGCAGAGAGTCTAGATTTTTTGTAGAGTTTGCATGGGGCAATAGCTTATTTTAGGATAGAAGATGGTATAATAGGTTATGCAAGAGGTCTATTTATGAGGTTATGGAATTGGTCTAATTTTTTGCGAGCCCTTTGTAAGCATCCGCAACCTGAGCCTTGCTAACCCTTATGTATTTTTGGGTTGTTGACAAGCTTGAGTGCCCCAAAAGCTCCTGAGTGGTTCTTAGGTCGGCGCCGTTTTCAATTAAATGAGTTGCAAAACAGTGCCTAAGGCTATGAGGCGTGAACCAAGATGGCAAGTTAAACCTTAGCCTTAAAGCCTCTACTTCTCGCTGAAACATTCTGGGGCTGTAGCTTAGTCCACGCGAGCTTACAAATAAAGTGCCGTTTGGCATGATGCCATATGGGCAAAGATTAAGGTAGCTTTCAATTAAATCATATAAAAAATCGTCTGGCACCGCAACCAAACGCTCTTTACCACCCTTACCATTAATTTTTATAATATCGCTTGACCTATCAATATCCATTGGCTTTAAACTAAGTGCCTCCGACACTCTAAGCCCGCAAGAATAAATTAAATACACAAGAGCAAGGCTGCGATACTCTTGCCAAGCATTGCTGGCTTTGCCATCTTTTTTTTGCGTGGCAAGGGTGATGTTTTTTTTCATTTCCTTGATAATCAAAAGTAAATTTGCTGCGTCAATCGCACGAGGAAATGTTTGGGGCATTTTTGGCTTTGTAAGTTTTTGCAGCTCTGGGTTGCTTAATATCTTTGCCTTTTCAAGATACTTAAAAAATGATTTAACCGCACTAATCGCCCTGTTTGTAGACGATGCTTTTAACTCTTGCTCCTTGCGCGCCTCAAGCCATAATCTAAAATCTTTAATTTTAAGCCCAGCCAAAACTTGGGGCGTTATGTCGTTTGCAGAAAGTTTTGCCGCAAGATATTTTGCAAAAAGCTCTATGTCAAGCCTGTAGGATGCAAGAGTGTTTGCCGCACATCTTTGCACGCCCAACAGATGCTGTATGTAGCCGTTTAAAAGATTGTTAAATTGCTCCACCTTTAGATAAAACTAGTTAATATTTGTAATGTTTTTAATGCTTTGCTTAATTTCAAGCTCCAGTATTTGCTTGATAAAATCGGATGCTGCATCGTTAAGCTGCGCTTGGCAGGCCATAAGCTGTGCTTTGTCTTTGTTATCAATTGCCTCTTGCAAGGCTTTAATTGCAAGCTCGGTTTGCTCTTTATTGATGTAATTTTTATAAATGTCAGCATATTTAAGGGCGTGATTTTTAATTTTTGCAATCATCCCGCTGGACTCTGTAATTTGGTCTATCAAAAGCTTTGCCTGTATATCCTCTTTTGCATGCTTCATTGATGTGTCAATTTGCGAGACAACATCGCCCATGTCAATGCCAAATGTTGGGCGTATTTGCACGGATTGCTTTTGCTTTGTCAATTGCTCCTCCGCCGAGACGGTAAGTATGCCATCAGCATCAATAAAAAATGTTACTACAATGTCTGGCACGCCGGCAGGCAGGCGAGGAATGTTGCCAAGCTCAAAACTTGCAAGGGTTCTACAGTCCTTTGCAAGGTCTCTTTCGCCTTGCAAGATGGTAATTTTGATTGCATCCTGATTATCCTCGTAAGTTGTAAAGCTTTGAAAGGCTGTAAAAGGTATAGATGTGTTGCGATGGATAATTTTTTGCACCGTGCCACCCATAAGCTCTATGCCAAGCGAGAGGGGGGTTACATCAAGCAGCAGAGTGTTAAGGTTGCGTTTTGTTAGATTTTCCGCCTGTACGGCAGCACCAAAGGCAACTGCTCTGTCTGGGTCTATGTCAGTAAAAATATTGTCCGTAAATTCGTGAGCTATTGCCTCTTTTACAATTGGCATTTTGGTAGATCCTCCAACAAGAACCACCCCGCAGAGGCTTTTTGCATCAATTTTTGCATCGCTTAGTACAAGTTTAAATATGTCAACCGCCTTGTGGGTTAGGTGCAAGGTTGCATCGTCAAACTGCTCTCTTGTAATAATATTGCCGCCTTGGCTTTGCACGCTATTTAATGTGCTTAACAGATGTTTAATGCTAATGGCCTCCTCTAGGTTAAGATTACATTTGTTAGCAAAAGCCTTGTCAAAATCATCGCCGCCAAGCTTTGTGTCGCCGCCTGTGGCAATTACTTTAAAAACGCCCATCTTCATTTCCAAGATTGACACATCAAATGTGCCGCCCCCAAGGTCAAAAATTGCATAAATTCCTTCCTTAGAATTATCAATGCCATATGCCAAAGCAGCAGCAGTTGGCTCGTTAATAAGCCTTATTACCTCAAAACCTGCATTTGTGGCACATTGTTTTACTAAGCTTCTTTGAGCGTCGTCAAAATAGGCTGGCACGGTTATTACAGCTTTGCCAGAGTGCTGCACCTTGTTAAGTTCAAGCTCGCTTTTTAAATATTTAAAAAACAGAGTCGCAATCTGCTCAGGGTTGTATTTTTTACCAAAAATATCAATATTTTTTACGCTATCGTCTTTGTTAAGGAGGGACTTAACCGAGCTCACCACAATCCAATCTTTGCTATTTATCACTTGCTTTGCACCGCCACCAAAGGCAATTTGCCCATTGCTACCAAAGGCAACTAAAGTGGGGGTTATGTCAATTAAAGCTTTTGCCGCCCCGTAATGCGACACGGCAACAATGGAGTTTGTTGTGCCAAAGTCTATGCCAAGGGCAATATCTTGCTCGCCCGGATTGTTATTTTGCGATTTTGTAATGTCTGTAGGCTCTTCTATTTCTATAATTTCAAGACCCATAACTAAAATACTAATTAATGTAAGTGAATCATTGTTTTTTACAAAGTTGTAAAACCTTTTTTTTAGATTGCAATGATATTGTGGTAAAAAAACAATACAAACTCTTTCACCAAATTGCATAAACGCCGCCAAATGTCAAGCCGGCACCTAGAGCTTCAAAGATAATTTTATCACCCCTTTTTACTAATTGTTTTTGAAGGCAGTGATTTAAAGCCAGAGGAATTGATGCCGAAGATGTATTTGCATGAATGCCTACTGTTTTAACAAAATGCGTTTTTGTCATTTCTAGCTTTTTTGATACAGCGTCCAAAATCCTCTCATTTGCTTGATGAGCTATCACAAAATCAATTTCATCTGGGTGTAGCCTGCAATGGGATGCTATTTGCTTAATAGAGTCGCTCATTTTTGTAACAGCATGCTTAAATACTTCTTTGCCATCCATTTCAATATATCCAGCATTGCCCGTTTTGCCAACGCCGCCAGAGGTTTTTAGTATGTCATTGTGCTCGCCTTCAGAGTCAATCTTACAGTGAAATATGCCGTCTTTTTGCGTCTCATTCCCCTCTTGTGCAAGTAGCAAAACAGCACCGGCGCCATCACCAAAAAGCACGCAGGTTGTTCTATCCTGCCAGTTTAATATTGACGAAAGCTTATCGGCACCAATAACAATAACACTTTTACAAAGGCTTGATTTAATCATTGAGTCAGCAATTGTTAAGCCGTAGACAAAGCCGGCACAAACGGCCTGAACATCAAATGCAAAAGATGATGCAACCCCTAGATCTTTTAACTTAGATTGCAAAATACAAGCCGTAGAAGGAAAGGTTTTGTCTGGCGTTGTGGTTGCAACTAAAATGCAATCAACACTGTCAATTACTTTACCAAACTCTTTAGTATAATTTTTAAGGCAATTTTTTACCGCCTCAAAGGCAAGGTCAGATGTCAACTCGCCATCTGCAGCTATGTGTCTTTGCGTTATACCTGTTCTTTGAAGTATCCACTCGTCAGTTGTGTCAATGGTCTTTTCAAGGTCTTTGTTGGTTAGAATTTTTTGCGGCAAATAAGCTCCGCATGATAAAATTTTGGAATAAACCACAAACAAATAAAACAATAAAAATGTCAAACTCTGTATTTTTTAAAATAAAAGCCATTAATTGCAAGTTATTTAATTATTCACAAAAAAACAAACCATGCACATCCAATGTAAAATCCTGTTTGATAGAGTTTAAACAAGATTTAGCATTTAGATATTTCGGTAATTTTAAGCCTTGCTATAAAAAAAACAAAAAAAACTTGAAAAAGAATTTGTTTTGTTGCAAGATGTATCTTCTAATAGCTTTATAGCTTTTATGTGAGTTATTCTTGCATGCACGCTTGCTTGTAAATTGCATATGGTAAATATGCTTTACATACTTGTTTGCCTGCGTGGATTGGTTTTTATTTAGTTAACTACTTATCCATTTTGCATTAGAGTTACTCATTTTATTGTAATATAATTGTTTTTCTATGAGTCTTAAAAACTTTGAAACTTACGAGCTTTTCATGCTTATAAGCCCAGACATTCCAAGCCAAGGCGTTAAGTCCATCTTTAAAAAAGTTCTAGATTATTCGTGCAAGTCTGGAGGTTCCGTTAAAAAGTTTGAGTACTTAGGTCAACGCAAGCTTGCTTACAAAATTGGTAAATACAGCAGGGCAAGATGCTATGTTATGCATTTTCAGGCTAAGCCTTTTAACATTCCTTCATTAACATCTTATTTAAAGATTAACGACGGGATAGTAAGAAGTCTTATTACAATTGCAAACGACATTCCTGAGGGTCCTTCGTTTTTAAAACTTGAATACAACGAGTCTGGTCAGCAAAACGATACTGACTACGCTAAAGTTGTTGACGGATTTAACGGTTAATTTTTATTAAGTTTATATAATAGATATGAGTCAGGTTGAAAACACAGAGCTAGCTCAAGCACCAAAACGCAGAGCTGACAGCGGATACACAAGAGTTGGTCGTGAGGAATTTAAAATATCCCCAATTCCTAATGAAGATGGGCAAATTGTTGAGGTTGATTTGTCAAATCAGGCTCAGGAATTTATTAAAAGTGGTAAAAATCGTATTCAAATAAACAATCAGTCAAATGACATTCTTGAAATTAACTCTATTGACGAGGCTGCAATTGATTACAAAAATTTGCCATTGCTTAAAAAATACACCACTCAATTTGATTTAATAAAACAAATGAGTGCTATTGGTTTAAGAACTAACATGAGAAAAAAAAGACTTCTTGCAAAGGCTATAAAAAGAGCAAGATTTTTGGCTTTACTTTCTTACCCAGATCAACAGGGTTAGTTATTGGCTTTATTAGTTAATGTTAATATTTTAATGTATGATTGAAGTTGTTCTACTTAAATCCTTTAAAAACCTAGGCAAGGCAAACAGCCTTGTTAAAGTAAAAAGAGGCTTTGCAAATAACTACCTTATTCCTTTTGGTTTTGCAAAGGTTGCAAATGCAAAAATCTTGGCCGAGGTTGAAAAAAACAAAGAACATATCGCAAAAGAGGATGAAAAAAACAGACAAAAAGCAAAAACAATTCATTCTTCTATAGATGGCAAATCTGTTGTTGTTCTTAAACCTTGTGGAGAGGACGGCACCCTATACGGCTCTTTAACATTTAAGGATGTTTCGGATCAGCTTGTGTCAATTAACCAATCTCTTAACGAGTTTTTAAATAAAAACTCTGTAAAACTTGGTCAGGTTATTAAAACCGTTGGCAAGTATCGTGCAAGTGTCAACATATACGATGATATTGATGTATTTTTTGACTTAATAGTTGCTCGCAACCAAGATGAGGTTAAGGCAATTTTGCAGCAAGCTAACGCTCCTAAAGCTGATGCCGCTGTTGCTTCAAATTAATTTATAATTTATAATATTTTGTATGAGCGAAGCTAAAAAAACACAGGTTTCTATAAAAGATTCTGTATCCAATGCCAGTGCAAGAATGGTAAAAACAAGCATTAAGAAACTTGTTCCATTTGCAAGGCTTATTAGAGGTATGTCTTACCGTGAGGCAGCATTACAGGCACAATTTGGTGAAACAAAAGTTTCTCAAGTATTTTTACGCCTTATTAATGCAGCTGCTGCAAGTGCCGAAAACGACATGAATGTTGATTCCGACTCTCTTTTTATTTCCAAAGTTGTACTAGGTAAAGACAAAACCCTTCGTCGATTTATGGCAAGGGGTAGAGGTAGATCATCTGGTATCAAAAAAAGATACTCCAAGATTACCGTAATTATGGGCTCTAGGTCTTAATTACAAGTCTTAATGTTGATACTTAATTAATTATATTTTTATATCTTGTTATGACAAGTTTTGTAGTAAATGAAGTTGGTGGATACGATGTATCTATCATTAAAAAAGGTCAGGCAGCTCGCAAAAGAGTGGGTCGTGGTCGTGGCTCTGGCAAGGGTAAAACCTGTGGTCGTGGTGGTAAAGGTCAAAAAGGTAGAACCGGTGTATCAATAGGTGGCTTTGAGGGTGGACAAACTCCTCTTTACCGTAGATTGCCTAGAAGAGGTTTTACCAATATCTTTAGGACTCAAATTACCCCAATCAACCTTGCAAAAATTGCTGAGTTTGTTGAGGCTAAAAAACTAAGTCTAAAAATTTCTACTGACGACCTAGTTAAGGCTGGCTTATTAAAAGCTGGTGAGATATGCAAAATTCTTGCAACTGGCGAAGCTCCAAAAGGACTTGATATTGAGGCACACTTTGCGTCACCTTCTGCAGTGCAAAAAATAACACAGGCAGGCGGTAAAATATCAATCCTAATACCTAGCGAACCAACAGCTGAGTAAACAAAGAATTCCTTCATTTTTCCTTTATTTTAGCATAGAAACAAAATGAAGGAAAAAGAACATCTTTTCAAATTTCACGAGATTCCCATAACATCTAAAAAGTATTTTTTGCATTATTCAAAAAAGGAATCCTTCTAAATTACAGCTAGACATTTATTGAAATCAATAACACTAACAAACCAATATTGCAATCTATGGTTTTAACATTTTTGCAACGATTGGCACTGCGGACTTTTTGCAGATAAAGATTTGACACCTTCTCTATTTTAGAAAGAGTCCTCAAAAATCTTGCAAATCTTTAATTGCCTTTAAAAATGCTTGTTTATATCTAAAATAAAACTCATTTATACGAACTTTATAAAGAATTTTTTGCAAAATTACAGCCTTGTTAATTTTAACAAAGGTAAAATTACAAAGGTAAAATTAAACTATAGTTTTTTTTGAAAAATTTTATCGTATCATCCCTTCTGAACATCTGCTACTTTTTTGCAACGAGGAGAACCATTAATATCACGGTCATCGCCATATCCCTTCGTAGTCACTTTTAATTTAAAACCTCTACAAATCCCAGCCTTAACTCCTCCGTCTTTGTCGCCAGTCTTTGTCATTATCGGCATTTCCTTCAATGTTTAAACGAGAATGATTTTGTTATTTTTTGCGATAAAATTTTTAAAATCAGAAAATGCCAATAAAAAACAAATTAATACTTAATCCAAAGGACAGAGCTTAACTTTTAGATAGCAGCTACACCATCTTTACTGCAAACCGCATCCTGATTTCCTAGCTTGATCTTTTGTTTCACGGCACCTAGGGGAAGTAGTTTGAATTTCCTTCACTTCCTCTTCCAATCCAAGCCTATTACCACCTTCGCCCTCCCTTTCTAGAGCTTCTAAACCTGCAGTCATTTTTGGTGTATTACGATTTTTTAAAATGCCAAGGAAGGTTTCATAACTATCGTAACTGCTCGCCGAAGAAGTTGCAATATTTACCAATTCAGCGGCCGTAATTTTTTTTTCTTCGGGCAGGCGTTTGTTTAACGCACCTAGGATTGTGATGCCTTCATATGACAAACAGGTTCTATCAGCAGAAGACATCCAACATTCATCTTGCCCTATCTCTATGCCGCTTGCAGCATTCGTTTTAGCAACATCCGCCTCAGAGAGTGTTGTATTTACATGTTGCTGTGTAATATCAAAATCTACAGGCCATTGATTATCCGCAAACTTTTGCAACACTTGCTGCAAATTTGATTTATAACCTTGTTCTTTTTTAGATTCATTTAATTTGTCCAAGCCTTGTTGACTGCAGTTAGGCTCACCAATAATCAATAAGTCAAATAAATCTCTTTGAGCCTGAAGTTGCTCAGTTAATTTCACGACTTGCACTTGCACATGACGACCGAGACTATCTACTATCCCATATGTTATCTGATATGTTGAACTATTCATAACTAAAAAAACACTAATAAAAAAACTAAGATGACTTTACTTGCAGTTTTAACAACATTTAACAAAGTTTAAGTCTAGGTGTTATAATTAAATTTAAATTATTTTAAATTCAACATCTAAATTATATTTTTATTCCCAAA
Organism: Rickettsia typhi; assembly: GCA_945881985.1. Classification (GTDB taxonomy): domain Bacteria; phylum Pseudomonadota; class Alphaproteobacteria; order Rickettsiales; family Deianiraeaceae; genus CAMCVL01. Next base: position 2,772 of record CAMCVL010000012.1, on the reverse strand, counting down.
AATTATACCAGCTCACAAACCTCTTAAATCTTAAGTTGCAGTATCAGCTCAATCTAATTTAAACAGATGTCATTATTAAGTCTTGCAAAACCAGCGGCAAATCGGCCTTATAACAAAAAGGCATTAGATTTGTTTTTTAGTATAAGGCAAAGGCTTGCCACCTGTATAGATAGAGCACATCCTTTTGCACCAGAGCCTAAAACAAGAATTCAAGCTGTTTTATGGGCATTTGTCAAAAAAATCTATGTTTTTTAAAAAAAAACTTTACAAAAGAAAAAAGTGATTTATAATTTTGTTTCAAATTTGTATTCTTGGCATTTTGCGTAGGTTTTGTAAACTATAGATATTGCCAGTTTTTTAGTAGTTTTTTTTAATATATTATGGCTAGAAGGTGCGATTTAATGGGCACGGGCAGACAAATTGGTAACAATGTCTCTAAGTCTAACAGAAAAACAAAAAGAACCTTTCTACCGGGGTTGATAAGTAAGGTTTTTACAAGTGTAACATTAAAAAAAGATATTAAATTATCAATTACAAAAAGAACCTACAGAACCATAGTAAAGCACGGCACCATTGACGACTTCTTGGTAAATGTTAAATCCACAAATCTTACTGATTTTGCAATTGTGCTTAAAAAGCAAATTGTAAAAATTAAGTTAGCTGATGGCTCATTGGTTATTAAAAAAAGAGAGGCAAAAGCTGCTGCCTAACTTTTAAAATATTGACTAAATTTATTAAATTCTTACTTGTGTTTTATGGCAAAAGCTAATATTCATCCTGAGTCTCACAATTTGGTAATTAAGTTTTCCAATGGAGCTATTTTAAATACCAAGTCCACAATGTCTGCTGGCTCTATTGATGTAGAGATTGGCTACCCTATTAAACACAGAGCATGGGGCACTGTTGACACAACCGTTAAAAAGACACAAAAGTTTAACTTTGATTTTTCTGCATCCGCCCTTGTAAATAGCACCAACGCAGATAAAAAGAAGTAAAAATACCAAGCCTAGGCAATACCCGCAAATACTTTTAATGTTGCATTACCTAGAACTTTAAACTTTACTAAGTAGTCTTAGCAATAAAAAATAGCAAAATAAATTTATCCTTAGCGTGTAAATTGCTAGTCTTTGGCAAGCAAATACCTATATCTTGTTACAAATATCAATCATTTTACAGGCTTAAAAGATTTTTTGTCTTTGAAAAAAGCTCATTCAAGCCTTAGTAAACATTGCTTACACTAATACAATTGCAAACAATGGACCCTACCCCCTACTGCCAAACAATATAAAATCTAATTTAAAATTGGCTCTTGACTAGGCTCTGGACTTATTCTAAAATAGAGAAAGTGTCAAATCTCTATCTGTAAAAAGTCCGCAGTGCCAATCGTTGCAAAAATGTTAAAACCCTAGATTGCAATATTGGTTTGTTAGTCTTGTTCATTTCAATAACAATTATATTATAGACGTTAGTCTGTAATATAATTGTTTATTTTTTTGTATGAATTGTCCAAGTTGTAAATCAGAAAAATTAGTGAAAAATGGTGTTGTTTGGGGTAAGCAAAGATATAAATGTAAAAACTGTAATAAAAAATACAGGGATAGAGCAAGGGCGATGCTAAGTAAAGATTTGAAAGTAAAAATAATAAAAGCATATCTTAATGGAACTAGATTTAGGGCGGCATCAAGGATATTTGATGTTCCTTTAACAACTGTTTTTTATTTCATTAAAAAACTAGGTCAAAAATTAGAAGATGTAAAAAAGAAAGAGGTAATACAAGATAAAGATATAATTTACTTACTTGAAGCAGATGAATTATTTACCAATCTTGGAAAGAAAAACAAATCAAATAAGAATATGGACAGCAGTAGATAGAGATACAGGGGAGTTAATTGATTTTGAAATAGGCTCTACAGACCAAACAACAGCACTAGAACTATTTGAAAGGATATACAAGCGTCACAAGGTAGAAATACTTTGCACAGATGCAAATCCAGTTTATCAAAGTTTAATGAAATACTACAAACCAACATATAATGCAAAGCACTATGTAACCAAAGCCGAGACCTCTTTGGTAGAAAGCTGGAACATGAGACTAAAACATTACCTAGTAAGACCAAAGCGTAAAACCATATGCTACTCAAAATCTATAGAGATGCTACGCATCTCTATGCTAATGCTACCAAATAAAGATTTAATATTTTCTCTAGTTTAGAACAAGTCCCTAATCTACAGGTAGAAAAAGGCACTGGTAAAAATTAGTTGACAAATAAAAATAATTATTTTACATTTTTAAATAGTTATTTGTTTTTGTAAAATATGAATTGTACGAAGTGTGGATCCGATAAAACCATTAAAAATGGACTTCAAGGTGGAATACAAAGATTTAAGTGTAAGTCTTGTAAGGCTGTTTTTCAGGCTCGGAAGGAAAAATATACTCTTGAATTCAAGCTTAAATGTATAGAAATGTATCTTGATAACGCTGGACTTAGGAAAATAGCCAAGTGGCAGAAGGTCTCGCATCAATTAATAATCTACTGGATTAAGCAATTTAGCCATATTGTTCAAGAAATATTGCTAAACAAAGCTAAATTATTGACTAAAACGGATATTGAAGTCATGGAAACCGATGAATTATGCACATATGTAAAAAAAAACCTAAAAACGGCGGAAAATACTTATGGATATGGATTGCTGTCGATAGGAACAACAACAAAATTTGTGATTTTGAAATAGGCGACAGAAGCTTTGCAACCTGGTTAAGGCTTGCTTTAC
>CAMCVL010000011.1 GCA_945881985.1 Rickettsia typhi | reverse complement strand
AACTCGCTTTCAATAATATCCTGCAGTTCATCAAAATAGCCTTGCTCATAGCCAAAAATTTTGATAGATTCCAAAGGTAGCCTTGTGCGTAGATTATGCTTTTTTCGCAAGGAAAGCCCTTTGCTACAAAGCTCTCGTGCCGCATCCATTTTTGCAAGAATATCTTTTTTTGGCTCGTAAGTAACTTGCGGGTAACAAGAAAGATGAACCGACAAATCTTTATCTACATTAGCATTTTTCATATCTTAAAGTCATTTAATCTTGGTTGCTTGTAAGCATGGCAACTAATCCAATTGCTTTGTCTATAAGGTCTTCGTGATATCCGGCGACAACAATTTGCGTATAGCCATCCTTTGGATAGCTGCCAATTTCAACTTGGGATATACTTTTTTGAATTTCCTTTAACTGACTTGCAATCTTGCCCTCAGTTACCCTAAGGTCTATGCTTTTAGAAATCATAACCGCTCCGCCTTTAATATATAGCCTTATTGCCTCTTCAAGCATAACATTAAAGATTTTTGGTACGCCTGCCATAACAAAAACATTGTGGATTTTAAACCCAGGAGCGGCCGAAACAGAGTTTGCAATAAGCTCAGCACCCACTGGCACAATTGCCATTTTTGCCCTACCTTCGTTTAATTCCTCCCCCCGTGCTTTATAAAAGTCCGCTAAGACGGCATAGGCATTTGCATCGGTGTGCAGGGCGGCATTAAAGCATTTTGCAACACACTCGGTTGTTATGTCGTCGTGAGTTGGTCCTATGCCCCCGCTTGTAAAAACATAGTTGTATCTTAGACTCATTACCTTAAGAGCGTCTATTATATCGCTTTCAATATCCAAAACAACCCTTACTTCCATTAGTCTTACCCCAGCAAGATTTAATTTTTTTGCAAGGCTTACAAGATTAACATCCTGCGTCTTACCTGATAGTATCTCGTTGCCAATGATTAAAAAACCTGCGGTAACTATATTTGTTGACATATCTTGTTTTTATTAATAAATTGCTGTATCAGTAAAATAATGCCTTTAAATTGTTGCGGAGCCTCTTTGTCACCAGTTATCCAGTAATATATTTGCCACTCATCCTCAAGGCATAGCTCCTCGTAGCTATCAAGCTCGGCATCACTTAACAGGCTAAGCTGCAGATTTGCAAACGACCCTAAAACAATGTCAAGCTCCTTGCACCCTCTGTGGTTACTTTGATAAATAAGTCTTTTAAGCCTGTAAGATTTTTGTACATCTGTCATTTTACCAAGCATCAATTTACACGATACATAATTTGTTTTGCAAAACCAATTATGTCAACAAAATAGTCAAAAATTGTTTTTACCAAAAGGCTGCATAAATTTTATTTGCATTTTTGCTAAAATCTTTTAAGATTACAAAGTGCAAGAATAATCTACAAATGTTTTATTGCTAATTATTAATAAGGTTAAAGGTGCTAGTGTTTTACAAAAAGTTCTACAAAAATCTATTATGCAGCTCACTATTGTGCTTAAGCTTAGGGCTTGGTATTGCCCTTGCTCTTGGCAATGCTAACGCAAAAGATGCCGATGGCAAGGCAAATGCCAAAAACACCAAAAAACAAATCCTGCAAAAAAAATCAAAAAGTAATGCAAAGCCTGCAAAAGCTAAGTTTGCAACTAAACAAAAGCCTCAAAAGCAAACTCCTAAGGCAAATATAGCACCCACCGCAAACAAGATTTCAACACATGCTATAAGAGTGCAAAACTCTCGTAAGTACACAAAGATTACATTTAAATTAAGTGATGGTAATTATTTATATTCCGACAATATTACAATTACCTCTGGTGGTAAGGAGCTTAACTTTACCAAGCCAAAAGCAAGCCAAAAGCAATTTACAATAGATGGCAAAGAGCTAAGCGAGGAGGTCTACGATGGTGAGGCGGTGTTTTATTTTAAAAGCCCAAAGCCAGATGGCTCCATTAAGTACAGTATCTGCAGCAACAATTTTTGCTCGCTTGAGGCTTTTAAGTATAACATCAACCCATCAAACAAGGATAAAAATCTTGAGGCAGAGTATAAAAAGCTCCGCAAAGAGCAAAGCTTTTTATTTTTAATTTTAATTGCATTTGTTGGTGGTTTGGTGCTTAACTTAATGCCTTGCGTTTTGCCGGTTGTAGCTTTAAAGTTTGGCACGAGCTCTGCATTTAACAATCCGCTAAGCCTAAGGCTAAAATTTGCAATGAGCGGCCTTGGCATGTTAAGTTTTTTTACCTTGCTTGGGGTTTGTGCAGGGGCATTTAACACTCTTGGCATAAAGCTTGACTGGGGCTTTTATTTTGCAAATAAATACTTTATTATTGTAATGCTTTTTGTTCTTAGTGCTGTAACGGCTCAAATGCTTGGCTTTGTTACCTTTGCAAGTACAAGGCTTGCAAAGATTGCTCGCTTTAGCCCCTTTTTAAAAGGATTTTTTGTTGCCATACTCGGGTCGTCGTGCCTTGCGCCGGCACTTGTTGTTGCAATAACAATGAGCCTTAGTTCGCAGGGTTTTGCCGAGCCCTTTGTAACTCTCGCCTCAATTGGCTGCGGTATGTCCTTACCTTATATATTAATTGGATTATTTGGCAAAAAACTTGGTGCATTTAATCCGCCGGCAAAAGTATCCATCTTTGCCAAACAAGTTCTGGAAGCCTTTTTGTTTGCCACAATCCTTTGGCTTTGCTATATACTAGTTCGCCAAAATGGATACTTAGCTGGGGCATCGTCCTCTGTTTTAGTATTAAGTTTTGTGGTTTTTTTGCGTCTTAAGTTTTTTGGCAAAATAAAGCTCCTTGCAAAAATACCAAGCTTTTTATACGGCTCTGCCGCCCTGTGTCTTGCCTTTGCCGTAGTATTTTTTGTAGGCAAGTTTAAGCAAGAACTTGACAATGCACAAAGCAGCGTTGTTGAGGAGTTTTCTTTGCAAAAATTGCAGGAATACTTGCAAGACGGCGATGATGTGTTTGTTTATGTAACCGCCGATTGGTGCATCACTTGCAAAATTAACAACCTTCTTGTTTTAAACAAGCAAAGTACACTTGAATATTTTAGCAAGAACAACATTAAAGTTTTGCGTGGCGACCTTACAAATCGCAACCCAGAGGTAAGCTATTTTATGCATTCTAACAATTCATTTGGCATACCGTTTTACTTAGTATACAATGTAAAACAAGGTAAGGTTACCCAAGTAACTCTGCCAACGCTAATTAAAATGAAAGATATAACAAAGGCTTTTTCAAAATAAATTTTCAGATAAAAATGCAAGAAAAACTTGGTAAAATTGACATACTTTTAGCTGGCCCAAGGGGTTTTTGTGCTGGAGTAACAAGAGCCATTGAGGTGGTTGAAAAGGCGCTACAAAAATACGGTACGCCCCTATATGTAAAACACGAGATAGTTCACAACGAGCATGTTGTTAATTACTTTAAGCAAAAAGGTGTGATTTTTGTTGATGATGTGTCCTGGGCACCTGATGGAGCAACTTTAATCTACTCGGCACATGGCGTAAGCGACTTAACCGAGCAAAAATCTAAGGCAAAAAACCTCCTTGCAATAGACGCAACCTGCCCCTTGGTTAAAAAGGTTCACCGCGAGGTTGCATCTTACGATGCAGCCGGCATGCACATCATTTTAATAGGGCACAAAAACCACCCCGAGATGCTAGGCACATCTGGGCGTATAAAAAGCGGCAACTTTACAATCATTGAAACCCTTGAGGAGGCAATTGCTTTTAACCCGCCACAAGGTCAAGACAACCTCGCTCTTGCAACACAAACAACGCTTAGCATGTCCGACACTAAAGATATAACTGACTATCTAAAGTCAAAATTTGCAAGCCTTGCAGAGAACCTTAAAAACGACATCTGCTACGCTACAGAAAATCGCCAAACCGCAACAAGGCAAATAATTACCGACCGCGGCGTAGACTGCCTTATTGTTATCGGTTCGCACAAATCTTCAAACTCCAACAGGCTTAGGGATATAGGTCTAAAACACGGCATTCCATCCTTTTTGTTTGAGTTTATAGAGCAGGATGTTATATCGCATATTGCAAAGCTTTGCAATGCAAAACCTGCGATGCAGGATGGTGATGGTAATGTTAAAATTTTAATCACAGCAGGGGCGTCCGCACCCGAGACCCTAGTGCAAGCCTGCATAAAAACTCTAAGCGAAAGTTTTGATGTAACCTGCATAACGGAGCTTGCCATCGTACCAGAGGATGTAAAGTTTTTTTTGCCAAAGGAAGTAAGATAAGATTCTTTTGGTTAAGTATTTTGTATTTTGTCTGTTTTATCTTAGTTTATGAGTACACAAGCTTTTTTAATAGCCTCCAACATCCTTTTTTACTGGCTTGCGTTTTTGGTTAGCGTTTGGATAGGTAATTTTATCACAAGTTTTTACTACCGTATACCAAGGGGCATAGCTTTAAATGGCATGCAAAATCCGCCAATGTGTAGCGGCTGCGGTATAAGGCTTAAATATCCAGACTACGGCCCGCTTTACTACTATCTATTTAAAGCAAAAAATTGCAAGGCTTGTGGGGCTGGCATTCCGGGCATTTATTGCCTGATTGAGCTTTTTATAGGGCTTACAATTATGTTAAACTTTTTGCTTAATGGAATCTCGGAGCTTAGCGTTGCCGAGGGCTTTGCCATAGCATTTTTGTTTTTAATTTTGTTTATTGATGTTTCCCATAAGCAGGTCTACGAAAAATCACTGGTTTTTTTACTCGTTTGCATGCTTGTGCGTGGCTTTTATTTGCACGGCACGGAACAATTTGCTTATCAAACCATTGTGTCCGGCATGATTATTTGCATTTTGGCAACCGCCTTTTTGCCAAAGGGCACGGCAATTGGATATAAGCGGTTTTTTTACATCCTAGCAATTGGATTTAACAAAGTGGATGTAATTGCAATAACCCTTATCTGCTTTGCACTTTATTTTGTGGTGAGGCTGGTGTATAAAAATCAAACACAACCTATTTTTGTAAGGCACATAACCCCTGTTAGCGGGGCGTGCGTGCTGGCAATTTTGAATATTTTAATTTAATTTTATGCAAAATTGCATATTTGTCTTGCTTTTGCAAAGCAAAGATGCAAAGATAGTTTGCAACACAATATTGTAAGAATATTTATATTTTTTAAAGATTTATGAGCCTTAAATCTTTTGTCAAAATACACGATTTATATCGCAACAAAACACCGATAGTAATGCTAACCGCTTACACAGTGCCTTTTGCAATTGCAGCAGATGAAGTGTGCGACATAATTTTAGTTGGCGACTCGCTGGAGATGGTTCTTTACGGCGCGCAGGATACTAACTCTTTGGAGCTTGACACAATAATTAAGCATGCAAGAGCGGTTAAGAACGCAGCTAAAAATGCAATGGTTCTGTGCGATGTTCCGTTTTCGTACTACGAGCAAAGCAAGGAGCAGGCTTTTGCAAATATTTCAAAGATAATTAAGCTTAGCGGCGTAGATGGGGTAAAAATTGAGGGCGGCATAGAGGTTTGCGACACAATAGATTTTTTAACAAAAAGAGGCATAGCTGTTATGGGGCACATTGGTTTAATGCCGCAAAGAGTGCGTACAATTGGTTCTTATAAAAAAATTAAAGATGGTAAAGAGGCAATGCTTGCTTCTGCAAAGGCAATTGAGCTTGCTGGTGCCTTTGCCATGGTTATTGAAAACTGCCAAGAGGAAGATGCATCTTACATAACTCAAAATATATCCGTGCCCAGCATTGGCATAGGCTGCGGCAATGGATGCAGCGGGCAAGTTGCCGTCTTTGAAGACATCTGCGGACTCACCCCCAAACAACCCCCTTTTGCAAAGCCTTACACTAACTTGCTAAACCAAATTAAATCTGTTGCTCAAAACTTTGCCAAGGATGTAAGGGGCTGTTAGCTTTATAATGCTCATACCTCAAAAATAAAAGCCTCCATAATGCTAGAACTTTTAGATTCTATTGACATTTTGATTTAAGGGGGTTTTAGTAATGAGTTATAAAAATCGAAAGAGGTCTATTCTCATAATGAGTTTGCTTCCTTTTAATCATTTGGGGTAAGTGCCATGTAAATGGTATAGAAGCTTTTATTTTATTAAAGTTTTGAGTTATTGCAAAAGAAGGCTCTCTAAGTTTAACGGAATGAATTCTGATAAGTTTATCTTGCATTTAAAGGAAGCTTAGTTTAAATTTTGACATAACAATAAGGATAAAAATCTCTACCAAATTTTACTAAAATTGGTAAGAAAAAATCCTCTTAACTATTGGTGAGTCTTTATTTATTATTGTACAAATTGCCCATGAATAGAGTAAATTCAGAGTTTTTAAAAGAGTTTTTGAAAATTGTAACAGTTAATCCTAAAATATATTTATTTCAAACAATATTTACCGACATACTACCAAATCTTACCAGTCAAGACAAGCAAATTATTGGCTACTACATTGGGTGCATTGAAGAGGCAAATCAAGAGCCTATTGCAGTAGGTGAGTTAATTAGTAGTAAAGATTATTTGAGTGTAATATTACCAACCGATGAAATGGCGGCTTGTGAAGTAGAAGGAAGAATTAAGGAAAATGTTTTAAAGAAATTTGAAGACAAATTATCGCCAGATTTAAAAACTAGGCGTAATCATGGTTTGTTTTTAATGGCTTTATATAATGCTAAAATTAAGTGCACCGATAGAAATGGAAAAGACTACGAACTTAATTATGGCTCTTTAACTGAATCCGTGCAGAATCATAAACTACAACTCCGCCTACTAAGATATCAAGAAACTAATAATATAGCATTGCTAAACAAATATTGATAACAATAACTCTTTGTTGAATAGTAGGCGTAGGCTTGCGGTTATCATGTCTAAGGCCTTGCTAAATCGTTTTGTTTTGCGATTAAATCTTGCAAGATAATGTCTTACGATAGAATTTTTGGCTTCAATTAGTGCAGTCTCAGCCTTGGTTCTAACATGTTTTTCTGCAATTTTTATATAACAATATGCTTCGTATTTATCTGTGCAAAGGTATTTGATATTGTATTTTTCCTGCAATCTTAAGGCTAAAGCTGTATAAGTTGCCTTAGTTCTATCGCCTACTTCAAAATCCAAAACTTGGTTTGTATCCCTGTCGACAGCAATCCATATCCAGACCTTATCTCGTTTTTTTTAATGTGAGTTACCAACTCATCAACCTCTATAATTACTATATCCTGCTTATCTTTTGGTATTTCTAACTCTTTTAATTTGGTTTGAATAATTTTATCAAATTCCCTAATCCATCTTATAATTAAAGGGCTTGAGACATTTTCAAGTCTTTCAATTGATCTAATACCAACGCCCTCAAGATACATCTTTAAAACCTTGAGTTTTACACCAATAGAATGTTTTACCCTCCTATCGCCTTCTTGAAAAACTTTTTTACACTCCTTGCATTTAAACTTTTGTTTTTGCTTGACAAACCCATACTTTACAAACATCGCAGATCCACAAAACTTACATTCTTTCATAACATAACATAATAAATAAATAAATTATTTATTATGTTATGAACAATGCAAATTACAATGTCAATATTTATTTAGCAGTGCCAATAATATTCTTACAAAGAATATATGGAGTGGTGTAAACTTTTCTTTCTCTGATGATTCTTGGTTTCCCGAAAGAGTACTTCATAATTCTTTGTTTAATCGCACTGAAATTACTACAAATACTAATAATCACTTGTTGATTTGTAGTTTCAAACAACAAAATGTTACATTAAAATTGGCTAATATTGCCTTAGCTTCTTTAACGAATAAGCCTAGTGATCAAGCTTGTAAAAAGTTTCCTCTCCTCTTTATTGGAATTGGTTATTGTGCATTACCATTCTTATTGTCAACAGCTTTGATATTTGGAACAAATATTTTCTTAACACCTATTGGTTATGAATTTGTAAACGATTCAAAATTGAAAAACCCATTTTTACCTGGAGCGTATTTGACTGCACTTGTTATTTTCGGGCAAATGTATTTGATGCGTAGACAATATCTTAATCGAAAGACGGAAGTTTCTAAACTACCATTGCTTTTAAAAGATGATGGACGATTAACTGATGAAAGACTTCTTAAAGTTGCCAATGTTTTAAATCATAGTATTTGTCCAGACTACTCTAGAGAAGATATGCTAGCATATATATGTCTTTTAACATTATATATAAAGGCTCAAAATCAAGCTCAAAGCTTGGAGAGTTTTTTAAACGATAACTCAATTTCTTATGAGCAGTATTATAGCGAGTTAGATGTTGACAGATTATTAAGTCAAAATAGTGAATTGCAATTTGCCGCTCATATTGCACATGTATTAAAACGATGTTTAGTGCAATTTGAGTTATCACAACAAAACTACCATATGGAAATAAGAAACAGTCAAATGCTTTTGTGGCCGGGTCACTTAGCACAAGGTAATGTACATCAATCACAAACTCCAATGTTGCAAACATTGATGGAATTTGAAAAAACAAGTCTAATAACAAATTTTAATCAAAAGCATCAAAGAGATATTAATTCTTGTGAAAATGCCTTGCATGCAAAATCCTTAAATATGTTAATGACACCAGGTTATAGAAAAAGAATGAAGCCTATGTCAAATCAGCTTGATGATGACGCTTTACATCAAAACATCCCATTTAACAAAAGTGGAACCGTTGCAATTCAACCATTGATTGACAAAAATGATATTGAAAATCAAATGCATATTCATAACGATCATCAATTTGAAGATTTTCAAAAAAATAGATCTAGTGATACTGGAAGAATGCTTATTAATGCTAAAAATTACTCTATGAAAATTCATCCACTTAATATGAATGATATTGAAAGATCTAGATAAAGTAGTTTTGTATTTTTATAAGACAAAAATTTTGTATCTAGGGTCGTCCTCTTTGTGGGCGATTGCCGAGGTTGAAGAGAAAAACACCTGCCCAAAGCTCCAGTCCTCAATGTATTTAATGATTAGGTCAAGGTTTTTTGCATCTAGCTTTGCAAATAAGTCGTCCAGTATCAAAACTATGTGGCGGCGTGGATTAATCTTTTTTAACGAGGCGGCAAAGGCAAAGCACAGCTCCGTTAAAACAAATTTTGTCTCCCCTGCCGAAAACTCATCAAGCCCTTCAATCTTACCTTTTACTCTAAGTTGCGTGGTAATTTTTTGATGATTAAATGTTGTTTGCTTTGTCCACTTATCTTTTTGCCGATTTTGCTCCAGTATAAGCCTAACATCTTGCTTTGTAATTGCCTTTACTTCAAACTTTTTAAGCTCCTGCTTTAGGCTAGCAAGATAAATTGTGCCAAGCTCCGCAAGACATGCGTTTAATGCAGCAAGCATTGCAAGCCTGTTTTGCATAATTTGTATGATTGTTTCGCTTAAAACATCCTCGCAAAAGGCAATGCTATTTAATAGGTCTTGCGGGCTGTTTTTAACATCATCTGCCGTTTGCATGATGGCATTTAAACGCTCGCTGCATAGCTTTGCAGCTTTTGCAAGCAAGGCATAGTGATTGTTAAAAAAGCAAAAGGTCATCTTGTCAAAAAAGTCTCGCCTTGTGGACTGCGAGTGTGCAAACAAATACTCAAGCTCGCTACTCACCCAGATTGTTGAAACCATGCCCGCAACCTCCTGAAAGCTCTTAAGCGGATTGCCATTTAAGGCAAATTTTTTACGGGTTTTTAAGCCTTCCAGCAATATCCTCTCGCCATCAATGTCACATACAACTTTAAAATTACCACCGGAGTCCTTTTTGCAAACTTCCTCCACCTTTGCCCCCCTTAGTCCCTTTGAGCCATCTATCATAGATATTGCCTCTAGGATGTTTGTTTTGCCCGCTCCGTTTTTACCAACAAAGCCAACAATCTTTGCTATGCCGCTTTGATTTGCAAGGTCAAAGCTTTGCGATGCGTGGCTGCGAAAGTTTTCAAGCCCAAGATACTCAATCATAGCAATTTACACATTTAAACTACAAACCGCCGGAGGCAATTTTAAGGGCGGTTTTAATAAGGTCCTCCGTTGTTTGATTTTCGTTGCTTTCCTTGCTTACCTTGCTTGCGACAGAAAAAGCCAAGAGCTTGTCATAACCCAGTGCCTCAAGGGCTAGACTAATGTCCGATATTATAAGTCTTTTGCTTGCTGGCTGAGGCTCTATTTTGCTTGGTTTTGCAGCCTTGGATTTTGGCTTTACCTCGTCCTCCTTAGCTTTGGCGGCTTTAATTGGTGCACCCTCTTGCTTTGTGTAATGTGAATATGTTGTTTGTACGCTTGGATTTTCGCTAGCAATTGCCTGCATGGCTATGTGTATTTTGTGAGGCTCCTTGTTTAGTTCGCTTACTATGCGGGTGGCGGTTTTTTTGCCAAGCCCAGATACGCTTGCAAACAAAGCCTCGCCGCCCTCCTGTATACCACTTGTTATTTGTGAGGTGCCAAGATGAGATATTACATTAAGAGCCGTTTTTGCCCCAACGCCAGATACCTTTATTAATGCCCTAAACCACAAGAGCTCTTCGTAATCGGCAAAGGCAAAGAGAGAGTGAGAGTCCTCTTTAACAATCATTTCGCTATAAAGGTTAATCTGCTCACCTTGTTTTGCAGAGGACAAGACACTTAAAGGCACGGAAGCAAAATAACCTATGCCTGCTGGCGTTAAAATTATGAGTCCATCCTTGGTTATAAGGCTAATTGTGCCTGTTATTTGGGCTATCATTAGTCTTCAAAATAAAGCAACAAAGCCGAAGATATAAATATTGATGAATATGTGCCAAACACCACGCCAAACAACACTGTAAAGGCAAAACCCTGTATTACATGCCCAGCAAACAACAATATTGCAAGCACCGAAAACACAGTGGTAAGAGAGGTAACAATCGTCCGTGAGAATGTCTCGTTTATGGACTTAGATATTACAAAAAAACGGGAGTGTCTTGCAAGTAAGTATTTGTTTGAACGGATTCTGTCAAAAATTATCACCGAGTCGTTAACCGAGTATCCAATTACCGTAAGTATCGCAGCAATGATTGAAATATCAAGGCTAATACCCGCAATGCAAACAAAGCCAATGGTAAGCACCGCATCGTGAATCAGTGTAAGCATTACACTTAAACCCTCTGCAAGGGTAAATCTAAATGCAACATAGATGGCAATTGCAATAAAGGTAATCACGAGAGCCAAGATTGACTTAAAAACCAGCTCGCTACTAAAGGACTGCAAGATAAAATCGCTTTTTTCAACAACAATGTCAATGCCCTGCTGCTGCATTTTGAGTGACAGAAGCTCGTTAATGCTGTCAATATCTTTTTGTGCTTTTGCCTCGCTTGCGTTAAGCTGCAAAACTATGCTTTGATTTTTTATCTTTGCCGTAAAAGTTTTGTATCCGCCCTCGGTTAGTATGTCCTTTGCAAGCTTAAGGCAGGCACCAGAGTCCGCATTTGGCACATCTTGCCCGCTTGCATGTAGCTTGCAAACAAACTCAATTTGTGCCCCGCCAGCAAAATCAACGGACTTATTAAACCCCTTAACAAAAAACAAAACAAAAGCCGCAATACTAAGCCCAAGGCTGGCAATTAAAAATATATGATTTTGCTTAAGTATGTTGTATTTAACAAAGGACTTTTCATCGTCTTTGATGCTTGTATTTATTGCTTTAATAGAATTTACCCTCATTACAAAACAAAAAATTGCTTATATAAAAACCACACCCCTGTAAAGTTTATTACTAAATGCTGGCAGTAGCTAAGAGTAATTGTATTTTGTTTTTAGCTATTTTCAACTTTTTATTTTATTATTAGATTGTAGTATCCATTATTTTATGATAAATTTTACAACAGGCAGACAGGAGCCGCAAATAATCATGCAAAAAGAGCTTGAAAGCGACATTTTAAGCTTAGAATCTATTAAAAACTTTTTGCGTTTAAGCGAGGAGCCAAACCCAGAAGTCGACAAAACTCTAAAAAACATCAGAGACTTTGTGATAAGCAAGGCAGAGCTTGCAAGCGGTTTGTGTATTGTTCCGCGTGAAATTGAGGCAAGAATTTTTAACCACAACAACTATATTGTTTGCATTGGCAAGGCTAATATTACAAAGATTACAAGACTTGCTCTTGATGGCAGTCAAACCGAGCCAAACAAGATAAAAATTGACATGGCAAAGGGCAAAATCTACGATGTTTTAGCCAGTAATATTGACATTGTTTTTGAGTGTGGCCCATCCTCTGCAAGCCTTTTGCCAAGTGATTTAACTTTTGCGATGCTAACACATGCTGCATTTTTGTGGGAACAAGACGGTTTTGAAAATCACACGCCGCCCGCCGTGCAAAAATCTTACAATTTTTATGCTGCAAGCAAAAGAGATATTAAATTTTAATTTTAATTTTTTATTTATTTCAAAATGAGACAAAGCGATTTTAATCAAAAAATTAGCATAATGCAAAAAATTGGCACAAACGACGGCATAGGGGGCTTAAAACAAGAGTTAAGAGAAATTGCCATTGTAAGTGCAAGCGTTCAAAAAGCAAAGGTTTTAACGCAAAACACAAAGCACGGCAAGGTGGTAAAAACTTTTTACAACTTTACAATCTGCAATGCTGGGCTTGCACTGGATGCATCTTTGCAAATTAGATACCAAGACAAAATATTTAGCATAATTGATTTTAATTTTAACCAGCAAAGCAAAAGAACAAATTACATATGCATCAACTGCTTAAACTTATCTTAATTTATCTTATATTATTTATTATCTTATAGATATGCAAACAACTACCAATTTTAGATTTAGTTATCTAAGTAGCCTTGACACTGGCTCCTTGCAGCAAATCAAGCTTAATGAAAACTTCGCCTTAAACGACCTAATGCTTAATGCAAGACTCTATAGCCTTACGCCTTTTGTCAATCCGCCAGTTAGTCCAATTAACGGAGTTTTTTACTTAGTTGGCAAAAATGCTATTGAAGCTTTTAGTGGCAGCGATGCAAAGCTAGCATCCTTTACGCAAAACGGATGGCGATTTACCGATTTAAGCGATGGAATGATATTCTTTTTGCTTGAAAATTCACAGTTTTACTATGCCGTCAACGGGGGTTTTGAAAGACTAATTTCGCAGTCCATGTACTCAAGCGGGGGCAATACTTTTATACAGGTTGTGCCGCAATCTGAAGCCATTACAAGCACTAGTGGTGGGCTTACTTTAAACGACATAAAGCCATTGCAAGCCAATATAGCAGCTTTGCAAAATGCAACCGCAACCCTTGAGGCAAAAGCTGAGCTATATGTTCTTAAAACAAGCTACGAGCAATCTTTGCCACTAATTGCTCAAAATACCAATGACATATTGAACTTAAAAGCAAATGTTGCCAATCAAAAAGACGAGCTAAGCAAAAACATTAGCGACCTTACAGCCAAGCAAGCTAGCGATGTAAGCTCTGTGCAAACAAGTATTTCAGGTATTGCAAAAAATATTAGTGATTTATCTACAAAACAAGCTAGCGATGTAAGTTCTTTGCAAACAAGTATTGCTGGTGTTGCAAAAAATATTAGTGATTTATCTGCAAAAGAGGCAAGTGATGTATTAGATTTGCAAAAAAGTATCAATACTTTGCAGTCTTATACTGCCACCAACAAAGCCAGTATAAGTGATTTAGAAGCAAAACAAGCTAGTGATGCGGGGGTAATTCAAACAAGTATTGCTGGTGTTGCAAAAAACATTAGCGACCTTACAGCCAAACAAGCTAGTGATGTAAGCTCTTTGCAATCAGCCCTAAATACACTACAATCCAACGCTGCAACAAAAGCTAGTGTAAGCGACCTAAGTACAAAACAAGCTAGCGATGTAAGCTCTTTGCAAGGCAGTATTGCAAGTCTTAACAAAAAAGAGCAAGATGACATTGGTGCGATAAATGTAAAAATTGATTCTGTTTTGCAAACTATTGCAGGTATTAAATCCAATGGAGTCAGTTTTGCAGTTGGCGACTTTAAAACATCGGCAATACAAAGTGACCACACAGGTTTTTTAATTTGCAATGGAAGAGCGGTTTCAAGGGTGGCTTACTCGGCGTTATTTAATGTAATCGGCACATCTTTTGGCACTGGGGATGGGTCGTCAACCTTTAACTTACCTGACTTTAGAGGTAAGGTATTTGGGGCGATTGGTCAGGGCTCTGGGCTGAGCAGCAGAACAATTGGTAGCTCAGTGGGTGCCGAGACTCACACCTTAACCCAAGACCAAACCCCGCTTAAAAATCACTCGCATGTAGAGCAATTTAGATTTTCAGTTGGTGCAAATTACCCTGCAAGCAGAATTAACACGCCAAGTGATTTTGTAACATGCATAGCTGGTTCAGTTACAAATCCTGCTAGCCCAGGGGTTGCAACAACGCTAACTGACGGGGTAAAAACAACCACTCAAAATACCGCAAGCGACGATGCAATACCACACAACAACATGCAGCCAACTTTGTTTGCTGGTAATTATTTTATCTATAGCGGAGTTCTGTAGATTTAGGTAGCTAAACATGAAGGCAACCCGCCTATAAGCCGAGTTCTGTGCAATTAATTACCTAAATTAATAGATAGTTAATTGCTGGCTTTATTAATCTAGCCTGCTTATTGCTAAGCAGGTCGTGCTACCTACCCGGGCAGCTGGCACATATGCAAGCCTTAGCTTATAAAGCTAACCCGTGCAAAGCACAGGGCCACCCCTATTTGGTATTGCTTTAAATGGGGTTTGCAAAGCTTAGTGTTGCCACTAAGGCTAGTGAGCTCTTACCTCACTGTTTCACCCTTACCAAAGCTTTTTACAAAGTTTTGGCGGTTTGTTTTCTGTTGCACTTTCCGTAGGATCACTCCCCCCGTTTTTCAACGGCATTTTTGCATATTAAAGCTCGGACTTTCCTCGTGCAAGTAAAAACGCAAGCACGCAAAGCCACAGCGGGTTATTAAAAATTATGCACTTATAAAATAATATTGCAAGGATAATTTGTAATATAGTCTTGCATTTGCAGATTAATTTTAACAAAATTAAAAAATAGATATTTGTGCTTGTTTGTTATATGCTTGGCATTAAAAAAGCTTGGGGTCGCCGTAAATACTTTTTATTTGCAATTATAATGGCAGGATTGTTTGGCTTTGGCCTAGCGATTGCTGGTTTTTTTGAAATCTGGGAAGGTAAGACTACCAAAACCCCTCATGAGCCGGAACTTGCCAGTAAAAACCTTGAAAAGCAGGAGCAATTTGTTGCTAAAAAATATGCCGTTGCAAGCTCGCATCCTTTGGCTACTATGGCTGGGGTAAAAATTATGCAAAAAGGTGGTAATGCGGTTGATGCTGCAATTGCAACATCTTTGGTTCTTGGCGTTGTTGAGCCTCAGGCATCTGGGATTGGTGGCGGTGGTTTTGCAACTTTTTACGATGCAAAAAACAAAAGATTTATTAGTATTGACGGCAGGGAATCTGCACCGCAAAATGCAAATTCACAGATGTTTATGAATGGCGACAAAGAAAGAGCGTTTAACGATGTTGTGCACGGGGGGCTGTCGGTTGGGGTGCCTGGCTATGTTGCAATGATTTATCAGCTGCATCTTAAATACGGCAAATTGCCTTGGCAAACACTATTTAATGATGCAATTTTTGTTGCCAAAAATGGTTTTGGTGTAAGTCAGCGTCTTGCGGTGCATTTGGAGCAGATTGAAAAACACCATCTACAGGACATTGATTTTAAAGATTGGCATATTTATTTTAACGGCAAAACCGCAAAGCTTGAGGGTGAAATTGTTAAAAATAATGAACTTGCAAAAACCCTTAGCAACATAGCGCACAGCCCTTACTTTTTTTACACTCAATACTACGCAGACAGAATTGCAAAACGCCTTGAAAACACAGATACAAACACCGGCATTATGCTTGCAAGTGATATAAAAAACTACAAGGCAAAATTTAGCAATCCGTCTTGTATAATATATCGCAATAATTACAAAATTTGCGGACCAGAGGCACCAAGTTCTGCCATTACAATCCTGCAGACTCTTAAGATACTTGAAAATTTTGATTTACATGCAATTTACAAAAAAAATCCTAATGAATTTATCTACATAACAAGCGAGGCGCTAAGGCTTGCCCTTGCCGACAGGGCGGCTATTGTTGCTGACAAATCCTTTGAGGCATTTGATGAATCTTTGTTGCTAAACGCAAACTACGCAAAACAAAGAGCAAAGTTAATATCTTACAAAAAAGCTCCTTCCATTGTTGCATCTGGGCTTGGGGGTTTTGCAAAAAGTGGGCAAAGCGATAAGTCAACCACAACAAGCCACATATCAGTTGTAGACCAATTTGGCAATGCTTTGTCAATGACGCAATCAATTGAAAACTTTTTTGGCTCCTTTACAATGATTGATGGCTTTGTGCTAAACAACACAATGACAGACTTTGCTTTTAACCCTACAAACACAGATGGCTCGCCAAATATCAATAAAATCATGCCCTTTAAACGCCCTCGTAGTGCCATGTCTCCAATTATAGTTGTGGATGTTAATACAAACAAACCTGTTTTGATAGTAGGTTCGCCGGGCGGAGTGCGTATTTTAAGTTATATTTTAAAAACCATAGTTTTAGCTTTGGATGCAAAGCTGGAGCCAGCAAGCAATCTGGCCGCACCAAACTTTGCAAAAACAAATAGTAGCAAGGTTGTTGAGCTTGAAAAGCGCGCAAAATATTCGCTACATTCAACGGCAAACTTTTTGGAGCAAAAAACATTGGAGCCTAACTTTAACTACGACTTAACTAGTGGAATCAACATGATAGCCTGCAACACAGATGAGAACAATTGCACCGCCGCAGCCGATTTTAGGCGTCAAGGTCTGGCTTTTGGAATGTAAGGCGGCTTTAGATTGGATTGAAAAAATTGCATTGAAACACTTTAATACCCTAATGTTTAAGGGGTTTTGATGTTATTTTGTAGGCAAAAAAACCAAGTTCCGTCAAAATCCACAAGGTAAAGGATACTACAATTTGGCTTAAAACATCTGGCGGCGTAACAATAGCGCCGATTGCAAGATAGATTACTATGTAAAATCTGCGATATTTTACAAAAACATCCTGCTTTAACACCCCTATTTTTAGTAAGGCAAAAACGCAAAGCGGGGTTTGAAACACAAAAAACCCCATAATGCAAAAAGATATGTAAAGCTCAATTAAATGCTCGGCGTCTATAAGCGTTTGCACGCCGTGAGAGCTTAAGCTAAGCCCCAAAAAGAAGGTAAAAAACATTTTTGCAAAGACAAAAAAACCAAAGGCAACGCCCACAAGCCCAAGCCCAAGGCAGGCACAGATTACTAGGGCGGCAAAGCGGCGTTCCTTTTTAAACAAACCTGCGGAAGCAAAATGATACAAAGAGCCAAACAGCACCGGCAAAAGCAACAAAAGTGATAGATAAAATGCTGTTTTTAAAGCAATAAAAGCCCCGCTTGTAATGTTTTTTGTAAAAAGTAAGTTGTTGTTGCTAGTGAGCTTAAGGTTGTTAAAAAAAATATCAATAATTACATGGTTGTAAGTAAGGCAAAAGCCAAAGCAAAGGCAAAACCACAAGATGCAAATAATAAGTATGCGTCTTAGGGCAAAGATGCTATCCTTAAAGGCAAATCCGTTAATCATCTAAGGGGGCATTAATTTGCTGGCTTTGCAAGAGTGATTATGTAATGCAAAAAATCACTAAGATGCTCCTGTTTTATATCCTTGCAAGCATCGTTTGCTATTGATTTTGCAAATTGCAAAGCATCGTCTGCCGAGGCAAAAAAGCTAAGCACAGAATTTGCATCATCCTGCCCAGCGTCCAAAACATCGTCAACAATTTGATATATCTTGCCAAGGGCGTGACCGTATTGCTTGTAAGCGTCGTAGTCTTTTTTGCTACCGCAAAGCATGGCACCAAGCGAGGTGCAAAAAGCAAAAAACTCGCCTGTTTTAAGGCTTTGCATTTTAAACAACTCTTCGCGGGTGAGGTTTTTACCGCCGTTTTTAGCAATTTCAACATCAAGCACTTGCCCGCCCATAACGCCGCAATGTCCAAATGCCTTGGCAAAGGTGTGAATAATCTTTAGTTTTTTGCCGTCATCTAAGTTTAAGCTAGGCCCCGCCAAAACCTCAAAGCACAGAGTTAGTAAGGAGTTGCCCGCAAGCAATGCCATTGCCTCGCCAAAAACTATGTGAGAGCAAGGCTTACCGCTTCTTTGCTGCTCGTTATCAAGGCATGGCAGGTCGTCGTGAATTAGTGAATATGCGTGTGCCATCTCAACGCAAAGACTTAGAGTAAGGCAGGTTTTGTCGTCAAGCCCAAAGGGTTTAGATGTTAAAAATATTAAGGCTGGTCTTAGCCTTTTGCCCCTGTCAACAACCGAGTAGCTCATTGCTTTTAATAGGTCTGCGGACTCCGGCTTAAGATTTGCAAAGTAATTGCTAATGTAAATGTCAGTTTTATCCTTTATCTGATTGATTTTAAGGCTTAATTGGCTAAAATCCTGAGTCATGGTTTTGCTATATCAATGCGTTTTGAGTTATTGTGTCAATGCAGTCAACAGGTATAATCTTGAGGGCATTTTTTACATCATCTGGTATTTCCTCAAGGTCTTTAGTGTTATCCACGGGTATAAAGATTGTTGTAAGCCCAGCTCTTAGGGCGGCATTTAGCTTTTCCTTAAGACCGCCAATTGGCAAAACCTTGCCGGTAAGGGTTATCTCGCCAGTTAGTCCTATGTCCTTACGCACTGGCCTGCCGGTAAAAAGCGACAAAAGTGCAAGGCTAATTGCCGTGCCTGCCGATGGTCCATCCTTTGGCACCGCACCTTCCGGAAAGTGCAAGTGAATGCTAGACTTTTTAAAAAGCTCTGGGTCAATGCCATAATCTGCGGCACGGGATTGAATGTAGCTATAGGCAGCTGCAACAGATTCCTTAATCACCTCCCCAAGCTTGCCAGTTGTTTTAAGTTCTGGTTTTTCCAGCACGGATGACTTAATTGCCTCAATTTTTAACACATCTCCGCCCATTTGAGTGTAAGCTAGTCCAGTTACAACCCCAACTTGGTCTTTGTCCTCGGCTATGCCAAACTTAAACTTTTTAATGCCAAGGTAGTATTTCAAGTCATCTTGAGTGATAACTTTTGTATCTATATCTTGCTTTTTAGATTTTGCTTTTTTTGCATCTTTTGCATTTGCATCTTTGTCGCTATCAAGGGATTGTTGCATTACAAGATCCTTTACAAATTTGCCAGCAAGTTTTTTAATTTGTCTTTCAAGCCCTCTAACGCCAGACTCGCTGGTGTAATATCTAATGATATCAACGATTGCCTCCTTAGTGATTTCAATACTGCCGTCATCAATGCCGCATTCCTTTAACACTTTTTGTACTATATAGTTTTGGCAGATGTGTATTTTTTCGCCCTCCGTGTAGCCGCTAAGGGTTATCACCTCCATTCTGTCAAGTAGAGGGAGGGGTATGTCAAGGCTGTTTGCGGTTGCAATAAAGGTCACAGACGATACATCGTAAGGTATTTCAAGATAATGGTCGCTAAACTGAGAGTTTTGCTCTGGGTCCAAAACCTCTAACAGTGCTGATACTGGGTCCCCCTTGCTGTTTGAGCCCATCTTGTCTATTTCGTCTAGTAGTATTACTGGATTATCTGCACCAAGGCGTTTAAGTGAGGTTAAAAGTTTGCCGGCAAAAGCCCCAACATATGTTTTGCGGTGACCCCGTATTTCCGCCTCGTCTCTTAGTCCACCAAGGGAGATCTTTGCATATTTTTTACCCATTGCCTCTGCAACGGACTTAGCAAGAGAGGTTTTACCCACCCCCGGCGGCCCGTAAAGGCATAAAATTTGCCCTTTTTTTGAGCCAGATTTAACCTTTACCGCAATATATTCCAGAATTCTATCCTTAACCTTTTGCAAGCCGTAGTGGTGGGCGTTAAGCACATCGTTAGCTTTACTAAGACTTTTGTTTTCAGCATCTGCCTTGCCCCATGGCATGGAGGTTAAAAAGTCTAAGTAGGTTTTTGTCATGCCGGACTCTGATGAATAGGATGAGTTTTTAACCCTCGCAACCTCCTCTTTAATTTTATCAACCGCCTCTTTTGGCATCTTTTTTTGTTCGGCAATTTCAAAGTATTTTGCATACTCACTTTGGTCGTCCTTAGGCGAAACTTCGTGCAGCTCCTTTTCAATCATTCTTTTTTGCTCCTGTAGGTAAAACTTTTTTTGGTCATTTTTAATTTTGTCTCTAATTTTGGAATTAATTTCTTGGTCGTAATGCATCACCGCAAGCTCGTCGCAAATTTGCTTATAAAGCTCCTCAAAGCCCTCTTCCAAGCTTGATGATTCCAGTAATTTTTGTTTTAACTTTGTTTCGGCTTCTATGGTAATTGCAATGGCATAAAAAAATACATCATTGCTTTCAATTTTGGATATTATATTTAAGGACTCTTCATTTATTCTAAATGGATTTAGTTTTGACATCTCTCTAGCGGCTTCAATAATTGCCTTTTTAAGCCTTTGCATCTTTGGCGTAGAGTGAGTTTGTGGATTTTGAATGTCCTTAACAACTACGATATGAAAGTCGTTATCAAGAGGCTTTTTGTGTTTAATGGCAAACACATCGGCGGAATCTTTGTAGCTAACAAGAGACTCAAATTCAAGCCTGTTTTTTACCTCCAAAAGCACTCTTGCGGTTCCATCGCTGGATTTTGATATATGCAAAACCCTAGCTCTTACACCAATTTTGTAAAGATTGTTTTCCTCTGGTTCTTTTATTGCTTTTATGGTAGCGGATTGTTTTTCTGGATGGTTGGTAAAAACAGCAACATCAAAGCTATTGGCAAAAGCAAACTCAAGCGATGCAATGGAGGAGTTTTTTGCAACAAATAAAGGTAATACATTACCCGGAAACAGCACCACAGACTTTACAGCAACTAAAGGTAGGCTATCTTTTTGACTAAGGTATTCGTAGTTATGTAATTTTTTTGTGGCTTTTTTTACCTTACTTGCAGCCTTTGCGGTTGCCGTATTTGATTCTGCTTTTTTACTACCAACTTCCACGGCGGCATCATTGGGGCTTTGTTTTGACTTTGCTGATGAAAGCTTACTAGGCTTTGTTTTTTTTGTCTTCTCCTCACTCATTTTTAAAAATAGCAATATTAATTTTAAAGCTTGTAAATAAAATATATATCCGTTTTTGCAATTTTCAATGGATATATTGTAATTTTGCTAATTACTGTTTTTGAATGCAAAATGAAGATTGTAAAACATCTTAACAATCGCTATATCCGGCTAAATATAAAAAATGACAAAATGTCAACATCCATAGCTTTTACAAAATGGAGGGGTGAGGCTATTTACGCCTCTTCATTTTTTCAAGATACTTTTGCAGATACTTGCCTGTAATGCTATTTTGCACCTTGCATATATCTTCTGGTGCGCCGCAGGCAACAACCATACCGCCCTTGTCGCCGCCTTCGGGTCCCATGTCAATTATATAGTCCGATGTTTTAATCACATCCATGTTGTGCTCTATCACTATCATTGAGTTGTCTTGGTCTATAAGCCTGTGCAATACATCCAAAAGCTTTTTAATATCGTGGGAATGTAGCCCCGTTGTAGGCTCGTCCAAAATGTAAAGGCAATTACCTGCGGTTTTACGCGAAAGCTCCTTAGCAAGCTTAATTCTTTGAGATTCACCACCTGAAAGAGTTGTTGCAGATTGCCCAAGCTTCATGTATCCAAGCCCTACATCAGAGAGGTACTGGAATTTTTCCTTAATTAAAGGCACTGGTTTAAAAAAGTTTAATGCCTCGTCAACGGACATTTCAAGAACATCGGAGATGGTTTTGCCTTTAAATTCAATTTCAAGTGTTTCGCGGTTGTATCTTTTGCCCTTGCATATATCGCAGCAAACATAGACATCTGGCAAAAAGTGCATTTCAACCTTAACAACGCCGTCACCTTGGCAAGCTTCGCATCTACCACCTTTTACATTAAAAGAGAATCTTGCTGGTTTGTAGCCTCTTCTGCGTGCTTCCGGCAGTCCAGAAAACCAATCCCTAATATAATTAAATGCTCCAGTGTAAGTTGCTGGGTTTGACCTAGGCGTACGCCCGATTGGGGACTGGTCTATTTCAATTACCTTCTCGATATTTTCAAGCCCGATAATATCGTCGTAAGGCTCGGACTTAACCTTGGACTTGTAAAGTTTTGCAGCTAGAGCTCTGTAGAGAGTTTCCATAACAAGGGTGGACTTGCCACAGCCACTAACGCCAGTAACCGTTACAAACATGCCAAGAGGTATTTTAACCGATATATTTTTAAGGTTGTTGCCCTTTGCACCCCTAACCTCCAAAAATTGACCGTTACCAAGCTGGCGTCTTGCTCTGCCGTCTAGGTTAATTACCTCCCTACCGCTAAGGTAGGCGCCGGTAATGCTATCTTTGTTTTGCATAACCTCGGCAGGCGTGCCCTCGGCAATTACATGCCCACCGTTTATACCAGCACCTGGGCCTATGTCAATAATATAGTCTGCCTCTTCCATTGTCTCTTCGTCATGCTCCACAACAATTACACTGTTGCCAATGTCCCTGAGGTTTTTAATTGTACGGATAAGTTTTTCATTATCAGATTGATGCAAGCCAATTGATGGCTCGTCCAGTATATACAAAATACCCGTAAGTTCCGAGCCTATTTGGCTAGCAAGACGGATTCTTTGTGACTCGCCACCAGATAAAGTGCCGCTCTCCCTTGAAAGAGTAAGATAGCCAACCCCAACATTTTGCAAAAAGCCAAGTCTTTTAACTATTTCCTTTACCGCCTTGGAGGCAATTTCGTTTTGTTGCTTGTTTAAATGCTCGTGCAAGGAATTAAACCAAATAATTGCATCGTTAATGCTTGTTTTGCAAATTTCACCTATATGCTTGTTATTAATCTTAACGCATAGAGATTCCTTTTTAAGTCTGTATCCACTACACTCGCGGCATTTTGTTACATCCTGAAACTTCTGCAGCTCCTCCCTAATAACATCACTATCTGTCTCCCTCCATCTATTATAAAGCATTGTCATTATGCCCTCGTATTGCTTTTTAACTTTATAGATACGCATGCCATCGTTGTAGCTAAATTCAATTTCCCTCTCGCCAAGCCCATAAAATATCATTTGTTTTGCCTTGTCGTTTATGTTTTCAAAGGGCTCGTCTATCGAAAATTCAAACTCCTCTTCTAAAGTTTTTAACATCTGTATGTAATGTTTTGAAGAGGCTTGAGTAGTCCATAAAGTAATCGCCCCCTCTCTTATTGATAAAGAAGAATCGCCAATTGTCAGCTCTGGCACAAAGTGATACTCCGTGCCAACCCCGTTGCAAGAAGGGCAAACGCCGTAAGGGCTGTTAAAAGAGAAAATTCTTGGCTCCATGTCCTCAATGGTAAAGCCAGATACTGGGCAGCAAAACTTCTCGGAAAAGTTAAGAATTGCCCCCTCGCAAATTTTTGTGCCATTGATTGGTTCTAGTTCTTGCTCGTCAATTCCTTGGTCAATTGATACTACTTCGGCGTGTAGTATGCCCTCGGATAGCTTAACTGCGGTTTCAACGGATGAGGCGAGACGGTCTTTAATGCCAGCTTTAATCTCAAGTCTGTCAACAACAACATCAATTGTGTTTTTACGATTTTTATCAATATTCATAATTACATCGTCTATTGATGTAAGCTCGCCGTTAAATTTTATTCTTTCGTATCCGCTTTTGCGTAATGTCAATAAAAGCTTTTTGTGTTCCCCTTTTTGTCCCCTTACAACCGGTGCAATGATGTTGATTTTTGTAGCAAGAGGTAATTTTAAAATAGCATCAATCATCTCGCTAACCGTTATGCTTTTTATTGGCAAGTTTGTCTCGGGTGAAAATGGTACCCCAACCCTAGCGTATAAAACACGCAAATAATCGTAGATTTCCGTCATTGTAGCAACGGTTGACCTTGGGTTTTTAGATGTAGTTTTTTGGTCTATTGCAATAGCTGGGGAGAGGCCGGATATGGAGTCGTAGTCTGGTTTGCCCTGAATATTTAAAAATTGCCTAGCGTAGGTTGACAGGCTCTCAATGTACCTGCGTTGTCCCTCGGCATAGATTGTGTCAAAAGCCAAAGAGGACTTGCCGCTACCACTGGGCCCAGTGATTACAACAAACTGATTTTTGGGTATATTAAGGGATATGTTTTTAAGATTATTTTGCCTTGCACCCTCAATAACAATGCTATTGTCAAGATTTGCAAGTTTTGTGTAATTTGGTGCAGTAACAACATTGGTTGCCAAAGCATCCTGTTTTGTATTTTTTTTTGCCATAATCAAAGTAAATATCCATTAATTATTAAGGCTTCAAAATAGGCAATGAAGCAATCTTAGTTAAAAGTATCAAAAATTATCCTCCTTGTCAAGAATATAAAACACAAAGATTACTTGACAATAAGATAAAATTATATTTATATTTTTGCAAAGCTTGGCACAATGCATTGGTGCAGGATGTATCCGTAGCTCAATTGGATAGAGTATTGCCCTCCGAAGGCAAAGGCTGCGGGTTCAAATCCCGCCGGGTACACCATTCATGTGTTAGTAAGTGTTTTAATTATTTGTTTTAATTGCCATGGGTGATAAAGTTATGCAAAAAACAATCTACAGAGCAACGCTGAGGGACTCTGTTGCATTTAGTGGCAAAGCTTTGCATAGCGGCGTTGATGTAAGTATTACAATAAACCCATTGCATGATGGCACGGGTATTTTTTTTAGAAGAACAGATATAGCCGATAAAGACAACATAATTAAAGCTAACTTTAAAAATGTTAGCGACCTTACATTTAACACCAGTATTAAAAATGAAGCTGGAGTGGAAGTTGCTACAACCGAGCATCTAATGGCGGCTTTGTGGTACTATGGCATTACAGACTGCATAATTGATATAAACAACAGAGAGCTACCAACCCTTGACGGAGCAAGTAAGGCATTTTTATTTGGGCTTAAAACCTGCGAAAAAGTGTTTTTTACCAAAATAATGCCAATCATCACAATCAGCGATAGCTTTACGGTGGAACACAAAGATACATACATCAAAGCAGAGCCTTATAATGGGCTTTGTATTGATTTTACCATAGACTTTGCCTGCAAGGAAGTAGGTGTACAAAGATATATCTTTGACCAAGCAAAGGGCGATTGTTTTGAAAGCGACATAGCACACGCTAAAACCTTTGCCTTAAAAAAAGACTACGACTATCTTAAGACAATAGGCTATGCACAAGGGGGGGATGAAAATAACGGGATATTGATGACAGAGGAAGAGGTTGTCAACAAATCTGCAATGACATTTAAAGACGATTTTGTGCGTCATAAAATTCTTGATTTTATAGGTGATATTTACACAAGCGGTCACTTGTTTAATGCAAAATTTACTTGTTATAAGTCCGGTCATGCCCTGACAAATCAGCTGCTTAAAAAGATTTTTGTTTAAAAGATATGCTAAAGCTAAAAGTGGGCTCTGGGTTTTTTGCAAAGCAATCCTATCCAATTTACATGTTTAGCTCAAGCGGAGATTGCAATCCTCAGGATTTGCAAAACAAGTTAAACAGCATTGCAGGCGGGCGGCAGATTATTGTTGTTAAGGACGCACATCTTGCAGAGAACAAAACTATCTTTGAAAATTTAACTTTTAACGATACTAAAGTTACATCCATCACGCTACCAAAATTTGGCGAGGCTGTAAAAAGTTTTGAGGTTTTTGAATGGCTTGCAAATAAGGTTTTGGACCTAAAACCAACTCGCAAAACCTTGCTTGTTGCAATGGGTGGGGGCAGCGTGGGGGATTTGGTTGGCTTTTTGGCTTCGGTAATGATTAGGGGGATTGATTTTATACAGTACCCAACAACGCTTTTATCTATGGTTGATAGCTCAGTTGGGGGCAAGACAGCAATTAACACTGTCTCCTCAAAAAACATGATTGGCACTTTTTACAAGCCAAAGGCTGTATTATGCGACACCGCATTGCTAGCAACCCTGCCAGAGCAGGAGTTTTTGTCTGGCTATGCTGAGGCTTTAAAATACGGGCTTTTGTGGGACAGGGCGTTTTTTAATTACCTCACCCAGCACGAGGCTCATATAAAACAAGGCTGCAACATGCCGCCTCAAATACTAAACACTATTATTTACGACTGCTGCAGTATTAAGGCAAAGATAGTTCAAAAAGACTTTACCGAGACAAAGGGCATAAGAAGCCTTTTAAACCTTGGTCACACCTTTGGTCATGGCATTGAAAAATCGGCCCTTTACAAAAATAAAATACCCCATGGCATAGCTGTTGCCTTTGGCATGATAATGGCAGCGGAGATTTCTGTAAAGCTTGGTTTTTTAAAGCCAGAAGAGCTTGCCTTAATTAAAAAGCATTATCAAAATACAGGGCTTAAAACTCACTTACAAATGACGCCAGAATTTGCAGCTGATATGCTGCAGATTATGTCCCTTGATAAAAAAAATGCAAATCAAGATTTTGTCACAATAGCTAGTGGGCAAAGCGTGCGTAAAACCATCAACCTTGTATTACTTAAGCAAATTGGCAGAGCGTTTAATACATCAATTGAGGCACAAGATATTTATAATTATTTAACAAATGATTACCCTAGCAACGCAAATATTTAAGCTTGTAAAGCTTGTTAAAAAACAGGCTAAGGACCGCATAACCGTTGCAAAAGTTGCCTCTGTGTTGCCGGATGGATTTGAGCTTTTAAAGCTATCAAAGGATGGGGAGATAATTAAAACCATTATCAAAACAAATCTTAATCTTGAAAAAGCCGAGCTTGAAAAAGCCAGTGAGGACATAAAATACCTCATTGTTGTAAGTTGCAAGGTTAGATACATTAATGTTTTTGTTCTTATTACAAAGGATGTAAAGGTCAGTCCTTATACAGAGGAACCCGCAAGCTCTGGGGTAGATGAAGGTGAGGAGGAAAAACATGATGCACCAACAGAGCAAAATACAGAGCAAGATTTAAGCGACAAACCTGCAAAAACAAGGCATAGGCTTGCAAATTTTAAAAAGGTTTTTGTTGTTGCCTCTTGCAAAGGGGGGGTTGGCAAATCCACAATTGCCTTTGCAATTGCAAATGGTCTAAATAAGGCAGGTAAAAAAGTTGCCATGCTTGACCTTGACATTTACGGTCCATCAATACCATCTCTTATTGGTTTTGATGGTAAGTTTGAGGTGGACGAAGAAAAAAAACTTGTCCCCGTTGTAAAAAACGGGGTGCATTATGCCTCAGTTGGTTTTATTGCTGATAGCGACAGGGGGCTTGTGTGGCGTGGCCCAATGCTTAGCAAGATAATTAACAGCTTGATTTTTAACTGCGCTTGGCACCAAGACTTTGACGCCCTTGTAATAGACATGCCCCCCGGCACTGGCGATGCTCACCTAAGCCTTTTTGAAAAATATATTGTAGATGGCATTTGCCTTGTGTCAACAGATTCTCCTCTTGCCTGCGTAGATCTTGAACGCAGCATTGATGCCTACAAATCTTTAAAAGCACCCTTGCTTGGACTAGTGCAAAATATGTCAAACATCTTTAGCCACGGACTCATTGAGCCATTATGCAAAAAGCATGGTTTAAAAATTTTGGATAAGATTGACTTTAGAGCCGATTTACAAATATCAAATCAAAGTAATCACACAGACATTGCGGTGAATTTAACGGAGTTTTTAGCCCCAAATCCACTGTAAAGTTAAACAACATCCACTCATATCCCTATCCGTAATTTGACTAAGCTTATATTGCAGGAATTGTCTATTATAGGTAGGTTTTATCAAGATATTGGGATTTGTTTGGTGAGGTTCATTAAAACTAGCTTGTAGTCTTTAATTTTACTGCCTCCCTTACATAATTGATGCTGTTTATTAGCATTTTGCCATCCACAAGCCCCGCAAAATAAGCAAGACCAAGGTGGTGGGAATTTGGCAGATTAATCTTTGCAAAATTAAGGTGACTAAGCTTAGGGCTTATTGTTTGCAAGTTTTGCACGGAGGCAATTTGCAGGGCGTTAAATGATGTAATGTTTAATTTTTCAAGTTGCTCTTCCATGTAAAAAGCAATATCAGTGTTTGTAAGGCTAGCAATTTGGGTGAGGGGCTCTTTTTGCTGGTTAAAAAACTGAATATAACTCTCACCCCTAATGCTTGGTAAAATTATCGCAATGGGCTTGGCATTGGTGGCGATCTGCACTAGGCAAGCATTTGTATTACTAACAAAATTTTTTGTTGCATTGTTGTTAAAGCATGTAAGACCCTCACTAAATGCAAGGCCTATCCTTATACCGGTAAAGCTGCCCGGGCCATTGGCAACTACAATTGCCGATACATCGCCAAGATTTACATTGTTTGACTTGAGGCAGTGATTTGCCACCTCGTCTATCAGGCTGGCCTGAGAGTGTTTATGGGGCACAAAGCTTGTGGATAAATGGCTTTTTTTGGTCGTAAAGAGGGAGACAGAGAGTGTTTCAAAGCAGGTTTGAATTGATAAAATCATATATTTGAGTTTGTCAATTTGTTGTTTATTTTAATATTGTATCGTTTCTGTCCTTGCCAGTTGATATTATGGTGATTGGTATTTCAAGGAATTCCTCAATAAACTTAACATAGCTCATGGCATTTGCCGGCATGTTTTTTATGTCTTTTACACCTTCTGTTTTGCCTTGCAGGTTCCAGCCGTCAAAATGTTTGTAAATTGGCTTGATATTTGCAAAATCCGCACGGGAAGAAGGTATGTAGTTTATTACCTTGCCACCAACCTCGTAGGCGGTGCAAAGGGGGATTGATGCAAAGCCGTCCAAAACATCAAGCTTGGTTAATGCAATTTTATTAACGCCGCACAACCTTGCCGCTTGCTTTGCAAATACAAGGTCAAGAGCACCGCATCTGCGTTTGCGTTTGGTAACTGTGCCAAATTCCTGCCCTATGGATTGCAAAAGAGTTCCAAAATCCTCGTTATCTTCAGTAGGAAAGGGTCCTTCACCCACTCTGGTTGCATATGCCTTTAAAACTCCAATATTACTGTCAATGCCGCAAAGCCCAAAGCCGCTACCTGTAAAAATAGAGCCGCAAACGGTTGAAGATGATGTTACATATGGATAGGTGCCGTAGTTTATGTCAAGCCCAAAGCCTTGTGCGCCTTCAAATAATATATTGCCTTTTGCCTTTTGAGTGAAGTCAAAAAACGGAACAACAAATTGCTTAATTTGCTCCCTTAAAAGCTTAATCTCTGCAAGTTCGGTTGCTAACGATGGTTTTGCATCTTTGTTTGCAAAGCTTGTTTCAAGATAGTGGTTAAAGATTTGGTTTAGGGAAGATTCTAAAATTGCATCGTCAAAGAGGTCGCAGATTCTTATGGCTCTACGCATTGCTTTGTCGCTATAGGCTATGCCTATACCTTTTTTTGTTGTGCCGATTTTTGAGCCGCCAAGGCATGCTTCGTTAATCGCATCAACCTCTTTATATAGGTCTAAGATTACAGTTGCGTTATCTGCTATTGCAAGATTTTGAGGAGTGATTTTAAGCCCCGCTTTTTGCACCGCCTCAATCTCCTTAACTAAAGATGTTAAATTAACAACAACGCCGGAGCCAATAAAACACTTCTTGCCCCTAACTATGCCGGATGGCAAAAGGCTAAGCTTAAAAACATTGCCGCCAACCTCAATTGTGTGCCCAGCATTATCGCCGCCGTGAAAACGCACAACTAAATCGGCATTCTCAGCTAAAAAATCAACAATTTTACCCTTGCCTTCATCACCCCATTGTAAGCCTACTACGGATGTAAAATGCCTGTCTACCGCTTGCATATCGTTATAATTATTACTATCACAAAAACAAAACAATAGATTTTGACACAAGGAATGTTGATTGTCAAATTAAATAATGTTTAAAACTTCTTGACATAATAATTTTTTTATTACCTAATATTTGCTTACAAAACTTTATGTAGGTTTTGGGTATGTATTATATAAATAGTTTTAATAGCTTTTATGGCAAAAAAAAGTAGAATCAATCGTAATAACTCCATTTTAGCAACCGCTACAAAAGCAGCTGCAAAAAGAGCAAAAATTAAATCAGAGATTAAATCTCTGCCTAGCGAGAGTAGCCCTGAGTACTCTGACGGCTTTAAAAAAGCTTTTGTTGCAATGCTTAACATTCAAAAAATGAAGAGAAACGAGTCCAAAACAAGGCACAGAAGACGCTGCTTTGTTACTGGTAGACCAAGAGGCGTTACTAAAATCGGGCTTGAAAGAAACATGTTCCGTGAATACGCACTATGGGGATATTTGCCAGGATTTACAAAATCCAGCTGGTAGTGTTTTTTATAAATTTTATTTAATTGCATTTTAGTATAGTAGTTTTATGAGTAATAACTTTTTGCTTTCCAATCTTGTATCTGGTATAAAAAATGGCTTCATGGTAAAAAAAGCTGTTGTTATCGTGCCTTTTTCAAACCTCAATGCAACCATTTGCCAAATATTGCAAAACGAGGGTTTTATTGAGGGTTTTGAAACCAGCGAGGAGAGAAAAGGCGTTAAGCAAATTCACATCTCTTTAAAATATGTTAAAAACCAATCTTCCATAAGACAAATTCAATTGGTATCAAAGCCTGGTAGAAGGGTCTACAAGGGATATAAGCAAATTAAAAACTACATTGATGGCTTGGGTGTAAGAATCGTATCTACAAATCTAGGATTGATGACAGACCACGAAGCTAGAGCTAAAAAAGTTGGTGGCGAGCTTGTTCTTAATGTATTTTAATATAATTTTCTTTTATTTTTTATAGTTTGAGCTTTTATGTCTAAACTTGCAAAAAAACCGGTGGCTATACCTGCTGCGGTTAAAGCCGTTTATGCGGATGGTGCTATTAGCTTTTCAACCTCTGCTGGTGCTGTATCTTTGCCTATTAGAGCTGATTTGGTGGATGTTGACCTTCAAAAAGATTCTGTTAAAATTACTAAAAAAAACGAATCTAAGGACGCAAATGCTTATAGCGGTACAATAGCAAGAAGCATATCAACAATCATTAAAGGTTTTGCAAATCCTGCTGGTCATGTTGTAAATCTTGACCTAAAAGGCGTTGGTTACAAGGCTGTTGTTGCTGGTAATTTGGTAACATTTACTCTTGGCTTTAGCCACAACATTGTTGTTGAAATACCTGAGGGCATAAAAGTTGCTGTTGAAAAAAACACAAGAGTAACAGTTAGCTCTATCAACAAAACCCAATTAATGGACTTTGTTAAATTTATTCAGGGTCTTCGCAAAAAAAATGTCTACAAAGGTACAGGCATGCATATTGAAGGAGAGTTTATCCTTCGTAAGGAAGTTAAAAAGGCTAAAAAATAACATATCTGGCATCTGGGGAGCATTAAACCCCGTGCCTTTGCAGTTATAACTTTTTTGCACTGATGTTCTGATGTCTCTATTGAAAAGTACTCAAAGTTAAAATAATAAATCTATGAAACAATTTTTTACCAATCAAGCTAAATGCAAAAAAAACTACTTATTAACACTTTTAATCTACTGCTTAGGTTTTAACATTAAAGCCTTTGCTGCATATCAAAATAACTATCCAAATGCTGATATTGAAACACTACCTCAGGCCCAAACTCAATATCCAGCAATTGCCAAAACTTTAATGCCAAGAAGCCAACTAAAACAAGATGGTGGCTCAGAGGAAGTTGTAGTAACTGGAATATCAAAAAAAGATGATGATTTTAGAAATGCACGCAGACAAATAGGGGAGGTTGATACAAGCTCTACGGCAAAAGAGGGCATTATTACAAATGCAAACTTTAAAGCCCGTAATGCTTTTAGTTTAACTGAGGCAATATCTTCGGCAACTATAGGTCTACAAAACGACGCCACAGATCCGGTAAACGGTGGCAGCGGCGTGTCAATTGGCAACCTACCATCAAGATTTAGTGGTATAACAATTGATGGGGTTGAGGTTTTTGCTGGTGGTGTTAGCGGTTCAATTTTAACTAATATTTTTAACGCAAACGCCGTTGAACAAATTAAAATTGCAAACGGATCAAGGGCAAACAATTTTACCGCAAATGGACAAACAAACTCCCTTAATATAATCACAAGCAATCTTTTTGTTGGCAAAAACACAATAGATATGAGCTTACAAAGTAATAAAGCAAATTTTGCAACTCTTTTAACAAGTAAGCTAAGCAACGACAATGCAATTGGTGTTTCCGCCTTTGTTTCAAACGAAAAGGGTATAGATACTGATGGCGATGGATACGCGGAATCTGCAAAAAAACAAATTAAAGGTGCGTCATTTAGTTTTGAAAGCAGAGATTTTAAATCTACCGAAACGCATTTTAAGTTCCGTCAAGACTTTGCAGAGCAAGTAGCATTTGGGGGTGCGGCTTACAATCTTAGTTCCGTCAATGATTTAATTAACAATGACACAGGAAATGGTGGAGTGAACTTTGCAAAAACAACTCAAGGCTCCTCATCCTACCCTCAAAACGAAGAGGGTATTTTTGGGCTTGGTGAATATGTAAAAAATACTTTGTATATGTCAAGCCTTCAATTTGTTAAGGATTTTGACAAGCTAAGCTACAAACTACTTGGATTTTTTTTAAATAACGACCAAACATCCTACTATCATTTACGCAAGGCAAAAGGCACCGAAACAGCTGCAAGTGCAATACTTGCAATGCAATACAGGCACAGTAATGCTTTTGACATAGAATACGGCGTTGGGCATAAGTTTAACACAACAAATCGTAAGTCCGAGCCATATGAGGTTCACTTGGATGCGGAAGATCATGACCACGCCCATGG
>CAMCVL010000010.1 GCA_945881985.1 Rickettsia typhi | reverse complement strand
GGCAATGGCTCCTTGCAAGGCTACAAAATTAAAAAACACAGAGCCGTAACCGAGGCCGCCCTCAGCCTGTCCATAACCCACAGCCAAAACTACAACCACACCAAAAACCTCTCCACCAACACCCTCGCCCTCGGTATTTTTATTGGGGGCTAGGGGGGGATAAAAATCTCTTAAAATCTTTAAAATATAATACACTTATCATCTTCATTTTTTTTGTCGCTTTTTTTCGGAGATGTACTTTTACTTTCTTCATTTTTTTCTTCACTTCCTTTGTTGCCTTGATCCAATAAAGGTTGACTCTCTTGTTCTTTAAAACTTGAAAATGATATATTAATTTGATTAGGACCAATAAAACTATCGTTAGATTGATTTTGAATTTGTGTACCTTTAGCAGAAGATGCGTTCAAGTTAGCGTTCTCCTTTTTACTCTTCTGTACAAGTTCCACAAACTTCTCAAAATCCACAATCTGCTTATTTTTGCTGTCAATAAAAAATTCAATGTCATTATCAAATTTTTCCCGAAACATTTTTTTATATTCTGCAGTTATTTTACCCTCTGTTTGATAGTGTTTCAATAAATGATGTGCAAATTTAAGATCAGGATTGTATAGATTATCTCCAGCGTTGTCTTTACATTCCTTAATGTTTAATTCAAATATGTCGTTAATACTTAACTTGGTTATACTGTTTTTTATTATAAAATCTGTAATATCGGTTCCATATTTTTTTTGAAAATCATTTATGTATTTTTTTGTTAGATTCAGATTGTAATGGCTTTTACCATATTTACGAAGCATATCGCAACAACCTGTATCAAACAATGCAGCCAGAGGGTATAATGCCGGATTTGACGAATCTAGTTCATCATTTGATACACATTCATTGAAAGCATGATTTAAAATTTTTCCGGCAACATTTTCGTTTCCGTAGAAACATAGTTCTGACATGAAACGATGATCAAAATTTGTAGATAGTATAAGACCAAGATCTTTAAATACATCGCTATCAGGTTTATTTTCGTAAATTGTCGATAATGTGTCTAGTACTTTTCGATCTTTAAAAATGCAGTTCAAAAATAATTCTTGTTTTTTTTCATAGCTTAAGTCTTTGGATTCTTTTTGCAGATGTGCAAAATATTTTTTCAAGGCTATTCTTTCCTTCAACCCTAGCAATTGTTGCTTTTCAATTAATCTTGCTCTTTCCTCTTCGTTAGCCTTTTGTAAACAGTTTTTAATGACATCTCCAAGCGTCATCTCTGTCTCTTTCCCATCTTCATCTAATTCGTACACGCGTGAATTCAAGTTAATGTTGTGATATTTAAGAATCCCTTTCAAGTCTTCTACCGGTCCATCTGATATTATGTTATCATAAGCTGTAACATGTGCGTCCTGTAGTTTTTTTTGATTTGCTTTCTTTAGTTTTTGTTGTTCTTCTTCTTTTATCTTGTTATTTTCTGTGTTTTTAATATAATCTTCTAAACTCCTATATTCTTCACCACCATTGAATTTTTGAGACTCTAAGAACTCTTTAGCAAAACTATCAACATTAAAATTTGGTAAACATTTTAATTTGTCTAATAGTTCTTGATTTATTTTCTCCTTATCAGAAAACGGATTGAAACTTTCCTTTGCAAGATATTCCTTGTTAAACAAATCCGGCATTTTTTGTACTTCATTCTCCAAGTCTTCTTTGTTTAATCCATCGAATAATTTAGTAATTATGTTCAAATCAAGATCTTGAAGTTCTTCTACCACTTTTTTCCTTTGTTCTTCTTTCAGTGAATACAAAATTGCAATTACGTAGTTTACTTCATTTGGCGATTTTGCTAAAATATCGAAAATTTTTAATTTGGCACTATGAATTGTTTTTCTTTCTGTTGAATCCATATTATTATAAAATAAATTGCTAAAAAAAATCTTTGTAAAAATTATACTTTGGTGTTAATCAAGTTATAAATTACATTAAACTTTATTTTATTTGTTAGTATGGAATTTGCAAATAAAATTTATATTTTTTTTACAAAATATATAAATAGACAATAATTGCAATTGTTATAAAGAAATCTTTTTACAAAAGAAGAATTAGCAAATTTGAAAAATTTATCCAAATCAAACAACAATTCTGTTTTTTGTAAAGCACATATCGCAAAATTGGTCTTTTGTGTGGGTTTTTATTACATTGTAGACATCCTCAAGGCTTAGGTAAGTTAGCGAGTCAACTTCTAGGTAGCTTGCAATTTTATCTGTATTGCTGTTAAACTTGTTTGCAATTAGGTCGTCTGCATTTGGCGTGTCTATGCCATAAAAACAAGGGTGGATTGTTGGCGGCGAGGAGATAACAAGATGAACCTCCTTTGCCCCAGCCTCCTTTACCATTTTAATAATTTGCTTTGATGTTGTGCCCCTAACAATTGAATCATCAACCAAAACAACTTTTTTATCTTTAATAATGTGAGTATTTACATTATGCTTTGTTTTTACCTTAAACTCACGCATGTCTTGGCTTGGAGCAATAAAGCTACGCCCTGAGTAATGGCTACGGATAAGCCCTAGGTCAAAGGATATTCCACTTTCAAGCGAAAAGCCAAGTGCGGATGGCACGCCGGAGTCCGGCACTGGCACCACAACATCTGGCTTAATTTTTAGTAGCAGGGGCTGCATTCTTTGGGCTAAAATCTTGCCAAAAGCCTTTCGCACCTCGTAGACGCTATTGCCCTCAAGTACAGAATCTGGTCTTGCAAAATAGATGTATTCAAAAACACAAAATTTGCGTTTAATTTGCTCTTTGCCACAAATTAAGCCAGATTTAACCTCGCATTTACCACCCGCAGCCGATATAACAACAAGTTCGCCCACCTCTATGTTTTTTACAAATTTTGCACCGGTTATGTCAAATGCACAAGTTTCGGATGCTACAACATAACTAGTTTGCCCTTGACTATCTATCATACCAATAGATAGGGGTCTTATACCATTTGGGTCTCTAA
The DNA here is from genome assembly GCA_945881985.1 of Rickettsia typhi. GTDB lineage: Bacteria > Pseudomonadota > Alphaproteobacteria > Rickettsiales > Deianiraeaceae > CAMCVL01. Next base: position 43,038 of record CAMCVL010000010.1, on the reverse strand, counting down.
AAGCAATCAGCTTGCCTTGATAGATAATCACTATTGAATATGCACCTTTTATAATGCTGCAAGCATCTTTGATCTTGTCCTCAATCTCTTCAAACCTTGACCTAGCGATAAGATGCAAAAAAACCTCCGAGTCGATATTAGTGTTAAAAACTGCCCCCTGTTTTAAAAGCTGGGCTCTTACCTCATCGGCATTAACTAGGTTGCCGTTGTGTGCCAAGGCTATATCTGCCCCGTTAATCTTTGCGGTAAATGGCTGTATATCGGTAAAGGACTTAGAGCCAGAGGTTGAATACCTAACATGACCAATTGCGATGCTTGTTTTGTCTGTATTGCTTGCAACTAGGTCACTTAACCCTTGCAGGGCAAGGCCGTAATGCTTAAGGCATTTTATCTCTTTGTTTTGAGCCTCAAAAGCTATGCCGCTTGCCTCCTGCCCTCTGTGCTGCAGGGAGTGTAGGGCTAAGTTTGTTAGCTCTTTTGCCTTGTGGTTGGCAATTATTCCAAACACGCCGCATTCTTCCTTGAATTTGTCAAACATAAAAAATAACTACAAAGATGTAAATAATTTTAAGACTTTACAGACAGAAACGCTAGGCTCTGGATTGTTAAGCATGTAAATATGCAAATGCTTAAAGCCGTTTTTGTATAAATCCGCCCCCTGCAAGGCACAAAGCATTGCCCCGTTTTTAATGTTATCCTCTGGCTTAGCAAAGTATTCCTCTAGCCTTTGCGGAATGATGGTGCCGCATTTTGCCGAAAAGTTCTTGATGCTTTCAAAATTGCCAACCGGCACAAGCCCCGGGATTATAGGAATGTTTATTTGTTTTTTTTGCGTAAGCTCGTAAAATTTGTAAAAATTGTCATTTACAAAAAAGTATTGAGTAATAATACCATCCGCCCCAGCATCCTGCTTTTGTTTTAAAAAGTCTACATCAGCACTTAAGCTTGTAGCATCTGGGTGCTTTTCGGGGTAGCCGGCAACAAAAACCTTAAACTGCGGATAGTTTTTTTTAATGTAAGTGGTAAGCTCCACAGAGTTTTTAAAGGCACTTTTTGTTAAATCATCTTTTTGATTTACATCGCCCCTAAGCGCCAAGATATTTTCTATTTTATTTGCTTTATATACCTCAATAATCTCCTCAATTTCGCCAAAACCTAAACCAAGGCAGGTTAAATGAGCGGTGAGCGGCAGGGTTTTGTATTTGTTTTTTACTTCAACAACGCTATCAATAGTTGCAGACTTGCTCTTGCCACCAGCCCCAAAGGTTACGGACAAAAACTCTGCACCAACGCTAGCAACAAAATCCGTGCAGGTGTCAAACCTTTGTTTAATTGCCTCACTTTTTGGCGGAAAGAGCTCAAAGCTTAACTTTAACATAAAAATATCCATTAATTACTGGCTTGTTCAAGGTTAAAATGTTGTTTAATTTTTTCAAGCATCTGTTTTATAGTATCGTACTCCATTAGCTTTTTTACAATGCCATCATCTTGCTCCGCTAGGGTAATAATATCGTTTTTATCTATGTCCTCGTAGCAGTTATAAAACCTAACAAAGCTTGTTGTTGCAGCCTTAATTTTGTTGGAGTAATGTTTTTTTTCTGTGTCTTTATCTACATCATTACGCACATCGCTCACCAACTGCATTATTGTGTTTTTTTGATAAAAATCATCAGCACTTTTATCTGTAAGATTAACAACAATATCCAAAAACAAATCCTCCATAATGCCGTAGTCTTTGCCTGGTCTTGTAATTATGTGGTGGGCAAATTGCACCCCTGTATCCTTGCATTTGTCAGTGATGCTACAAACAAACTGCTCGCCACTTTGTTTGCTTTTGTCCGCATCGATTATGATAAATATTTTTTTGACAACATTGCCGTTTTTGTTAAAGTTTTGAATTTGTCTTTCAACTGCTGGTGGCATATTTTTCACCCCATCAGTTTCAAGCAATATCAACTCTTGATTGTATTTGTATAAAAATCTCTTTTCATTTTCTTTTATCGGCTCTTTGTCAAATTTAATGTTAAAATACTTATTCATTAAATTTTTTAGAATGTTTTGGTCGCTCACACCCTCAACAAATATTATACCCCTTAGTTCCCTAGACATCTCTTGTAAAAGAATTATTATTAAAATCTATCTCATCAAGGCTTGCTGTGGCATTGCCGTAGTCAGCTGCAACAACTCCATTGCCTTTTTTGTAGAGCCGGTAGGTTTTTACATCTTCGTTAAAGGTTGTATCGGAGTCTGGCTTTTTAAACTTGGCTGCGGTTTGTAAAAACACCTTAGCAAACTCCCTTGAGTGAGTTGTTATAAAAACTTGAGTATTTGCAAGCTCGGCACTTTTAAGAATCATCTTTGCAAAATCCTCGTATCTATTATAGTGGAGTCCGTTTTCAGCCTCATCTATAAGAGCAATACCGGTAGAGGCTGCTATCAGTAAAATTGCAATAACTATTCTTTTTAAACCGTAGCCTTCAATAGCAAGAGGGGTTGACCATGTGGAATTATCGCAAAAAATATTTAATAAATAATCATCCGAGCCCCTAACTGCAGATACATTGTCTTTAAAAGTTTTGACAATTTCAAAGGCTAGGGCTTCAAAATCAATGCTATGCTGCAATGTTTTTGCCATTGCAAAGATATACTCCTGCCATCTTGTCTCAGTGTATAAACCAAAGTAGCTATACTTTTTAAGAGCATTATATTTTTTAAGCTCAGGTATTGAATTTGCTAGGCAAAACTCAACATCGTCCTTAGTTAAAGAATAAGAGCTTTCGTCGTAATATGTGGCACAAACCTCAAACCAATCTTTGGTATTAAACTTTTGCAATGCAGCAATTGTACTACTTGGAATTGAGCCTGTTAAAAGTTCTTCCGTAATATAATGCAAAGCTTGCGAAAGGGCGTAATCATAAAGAATTGCTTTACCGGTATTACCTTGTTCAGTTTTATTGGCTGGGGTTTGATTGTCTACTTTTTTGCAATACATCAAATCAATCGCCCTAAGAAGATTGGTTTTGCCGCAGCCGTTGTCGGCTAATAAGAGGTTGGCACGACCGCAGTTTGTAAGCTCTAGGTTTTCAAAGCAGGTAAAGTTTTTTACTCTTAAATTTTTAATAAGAGGCTTTTTTGCCCCGCCCTTGCTAGCTAGGTTGTTTGGTGATTGCATACTAAGCTACTAACTACTGATTACTGATTACAAAAACATTAATAAATGCTTAGTTAATTTTGCATTAGTAAGTTATTTATGTCAAATGATTTTGCAATTAGCATTTAGTTTGTCTTGCATTTAAAAAAACTAGATTTAAGTTTGTTTTGCAATAACATTAATCTTCTGCTTGCCATGCTTGCATTTTGCATTTGTATTTTGTGATATTTGTGATATGAAGGACAAAGACCAGCTTTTAAGCCTAATACCAAGCCTTGATGCAAATTACAGCCTTGACCAAGGTCTTACAAAGATTATTGAGGCGGCGATTAAGAACAATCTTAAAGTATTAATTCACGGGCCGCATGGTAGTGGCAAATCTACTCATATAGAGCAGATTTGTGCAAGGTTAAAGCTGCCAACCATTAGGGTTAACTTGGACACCAACATATCAAGGGCGGACCTAGTAGGCAAGGATAGTATTGTTATGAGTGAGGGCAAGCAGGTGATTGCCTTTAAGGAGGGTTTGTTGCCTTACGCTCTTAGGCACGGGCTTGTGCTTATACTTGATGAATATGATGCTGCAAGGCCGGAGACTCTTTTTGTGCTTCAAAAAATTTTGGAAAAAAACGGCAAGCTGTTTTTGTTTGAAGAAGGCACCGAGATAATCCCCCACCCAAACTTTAGGATATTTGCAACTGCAAATACCATAGGGCTTGGCGACGATAGCGGCTTTTATAGCGGCACGCAGGTAATAAATCAAAGTAATCTTGACAGATTTGACATAGTTGCAAAGCTTGATTATCTTGACTACGATGCAGAGCTTGAGCTGGTTAAAAAGTATTATGGCAATCTTGATGCAAAAATCTTGCCCCTTTGCGTAAGGCTTGCAAATTTAATTAGGGCGGCTGTGCTACACGGCGATTTATCTGTAAATTTTTCAACAAGGACACTTTTTGCATTTTGCAAAAATCTTGAAATTTTCACCGACCCGCAGCTTTGTTTTAATATATCTTACGCAAATCGTTTATCAGATGCAGACGAAGCCACAATAGCAAAAGACCTCTTTACAAAATGCTTTGGTGAGTAATGCTACTTTTATACTCTAAATAGGCTTCACTACAGCCAAATGTTAAAAATCAAGATTTTGATAATGGGGCGGGGGATTAAAGCTTGGCACTCTGTCGCTAAGCAGGGGTTTAAATGATGCACGGCATTTAATTATTGAGTACCAGTCTTTTATTTCGGGCGGCACTCTATACCAATCTATAACGCTTAAGTAGTCCAGCACTGATAGATGTGCTGCAGCACTGAGGTCAGCAAGGCTTAAATGGTCGCTGGCAATGTATTTTGTTTTTTTTAAAAGGCTTTCCATGTAGTCAAAATAGCCAAACATGTTATTTTTTGCCGCCTGCATTATTGCCGTGTTTGGCGGCACGGCGGAGCTAACAACATTTATCACTTTTTGATACAAAAAGTGATACACAACATCGTTAAAAAACTTCTCGTCAAACCAAAGGGTCATAGTTTTAACCGCAAGAGAATCCTTAAAGTCATATGGAATGAAGTTGTAACCTTTGCTCTGAGCATCAATATACTCCGCTGCAAGCATGGAGTGGCAAATTGCTCCCCCGCCATCAATTGCTAAAACAGGCACGGTAGCAAAGGGGGTAAGTTTAAAAAAAGCTATGTCTTTACGCCAAAAGTCCCTGTGAATTAGGTCAAAATTAAGCTTTTTTTCACCCATCAAGATACGCAGCTTACGCGAAAATGGACATAGTGGAAAGTGATAAAGCTTATACATCCCCCAAAAAATTCAATAAAAATCAATTAAACATCAATTTTAATGCAAGTTGCATCGTTAGTTAAAACAATGTAGCATTCTATCTTGCCATCCTTATATATATTTTGTAATATTTCTTTGTAAAATAGCAATTGTTTTTTGTATTCTTTTAGCAAATCGTCCTTTGGCTGCCCGCTGTGAGTTTTAAAATCAATAATTTTAATATCATTTAAATTATTTTTATTAAATAAAATTCTATCTGGTCTGCCAAAATGCACCTTGGTGTTAAAAGCTGCGGACACATTAGCCTCGCTTAGAATAGTCCATTGTTTTTTATCAAAAATCCAAGCAAGAGTTTGCTTGAGGTTAAAAAACTTTTGCGTTATGGCATCAAAATTGCCATGGTAATTTTTTAGTCTTAGCACCTCGTGGCAGTCGCCCTGATTTTGTATGCAGCTTTCAAGCTCGCACAAGGTGTGCATTGCCTGCCCGTAGCTTAGACTAGACACTGCCTCCCAGCCCTTTTGCCTTACATCCAAATCATCCTCTGCACTGATGCTTTGAAGCTGCACCTTGCCCTGCCAAACTCCCCCTTGCAAAGATGTGAATGATACAAGTTTAGGCTCCTCGTTACGCAAGCTTTTATCCCATTGCAAGTTGGCGTTTAGGTGGTTTAAAAACTCTTGCAAGCTAGTGTTTTGTGGATTGCTACTTAGTTTGCTGCCGTCTTCATCAAGCCAGTTGCCAAAGGCAATTTGCTGCCCAGTGCCACCTATTGCCTCAATGGCAGGCAAAATAAAGCACGACCAGCTGTCGGTGTTAGTATCAGTGTTAGGATTATCTGTTTTAGTTTTTTTCTTGGTATCCTCCTCTTTGAGCTTTTCAGAGGTAAATATAAAAAGAGCCTGCTTTGCCCTTGTTAAGGCAACATATAAAAGGTTTAGCTCTTCGGTTTTAGTCGCTAAGTTGTATTTTTTAATAATTTGCCAAGCTACGCTTGTATCTTTAAACTTACAGGTGGCAGATGGTTCCATAAAAAACACCCCATTTTCCTCGTCAAAAATTAATTCCTTTTTGCTATTGGTGCCTTTTTTAGCATCAGCATCTAGCAGTATTACAACCTTGCTTTCAAGGCCCTTGGCAGAGTGAATTGTGGAAAGTCTAACAACCCCCTCGCCCAAGGCAAGAGATGGGTTTTTAATGCTTTGGTTTTTTATCTTGTCGTAAAACAAGATAAAACCAAGCGGCTCGGCACTGGGCTCTGTGTTGTGGTACTCTGCAGCCTTAGCTTCAAGATAGCTAAGTAGCTTAAGCTCGTTTGGTGCGTAAAACTCTTCAAAGCTTAGCATTAAGGTATCTAAGAGGCTTAAAAAATCAAGCTCTGTATTTGTTGCAATCAAGGCACAGATGCTGCAAAGTTTTTGTAAGCTTGCCCCCATACCGCTAAGGGCAATGTCCTTAAAAAAATCATCGCCATCAAGCAAAAGTTGCATTGCTTTAAGCATTAAAGATTTGCTTACCTTAGCCTCATCGCTGCAATCATCTGCAAAGCATAAAATTGCATCTGCAATGGTAAAGCTTTGGCCTAAGGTTTGTGATATGTCTTTTTTTGCAAGGCAAAAAAGCATTTCCTCCTTGCTGCTAAACCCGCAAAGATTGCTTTGCAAAAGAGCGTAAATATTTTCGTCATCGTCTTTTAAAAAGGCAAGTCTTAGCAAATTTACAAGGTCTTGCACGGGTGCAAGGGAGCTTAGCGTTTTGCTTGATATATCCTCTACCTCAAGCCCGCAAATGTGGAGCTGCTGGCTTAGTGCTTCAAAAAGCTTGGGGTCTCTTTTTTTTGCAAGCATCATAATGTCGCAAGGTTTGATTTGCTGGTTAAATACCAAGTGTTTAACGCAATCGCAAACTGCAATAGCAAGATTTTGCTTTGCAAGATTTTCCTCCGTCTTTTTTTTGAAAAACACTGCCGATGGCTCCTCTGGTTTTTGGCTTTTGGTTTTTTCAAGTTCGTTGTTTGGTGCTAAAAGTTTGATAAATCCGCCAAGCTCGGTTTTTGCTGCCTCGTGTTCTACATTTAAGTTGTAGATTTGCTTTATTTGTGGATTTTTAAACACCTCGTCCACAAACCTCAAGATTAATGGGCTTGACCTGTAGTTTTTTTCAAGCCGCACATCCTCAATTTGCTGACTTAAATCACCATTTGTTTTAAGGCTTAGCATCTTGCTAAAAATACCAGGTTCCGAGCCCTGAAAGGAGTATATCATTTGCTTGTCGTCCCCCACAACAAAAAGGCTTTTGCTAGTTTGAGTATCGTTAAAAAAGTCGCTAAATAGCCCTTCAAAAATTACAGACCACTGATTTGCATTTGTATCCTGCGACTCGTCTACTAAGATATGCTCTATGCTATCGCCAAGCTTAAAGGCAATCCACTCGCGGGTTTCGTCATCTGCATTGTTAAGGAGGTTTATGGTTTTTAAAACTATGTCTTCAAAATCAACAAGCCCAGCCTCTTGCTTTATTTGCTGATAGAGGCTAATAACACGCACCGCAAATGTGTAGATTGCTTTGTTTTTTAGAGCCTCTTTGCATAAAGTTTTGTCATTTGCAATTTTTGCAATCTTTTGTGCCGCCTCAGCAAAGGGGCTTTTTAGCAATGCTTTTCTTGGTTCGTTTTTGGTTAAAAAGATTGCAATAAAGTTGTCGTAGCTTTTGCTTTTGTAGTATTTTGCAATGGCGTTTTGAATATGATGGTCTGTCACAAGGCTTGCAATTTCATCGGTATCAATGTCAACAGATTGTAGCTGCAGGTAAAAATAATCGTCCAAGCTGCAGTTTTGCAAAAGGCTTGCGTCGTAAAAATTATCACACAAAAAGGCTTCCTGTTTTGCGTAGTTAATCTTGACAAATTTGCTGCGGTGCCGCATTATCTCGGCTATAAGCCCGTCCGTGCCTTGCTCGCTTGCACTGCAGTATTGAACTATGGCAAAGTTTTCCTCGCTAAATAAAGGGTCGGCAAAAATTTTGTGTTTTACCTCGTTTAGCATTTCTTTTGCCTTAAGGGAGTCGTCCTGCAGTAAGCTAATTTTGTAGCCAAGCCCAGCCTCGCCGCTAAAGTTAGTTAAAATTTTTAGGCAAAATGCGTGAAAGGTGCATATTTCAAGCCCGCTGCTCCCGCCGTCCCCGCCGGTAACACTTGTCTTAATTTGTTTTAATTGCCTTAGGGCATGCTCAGGCTTAAATGCAAAGCCAAGCTCAGCAAGGTAATCTAAGGCTTTTGGTTGTAAGCCTGCATCGCCTTCAAGCCACAAAATAAGCTCTTTAATTTTTGCATTAATACGGCTGTAAACCTCGCTTGCCCCAGCCGTTGTGTAGGTGATGCATAAAATTTTGGATGGCTTTATGCCGCTTAGTAGCAATACTAAGATTCTTTCAATAAGCACGGTTGTTTTGCCAGAGCCCGCATTTGCACGGATAACAAAAGATCCGTTAGGCTTTGTCCAAGGCTTTTGACTAATCATTTTTTGTTGCAAGACAATAATCTGTAAAAAGTTTTAAGAGTTTTTGCGTGTCAAGTTCATCACTTCTTTTGCTAAGCAGGGGCTTGTTTGCCTCAAGGTTAAAAAATTGCTGATAAGCTGTGTTTTTTACGAGGTTTGCAAGCGTTTTGCGTCTTTGCCTAAAAATTACTTCGCAAAACTTACTAAGCTCTTGGCGGTTGATTTTGAAGTATCCATCAAGTCTTTCAAGTCTTGCAACAGAGGACATAACGCTAGGCTCTGGCCTAAAATTACCCTTGGAAACATCAAACAAATGCCTTGCGCTAAAAGCACTTTGCACGATTACCGATAGCTTGCCATAATGCTGGGATGTATTGCTTGCCACAATCCGCATTACAACCTCTTTTTGCAGCATGATTGTAATGCTTTTTACAAAATCAATATCGCCCTCGCACCATTTATACACAAGCAGGGTGCCAATGTTGTAAGGCAAGTTGCCAATTATGCAAAGCTCTGCAAAATTTGTGTTAAAGACCTTATTAAACTCAAGCAAAGCATCTTTAATATTAAGCTGCAAAGCATCGCAGTTTAATAGTATAATTTTTTTTGAATGGTTGTTAGTTTTAAATTCACCATCTGCTTCAAATTTTTGCTGTCTTTGTTTAAAACAAACAAGGGCAGCGGATGGGTAAAGTAATGCAATTTGAGTTTTTAGGTGAGCGTAACACTCGGGGTCTTTTTCGGCAAGAATTGCGTAACTTGACCCACCGAGCACAAATTTTGTCAAGGCACCAAGCCCAGGACCAATTTCAAGAACCAGATTGTCTTGATGTAAATTTGCAGACTTAAAAATTTTGTCGCACACTGCTGGGTTTTGCAAAAAATTTTGCCCCAAAGCCTTTTTTGCTTTAATATCGGTATTTTTGTGCATAAAACATTAGTCAAAATTATCCTGTCCGCATGTATCTAGTCTACAGTCAAAAAGACTGCCACTACAGTAGCTTGTATTATAGTTTGCATTTTCTTCAAGTTCAACATAAACGGGGTTTCCGTATCCCTTGGCATCGCTGCCACTAGGGTATAGTCCGCCGGTTAAGTTGGCTTCATTTTTTACACACTGAACCCCCATAAACTTACCACTAAGAATCCTATCCCTTCCACTAGCCCCTTGCAGATGAGCTCTTGTTGCCAGTAGTAAGTTTGCATCAACATCAGTTGTACAATGTTTATTAATCTCGTCGCATTTTAATTTTGCTGGCATATAGTAGGTTCTAAACCTTCTACGGATGTAGTTGTCGCAATTTGTGCCATCAATAGCATTTGCAAAATGTGCCCTATAGACCAAATAAGCACCAGAGTTGTTACATCTTAGATTAAAAGAGTTACCAAATGCATCGCTTGAAACTTTAATTTGAAAAGTATTATTAGGAATCTTTCTTGCAACTGACGGATAGTCGCTAATAAGATTGTCAATTACTTCATTGCTTTTGCCAAAGTCAATCTCTGCCCATGGTAGCACTGGGTTGCCACTGGTGTAGCCATCGTATCCATCGTCCCAGTTTGTACCACCGGCATAGTATTTAGAATCGTAAATTGCAGAATAAGTGCCAAAGAAAGGTACTTTTGTATATCTATCTGCAGTGATAATACCAAGTAGTGGTTTGTTGACGGAATATTTGGCATTATTTAAATCGCTAGGCGAATAATTATAGCTGCCAGTAATTTTTGGTGGGCCGTTTAAGTCGTTACCGTATTTATCCTTGGATTGATAAGCTATAAATAAATTATCTTCCTGCAGGGGTAGATTTATGTAGTTATACAAATATTTATCAGTATCTTCAAAGTATGTAGCATCGTCACCTACATTAATAGTTATCCATGTCATGCATTTTATGTCATTTGACCATTTACCATTAACACATGTTGAAGCACCGCATTTACCACTAAGACCAGTTCCCTCTGGGCAGTCCATTGAGTCGTTTGCAAAATCATATTCATCATATTTGCATTTTAAAAAGATACTTTCACCATCTTTAAATGTTCTTTTTGCTTTAGCATATGGCATAATATCTTTGTTAAATTTTTTACCGCTATCGGCATAATAACCCTCGTAAGGCTCCGATGAGCAACTTGCAAATGCCCTGTAAGGTTTTGGATTTAGTGGTGCTGTTGTGGTTGCTCCTGTTGTTTTTGGTCCCCTGTCCCAAAAGCCGCTAACGCACTTTGGTATAATTGGTCCGCTAAAGCCAGTTTTTGCCACTAAAGGCACTACGGAGCCATTTGGTATATAGTATTTGCCGCTAGTTTTTTCGGTAAAGCTTGCTTGGTCTATTGAGGTAAAATCAATTAGCGTAGCAAGGTTTTCAACGGAGCATTGTTTGTAATCACTCACACAAACCTTGCCAGCTGTTCCAAAGTCATTACTAAGAGTTCCGTTTTCAAGAACTGTTGTTGTGTAAGAGGTTGATGCTGCCTCAATAATGCCAATAGCATCGCTTGTTGCCTGCCCTGTGTTGTCGCACTCAACTTTTAGCTCGGTGCCCGGTTTAATCGCCGCCCCCGCTTGCAATCTTGTTGTAGTTCCGGATATTGAAACGATAACCTTGGAGTCATTTTTTGTAATTTTGTCAAGGCTTACAAGTTTTAAACATCTATCTGCAGATGTGATACCAAGTTTGCCGTTTGTAACGGTAAAATTTTTAGCATTTATTGATGTTGTTTGATCTATGTAAAAAGCATAACCCGTGTTACAACTTGCATTAAGCTTATCACCTTCGTTGAGTTTTAAAATTTTTACACCACTAGAGTCTTGTATAACCTCACCGCCACTAATAGTTGCATTTGGTATGATGTTGTTACGAATTTTTACTGATAAATATTTGCTTACCGAGGCACCGATTTGTGGCTTACGAGATTCTGGTGTTGCGGGGTCAATTATGCACTCAATTGCCTTATCGCCCTTCCAAGTGCCTGCTATGCAAACTGCTGGTTTAAAGCCGTTAGCAATACGCCTGTAGCCAAAAGGGCACTCAATTTGTTTTAGGTGATTAGTTACGCTTTCTCTGTAACTTTGCGGCACTGGATTTTTAAAGGAGTTCATAAATAAAATTTCACTATTTTTGCAGCCAAGATTGACGCATTTTGCAATGCCTGAAAATCCCAAAACCTGATAATCGCCAGTAGAGTTGCAAACAGTTTTTACGCTATTAGTTGAATTGCCGTTTGAGTCAACAAATCCCCATTCTTCACCAATTAAAGAATTACATGTAATTGTTGGTTTTGTCATTGGTTCAATCAATTCCTTACTTGTTGGCAGTATTAAAAAAGATTTATCATCAAACTTTGCCTTAACATCGCCGTATTGTAGTAAATTTTTAAGTGGGCACTTACGGGTGCATTGAGGCAGTAGAGTGCTTAACAAACCACTTGGGGTTAAAAAGTAGAGAGTGTTGTTAAGGCATTTAAATGTCATTGTCGTTTTGTCGCTGCCCGCAAAACCGCTATAATACCCTTCTCCGCAATTAACATCATAAAAAGAGCCCTCTGTAAGAGTTTTGGACTCGGTAATTTTCGTTGCGTAGAAAATATTTGTCTTACCCCCGCATGTAAGGTTTATCTGCGTGCATCCAATTAGGCCGTTAAAACCAGAGTTTGCATTGCAGGTTGCATTGTAGCTGTTGTATTCGTTGTTGTTTGCATCGGTGCATTTTACATTTAAAGATTGACCTTCGCGTAAAAAGAGGTTTTTGTCAACTACAACAGATGGGGCAAAGTCGTAGACGCCTCTAGAATTTTTTAAGCAAATGCCAGAGTTTGCAACCTTAGGATTACCATTGCTATCGCAAGGTAAAAATCTATATGTGTTTGTTATTTGGTCGGCTATGCAAATACCGCTATCCAAGGGGTTAACTTTGCCGTTTGAGTCGCAGGTTCCAGATGATGGGGTGGCTTTTGAGTCGTTTATGTAGTTGCCTTTAAAAATAGTTTTCATTGTTTTGTCTTTTGCTATATTGTCCAGTTTGCATACTGACTCGCACTTGTATGTAGAAGCTTCCTCTGGCGTAATGCTGGTTCCGTCAAGTCTTTGGTAACTTAAAGTGCCATTGTAACATTTTGCCTGAAAGCCGTTTTCAAAAATATAATCCGTACCAGTGCCATCTGGCTGGCGTATAATATATAAGCCGTCAGTGCAATTAACATCTTGCCATGCTCTAGAGTTTGAATATTTGGTTTTTTTATACCCCTGTCCTTCTGGTAAGTAACAAAAGCTAGGCACGCATTTTTTGTAGCCAGTAACATAGCCATTTTGACAATTTAATGTGAATGTTTTTTCAGGAATGTAGTTTTCGTTAATATTTGAAGTCCAAGATTCCGTTTTTAAAGAGCTTGGTGGAGTTGTGTACTGATTACTATTGGAATCGCCTTTGCTAATCATGTAGTTACGAGCGGCAGGGCAGTAATATTGAGATGCACCATCTACACATCCTTGCAAATTTGAATAACCGTAATATGTAACTTCAGTATCAACGGAGTTATTCTTTTTGTAAGTACAAACCTCTCTAAAATGAGACTCTGGTATGTAAGTATAAAACAAAGAAGGAGCATCGCCGAAGGAGTAGTACCTACCAACCTCACACTTTTCACGACCAATACTAAAACCTGGTACAATCGTTAATCCAAATATAGGTTCAGTTATAGGGGGAACTTCAAACCCAGTGACATATACTGGTGGATAATATGGTATTGGTCCAAGTTCGTAACCTATGCAAGGCAACATACCCTGATAAAAACCATCTAAAAATGAGTTATTAGCACCGGCATAAACAGAGCCTTCCCAAGCAAGTGCAGCAGGAAATGCGGCAACACAGCTTGTAAACGCAGCTCCATATGGTGCTGATAAATACCAAGGTACATCGTTATTTATATTTCGCTGAACTAAAGACCCGTATTCCGATGTAAGTAAGTAATCCCATTTTACACATTGCACTTCGGTGTAGCAATCTTTTATTGTGCCATCTGTAAGTTTTTCAAGACGGCGATAAGGTATTTCTCTATCTGGTAATTTTATTTTACCAGGACCACTGCATTCTTGATAATTTGGATTGTAGGACGATGTAACCCCTAGGGAATTTCTTGTACAGTTAATTTGCGGCAAATCTTGCTGAGCATCAAGTTCAATCTCGTAGCCATCTTTGCAAGTAACATCTCTTGGTTGATTTGCGTAGACACCAACAAAATCTTTATTTTCAAATGTAGTATTTATAAATTTATTTTCGCTAGATGAATTTTGAACCCAGCACCCAGATACACAATATTCAGATGCCGCCTGTTGACTTTTGTTAAAAACTTTCATACTAGAAGAGTTCATTATGTCGCATTTCAATTCTATGGATACCGAGTCCGGATCCCTCGTTGATAAAAAGCCTTGTTTGCATGTAATGTTTGTGTAGATGTTTTTTTGTGGATAGCCAAGGTTATTTTTTAAAAATAATAATTTATCCTGATATTCCGTGTTTGCAAGGCTAGAGCCCCAAATAAAACATCCATCTTGATAGTTGCATTTAAGTAAATTATTGCCACTATCTCCAGTTTTTGCCACTTCACTTGGTTTTTCAATCGCATTATCTACCTTGCCACCATCAAATAACATCTGGGGACTTTGAAGATAAGCTTGAGTTGTAGGTTGTCCATATTTATCCTGTGATGTTTGTTGAGATTCTATAAAAGAAGACCAGATTTTTGCCACTCCATTGCTATCCAGCGATCCAAATAAAACCCCGCCTTTGGAAATTAATTTTGGATTTAAAGTTAAAGACTCATTTAAGTTTGTTGATGTATTTTTAGTGGTAAAATTCTTTTTACATTGAGCTTCAAGAGGTATCTTGTGAAGAAAAGCACTACCACCTCCTGATGTACTGATTGCGGTTCTTGTTGCAAATGGATATGGAATGTTCATTGGAGTTGTGTAAGTGTAGTTAGCACTTGGTATTCTAATAAAGTTTGTATAACCTGTAACCAATGGTATATCGTTATTTGAATTGCAGTTTGTAATTTTATCTTTATAATATTCACAGCCCATAATATCACCCGTACATTTGCGATAAGAGTTGTTATACAAGCTACATGTTAATTGCTTACTGCAACTTGTTGTTCCAAAACCCGCATTGCAAACATCGCATCTTTGAGTAGCAGATGGCGTGCAGCATGCATTACCTATTTTTTGCTGACTTGCAGAACAAGATGTTGGTGCGTAATTTAATGCCTTTGATACGCAATCATCTGCAGTTGAGCAGCTAAATGATTCAAAAGATGCACTAACAACACTTCTGCAATATTTTGCAAAATTAGGATTATTTGCCGTTGTTCCATCGGCTTGAGTTATGTAGCGATTTGAGCTAATATCACACCATCTTGTTGTGCCCGGGGCAAATTCAAATGGTGCACTAGTTAAAGCAACCCACTTGTACAACTGTCCAGTACATGAGTAAGAAATTGGATTGCAATTACTTAGGGCGGACGGAACTCTGGTTGCTAAAGAAAATTTTTGTAACTGAGAAATTAAAAAAACATTTTTTGCTTGAGGTATGTATGGTGCGTCTGTTAAGTTGGTGTAAACAACGCCTTGAAAGTATTTATCATTTAATGCCGGATCTGTTGATTGAGAGTCTGTAATTTCGTAAAGAGTCCCTCTTTCCTTTGATGTTGATGCTTGACAAATAGGTTCCAGCAAATATGCTAAGGCTAACAAAACAAATAAAACACTCCGCTTAATGGGCATTGTCTTTAAGAAAACACAAAACATCAAAACTTTTACATAAAATACTTTATTTTTAATTTTTTAAATTTACAATATTTTTATGCTGATTTTTTAGCTGCGTGTCGTTTAATGTAAAAATTGTATTTTTTATGAGCCAAAATATTCATCCAACTGCCATCATTGGTGATGGTGTTAAGCTTGGCTCTGGGGTTTGTATAGGTCCTTTTTGCCACATTGATGGCGATATTACTATAAACGATGGCTCAAGGCTTGTATCTCATGTTGTTATCTTGGCTGGTGCTGGGGGTAAGGCTACAATTGGTAAAAATAATACTTTTCATCCTTTTACCTGCATTGGTAATGTTCCGCAGGATTTAAAATTTAAAAATGAGCAAAGCGTACTTGAAATTGGCGACAATAACACTTTTAGAGAGAATGTAACAGTGCACATTGGTACTGAGGCAGGAGGTTTTTACACAAAAATTGGCTCGGGCAACCTTTTGATGGTTGGCACGCATATAGCTCACGATGTAATAATGGGTAATGATAACATCCTATCTAACTCGGTTGGGGTTGCGGGGCATGTAAAAATTGGCAATAGAGTTGTTATTGGCGGCATGACTGGCATTCATCAATTTTGCGAAATAGGGGATGTTGCAATGATAGGTGGATTTTCGGCTTTGCGTGGCAATGTGCCACCTTTTGCAATGATACTTGGGGACTCTGTGAGGGGCGTTAACATCATAGGTATGACTCGCAAGGGATATAGTAAATCTGATATAAATGTTATGATGAAGATATATCGGCGTCTTTTTGTAGCTTCTGAGACTGGTAGTAACTTTGGCAAAAGACTAAGCGAGTTAAAAAAAGATTATAGCGACAGCAATGTTGCTGGCGAGTTTTTTGCCTTTATTGAAAAAACAGCAAACAGCAAAATGAGCCTGTGTAAGGGTAAGGATTTTGATAATTAAAATTTTAGTTTAAAAAGATATAGATGCAAAAACTACAAGGCAAACAAAACTTAAATCAAGCACTAAGTTATTGCTCTAGCTTTGTTGAGGATATAAATGATACATTGCTTCAAATTGCCACAACAAGCGGCAGCTCTTTAATTGGCGAGATTACAAGCTTTATTGTAAATGCTGGGGGTAAAAGGATACGCCCTTGCCAAATGTTTTTAAGCTATGGTGCTGCAATTGCAAATTTTGAGGCTGCAGGACTAAGGCAAAGCAAACACTTAAGCCATTACGCAAATTTAGTAAAATGCGGCGCTGTTGTTGAGCTTATACACACCGCAAGCTTGCTGCATGACGATATTATAGATGAGGCAACAAAACGCAGGGGCAAAAAAACGGCAAATACCATCTGGGGTAATAAGGAGGTTATTTTGGTTGGGGACTATCTTTTTGCAAAAAGTTTTGAAATTATTGCGGAGCTTGGCAATCAAAATCTTGTAAAATTACTTGCTAAAGCCTGTTTAAACCTAACATCTGGCGAGGTAAAACAGCTAACAATTCGCAGCCAAATTACAGCAAGC
Organism: Rickettsia typhi; assembly: GCA_945881985.1. Lineage (GTDB taxonomy): Bacteria > Pseudomonadota > Alphaproteobacteria > Rickettsiales > Deianiraeaceae > CAMCVL01. The sequence continues at coordinate 26,310 of CAMCVL010000010.1, read as the reverse complement.
CTAGAGGAATATGGCAATATAATATATCAAAAAACCGCTAGCTTGTTTGAGTGCTCATCGCAAATAGGCTCCCTTGTTGCCGCTTTAAGTTTTGATGCAGACGCAAGCCTTGCCAGCCCAGCAAGCATTGCTCTTGGTAATTTTGGTAGACTTATTGGTAATGCCTTTCAGATTACCGATGATATACTGGATTATGCAGGCAAATCAAAAGACCTTGGCAAGCAAATTGGTAAGGATTTTTTGGAGGGCAAAATCACCTTGCCAATTATTCTTGCAATAAATGATAGTAGGGAGCTTTACGATATTTTTAACTCCAAAAGCTTTACCGAGGCAAATTTTGATAAAACCTTGCAAATTTTACAGCGGACAAATGCAATCAACAAGGCAAAATCAATAGCTTTGCAAACCACCGATGATGCAAAAAATGCAATTGCAAACCTTGCAAAGGGGGGCGAGGCATGGCAAATTCTTAACGAGCTTGCAGATGAGCTTGCAAGCCGCAATTTATAATTTGTAATCAAGGTATGGCAAATAACGGCAATATATGCAGCTGGGCTAGGGGCGATGCTTTAATGCAGCACTATCACGACACTGAATGGGGAGTGCAGGTGCACGATGACAAGATGCTCTTTGAGCTTTTAACCCTTGAGGGAGCACAGGCTGGGCTTAGCTGGCGAACTGTTTTGTATAAAAGACAAAACTACCGCATTGCCTTTGCAGATTTTGATTTTTACAAGGTTAAGAACTACACAGACCAAGATATTGCAAATCTAATGCAAAATACCGGGATTGTGCGTAATAAGCTTAAAATTGCCTCTACAATTCAAAATGCTAAGATGATAATAGATATTTTAGAGGAATTTGGCTCTTTTGGCAAGTACATCTGGAGCTTTACAAATCACCAAACTATTAGCAACAACATTACTTGCATGGCGGATTTAAAATCAAGCTCACCTGAGGCAGTTGCAATGAGTAAAGCATTATTAAAAAGAGGTTTTAAATTTGTAGGCCCAACAATTTGCTATGCTTTTATGCAAGCAATTGGCATGGTTGACGACCACGAGGAAACCTGTTACCGAAAGTTGAAGGGTAAATTGATATAAATTATTAATGTAAGATAAAATGGATATTGCGATACTTACTTTACTTGGCTTAACATCTGGCTTTATATCTGGGCTGTTTGGCATTGGCGGGGGTATTATTCTAACTCCGCTTTTAGCAATCTTTGGCGTGCCTCTTGCTGGGGCGGCGGCTATTAGCTCTTTGCAAATAGTATTTTCAGCAGCTTTTAACCTTGTTGCACGCAGTAAGGAAAAAGCGGTAAATTACAAACTTGGCTTGGTTTTAGCAGCTGGGTCAATATTTGGCAGCCTAACTGGCATAGCCATCATTAGCATTATCAAAAAATACAATGGCGTTGATTTGTTTATAAGTCTTGTTTTTGTGCTTGTTTTGGGGCTTTTGGCTTGGGTAAATTTAAAAAGTGCTTTTAGTAGTAAGAGTATCAACGCTCAAAATTATCACTCTCAAAGCTTACATAAAACGCAAAACTTGCTAAGCTTTGCTTTTTTGACAAAAAGTTTTGCAGCTGGAATCTTTGCAGGGTTTTTAATGCCAATTATGGGCGTTGGCGGGGGCTTTGTTATAGTTCCGTTTTTGCTTTATATTGGTAAGGTGGATAAAAATGTTGCGGTTTGCACCTCAATTTTTCAAATGCTTATCGCCTCTTGTTTTACAAGCTTTATTAATGTATTTTTTATTGGCAATATTGATTTTAAAATTGCATTATTTGTAATTATTGGGGCGGTTGCAAGTGTTAATCTGGGTGGTTTGGTTTCTAAAAAAACATCGCCAGAGCTTTTCAAAAAAATGCTAGGGTTTTTAATGCTAAGTGTTGCTTTGTATTTTGCGTTTAAAATTTACATTCAGCATTAAAAGCAAAAAAATGAAGGTGGAAATGAGGTCGTGACAAAATGTCACGGGTTCAAATTGAAGGCAATTGAATTAATATTTAATATGCTTGGCGAACAGGCGACAATAGATATTACAAAAGAAAAAAATGCAAAAGGTTTTTATGAAAATCTAAATACAGCAAAAGAAGGTGGTAAAACAGCTGGAATTGCCAGAAAAGCGTTTGAAGAGTCTAGGGGGATAAATGTTGTTTCTAGTAATAATTTTTTAAAAAGAAATATTAACGATAATTTAGAAATAGAAAACGATTTTAAAAATTTGATACAACAAAATAATACAAAAATGAAAGACAATAACATTCAAATCACCGAAGAAACCAAAGAAAACAACAACTTTGAAGTCAATCTTGAAAAAATTATAACAACACCTTTTAAGAAATAATGTTTTCAAAATTAATATGTGTTAAGTATATAATTACCAAATATAATTTGTAAGCCTTGCTTTTTATAAAACTATTTTTACAATTGCTTTAATTTAGCCTAATTTATCAATTAAATTACACTAAGCCAAGTCTAAATTATTAGTAAAACAAATGCAAATGCCATATCTTAAATGCAATACGCATCAAGCCGATGTTTTAATTATTGGCTCTGGGGGGGCGGCTTTGTTTAGTGCGTATCTACTTGCAAAAAATCTTAAGTCTAGCAAAATTTGCATAGCATCATCTTTTGAAATTGGCACGGGTGCAACCCTTTCGGCAAAGGGGGGTATTAACGCCGCCCTTGCAAACATCACAGAGGACAAATGGCAGTGGCATGCCTTTGACACGATAAAAGCAGGGCAGGGGCTTTGCAATACAGAGGTTGTAAATTACACTTGCAGGCTTGCACCAAGGTTGGTTAAAATTATTGATAAGCTTGGGGTTGATTTTGATAAAGGCACGGATGGTAAAATTTTACAAAGAAAATACGGAGGGCAAAGGCTTAACAACGGCGAGGGTGATTTTGCTTACAGGGCATGCTTTAAGTCCGACACTACGGGGGCAAGTATAGTAAAAGCTTTAAAAAACAATGTTTTTGCAATGCAAAATGTTAAATGTTTTAGCGGTTTGCATCTAATAAAAATTGAGGCTGCTGCCGCAGGTGCCAGCGGTGCAAAAACCGCTACAAGAGCTTATTTTACAAACTTATATAGTAACGAGATAGTAATTTTTAATTTTAATCACTTAATTTTAGCAAGCGGTGGATATTCTGGCGTGTATTCAAGTGCAACATCTGGCGGGGCTGGCTCGGCAGGGGTACATGCCTTGATGCACTTTGCTGGGGCAGAGCTTAAGGATGTGGAGTTTGTGCAGTTTCACCCCACTGGACTTTATCCGTGTAATATACTTGTAAGCGAGGCATGCAGGGGAGAGGGGGGATATCTTGAAACTGAGGATGGCGATAGATTTTTGCGTCACTACAGCCCGCAAAACATGGAGCTGTCCTCAAGGGATGTAATATCTAAGGCAATTTTTACCCAGATGCAAAAAGATAGTAAGGATTTTATGTATTTAAACCTTAGTCATCTTGGGCGAGACTTTATTAAGACAAAGCTTGCAAACGCCTTTGCAAATGCAGAATTTTTTTGCGGCGTTGATCTTTCAAAGCAGCCTATAAAAGTTCGCCCTGTTGCACATTATGCAATGGGCGGGCTTGAAGTTGATACAAACTATGGGCTTAAAAATTTTACCAATGTTTTTTGCGTGGGCGAGGCTGCCTGTGCCTCTTTACACGGGGCAAACAGGCTTGGGTGTAATTCTTTGCTAGAGCTTTTAACTTCGTCGTTTAAAGCCTGTATTGCTTTAAAAAAACAAATTAAACACGGTCAAGATTGTAAGTTAAGCTGGCAAAATCAAGAGGGCGAAAGGATAAATATAGAACAAATTACCACAGAGCAAGTTTGCAAGGTGCTGAATATAGCTCAGGGCAGGGCAAAAATTGGCAAGCTTAGTACCGCCGAGGCTTTGGATATTGAGCTTAGCATTAAGGTTGCAATGGATAAGTATCTTGGCATTGTAAAAAACGAGGATGGCATAAGACTGATGCTTTATGAAATTGGCAAGGGGGTTGATATTTTTGCGTCAAAAACTTTGGTTGTAGAGGATGTAATTGATGCAAATATTTTTTTTAATGCGGCGGCACAGATTGCAATTGCACGGCAAATTTGCCTTGCAAGTTTAAAACGCTGCGAAAGTCGTGGTAGTTTTGTGCGTAGCGACTTTCCTCTTACTTACCAAGATGCACAGCTATCCAGTAGTATTAACACTAGCACAGGTAAGCTTGGCAAACCAGCAAAAATCAACAAAAACAAAAAGCAAATAAGGGGCATAGGCCTTAAGCAAAACCTGCAAAGACGCAAGAGTTTAGTTAAATAAAAATTGTATTTGTATGTTTTTACTAAAATCAAAATTTAATATTTTACCGAAAAAAAGTATGATTCACAAAGATGTTAAAGGGGTAACTTGGGCATGTGTTTAAAACAATGTCAATTATGCAAAACACCGCTCCTTAGTACAAGTCAAATTGAAAATGGCTACTCAACCTCAATGCCTTTTTCCTTTAAGATTTGCAGCATTTTAGCGGCAACAATCTTGGTTGCAACCTTGCGGTTTGTGTGTATTGCTACAACTCTGTCGTAGCCCTCAATGTGGATTGATACTTCAAAATAAAGATTGCCCTCGTGCATAAAGTCCACACTTTTATACTCAGGAACTTTTTTTGTAAGCTTTTGATACCACTCCTGTAGTGCGGTTTTTGGGTCTTGTTTTTCAATATCTTTGTTTAATTCTTTAAAAAATGGCGTCCAGTAGTGTATAATAAAACGCTCGGCATGAATCTTTTGCGAGCCGCTATCAATATACATCGCCCCTATGATGGACTCGGTAACATTTTGCATAATTCTGGACTGAGGGACAGACACACATTCGCCGTCCATTTTGTCGTAAGTTTCGGATGTAAGGATGTATTTGTCAAGACCAATCTGGGTTGCAACCTTAAGGCACAGGGCACCCGAGACCAAAAAAGATTGCTTTTTGGATAATATGCCCTCGTCGTAATCGGGGAGGTTTTTAAAAAGATACTCAGATATCACAAGCCCCAAAACCTTGTCGCCCAAAAATTCCAGCCTTTGATAGTTTCGCATTTTAGAGTTGAGTCTTTTAAGACTTGGATGGGTTAGTGCCTCAATTAAAATATTTTGATATTTAAACTTATATCCAATCTTTTCCTCAAGCTCTTCAAGATTAATGCCGCTAAGCATTTGTTCTATTTTTGGATGCCTTATCATATCTTAGGTTTATTAATCATATTTTTTGTTTGTTCTGCCAAGGGACTTATCAATTTTAACGGCAGCCATTGTGATTATTGGATTGATTTTTTTTGCAAATCTATTATGCAGTGCAAGAATAATAAATACAAAAACCGCTAAGCAAACAATTATTACCGCCGGAGTGTTGCCAAGGGTTGAAAAAACTGTTAAGTCTCTGCTTTTTGGCAGCTCGCAATCTATCACTCCCTTTTTGCCTAGACCTAGTTTTTTAACTATCCTGCCATATGGGTCAATAATCGCTGTAATGCCAGAGTTTGCAGCACGCACAACTGGCACGCCGTATTCTATAGCCCTAAGACGCGTCATTTCAAAGTGCTGAAACGGCCCACTAGAATAACCAAACCAAGCATCATTTGTAAGATTAACTATCCATTCTAGTCTTGTTTTTTTTATTCTTTCTATTCCGTAAATATCCTTATATTTTGTTTTGGAATAGATTGGAAAACTACCGCTAAAGCCTATTTCGTAGCACACTAACGGCAAAAATGCCGGTGTGTTATAAAGTTGATAAACACGCATTGACTCGCCCGGGGTAAAATCTACTGCCCCGTTGGTTATATTGTTTGCAAAAGGCATAAAACGCCTAAAGGGTATGTACTCGCCAAAGGGAACCAAAAAGTGCTTGTCGTAATAAGCCTCCTTACCATCGGAGTTTAGCATGGTAATGGTGTTATAAAGCTTGAGGTTTGAGGACATGTCGGTGTTAAGCTGCTCCTCAACCCTTAGCGAGCCTGTAAGAAGTATCTGACCATCTAAAAGCCCAGATGCAAGACGGGAATTGATAAAAGGATTTTCGTAGACAGAGTGCTCAACCGCACTTTCGGGCCAGATGATATGAGTAATATTTTCAAGCCCATCTGTTTTTGTCATCTGCTCGTACACATCCGTGCTGGACTGCTTAGTGTTTGACCCATAATAAACGGCGGTTTTTATACCGCCCTGCACAAGACGCAAATTAACATCATCTCTAAAGCTTGTTTTGTTTTGACTTAAAGTAGTAAATCCGTAAACAAAAAGACAGATAAAAGATAAAACAAAGGATAGTATATATCTAAGATACCTGTAATAAGCATCGCCATCGCCATTAAGCAATATAAGGTGCATAAAAGATGCAAAGAGCATTACATAAACGCTAAGCCCAAAGGTGCCAATAACAGATGATATTTGTAGCATTGACTTTGAAAAACTTAAAACATAGCCCGTTAACGCCCAAGGGAACTTGATTATTAAAAATGAACGCAAATACTCAAAAAAGCACCAAATAAAGGCAAAAAACGCAACTCTTTGAGTTGCATTTGTATAATTGCTAACATCCTTGTAAATTACAAACATCAAAGCATGAGGCAAGGCATAGGCAAGAGGTAAAACCGCCAAGGCAACTGGAATAAGTATGTAGTAATGCCAATCTACAAAAAGCGAGAACGAAATCCAGTAGTAAAGACCAAGAGCTAGACCATAAAAAAAGCAAACACCGTAAATAAAGGCATCTTTGCGATTTTGGCAAAAATCAATTAGTCTAATAATTGCAACTATGCCAATTACAAAACAAGGAAACAACTTAAAAGGCGGATGCCCTAAAGCACAGCACAAGCCTATTAAAAAAGCAAGTAGAGCACGGGGCTTAAAGTAGTAGATAAATTCTAAAAATTTGTATAGCTTTGCACCAGCAAACTGCTTAAAATCTTGATAAGATTGCATTAGCGTTGTCACCATTGTGATGTTACAAATATACAAAGACTTACATTAAGTGAATTTACAATATAGCTAGGCAAAATACTTATAGATTAAAATTAATAAATTAAAAATCGTAATCAAATTTTAAAATCCAATTATCATCACCGTCTACCTTTGTAAAAATTATAACCAAAAGCTTGTAAAATCAATAAAAATATCAAACAAATTGTTATATATTTACTCTGCACCGCTTGCAACAAACTCTAGTAAATCTTTATTGTTTGAAGTTTCAATTTGCTGAGGTGACCCCTGCCATTGCAAGATGCCTTTTTTAAAAAATAAAATTCTATCGGCAACAATCTTGGCATGTTTAATGTCGTGCATGATAGATATTTTTGTGGCTTTTTTACCATCAACTTGACAGTTTTTAATTAAATGAGAAATTTTTTCACTTGTCAAAGGGTCAAGCCCGCTTGTTGGTTCGTCAAAAAATATAATCTCTGGCTTTGTAGCCAATGCCCTTGCAATAGCAACGCGTTTTTGCATTCCGCCAGAGAGGCTCTGCGGTTTAAGGTCTGCAACATCGGCTGGTAAATTAACTTGAGCCAAGGCATTTATTGCAATTTGCTTAAGGGTGGCATCTGTTGTTTTGCCGTCCAAAAATTGCTTAAAGCAGATATTTTCCCATATCGTATAGGAGTCAAATAAGGCATTGAGCTGAAAAGCAAAGCTAATTTTGTCAAAAAGCTTTAGCTTTTGTGCCTTGCTAAAAAAGCAAATATCCTTGTCGTCAATTATTATCTTGGATTCAATATCGGGCTCCATAAGTCCGCATAATAGCTTGGAAAAAACAGTCTTACCACAACCCGACTCCCCAAGTATAACCACAGACTCCCCATCGTAAATCTCAATATCAATACCTTTTAGCACTGCTTTTGAGCCAAAGGTTTTGCGTAAATTTTCAACCTTAATCTTAACTTTTTGCATAATTTTGCTATAATCATAATTTTAAATTGAGTTTTATATAGTACGAAAGATATATAATTTTTATATCAACTAGCAACAAATGCAAGATAAAATTATTGATTAATTAGGACTCGTTCTAAATTACAGCTGGACATTTATTGAAATCAATAACACTAACAAACCAATATTACAATCTAGGGTGTTAACATTTTTGCAAAGATTGGCACTGCGGACTTTTTACAGATAGAGATTTGACACTTTCTCTATTTTAGAACAAGTCCAAGAGAGTGATAAAAAATTTATTGACAATATCATTGAAAAGCACTACAAGGAATATCTATATAAAATACAGATTGTTTCTTCTCGTGGAGTGGGTAAATTGAACTGTGTTTCGTATTTTTTCGAATATTTCATAAATGCAGGTCCGTATAAAAATAAGGTTGTTGTTTTAGCAGATATGGACAACGGAAATAATGGCAATGATTACCAAAGGATTGAACAGCAAATTGGTGATAGATTTTATAAATTGGATAAATCTGATTTAGAATTATACTATCCAAAAAGTTGTTTACAATATTTAACTGAGGAAGAGAGAAAAATGATTGCAGCATTTGAAAATAATCCAAACTATAATAAACACTCTGATGACTGTAATAGAAATAAATGTTCAATAGCCGAAAAAATTGGTGAAAACATTTCAAAGGATATATTTAAAAAAGATATGTCAATTATTTTTAAAGCTTTGCAAAAATGTTGGAGCGAGCAAAATGTTTTATAAAAACAAATAATACATAACCAATTAAACACACACGCTCCCGCCCCCCAGCTGGCTAAAGCCAGCGGGCGTGTGTGTTTGGGGTGGGATTTGAGGGTTTATGATAATCCGTTTTGTAAGCGGTATTTTAAGTAATATCCTTACCCATCCACAAAATAATCTTAAAATCCCCACTCTCTTTGGGTGTTTTGCCCCAGCCCCCTCCAGGCGACTTGGCAATAACCAGCAGATTGCCAAGTCGCCTGGAGGGGGCTGGGGCAATATTTTTTGCTTTGCAAAAAATTACTTATCAATACAATGTTTTTACAATACCAATTCTCAGTCTTACCCCTACACATACTACAAAATCGCAGCTCTCTTTGGGTATAAACTAGACTGCCTCCCACCATTGCTGGCAAAGCTAAGCAGGCACAGCTGGCTAATGGGGGTGATGTGTGGTGTTGCAAAGGTGGCTGCAAAGGTTTTTACAAAGGTAAATCTTGGATTGTAGCTTACTTTACAAGTGTTAGTATCTATGTGTGATTGACTATATCTTTAGTTTAAAAATTTATAACCTAATTTTACAAATGGGGCATGGAGGTTGTTTTTGTGAAATGCTGTTATGTTAAATTTTAATTAACATATAGAAATATTGAAATACTTTGAATTTTACACTTTTAGCGCTTTAAATTTTAAATAAAATTTAACAAAACACTGTAGTTAGGGTAAAATTTAAAATATTTCAAACAAAGCAAAAGCTTGTTAAGGCTTTTGCAGATGTTTGTTTAAGCGGCAAAACTATTTTGCAGCTTTAGGAGCTTCAGCAGCAGGAGCAGCAGCGGCAGCAGGTTGAGCAGCACCTTCAGCAGCAGGAGCAGCTTGTTCTGTTGTAGCAGCACCTTCAGCAGCAGGAGCAGCTTGTTCTGTTGTAGCTTCGGTAGCAGGAGTGTTGTTTTGAGAAGCTTTGTTAAAAACAAAAGCAGCAACAGCAACAGCAGCAACAGCAGCAACGATAATAATAACTTTTTTCATAATAAAAACTAAATAAATAATTATAATAGGCTTAGATATTTAAGGACCTCTACTTACTTCAATTAGGCAATAGCAATCCCTTTTGCAATTATGTAAAATAAATTATTTTATAAGCAAGAAATTTTCAATATTTTTTTGGGACTTGTTCTAAAATAGAGAAAGTGTCAAATCTCTATCTGTAAAAAGTCCGCAGTGCCAATCTTTGTAAAAATGTTAAAACCCTAGATTGCAATATTGGTTTGTTAGTCTTATTCATTTCAATAAATGTCAAGCTGTAATTTAGAACGAGTCTTTTTTTGCAATTTCTACGGGGTGCAAATTTCAAGAACTTCAAGTGCGTACAAAATCCATATGGAATCTATCTTAATAGTATAATTGATATATCTTTAACACTTGTACAAAATGGCTCTATTTTTGTTTTAATTTTGCAAAGAGGGCAAGAAGTTTGTAACCTTTGTCGTCATACAAAATTTTTACCGCAGAGATGGTAAAAATAAAGACGATATTTGCCGCAGCAATAAATAGTCCTTTTAGATGGAGCTTGCCCACTAGTCCGTCAATTACAAAGCCATAAATAGTTGCTGTGTAAGCAAAAAGGCATATCATGCCAACAAAATTTGCATTAAGCAACTTAAATCCCCGTCCACCTTTTGCATTTACTAAAAACACTGATACACAAAGAGCAAAGAGCAAAAGATAAAATGGGTTTAAAATTCTAAAATTAAACTCTTTAAATAATGCTTTTTTAAAATCTGCATCTTTGTCAGTATAACTAGACTTTAACCAAAGCGTCATGGCGATAATTTTAGCAGTTTGCATTGAAGCAACCGATAGGTCTAGCTCGTTTTGTTGCCCGCTGTCAAAGGTAAGGTTGATGAAGATTTTTTGCGACACCATGTCAAAATCATACAAATAGTCTGGCTTTTTTACAAAAAAACCATAATCCAGCCCATTATCTTGCTTAAATTTGCAAAGGGCAGCATTTTGCAGCCTAACTTGGCAATCGTTTAGTATTAAAAATAGGTTTTTACTTTTAACATCTTCCTTTATCATGCCACTTTTTGCGGTTAAGATTGCAAGGTTGCACCCGTCAAACTTACGCAGTATAATATCGTTTAAGGACATATTGCTTTTGTTTATATTGTTGATGTAAAAAGACATATCTCCGTAGGTTACCACCTCTTTTTCGGTAAGTATCTTTGCTATTGACATTTTTTGTATCTCGGATTTAATTTGTGCTATGGAATTTTTAATGTAAGGCCTGCCGTAATTAACAAACAAAGCAAGACCCAAGCATAAAGCAAAATAAAAAGGTGCAATGTGATAAATAATTTTTGCATTTGTATAGCCAAGAGATCTAAGCACGGCAAGTTGACTTTTAGATGATAGAAAAAATATCACCGCACAAATTAGGGCAATAAAAGGTAAGATTACATCTGTTGCCTTAAATGTAAAAAGCAGGCTGTATTTTAATACATACCAATAACTTACCTTAAACTTAACAACATAGCCAGAGGTTGTAATAAAAACAACTATCCAAGTAAATACTAAAAATATTGTTGCCGTGATTGTAAAAAATCTAAGATTTTGTATAAAAAAACTTGTTCTAATTATGCCAAATCTATCTTTTAGATTTGCAAAAAAAGCCAAAAAGTATCTTAGTAAAAACATATCTTAAAAAAGGCTAACAATGTAAGCACCGCCATATGCCAAAATACTAGTTAAAATAAAGATAAAAAGAGTTTGCCTTGTGCTGCGACCCTCCTTTTGTAAAGTGCTCATAGCGGATATGCAGGGTGCGTAAAAAAACATAAAAACCAAAAATTCAATGATAATCTTAGGCTCAAATGTGTTTATCATAACCTGAGCTATGTCCGTGCCTTGCTGAGCCTTGCTACTTAAAAGCACAGCAAGCATAGAAAGCGAAACCTCTTTTGCAACAAACCCAGCAACAATTGCCGCAACAATTTGCCAAGGCAAATTAATGGGTGCAAAAAGTGGGGTAATAAACTTTGCCATAGCCTCAAGGCAACTTGCCCCCCCACCGCTGCCGTCAATGCTATTTGGCAAGGCTATGTAAAAACCACTTTGCCAGCTAAATCCAAAAGAATTTAAAAGCGAAAACGCAACCGAAAACATAAGTATTGTAGTTGCTATATTTGTTATATAATCCTTTACCTTTAGGTAAGATAGGGTTAAAATATCGCTTGCAACAGGCATCTGCAAAGGGTAAATTTGGTAAAACTGAGATGAATAATCTTTGCTAGCAAGCTTAGGCTGCTTAAGACTGATAAATAAAGATATGAGCCTTATAATTAACAATCCAAAGACAAAGCCAAAGACATAAATTGCATAAAGAGCAAAAGAGCCATAAAAGCTACCAAGCAATCCGCAGCAAAAAAGAGCAAAAACAGTATTTTTTGCCGAGCATGGAATAAAGCTTAGCATTGTGTTGACTAAAAATCTTTGATGCTTGCTTGAAATTATCCTTGTTGCCATGTAAGCTGGCACGGTGCAGCCAACCCCCGTAAGCAAGGGTATAAAAGCCTTGCCATCTATGTTAAAAAACCTTAGCATAAAACCGTTTAGCAGGTAGGACACTCTTGTGATGTAGCCGGTTTTTTCAAGTAGGCTAACAAACAAAAATACAAAGAATATAATTGGTATAAATCCAAAAATCACAAAAATTCCGTTAATGACAGAGGCAGTGAGAATGCTAACAAAACCACTCTGCCGCGGTGATATTTTATCGGCTATTGCAAGAATTGCATCCGAGCAAAATCCGCCAAAGCTAAATGCTAAAAACAAAGAGGTAAATAAAATTGCAAAAAATATCGGCAGGCCCCAAATGTTATGGCTTAAGATGTTATCAAATTTGCTTGGTGTAATGCCTTTAAAAATATTGTTTTTAGCCTGTACGGAGCTTTTTTGTGGAATTAAATTTGCCTCAAATAAATCCTCCCCGCAAACTAATGCAATGCAGCCCCGAGCTTGCTTACTAGACGATGCATTTAACACAACGCTATTTAACCCATTTTGCTTAGCAAAATCTAAAATTTTTTGCAAAGAGTGATTATCTTGATTTTTTTGATTAACTATTATATCAAGCTTAACCTTGTTTTGTGTTAGCAATATTAATGACGCTGCAAGCTCAAGCTCTTTGTTTAACATTGTGCCGTCGCATACTAGGCAAATTTTGTCAAAGTCTTTTGCATTTTGATTGATAAAATTTATTGCAATTGCCTCGTCTTGGGCGTTTAAGCCGCTTTGGCTTAGGGTATAGATGCCGGGAGTATCAAAAACATCCGCGGTGCAATAATGCCCTGAGGTGCCAATATTAAAGGTAAAACTGGAGCTTTTTACATCAATTGTTGTGCCGGAATAGTTTGCCGTTTTAAAGCCAGACTTGCAAAGTGCATTTAAAAAACTTGTTTTACCGCTATTTGGCAAACCGCACAAAAGTATCTTTTTTGTAGTTTTTTTTAGCTCTAACACTTTGGCAATTTTAATAATGATAATAATTATTAGATTTTTGCAAAAAATAGTGATATGTCAAGGTTTTTTAAAAATTGTTTATTTGCTAAGGCTTGGGTTAAATGAATTAAAAATTTTAGATTTGAATTTTGCAGCTTTGCTTTAGCACAGCAGGCTGTAAAAATACAAAATCAAATTATTGCAGGATTGCAAAAAAATAGATGCTTAGTTAATTGAATTCTTTAGATGTTTTAATTGCTTGCAACAAAGCTAGGAGTTGCTTGTGGGTATGTCTTCATGACTTAAAATTGACACTATTGATGATTTTGTGATAGATATACGCACATTTTTTGCAATTTCAACCTTTGCAAGCCCAGCTTTATCGTCAAGCTCAATAACTGTTGCGTATATACCCGCCGATGTTAAAACCTTTGAGCCAATTTTAACGCTTGAAAGCATTTGCGAAATTTCCTTCATCTTGCGTTTTTGCGGTCTTATAATAAAAAAGTAAAAAAACACAAAGATTACAACCAAAGGTATTGCCTGCAAAAAGATATTTGGCTTTGGCGGCACTGGCAACTGTGGCTGAAGGCTGTTAGCTTGAGTGGTAACCGTTGCTGCTGAATTTGCTGTTGCAATTTGGTTGTTAGTTGATGTTGTCATAATTAAACATAATAATTAAACACGATAATACAGAATATAGAATTATATAATATATAAAACAAAATTTTACATTTAGTGCAAAATCCATCTACAAAATCCATCTACAAAATTAAATTGCATCCTTCATGTCAGGCCTCCAAACAAAAAAATGGGGGCAAGAAATGAAGATTTTGCTACAATTGCAATCCAAATTAGATTTGGTATATTTTTGAGACAAATAATTTACTAAATTCTCATTTTAGAATTATAAAAACTTGGTAAATTATTTACAAAAGTTACAACAATATCAAAACTAAGCTAATTAACAGATAATCAACAGATATTGCCATAACTTTTAAATCTTGCTAACTAAAGCAATTACTCTCCATCTTTGGTATCTTGCTCTGCAGCAGGTGCTTCAGCCACGCTAATTGCACCGCCCAAAATGCTACCAAGAGTTGAGCCAGAGTTGTTTGACTTGTAGTTTTTAAGAATTTCGTTTTTAGTGTCATCCTCAAGTTTTTTGATAGAAAGAAGAAGGCTTCTTTTTTGCTCGTCAAACTTAACAACCTTAGCCTTAACAACCTCACCAATGTTGTAGGAAATAATGTTGCGAACGATTTTGTCAGCAGGGATGTTGTGCTTTTTGATTTTAACAAGAATTTCATCAAAAAGTTTCACCTCAATTTCGTCCCTGTAGATTTTTGAAACAGCAACATCAACAATAGCACCTTCACCAAGTGCAGCAATGTGTTTTTCAAAAGGGTCGCCGGCAACCTGCTTAATACCAAGAGAAATTCTTTGTTTTGTATAATCGCCAGATAAATAAACAACATCAATAGAGTCCCCAGCCTTGTATTGCTTTAAAACTTGGTCGCTGTCGTTGTTCCAAGATATATCGGATATGTGAACAAGCCCATTGATATTGCCATCAAGCTCAACAAACAAGCCAAAGTTTGTAACATTAACAATTTTACCGTTAAGTTTTGTGCCTGTGGTGTTGTTGTCAGCAAACTCCTTCCAAGGGTTGTGCAGAGTCTCCCTGCGGGATAGTGAAATTTTGTGGTTGTCAATGTCAAGACCCACGATTGAAACCTCAATTTCATCGCCAACTTGCACCTCGTTAGAGTATTTTTGGCAAAGCTCCTTAGTCCATGCAAACTCAGAGTTGTGAACTAGGCCTTCAATATCGCCCTCAATTGTAACAAAAACACCGTAGTCAACCTTGTTTGTAACCTTGGATTTGATACGGTCGCCAATCTTGTATTTTGTAGCAAGGTGGGTCCATGGGTTTTCCTGAATTTGCTTCATGCCAAGAGATATTCTCTTTTTTTCAACATCAATTTTGATAATTTTTACTTCAATTACATCACCTATTGAAAGCACTTCTGATGGGTGAGAGATTTTGTTCCAAGTAATGTCAGCAACATGCAATAGGCCGTCCATGGTTCCAAGGTCAACAAAGGCACCGTAGCTTGCAATGTTTTTAACAACACCTTGCACCACTTTACCTTCTTCAATTGTAGCTAGGAACTCACCTTTTTTCTCGGATCTTGTCTCTTCAATAACCATTCTTCTTGACACAACAAGTAGCTTGGACTCCGTGTTGGATGTGTCGTCGTCACTAAGGCTGATGATTTTAAATGGTTGCTTTATGTTTAGCAAAGGGGATATGTCCTTAGGAATTTTAATGTCCACTTGGCTACCTGGTAAAAATGCCAAGATGCCGTCAAAGTCAACCGCAAAACCACCATTTATGCTTTTAAAAATTGCCCCATAAACTGTTGTGCCATTTTTGTGAGCTTCCTTAAGCTGTAGCCAGATCTTCTCCCTTTGCACCTTTGCGTAGCTGATGGATATGATTGCATTTTTTTTATCAAAGGCTTCAACATAAAAATCAAATTCGTCGCCAATGTTAACATCCATTCTTTTGGAGTCCTGCACGAATTCATCAAGGCTAACAACCCCTTCGGCCTTTAAACCTACATCAATGATTGCCCTGCCAAGTTTTTTACTGATGTCAACAATCGTGCCTTTTGTAATAAAGCCACTGTTGTCGCCGGCTGTTGTTTTTTTTGATAGATTGTAGACCTCCTGAGGTAGCGTGCTTAAAAGCTCATTAAACTCATTAAGTTCCTGTGCGTACACTTGAGCCATGTCAAATGCTGCATCGTTGTTAATAGACATTATAAAAACAAAAAATTA
Source organism: Rickettsia typhi (assembly GCA_945881985.1). Lineage (GTDB taxonomy): Bacteria > Pseudomonadota > Alphaproteobacteria > Rickettsiales > Deianiraeaceae > CAMCVL01. Next base: position 10,283 of record CAMCVL010000010.1, on the reverse strand, counting down.
AAGGTTAGTACATAAAAACAGCCCGTCAATCAAAACATCAAAGATGCCTAATTACGAGCAAGCAAATAATGCTGGCAAAAGCCACGCAAAAAAATAGCACTAAGATTGTATTGCAAAAAACTCGCTTGTCAAGTGAATTAAATTTGATTTTTTGGACCTAACAAACAAAAACAGATAGTATAATCTTTATATTATTTGTTTTTGTTTTTATGGAAAAGTGTAAGTTTTGTGGTTGTGAAAAATTGATAAAAAATGGAAAAGCGAGGGGTGTTCAGCGCTTTAAGTGTAAGGAATGTGGGAGAGAGCAGATTCAGGGAGATGGAAGGAAGAAATATGAAAATCAAGTTAAAAGAGCAGGCCAAAAGCCCTAAAAGCCACCATCACCCCCTAAGTTAATAAACAAATTAGTTTATCTTTTTATGCTTGAGAGGTTCGGTAGGGAGGGTGATTTATCCTATCCCTTTTTGTTTGAACCTCTGCTTCTATTTTTTAAGAACATCAAACAATCCGTTTTTGGGCTGTGGTTTTTAATGTGCCTTAAAATATAGTACAAGAGGATATTTTCTTGTTATCAATATTTATTTACTAGTGCCGCAGATGGCTTTGTAAAACTGCTTGATAAGTCCATTGTGGATTGAAATAGGAACTTACTCCTGAGCCCTACCCAGAAACAATCTGCTTTAAAAACAACAGACGCCCCCAGATACTTTGCGTGCAAGTGTGTTAATTCTATAAAGTTAGCTTGATTATTGGGCTAAACATTTGCATTAAGCTATGGCAAGCATGTTTAAAAGCGATGCCTTTGCTTTGTCTATTAATTGACCCGAGAGTTCAATTTGCGGGCTTAGGTTTAGCAAGGCGGAATGGAGGGATTCTAGGGTATTGAGCTTCATAAAAGGGCAGTTGTTGCAATTTATGCAGTCTGGACTGTCCTTTTGAAGGCCAGGGACGGTTAAAAACTCCGCATCTGGTCTTGCAAGACGCATTTTGTACAATATGCCCGGCTCGGTTAAAACAATAAATTTTTTGCAATCTAAATTTTGCGTAACAAAACTTAGAAGCTTTGATGTTGAGCCTGTAAAATCAGCCTCGTCAAGTAGGTCTTGAGTGCATTCTGGATGGGCAATAACCAAGGCATCTTGATTGCGTGTTTTTAGATTGATAAGCTCCTTTAGCGAGAATGTCTCGTGAACTATACATGCTCCGTCCCACAATATCATCTCCCTGCCGGTTTGACGACTAAGATATGCCCCAAGGTTTTTGTCTGGTGCAAAAATAATTTGCTTGTCTTTTGGCACGGATGCTATAATTTTATCGGCATTGGAAGAGGTGCAAATAATGTCCGAAAGGGCTTTTATCTCGGCAGAACAATTGATGTATGTAATTGCAACCGCCTGTGGATATTTGCTACGAAAAGCTGCAAATTGAGCTGGTCTACATGAGCTTTCAAGCGAGCAGCCGGCGTTTAAATCGGGCAAGATAACTGTTTTTGAAGGATTTAGTATCTTTGCAGTTTCTGCCATAAACTTAACACCGCAAAAGGCTATAACATCTGCATCTGTATTTTGTGCTTTTTTTGCAAGCTCAAGAGAATCTCCTATAAAGTCTGCTACCTCCTGAATCTCGTCAATTTGATAGTAATGGGCAAGAATTACAGCATTTTTTTGCTTTTTTAACTCTGTAATTTCGGCTTTTAATTGATTGTTGGATAGCATGTTAAAAATTGACAAATGATAAAAAAGTTACTTTGCAAACATAACAAATTTACTACAGGATATAAATATAATACCAATTAAAGTATAGACACCAATTTTATAACCTTCAAGAAAAGAGGAAACAATTATTGCAATCACCGGCGAAACAAGGCTTGAATAGGATGCCTTAACCGAGCCAATTCTATTAATTAAAGCCGTAAAACATAAGTACCCAATTGTGCTTGATGGTATCGCAAGATACAAAATTGTTATGATAAAGTTTATATTAAAATCTGGCATTAAAACTATTGGCTTGTCGTCCACAAGGCTATGAATTGTACCAAAAACAAAAGACCAGCAAGAGCCAATCACAAGACACCAAAAAAACATTAAAACAATATCTGGTTTTAGGGTTTTTGCTTTACTTTCGTATAAAACCGCTCCAATGGAAAAAGATAGCGTTGCAGCAAAACAAAGTATAGCACCTTTAATTGCTGAGTTTAGATTGTGTATTGACGCAAGACTTGGAAACATTACAAAGACAAGCCCAGCTATACCAAGTATTACCGAAAGATAAAGCTTTATTCCAAGGGAGCGTTTAAAATCAAAAAACCAATTGCCAATCAAATAGCTAAATATAATGCTAAATGAAAAGATAACCGCACTAAAACCCGTAACAAAATGCAAGGCGGCGTAATAAAAAAGTATAAAGTTCACCGAGAAGGAAAATCCAGAATAAATAAAGGCAAGCCTAAAGTCTTCTTTTGAAATCTTAAAGGAATTCAAACCTCTTTTGATTAGTAAAAAAGCAAAAATACATAACGATGCAATTAAAAATCTGTAGCAAACAGCAAATTCTGGCAAAATTGTATTGTTAATTTGCCACCTCCCGCAAAACCATGTAAAACCCCATGTAATTGATAGAGTGGTAAAAAGTATTGCATTTACCAGTGCATCACTGCGAAACTTCAACATTTGATTGATATAAATTTTTACAAAGCTAAATACACAACCTAACCTAAAAGATATTTTGTTTAATAGCAAGATAAATTGATTATCTATCGCATATTTAACAAGTTTAGTAAAATAATATTTTTAATAGTAAAAAAATCCAAACCTTTGCTAAGTGCCTTTTGCTATGTCTTTTAGTATCAATCTGGATTTAGTATTTTTGACTTTGATTTGCCAATAAATAAATAACTTGATTTTTATTTTTTAAATTATAGCTAATAACAAAAGTAAGTTTATTATCAGCTTTAATTTAAATTGAATCTGGTAATGTTTGTTAATGTAAAATAGGAGGTTTTGCAGGTTTTGATATGTTGTTAATAGGCCTAGGTGGCTTTTGTGTGATTTTTATGCTGCGTTTTATTCATATGGTTAAGTTGCTGCAAAAAATTACCATCATGCTAATGATTCTTTTTGTTTTCGGATGTGGCAATTCATCTAAAAACGATGATAAAAACTCTCAATACTGCGACAAATTGCTGCAAAAAAAGCAAAATGCTAACAATGCCAAAATCTACTCATACTGCCAAAGAAAAAAACTTTATAATCAGGCTCTTGAATACTTCTCGGAAGATCAGGATTCAAGAGAGTCAGTTCCAAGCTTTGCAGAGCCACAAGTAGAGCCAGAACCAATTAAAAACAGTAATCTTAGCGAGCTTGCACCATTGTTAAACAAAAAAATTAGTTTTAGCCTAAGTTCTGAGGTTCCGGTAAAGGATGCTCTTGCCGATATAGCAGACACATATGGCATAGATATTGAGGTTGACCCTAAAATTGAGACAAATGTTTTAATATCTGTAAAAAACAAAAAATTAAACGATGTTTTTAAATTAATTTGCCGCAATTCCGGACTTAGATACACTATTGAAAGCGATATAGTAAGATTTGAAATAGACAAACCATATACAAAAAACTACATAATAACTCTGTTGGATACAACAAAAACAGGTAGCGAAAGTTTTGGCGTGCAAAGCAGTTTTTCTGGCTCTGGTGACGCCAATACTGGTTCAAGCGGAGTCAGTGCCTCAAGTTCTCTTTCTAATAATAGCGAGTGGTCTGTTTGGAGCTCTTTTGAAAAGGGACTAAAGCAGGTTCTTGCGGGTCACGAAGGGGCAAGTTTTAATTTAAATAAGCAGGCTGGCATAGTCACTGTTAACGCAACATCTGTAGCTCACGAGTCCGTTGCCGAATATATTGAGGAAATCAAAAAATACGCCATGACCCAGATACTTGTTGAGGTTAGCCTTGTTAGTCTTACTTTAGACGATAGCTTTAAAGCTGGCATAACATTTGAAAACAATAATGCCATAGGTAAAAATACATCATCGCTTGTAAAAATGCCATTTGGCATGCCAACTGGAGCAGGTGGTGGTAGTTTTTTTACCACAAGCTTTACAAAAACAGGCCCTACAAACATGACTGCTGCAATAAACCTGTTGCAACAATTTGGCTCTGCAAGGGTTGTTTCAAGCCCAAGAATCAATGTTGTGAATAATCAAAAAGCAGTTTTGTCTTTTGCTGAAAATAAAATCTTCTTTGAGCTCACTCCATCGCTTCAAAATCAATTTACTGCAGCTGGCACCGCTGGCATATCTAACCCCGCAATACCAATTGTTGTATCTAGTAAAATTAAGAGCATTCCAATAGGTATTATACTAAGTTTGCAAGCCGTTGCAAACCCAGATACAAAAGAAATTACACTTAATGTCAAGCCATCTCTATCATCTACTGACGAGACAAAATGGGCAAAAGACCCAGCTGCATCATTCTTGTCTACAGTTAAAACTAATTCATCTACTTCGGGATCTAGTGCTACCGAATCAATAACTAATCTTATACCAGTTGTTAGCAAAAAAGAGCTTGATTCTGTAATGAAAATTAAATCTGGCGGCATTATGGTTTTGGGTGGTTTTACAGAGGAGTTGACAAGTGAGGTTGAAAACGGTGTTCCATTTTTCTCCTCAATACCTCTACTTGGGCATTTGTTTAAGTACAAGTCAAGCCAAAAGACAAATACCGAAACGGTAATCTTTGTAAAAGCAACAATTTTAAACAATGACAATACTCAAACTTACAAAAAAGATGAAAAACTTAAAATGCTACTAAAATAATGTTAGCGCAAAATTCAATTTATAATTTATAAATTATACCTTCATCAATATAAAAACAAACTATATAAACTAAATAACTCTCACTCTACATTACCAATCATTTAATTGTAAAATTTGATGATATTTTTGCGATATTAAACTGAAGATTGCAAAATGCTTTGACATCCTAATATTTGAAGTGGTTGTTGATATTAATATCGCAACCTCAATACAAATATCTTTTTACAGACGCAAGGCAAAAAGTATAGATGATAATGTATTGCGTCCAAAAGGCCAGTAATGGATTTTTTTTAATATGTTTTATTAGCAATTTTTAAAAAATAGCTCCAAATCCCTTAACGACACAACGCTGCGAGACCTATTGTAGACTAAAACTGGATCAAGTAACGCCAGCCTGCAAACTAGTATAAAGTTTGGATTTGATAAGTCAATCCACTGCTCGGCTGAAAACTTTGCCGCCTTACAGCTACCTCTTTTTGCAACCGATGCTATATCAAACATTGCTTGCATTACAACTGCACGCCACAATCTTGTTTCGGGAGTTGATTCATCTGTTTTTACCTTTGGTTGCAAACTTAATATTGCTGGTAATTTTTGACGGTCAAAGCCATAACGCATAATCCCATCGTTGTAGGTTTTATTTTGTTCTCTAATTAAATCTTTTGTTATGTTGTAATTCTCCAAAATGCGGTCTGAAGAATTTTGCTCCTGTTTGCAAGTTCTACCTCTCTCTTTTTTTAAGTCATACAAGGATTGATCTTTTAATATTCCTTTTTTACCTTTGCTTGCACCTTTAAGAATTGTCTTTGTGAGATTTTTTTTATTTTTCTTAGTAAAATCCATAACTCCTTCGTTTACAACAATTGAGCTTGAACTTGAGGTATGTAAGATAGATTTGTGTTTGCATTTTGCCTTTAGCTTAAGCTTGCAATGCAACTTGCACATATCTTGATTTACATCACAAGTGCATTTTTTTTTAATAACAGCATTAATTTTTGTTGTACTTTTCTTACTCATATAAATAATTACAAATAAAGTTTTAATAACACTAATAAATCAATTGTAATATATAAAATTTATATTATATAATATAAGTTATTAAAAAAAATTCTATATATTACATATTACTTTATAGCTTTGCTATATAAAATTTTTAAAATAAAAAGCAATTCTTTATTTTAAAAAAATATTCACAATCTATAAATAGAATATTATATTGTAATTTATTATTATTGTCTTTTTTTTGTTAAGCATTTTTTTTATTTTATTGCATTTTAATAACATTGTCATAGAAAACTTCATTCTACATTCCCCAAAAACAAGCTATAAACAAAGATAATTACAAAAACAGATATGATCTAATTTTAAAAATTTCAGATGAAGATTTTAGCAAAATATTTGTAGATTGTAATCGTTAAATAAGGAGTCTGCATTTGTACAAAGTGCTTTATAGTAACTTTGCCTAATTAGTTTCTAAGCAGGAGAATGGGCGTCGTTTTACCGAATCACTTGGATATTTTATAAAGATGCAAAGAAATATTTTGCAATTGCAGTTGTAGCAACCTCTATTTTACAGTTATATCAAAGAACAAATTGAATTGTATTTTGACAGAATGTTAATCTGTGCTAAGTGCATAGACATCATTGTGAGTTACTACAGAAAATGCCATGCCGCCCTTAATAGGATTGTAGGAAAAAAATGTGTCAGGGTAAGTAAAAAGACCATTCATTATACCAAGTGGCTCAAGAGTGCTACCAAGCCCAAAGCTAAAGTTTTCGTGTAAATAATAGCCGCCAAAGCTAAATGCCCTGTATCTATCAGCTCCATTTAAAGTGCCAACCTTTACAGCGGCTATTGCATTGCCATCAAAAAAAGGTGCATTTATCATTGACTTGTTAAGGGTGTCGGTCGTTGCGGATATTGATTTTAAGTAGGCGGTAAATGTTGTTGTTTGTAACTTTTTTAACATATTTGAAAATTGATCTCCGGTAATAACCGATCCTGAAGCACCATCTACACTCATAACAGGGGTTGAATTGTAGGTTCTTGTACCTATGCCAGTAGCTCCATTTTGCTTTGGTAGGTAGTATTCTCCTGCTTTGGCATCCTCAATTTTATACATTGCGGTACGCAGGCAGTATCCCGGAGTTTTGCAAGATGCGTGTGTAAAATCAGTTAATCTTGCGTTTCTTTCACCGTAGTTGTACGATATGACGGTGTTATCTTGCCCTGTAAGCTGAACAACCTGTGCACCACTTGCTCGCATACAGTAATAATTATCCACTGAGGAAGTTGTTTGACAGTTCGCCGTTTTAGTTCTTTTAAATACATACTCAGGAGCTGGGTAAGCTTCGTAATTTTGTAAAAACGCCTGAAAGGAAGATTGAATGCTAAGTGCCTCAGTTTTTTTATCAATTAAATAATTACGGGCACCCGGTAGATAGTTTTTTGATGAGGTAATTTTTGTAACTGTATCATTTGTAATATTGTAGTTATAAACATCGCCGGCAAATATGTCTGGGTTTAAAAAGTATATGCCAGAGTTGCGGGATGTTAAGAGGTTTAAAAAGGATACCATCGGTATACCCTTGTTAATAAGCAAAAGATTGTCCCCGTAGCCAATCATTTGATATTGATTTTTAGAGTTTTGGCTATTGTCCGAATCTTCATTGAAAAATTTTGAAAAATCCAAAGTCTTAGGCAGATAATTCTCGTCAACCGTGTTGTATTCCAAATTGATTCCATCAAGGTTAATGTAGGGCGATAAAAACAAGTGACTTTGTTTTCTTTGAGTCATTTTTGTGATGTAGTCAGATTTTGTAACAGTTTTAGTTGGATTTGTATAAGAACAACTACCCGTAGTACAGGCAAGAAGATAATCGTTATAAAAAAAAGTAAAGTCACCAAGATTTTTACTGATTGCACCGTAATATGTAACAGGAAAAATATTTGTTAAATTTATACTAGTTATCAAAGGCGATGTGGTTGAAAGATTAAGCCATCTTGACTGGCTGCAACCATAGCCATCTCTAAAAGGTCTGTCGCCAAAAGAAGACACAAAACTTTTTGAACCAACATACATAGGAGTAAGTTTGTCAATAACATTGGCTTGCTCGTCAGATTTAAAACTACTACAAGTTAAAGCTTTGCTTGTCTGCATCAAATTTACCGCCGAGCCATTAACATCGGTATAGGTTTTTGTGTAAATACCGCTAGCTGTATTACGATAGTCCGATGCTTTGTAAGTAGGTAATCCAGATGGGGTGATGGTTGACCATTGCTGATTTTCAAGATTAAAAACATATATCTTGTTACTGCCATTTGCCGGAGAGATGTATGCTTTGTTTGCATAGACATGGATGGTTGTATTGTTTGCAAAAGCTCTGTCGTTTGCAGCCATGTTTGTCCAGCTTGAGTCTCTTTTGTTAAAAGCCCAAAAGTCGTTTAGTGATTTACCATCCTCGCCTATTCCGCCAAAAATAAAGATATAGTTGTCAAAGTAAAAAATGCCGCTGTTTCTTCTAGCTTTTGGACCCGTACCGCTTGTAAGTTTTAGCCAAGTGTTTGTACCCGGGCTGTATTCCCAGATGTCATTTAGATATTTATTTTTTTGTGAGCCATAGACAATTGCCACACACTGTTCGTAAGAATAGGGCATTTTTAAAGCAAATCCAAGAGGAGATACTGTTATGCCGTTGTTTTGCACTGATTGAGAATAGAGAGAAAGAGGATTAATTGCTGCTGGCAAAGGTGTAATATTTGACATGGTTGATGTTGAAGCTGCATATGAATACATAGGGGAATACTTACCATTCGTGCCTATTGAAAACGACAAATAAGGGGATAGTTCTATTGAGCCATATTGACTCATTTCTCTGGACATCATATATTTGCCTGCAAATGTGCCGCTTGAAATCAATAGAGGCAAGTGGTTTGTAGCTGTCATTAAAAATGGATACTCAGCGTTTTCATCGTTAACATTTTCAGTACGATTATATGAGCCGGAGTTGGTATTTGTATTTGGTTTACCTGCTTCATTATTATTGACATATGAGTCGCTAACCACCCTGTAGCCAAGCAAAGATGTATTACTAAGTCTGTAATTTATGGGCTTGTAGATGGGCCTTACATATAGTTTTTGCAACTGTCCACTGTTGCAACTTGTGCCATTTGCGGAGCCGTCAAGAGTTTTGAGTCCCGATGTAGTTGGGTCATCCACTGGGTCGGCTATGCAGGCTAACATGTTTGCTGGGGTTGAAAACATTGTTATATCTCCGCTTGGACCGTCTGGACCAAGGCAAGATAGAACTGGTGCAATTGTATCAACAAGCTCTACGCCGCCAAAGATATACATTTTTGCACCGTCAGTTGTGCTTGAGTGTCCATATCTGCCAGATGGCTTAGTGCCAGTAATTGTAAGTTTTGTAAAAACTGGCTTTGTCCAATTTGCATCGGAGCCAGTAACTTGCCAAAGCTCGTCAAAAGTGCTAAAATATGGAGAGCTTTCGTTAAAGTTCCAGTTAATTCTTGTTTGGTCAAGATAAGGACTAACGTAGTTATGGTTAATACCGGCATATGGAGTTCTTCTTACATGTCCTTCGTAGCCAGAGCTAAATCTACGGCTATAAAGATAAACATCGTAGTAGGAGCTGTCCATGTCCTGCATTTTTTTCATTAAAGAGCCGGACCTAATGGCAAACCTTTGCGTGTTTGTGTCCAATACTGTTGTGTTAGTAGTTTTGTTGCCAGATGCATCAAGGTCATTGTACATAAAATTAAATGTATCGTAGACTTTTTCGTTGTTTATATCGTTAAGATATGTTTCATTTTTACCTGCAGTGTAGCTTGAGTGCTGCAGGCTGTGCCTTCTGCCGCCAAAGATGTATATCTTACCGCCAACCTCCTGCATTGTATGTTCGTATCTTGGACTAGGTCTTGTTATTGTTGATGCCTCCTGAATGTTTGCATCCACCCTTGTCAAAGGATTGCTTTTTGACCAGTTGCTAATAATTGCAATATTATTGAGCCTGCCTTGAGTTGTTGTGCATGACATTTGAGCCTCGGTGAACCACTCTCCATTTTGATTACAATATGCAAATGGATAATTTGTAATGCGTGATGTTGCCGCCTTGTTGCCAAAGCTGCAGTCAAGGTATTTTTGAGCTATGGGGTTTACTTTTTTGCGGCGAGACAAAAAACCTCCGTTTTCAAATATTGACCTAGGGTAGGCGTAAAAATTATCACTCATATATCTGCCATTTTTACTATCAGATTGCACCACCACCCCGCTGCAATCAACCATTGAGGAGGATTGGATGTAGGATGTGAGCTCGCTAAAGCGGAGGTAGGTTAGAATGTCGTTAGATTGCTCTGTGTCGTTTGTTAGAGGCGTGCCATTGTTTGCTAGTGTTGGTGCCGTGCCTTGAGAGCCCGAGCTTGCTCCCCCTGTTCCCGTCCCTGTTCCACCTG
>CAMCVL010000009.1 GCA_945881985.1 Rickettsia typhi | reverse complement strand
GGCAATGGCTCCTTGCAAGGCTACAAAATTAAAAAACACAGAGCCGTAACCGAGGCCGCCCTCAGCCTGTCCATAACCCACAGCCAAAACTACAACCACACCAAAAACCTCTCCACCAACACCCTCGCCCTCGGTATTTTTATTGGGGGGTAGGGGGATGTTAAATAAACTAATAATTTATCTTGCAATTAAGGATGTAAGTTTTAGATATTATTGAAAGAGTTTTATTTAATCCTTCTTTCATTGTTTTGCATTATCACTATGGCATTGGACAATAAATTTTTTACATCCGATCAAGCTCTTACATTTGACGATGTTTTGCTTGTGCCTCAGTATTCTGGCATTGTGCCAAAGGATGCCCTAACAACAACAAAGCTAACAAAAAATATATCCATACACACACCAATACTTGCCGCCGCTATGGACACCGTAAGCGAGGACAAGATGGCCGTTGCAATGGCAAGCCTTGGTGGCATTGCGGTGATACACAAAAATAACAGCATAGAGGAACAAATAGCCTTTGTAAAAAATGTTAAAAGGTTTGAGTCCTATTTGGTGTTAAACCCAATAACCATCACTAAGGATAAAAAGGTGAGCGATGCACTTAATTTAATGCAGGCTAAGCAGATTTCGGGCTTGCCGGTTGTGTCGCCAGATGGCATTGTTGAGGGCATAGTAACCGATAGAGATGTAAAGTTTTGCACCGATACCTCCATCTCTTTAAGCGAGGTAATGACAAAAAGCGTTATAACTGTCAACAAAAATATCACAAGAAGTCAAATAGAAAACATGTTTGCAAAGCACAAGGTTGAAAAATTAGTCGTTGTGGACGAGCTCAACAGATGCACTGGCTTGATTACCGCAAAAGATATACAAAAATCCATCACCAACCCACTTGCCTCACGCGATGCACTTGGTAGGCTACTTGTTGCGGCTGCAATAGGGGTTAGCGACAACTGCCTTGAAAGAGCTCAAAAGCTTATTGAAAGCGAGATTGATGTCTTAGTTTTGGACTCGGCACACGGGCACTCGGCAAACATAATCAAAAGGCTTGAAACATTAAAAAATTACATAGCAAAGCAAAATCTATCAAAGCCAATTGACATAATTGTGGGCAATGTTGTTACCCCTCAGGCGGTTAAGGACCTCTGCCTAGCTGGGGCAGACGGCGTAAAAGTTGGTATAGGCCCGGGGTCAATTTGTACGACAAGAATCGTTGCAGGCGTTGGCTACCCTCAGCTTAGTGCGGTTATGCAATGTGCGGAGGCGGCAGACAGCTTTGGCGTGCCTGTTATAGCGGACGGCGGAATAAAAACATCTGGCGACATAGCAAAGGCAATAGCAGCAGGAGCAAGCTCGGTTATGCTTGGTAGTTTGCTTGCCGGCACTGAGGAGTCCCCCGGTGAGACATTTTTTTACAACGGGCGAAGCTACAAAAGCTACAGAGGCATGGGCTCGGGTGCTGCCATGCTTAAGGGCTCGGCTGACAGATACTTTCAGGACTCAAACGCTCAAAGGGACAAGCTTGTTGCCGAGGGCGTGGAGGCTGCTGTTGCCTTTAAGGGCTCGGTTTCATCGGTTGTTTATCAGCTTATTGGCGGGCTTAAGGCATCCATGGGCTACACTGGCAATGGTACCATTGAGGCAATGCGTAAAAATTGCAAATTTGCTAAAATTACAAACGCTGGACTCGCCGAAAGTCACCCTCATAGCGTAAGAGTAACAAATGAGTCTTAGTAAAACTATATTACAGATATGATAAATTTTGTCGCAAGGGGGCTGTGTCTTTTGGTCTTGCCCATAGCTCTGAGCTTTGCCTTTTACATTCATTGCTTTGGCGAAAGCTCGCCTGGCGGTGGCTTTCAGGCTGGGCTTTTAATTGCAAGCTGCTTAATCTTGGTGCATTTAAGCTTTAACAAACACTTGCTTAACAATAAAACCTGCATCTGCATTATTTGCTATGCAATTTTAACTTACATCTGCTTTGGCATTGCCTGCCTTGCCATAGAGGGCGACTTTTTAAATCTAAACCTCTTTGCCAGCGGCAAGATAAATTATTTATTTAGTCATTATTTTAACTTAAATCCTAAAATAGCCTCCCAAAAACTCTCAATCTTTATTGCCGAAACCTGCATTTTGGCAGTTGTAACCTGTTGCTGCTATCAGCTTTACAGAGCCGTTTTGACAAAAAATTAAGGCAAAAAATGATTACAATTCTTGATTTTTTGCTAATTTTGATGTATTATAAACAATAGTTAGATACAAAAAAATGTAATGTTTATTTTATATGACCCGCAAAATTGTAATAGACTGCAACATTCAAGGTAAAAAAATACCCATAGATTTTTACATTGGCGAGCCCGATGCAACACATCATCCGCTGCACTTTCAGGCAGATTTTTTATCAAAAAAGGGTGGCATGGTCCCCCCAGATGTTATGGAGGCAATGTCCAAGGTAAAGGAGCTTGCCGATAAAAACAATGTTCCCTTTGCTGACCTATGTTATTATGCAATGCTAATTGCAAATGGCAAGGCAGACGAGATGGATATTGACGATGTTAATGTGCTACGCAAATACGACGAGATTTTATCAAGCGACGACCAATCCGCTAGCGACTACGATACATCATCTAACGATAGCGACAGCGAAGCACAGGAGGATGCAAGCTACCAAGCCGCAGAGCTAAGCGACCAAACGCAAAATCAAAATACAGAGGATAACGATGCAAGCCCTCAAACGCAAGAGCCTGATGAAGAAGAGGAGGGCGGTAATTAACGCAAATCCAATTTTCTATTAAGGCAATTTTAACAAACTTATCCTGCATTGCTACAATTTTACCAAAGATTATCCGTTGTTTTTAAGCTCTTTTTTAGGTTAGGCAATGTGTAATATAATTTTATAGTAAAAACGACTCACCAATGTAAAAATCTATGGGTTTTTTACCCTGAATGTTGCAGTCTGTTACAATTTTGCGGCTCATAAAATATGCTATTGCAACAAATTTAACTACCCGCAAAGCCTTAGGGTAGAGTGAAAAGATGCAACTTTTTGTAAATTTTTAATTTAAATACTTGACAATAATTATTGATATGATAAAATTTAGACTAATGCTTAAGGCATATACTCCTCGATAGCTCAGTTGGTAGAGCAAGTGACTGTTAATCACTTGGTCGTAGGTTCGAGTCCTACTCGGGGAGCCAAATGGGTCTTTCACCTTCTTTCACCTAAGTTTAGCAATCTATCCAGTGGTTTTATTTCTTTTGAAACTGTGTATTATCAAATAAACTACTCATACCTTCAGCAGCACACTTAATAATTTTAACACCTCAAGAAGCTCATCTTTTGAGGCGGTGCCTGCAAATTCCGCATTTCTTTCTTTCCAATCTAGACTTTTGATTGCATCCGCAAGGGCAACGCCGCCGATTTTATCGTTATTGATTTTTACTTCAAACGGATAACCTTTTGCTTTGCTTGTAATAGGAACGGCAAGAATAAGCCCGTGTTTGTTGTATTCTTGTGGTGAAAGAACAAGTGCAGGTCGCCTCTTCATTATCTCTCTTCCTGCTTGTGGGTTAAAATCAAGCCAGATTAAATCGCCTTTGGATGGGATGTATTTTTTACTCAACATAATCCATGATCAATTTCCAATTATCTTTATACTGATTATAATCATCAAAATGCTTTAATTGATGTGTTGTTTTGTTGATACTTGATTTAAAAAGTTCAATGGGTAATATCCAAAATTCTGGTTCTTTAATTGCCACGTCCCTACCTCTTGATTTTTCATTGAAGCCTCTATTTAACCTGGTGTATACTACAAAATCAGTTTCATTATTTGATAATTGAATACCGTAACCAGCATTACTTGGAGTCCTACTCTTAACTTGCACTCTAACAACTTTATTGCCAATTTTATTTGTACAAAGTAAGTCATATCCAGGCATGTTGACATAAGTTTTATATGTCCATATACCTCTTATCATAAGTTGACTCATTACCAAAAATTCAGCACCATTGGCTTCGCAGACAGTATATAGTCTTTTTTTATCAGTCTTTTTCATACAACACTCACCAAACCTCCTCGCCAACCACTTCACCTTCAAACTCATCACTTGAATGCTTATTCTTACTTGTGATTTTTGAAAGTAGAGTCATTAGATTCAAGTCTTGCGATAAATCAAAGAATGGATTACTTTCAGGCTCCAACACAATCTTATTGCCATCAAGAGAAATTTTGATTTGCGAGCCATCATGAAGTTTGAGTGCGTCGGCGACTTTCTTTGGAATGCGAACACATAGGCTATTGCCCCAAGTTTTTACTACTGTTGCCCCGATTGTTGCTTTCATATACTTTTTGTATTAATCACATCTTTAATATAAGTTAATACAAGTATATACTAAAAGTCAAGTTTTATTTCCGCACAGCTGTGCAAGTTTTATAAATTTACAACCTCAATATCGCCCAAACTCTCCGCTAACACATGCCTATGGCAAGATTTGTAATCGGCTTCAAAGCAGGTTATGGCAATAAGTTTATCTTGTGTTAAAATTTTCAATAGCATTTCAATATGTTTTTGTTTTGACGGAAGGTTATTTTTGTAATCATCAAATAGCTTATTTTCAATACTCTTAACGCCATTACCAAATAAATCATATCCACTTGACGAAGAGCTTTTTGCAGTTTTAAGTTCTTGTCTCTTCTCGCTTTCAATTCCAAGTTCTGGGATGTGAATGTATTTTATGCTCGATTTTTCAAGACAATACATAAATTCTTTCTTACTAAAGCCAAACTTATTGGAATAAGCGTTTTTACGAACATCAACGAGAGTGCCTATATGATTTTGCAATAATTTATTAATATAAGTATCGATTGAAATTCCCTCGTAGCCGATTGTAAATAGAGTATTTTGCTCTCGTTTTGGTTGAAATTCTAATTTTGGCAATATAAATTCCTCGCCTTTTGCAATTTTATTTTTTAGCCCTTGTATCGCTAATTTATCCTTTATTTTCAAATCAAAAGCATAGTGTTTTTTGGATAAATAGTCTTTTTTAATGAATGTTTTTATATCATTTTCAAGTTCAAATGAATATCCCCTTACAAAATCATAATTTATACCGTTTTGCAATTTATACCAATGCACATATTTTTGAATATCGTCAAGCGGAATATTTAATTTTTGTGCCATAGATAAAACTATTTTATATTTGGACTGCATAGCTTTTTAATAAATTCATTATAAATTTGTATCAAGGGGGTTTTTCAAGGTAAATACAATAGATTTGATAATTTTAGAGGCAAAGTATTAAATAAAAGAATTTTCTACTCCTCTCTAAAAGCCTTAAACCCGCTCTCAGAAATCGGCGTAATCAAATACTGCAACATTGTGCGTGAACCTGTAATAACAAATGTAGTAACGGGCATTCCAAGGGAAAGTTTTATATCTTGTGTGAGTTTTTTAAGTTCACTTTCAGGTATCTCAATTCTGGCTTTAAAATATACCTCGCCAGTCATCTCGTTTTTAAAACTATCGGCAGAAACATTAACAACTTTACCATCAAGCTTAGGCATTAATCTTGATTTGTAAGCAGTAAGCTGAACTTTTGCAAGCATTCCTGCTGTAAGCAAGTCAATGTCCTGAGGTTTTACTTTTACTTCGGCAATCATAATATCGTTTTGCGGCACGATAAACATTATTTCAGATGCGGGAGCAATAACGCCGCCAAGAGTTTGATGTTTTAAGTCCATAACAAAACCTTCAACTGGTGCTTTTATAACGGACCTTTTCAAAATGTGCCGATTTGAAATAAGTTCATTTTGAAGCGAGGCAATATTTGCATCAAGTTCACCGATTTTGCCTTCCGCCTCGTGAAGTTGTTTTTGTAAATCAAGCTGACGCGAGAGGCTTGAATTTGCGTCCCTCATCAATTCTTCAACAATGTTTAGCTCCTGCTTTAGTGCGGAAATGCGTTTTATGCTAGCGGTTTTTTGAAATTCCGAAGCACGAATACCCTCCTTTGTTTGCTGGATTTTTGCCCTAACTTGCACCGTATTAAGCAAAATAAGCTCATCTCCTACCTTTACAAACTGACCTTCCCTGACTTTTATTTTCTCAATAATTCCACCCTCAAGATGTGAAATTACCTTTTTATTGGCAGTTAAAATAATTTCTCCATTTGCAATGATACTTGAGTTTATCGGTGCAAAACTTGCCCAAATTACAAAAATCGCGAGAAAAATCAGAATGATTTTTGTAAAAAGCGTCATGTAATGACCTTCGTCCTTAAGTTGCCAAAAGGCTTTAAATTTTCTGTAGAGTTCTAACATTTTCATAACTTACCAAAACTTTCAATCACTTTTTGTGCCTCGTCAAACACCTTTAGTTCACCATCGCCGATAATCATAATTTTATCCGTGACCTTTAAAATTGAAGGTTTGTGCGAAATTATAAAAACGGTAGCACCATCTTTTTTAGCGGTTACAATTGCATTTAGGAGTGCATTTTCACCTTCAATATCAAGGTTGGAATTTGGCTCGTCCAATACTAAAACTTTTGGGTTTTTGTAAAACGCCCTAGCAAGTGCAATTCGCTGACGCTGCCCAGCAGAAATATTTGCCTGCCCAACTTCAGTTTCGTAACCATTTAAAAATGACATAATAAGTTGATGAACACCTGCTTTTTGAGCCGCTTCAACAATTTTTTCATCGGTTGTATCTGTATCAAACCTTGAAATATTTTCTCTTATAGAGGCATGAAACAGCTCAACATCTTGGGGTAAATAGCCGATATATTTGCCAAGTTGTTCTGCGTTCCAAAGGTTTAGAGGTGAGTCATCAAGTAAAATCTTGCCTCTTGTTGGTTCAAAAATTCCAGTTAAAAGTCTTGCTAGGCTTGTTTTTCCTGAGCCCGATTTTCCTATAATGCCTATAATCTCTCCTGCATTTATGTTAAAAGAAATACCTTTAATTACGGGTGTTTGACTACCATTTGGCATGTAAAACAAACCTTCCGCTACCATCTTGCCGTTTGGAACTGGCAGTGTAGTTCGTTCCTCTACGATATTTTTCATCGTATTTTTCAACCTCTCGTAAGATTTTTTTAGTGATATGATTGATGTAAAAACCGAAGGAGCGGCATCAAAAGGTGCTAAAACCTTGCTTGCCAGTGTTGAAACCGCAATCATTCCACCAGACGACATCTTGCCTTTCATTATCAAAATTGCGGAAATAAAAGTTATTGCAATTTGCATGCCGTATCTTAAGGTTTTAACTGTTGTTGCGATGGCTTTTGTTTTAGATTTGAGGGAGTTTTCAAGGGTTTTGATCTCTTGCAAATCCTTGTTGTATTTTGTGTTTACGCTACTGACCATTCCCATGCCTATTATTACTTCGGCGTTTCGCATCAAAAGTTCAAGTTTTCTTGCAATTGTGATTTGCATTTCATTAAGTTTTTCCGTTTGATATTTTAAGATTTTTTGGTTCAAAAACGCCATAAAAGCTAAACAAATCGTGCTTCCTAAAATTACAAACCCTAAAATCCAGTGGATGTAAAATATCACCGTCAAAAATACTATAACCCATGGCAAATCAAAGCCCAAAGCAAGTTGCGGGCTGGTGATAAATGATTTTATTGTTCCTAGGTCCTTCAAATGTTGACCTCCGATGTTGGTTTTGAGTTGGTCTTTAATATTTTGCATAAAGGTTTGCGATATGAGCTTCTTTTCAAAAGAATTAGCGATGTAAGAAAATGCCAAATCTCTAATGTTTACAAGTAGAATACTTACAAAAACCATTGCAAAAATTAAACCAGAAAGCCAAATCAGTGTTTCAACCGAAGATGAGCCAAGAACCCTATCCAGCACCTGCATTGAATATATCGGCAGTGCAAGGCTTAAAATATTTATAAAACACGAGAACAAAAAGCAGTGCACAAAGGATACCCGCAGGCTTTGAAGGGCAGAGGTTATGGGGTTGAGTTGGTTTTTCATATAATTAATTCATTAGTTAAACTTTTTAGCACAAACCAGCTCATAAGCATATCGCATTCCGTTGCAATTACTTGTTTTTCAACCTCCGATACTTCAATTTTCTTGAGTAAATAATCCATTTGACTTAGGTCTTTTTTGTTAAATCTGCTTTCTGCAAGTGTTAAAGATTGTATTGCACCACTTAAAACCTCGTTAAATGTTGCAAAACTTTCGTTTAAGGATGTAAATTTTGCGTATTCTTCACGAACTTTTTTCTCAAGTTCTTCGGTAGCAAGCTTGTGTTCCAAGGTGGCAATTTGCTTTTGCTTATTTGCCTTTGCAATGCTTGCATATTCACTTGCCGATTGAAATATTGGAATCGTGATATCCAGATAAACAACCTTGTTTGTGATGGGCTCTCCATTAAAATAGTATGACGACCGTTGATACTCATGCTGAAACGATAACGAAACTTTAGGTAAAACTTTGCCGCTCTCGGCTATTAATGCTGTTTTTGCGGCTTTTAGCGAGTGCTTGGCGGACTTGACCTTTGGGTTTTGTTTTTGTGCCAAAATCAAAGTATCATCAAGATTTTTTAAATCGGAATGCAAAAAAGGTCTTGATAAACCTTCGGATTTTTGTTGCGTTAAAAGCTCAAAACTTAATTCATATTGACGCAGTTTTGCTTTGTTTTCTTCGGATTTTAGAATTGTATTTTGCTTACCTGTTTCAAGTTTTGAAAGCTCAGGGTACTCTAAATCGCCCAGTTCCATCTTTCTTTTTGCAAGTTCAAGAAGTTTTTTATAGTCTGCAGCTTCTTGGGCTTCAAGCTCCGTAATCATTCTTAGTTTTAAAATATTAAGGTAACTTTCTGCCGTCATTAATGCAATTTCGTTTTTTCGGAAGTTAAGATTTTCCTTTGCTGCCGATGTTTTATGGATTGCCTCTTTAGCTCTAGAAACCCCTTGCAACCCTGCAAACAAAGGCTGGCTAATTGTCAAAGTTTGAACATCTTCTTTTAAGCCATCACTGAATTTTGATATTGAGGTATCACGATGACCTCTTCGCATGCTGTAGCTTGCATTTGGTAAAAACATCGTTGCGGCATCGGCTCTTGAATATCCTGTAAGCTCTGATTTTCTTTCTTCAATTTCTATCTCCGTTGAGTTTTGGATAGCAAGGGTTATGGCATCTTGGATTGTAATTGCATGGGCAATGCTACAACAGAGGATGTATGATAATATAGATATGAAAATTCTCATTATTTTGCCCAAATTAACTTACCCTCTCTCCGCGTATATTGATAACTTTTAGTTCCTTTTTGTCTTTACTAAAAACCAAGGCTTTACCTCTTTTATTTGGAAATATCTTGCGTCTAAGCTCTAACATTATTTGCTTACCATGCCCAAAGGGTGCAATGAGCTCAATAATCCAGCCGTTTGCCCCGCTATTCCAATCCACAGGTTTGAGTTTGTATTTTCCTTCAGCATAAAGTTTATCAATATCATCCGAAAGAAACGCCCAGCAAACAAAGCCCACCGGAAAGCCTGCTTTGTTGTGGTAAATCCTAAACTGGTTTGCGTCAACAGCTGGTATGAATATGTCCCTTATATCCTTTAGTTTGTAGATTATATGGAGGTCTGATGATATCATTAAAGATGTAATTTCGCCAATGAGTTTGAATTTTTTTTCAGAAGATAGTTGTTTTAGAATGGACATAATTAAAAACCCAAATTGACTGTAAAAAATAACAAAGCAGTGCCCGAAGTTGCTGCAATTGCAGTATTTTTTGGAATATAAGAAATGGTTGCACCAAGAGTTTTACCTGATTTTAAGTGATAATTTAGTCCAAAATTTACAAGAGGAAGAACGACAAAATCTCTTTTATTGCTACCTCCAATGGTTTGGCATTTTTGATTGCCAAAAACATCCGTTGTGCAAACTGTTTGTTTTTGTGAAAAATTTTTAACTGCATTTGCACCCATTAAGTATCCGTTAATGTCAAAGGATAGTTTGTTTAAAATTAAGTGCCGATACCTCCCGCCAGCACCAAAAGCAAAAGCTGTTTTGTTTGCACAATCTTGTAAAAAACCACCTTTTGCAAGAAACGACAAACCATCAGTTTTTGTACTTGCCCTACTATCAAGTCCAAGTAAAACACCGGGGTTTAAAACAAAAACTGCATTGTTGTCAATCTTATTAGGTGCATTTTTGTATGTTTGATTGTTGTTGATGTGATAAGACATTAGCGGAATCTCAACCTCTTTTACTAAAGCATTTGCTTCAAAAAGCGATACAAGGCAAGCAAGAACAATATATAATATTTTCATATCTTAATTTACAAATTAACTCTGAGGCATCATAAAGTCATCTTGAGACAAAAGATGAACGCCGCTTAACTTAAACACAAAAGCGGAGTTGTTATCCATTACCATTGTGTCGATTCCATCATTTGTTATGTTTAAGTTGTTAAACGATGCAATACCTAAGCCCGAAAGGTCAATTGTGTCCTCACCTTTTGTAAAATCCAAGATATAATCAAGGTTTGTATTGCTTGATGATACCAGACTCTCAAAACTAAAGATATCTCTTCCGTTGCCTCCAGTAATCAAATCCTTACCCCCGCCGATATAAAATACATCATCGCCTTCTCCGCCTAAAATTATATCGTCTCCAAGTCCGTCGTATAACACATCAGCACCATCATCGCCTAAGATAATATCGTTACCGTCACCGCCGTAGATTAGGTCATTGTTTTCACCGCCCAAGATGTAGTCGTCACCTAAGCCGCCACAAAGTTTATCGTTGCCTGCGTCACCAAAAATTTGGTCATTGCCGCCCTCGCCTTCAATGTAATCTCTGCCACTTCCACCTGATGCAAAGTCGTTTCCAAGGCTTAGATAAATTGTATCCGCACCAAACCCCCCGCTAGCAATATCGTTGCCTGCACCGGTTTCAATATAATCATCACCATTGTTTCCTTCGATTTGATCTTCACCATCTTCTCCGTAGAGTTTGTCGTTACCTTCGCCGCCCGAGACAAAATCATTACCTGTATTTCCGTGGATTTCATCATTCCCATCGTCCCCATTTAAAACATCATTACCATCACCACCTGTAATTATGTCGTTGTCGTTTCCGCCGTACACAAGGTCATTTCCAGATCCTCCTGCTATAACATCAAAACCGTTGCCGCCGTATATTATGTCATTTCCATCTTTGCCGTCAATTATATCATTTCCATCGTTTCCATTAATATAATCGTCCATATTTCCGCCCAGTAGCCATTCGCTGCGAGAATTTCCAATCAATGTGTTATTCCAGCCGTTTGCACCACTTTGTGCAATTGTGAACTTTTTAACCATCAATGAAATGGAGCTTTCAGTTTGAACATTATGCCCGCTAAACCAGTTTGTTTTGTCAACCGATGTTATGGCGGTGTTGTCATAAAAGTCTGTGGTTTTTGCATATGATGTTTCTGCACTTGGGTTTGCCTCAACCTCTTTGACGCTTGAATTATAATTATTGAGATAGAACTGGTTTTCACTCAGTTTTGCAACCGAGGAACCCTTGAGTGCAATTTGGTTACCATCTGCAAACCTAATAACATCCGAGCCAAATACCGCCTTGGCATCTCTTTTTAGCTGTAGGATTGATGTGTACTCTGTGTATGTTGAAATGTCAATTTTATCAGTCGCATCAAGACCATATACCACATCCCTGAATTTATCATTTTTGTTAAAAATTAAAATATCCGAGCCCGCACCGCCAAGAAGCACATTATAGCCATTACCGCCGTAAAGCTTATCATCCCCATCGCCGCCGCTTAGGATGTCGGATCCTTCGCCGCCTTCAATATAGTCATTGCCTGCATCGCCTGCAATTGTGTCGTTACCTGCGTTGCCGTAGAGTTTGTCATCGTTATTGCCGCCAGAAATGCTGTCGTTTCCATCATTTCCGTAGATTGTGTCATTGCCGTCCTCTCCTTTAATTAGGTCGTTACCAGCTTCGCCACTTGCGGTATCGTCACCTTGACCAAGCGAAATATCGTCAGCACCATCACCGCCGTAGACAGTATCGTTATTTGTACCCGAGACTATCAAATCCGAGCCCTCATTCCCGTAGATTGTATCTTCGCCCGAGCCTCCGTAAATGATGTCTGCATCAATTCCACCTTGTAGATTGTCGTTTCCAGCTCCGCCGTTCATCCAGTTTAAACCAGAGGCCGCCTGAACCAAATCAAAGCCAGCCCCAGATACAACATAGTCATTTCCTGAGCCTGTTATAACTGTGTCATTTCCGCCGCCTGAGTATATGCGGTCGTTTCCATCGCCTCCGTCAATGTAGTCGTTGCCGGTTCCAAGGTTTGCCGTGTCGTTGCCTGTGCCTAGATATACAAGATTGTCGCCGCCCATGTCTCTAACCGTATCGTCCCCAGAGCCAGCATCAATGTAATCGTTGCCACTTGTTGCAATTTGCACATCCGCTGAGCCATAGCCACCATCGTTAAAAATCTTAGTAAGCTCTTGCTTGCCGTCGCCGTTAAAATCACCACTAAGCCATTTGTGCGCATCGTCAAAACCTCCGCTAGCCTTAGTATATTCCTTTGTTAGGTATAAAGAATTACCAGTTGAGTAATGTATATCGGCACTGCCAAATCCGCCATCGTTAAAAACATTTGCTAGGTCATCCTTACCGTCCCCGTTGTAATCGCCCACTATCCATTTTTGAGATTCCCAAAATCCGCCTGCTCTTGTCTCGGCTCTTGATATGCCAAAGCTAAAACCATTTGAGTAGTGAATGTCCGTTGTTGCACTGCCTCCATCGTTAAATACCTTGCCAATATCATCCTTGCCATCCCCATTAAAGTCGCCCACAAACCACTTTTGAGAGTCCCAATATCCACCTTGCCTTGTTGCCCATCTTTGAATTGAAAATGTATTGTTTGTATTAGACAAATGAACATCTATAGTAGCCAAGCCTCCATCGTTAAATACCTTAGCAAGGTCCGACCTGCCGTCGCCGTTAAAGTCCCCAGCAAACCACTTTTGAGAGTCCCAATATCCGCCTTGTTTTGTGACCGACCTAAAGCTTGTCATGGAATATCCGTTTGATAGGTGCAGGTCAATGGAAGCCGAGCCTCCATGATTAAAAACATTTGCTAGGTCGTCCTTGCCGTCGCCGTTGTAGTCGCCCACTATCCATTTTTGAGAGTTCCAAAATCCCCCAACTCTTGTTTCAATTCTTGATATGTTAAAGCTATATCCATTTGAGTAGTGAATGTCAGTGCTTGCATTACCTCTATCGTTAAATACTTTGCCGATGTCATCCTTGCCGTCGCCGTTAAAGTCGCCGGCAAACCACTTTTGAGAGTCCCAATATCCACCTTGCCTTGTTGCCCATCTTTGAAAAGCTGAGCCATCACCATCAATAAAGTCGTTACCATCGCCGGCAATAATTGAGTCGTTACCTTGACCGCCGTAAATTATATCATTGCCGCTCCCTGCAACAATTTTATCATTTCCATATCCGCCGTCAAAAATGTTATTGCCTTGAGTATCTTCCAAAAAATCACTGCCATAACCGCCAAGCATTGTGTCGTTGCCACTGCCACCATTTAAGTAATCATTGTCAGCACCGCCGTCCAGATAATCGTTGCCGTCCCCGCCGTAGAGTGCGTCATTACCACTTTCGCCATAAAGCTTATCGTCACCTGTGCCACCGTCAACATAGTCGTTGCCTGTGCCTGCGTAAACCTTATCATCTCCAGCACCAGCATAAACCTCGTCATTGCCAGAGCCTGCATTTATTGTCTCGCTCCACCACGCACCGTACATGCGGTCGTTTCCGTTGTCGTGTTCAGTTTTGTATTTTGGTCTCCACCACATGCCACCCACTCGCACCCGATAATCATGCTCATCTACCCCATTAAAGGTTGTGGGTCTTGCAAGTTCGTTATGCGAATGTTTACCACCAGTTTCGTAATAATATTCATTATTTGCAAGAATATGACTTACGCCTTCGGTCCATATATTTTCACTATTCCAAAGGTTTGAGGAGTTGTAGCCTATGCCGCTTGCAATAAGTTTTTCAAAAAGTGCGGTATCCATCCCAGAGCCTGCAATTGCGGATGTTGTTTGCTCTATAACATTATCCTGCGAAAAATCGTAGTCAATATTGCCTGAGTATCTTTGCACCTGCGGGAGCCCGTTAAATATGTTAAAGTTAAAGTTTTGCGCAAGGAGGCTGTCCGCCTTAACATTTTCAAGAAGGATTTTTTGGTTATCGTCCAAAGAAATTATCGTATCGCCATTTTTTTGAGTAATATCAAGTTGCAAAATGTCAACATAATTACTTGCCAATGATAAGTCAATCTTATCTTGAGCTGCGTTAAAATCTGTGATTGTATCAATGTCTCCTGCGTTTTGAGTAATTTTAAATGTATTAGAGCCCGCACCGCCTGTGATAATGTCGGAGCCTTTGCCATCCGATATAACATCGCTGCCTGCTGTGCCATTTAGTATATCGTTGCCATCGGTTGCTAAGCCAGAGACTTTGGAGTTAAATATAAAATTCCCCGCCTGCATTAAATTTGCTAAACTTTGGTTTTGCAAATTTACAGAGCTTTGCCCATCAATGTTAATTTGTAAATCGTTGCCGTTTTGAGTGATTGTCTTACTAAAGTATTGCAAGGTTTTAAGTGAGGAAAATTGGCTGTATTGCGTGAGGTCTAGCCTGTCCTGCCCAGTGGTAAAGTCAGTAATGGTATCAATATCGCTGGGTTTTGTAATGATAAATGTATCTCTTCCGGCACCGCCTTCCAAGATATCATCGCCTTCGTTGCCAATTAAAGTATCGTCACCTGTGCCACCAAAAATAATGTCCTTGTCGCCCGATCCCTTAATAACATCATTGCCACTTTCGCCGTAAATTGCATCATCTCCTGCTCCTCCGTCAATAAAGTCGTTGCCAGCACCGCCAAATATTACATCTTTAACATCTGTACCAAGCATTGCGTCGTCTATATCCGTGCCGATAATTTTATCACTTCCTGCCGTCCCTACAATAAAAGAGGTTATATTTAGCAAGACATCGCCAAACTTTAGAGTTTCAATTCTTGATGTTTTATCGGCAGCAAATTGGTTTTGCACTACAACCTTACCTGTTTGACCAGTAAAAGAAATCACTAAATCATTAGAATCTTGCACCATTTTTAGGCTCCCAAGTTTGCTTGCTTCAAACTCAATTGTGTCAATGTCCGCAGCAATTCCAAGGTCGTTGATTGTAATATTACCCGCAAGATTTTGGATTTTGTAAGTATCATTTCCATCTGAGCCTGTTAGCTTTGCGGTTTGCGAACTTACTTCAATTACATCGTCCCCAGCACCTGCAAAAACATTATCATTTCCTACTCCTGTAATGATTGTATCAGCATTACTTCCGCCTATTATATAGTCGTCCCCAGTGCCGCCATCAAGTGTGTTTAAGCCGCTATCGTCCTGAATCACATCACTGCCATCTCCGCCCAAAACTATATCGTCCCCAGCTCCTGAGGTTAAAATGTCGTCCCCTGTATTACCTTCAACATAATCATCGCCGTCGCCAGTAGTTATGTTGTCGCCGCCCTCGCCGCCGTAGACTCTGTCGTCACCAAAGCCAAGTTTGATTGTATCGTTGCCGCCCTCGCCGTAAATTACATTATCGCCTGCTATAGATTCAATATTGTCGTTTCCATCCCCAGCGTAGACTCTTGTATTTGCATATTGATTTTGCAGGGTATCACTACCATCGCCAAGGTTCACTGTGTCGCTTCCTTCAATTAAAAATACTGTATCGTCGCCAGCACCCGAGTTGATAGTGTCGTCGCCGTTGACAAAAGCAGGGCTAAATTCGCTTGGTAGCAAATCCGTTGCAGAAAGAGCGTTAAAGTAGGCTTCCTCATCATCGTCAGCGTAGATTGTGTCGCCTCCGCTTCCGCCATCAATTGTATCAGAGCCATATCCAGCCAAAATTACATCATTACCATCACCGCCGCTCAGTGTATCATTGCCAGAAAAGCCAAAAATTTGGTCGTTTCCGTTGCCGCCATTTATAATGTCGTTTCCACTAAGCTCTATGTCAATAATAAGCTGCTTTGCAGATTCAACAGTTTTTATCGTTTCATCAAGCTTTGCTTTTGCAGTGTCAACAATAGCTTGTTTTTGGTTGCGAATTTCAGCCGAGCCAATAAAGCTATTTCCATACCAACGGTGAATGGTATTTTGCAAAATATATGTATTTAAACCAGCAACTGCTGCATTGTATTTGTTTTTTGTATCTGGTATTTGAGGTTCAAGGGTTGCAATGTCCTGTCTTGCTTTTGCAATGTCAGTGTAGCCTGTGTAATTGCCATTTGCATCTTGGTTTAAAACGCCGTCCTGCCCGCCGCTAATAACATCATTACCTTCACCGCCATCAATGGTATCGTCCCCTGTGCCGCCGTCAATGGTATCCTTGCCATCCATACCAAAGATTGTGTCATTACCTGAGTAGCCCTGCACAATATCATCACCGCCGCCGGTATAAACCTCATCATTACCTCTGCCGGCGTCAATTTGGTCATTGCCTTCAAGTAAAGTGGGGGTTGTTTTGTCGTTGTCGCCGTATATTTTGTCGCTACCATCGCCGCCCGCGATTGTGTCAGCCCCGTTGCCGCCTACAATATAGTCGCTACCAGAGCCTCCGTCCAAAATATCATCATCCTCGCCACCGTTTAAGTTGTCGTCCCCATCGCCCGCAACCAAGGTGTCCTTGCCGCCAAGCCCGTATAGGTAGTCGTTGCCAGCTTTTGCAAAAAGCAGGTTTGCAGCATTGTTGCCAGCTAAGGTCTCGCCTGCGTCCGTGCCTACTGCGTCGTCAGTGCCGTTACCTGTTAAAAGCAATGTGCGACCGTCATGCAATGAATATAAAATTTGCCCAGTGCCATCCTCTTTTTGCTGGATTGTAAAAAGCGGAGGCGGTGGCGGTGCATCGCTGCCAAACAAACCTTTAATTGACTTGCCCAAGCCTTCAAAAAAATGCACGACTGATTTAAAAGAGTTTGCGGCAAAATCACCAATATTTTTTAAATAACCTTTAATTGCATCGTCAATATTACCTTTTAGCAGGTCTTTAAAGGAATCCTCAACCCCCCTAAGAGCCTCCTGTGCGTTGTCAATGCTCTCGTCAAAGTAATTTGTAAGCGGCTGAGACACTATAGCACCAATAACCACACCAGCCGCCACAGCCCAGCCAGCACCTGGTAACATGGCACATGCCCCTGCTATTGCAAAGGCAGATGCACTTTGGGCAACAAGATTTTCATAGCCCTCTTGGTTTTTAGGTAGGCCGTTTTGTGCTACATTCATCACTATATTTACAACCGCAGCAACGGTGCCTGCAGCCGCCGGAGATAGCGGAGGAGCGGCTTTTAATGCTGCGTCATTAGCCACTTTGCTAGCTGCGTCCGCCCCCATGGTTTGTATGGCTT
This sequence comes from Rickettsia typhi, assembly GCA_945881985.1. GTDB lineage: Bacteria > Pseudomonadota > Alphaproteobacteria > Rickettsiales > Deianiraeaceae > CAMCVL01. Next base: position 54,707 of record CAMCVL010000009.1, on the reverse strand, counting down.
TTGCATATGCTGTGTTATAGGCGGTTGTTTTTGCAATCTGCATTGCAGCCTCGCCTTGTAGCCTTATTGCAACCTCGTTTGCAATAGTTTGCACGGATATATTAGCAGCAGCAATTGCATAATCCTTGGACTTCATAGACTGCCCTCCATAAAGATTATTCATTATTATGCTACTTGCAGCAAAGGATGATAAGGCAGTTGCGGTTGCCCCCATAACACTATGAGAAGATATTCCAGCCTGAACAAGAGCCTGGTCAGTAACAGAGCTAAGAGTTATTCTTGCTGCCATGTCTAAGCATATCTTATCCAAGTCCTCACCTAAGGCAAGCCTTGCAATGATTGTAGGCATTGAGCTTTTAAACTGATTTTGCATAGACTCCATCACCCCAGAGGAAAAAGTGCTGAGAGCAGAGGGGGTGGATGGGTCTGATACTTGGGTGGTTGCTGTTGTGCTTGATGTATTGGTTTGAGATTCTTGCCCTGTTTGTAATTGCCCATCGGCTTGGGATTGGGTGCCAGAGTGCCCCTCAAGCCCAGCTTGACTTGCCTTTTCTGCATCTATAGCTTTTTGCAAGAGTGGTGGGATTGGGGTATCTCCGCTTGGGGTAGGTTGTTTAGACTTTCCGTTTGAAGTGTCGGCTGCGAGAGGGTTTTCTCTATACTGAGAGCCTTTAATGCCCAAAGATCCACTAGCGTATTTTGTTTCGGATATTTTTTGCGTTGCCTCTGGAGTTAATACTTCAAAGTGAAGATGCGGCCCAGTACCAACTCCTGTATTTCCAGATGTGCCAATTTGAATACCAGAATCAACATACTCCCCTACTTTAAAAAAGGAGTTCTCACTCAAGTGAGCATACAATGTGGATTGACCATTTGAGTGCTCAACGACAACATAATTTCCAAAACTTGCAGAATAACCCGTTTTTAAAATATTTCCTTCTGCTGCAGAATATACTGGTATCGGCGTTTTAGCACGATAGTCCAAACCTGCATGATTTTGCGACCCAACCTTTGGATTTCTTGGTCCAAAGTTACTTGTCATTAATTCAGACAAATCCGAACTTTTTGTTATTGGATTTAGATAATCAATTTTTGTTGTCATATTTCAAAAAAATATTTTTAGAAGATGGTAAAATTAAACAGTTTGTAATTGTAAAGAAAAAAAGACCATTGTAGTCTTTAATATCTGTACGCTTTTTAACAAGAAAAAATTCATAATAATCTTCCGTAACATAAAAACCGTCATTTCCCCAAAAGGAAGTACCAATATAGTTACTACGAGCATCCTTTACAACAATCCCAGGCCCTTCAATTTGACCGTCACTACCTTCGTTGCCATAAAAATGAACTTCTTTAACATGCACATTGCCACATTTTTGAAAATTATCACTAATGTTGTTACATTCTTTATAAACCCTCGCCACCTCCTCACACTGCTCCTTTGGGTCTTTTTTTGGTAGGTCAAAATATGGTTCTTCTTTGGCTATGGATAAGTTAGTTATTGGCAGCATTGCAAATGTAGCAATTGTAGCAAACCTAAAGCCAAATTTAAGTAGGCATTTTATCATTTTATTTTTTTTAACAAACTATTTTTTAATAAATTTTAATAATTTTTTAATATTTATTTCAACAAGCAAATATCTATTTTTTACACACAACACTTTATTCTATTTATGCAAATTACATTGTCAATACTTTTAGTAATGTTTTTGATGTTTGTGTAAAAAAAGAGAGAAGATATTCCAGCCTGAACAAGAGCTTGATCAGTAACAGAGCTAAGAGTTATTCTTGCTGCCATGTCTAAGCATATCTTATCCAAGTCCTCACCTAAAGCAAGCCTTGCAATGATTGTAGGCATGGAGCTTTTAAACTGATTTTGCATAGACTCCATCACCCCAGATGAGAAAGTGCTGAGAGCAGAGGGGGTGGATGGGTCTGATACTTGGGTGGTGGATGAAGCCTATATATCGCATTTTTTAAATACGCATTTACAGTTTAGTAGCATCAAGCAAGAAAGACCATAGTTAATCTTAGTCTTTGCCTCGGTATTGTTTGATTTTGCTAAATCTTTTGCTATGCTGATATCTTTACCTGTGCGATTGAGCTCTGACAATCTTGCAACAATATCATCTTGCTCGTCAGTTACAGATACAACTTTTTTTGTGGTAAGATTAATGGTTCCAAAATAAGTTGCATCTTTATTTGAACTGATATTAAGCTTAATAGGGTTTGCAAGTACAATCTTGCCGCTTGTGTAGCCAGCTTTTAACACATTGTGATTAGGTGAGTTAGTAAAATTACTAAGTTTTATCTCTGACAAATATGCCTCACCCGGCTCAACTTCAAAGATAACATAATCCATATCGCGTGCAGAGCTTGATGATACAGCTGCGGAATTAAATCGCGTCATTTCACATTTTTCCTCCCCGTTGCTTTGTGTGATGCAAGGCTTTACATCGGAGGATAAAGGCTGTCCGTATTCATCTTGCAATACAATCTTACCCACCATTAACTTTTTACCTTGAGTTATTTGCTTTACAGGTTTGCTACCCACAACATTACATGCCGACACCAACAAAAGCCCGCCAATTAAAATAGTTTTTATCATATACTTTACATTATAAATAATATTTTTTTACAAGATTGTTTATCAAGAACTTATCATTCTATCAAAAACAAGATTTTATTCTATTTATCCAAATTACATTGTCAATACTTTTGGTAATGTTTTTCAAGTTTATGTTTTGCAAATCTAAAAATTGTAGCAAAGTAAGGTAAAAAATAGATTGACACTGGCAAAATTAATGTATTTTTAAAATTTTTGATAACTAATCAACATTTTATTCTATCTTATCCCAATGATTGCTAAGTTTTTTTAAAAAATGTAATTTAATTAAATTTTTAACTTACACCACAAATGGCTTGCAAAGTTGCAATTGAAGGTGCCTTGAATCACTTAAGATAATTTTTGTTTGACAAATAAATACTTGACAATGCAATATATCTTTTATTTATTTTTTTTATACTTTGTCTTGTAAAATTTTATTTTTAGTAAAAATATGAATACGCAATACAATCTAAGCAAAAAGAATTTCACAAAACAAATTAATTTAGTTTTAACTTCACACCCAAATAATCCTGTATTTTTAAACCATACCAAGGCACCTTGCGTAATTAAAGAGGCTGATTTTTATCACAAAAAAATGCCTCAGCTGCCTGCTTACAACAAACTAGGCAAAGTTGATGTAAAGCTTTGGTTTGCAACCGACCACGACGGGCACCATCAAACAAAAAACAAAACAGGGTTTTTTACAATAGCCAACTTAATGCAACAAATTGCAATAAATAATTATCTATTAAATTATTATCGCGGGAGTGATTTTTACCGCTATAAACTTTTATGTCAACAAAATAAAATGGAACAAAAGTTGTTACATTACACAGATGGCTTGCAATTTGATTATTTACAAAATAAAATTCCTTGTTCTTATACCGATATATGTGAGGTAGATTACGACCTATCAATGCAGCAAAAAGCTTTATACAACACCTATCAATACCGCATAGCGGGCGAGGATTTGCTTAGCGAAGCTGGGTGTAAAGATATTAGTGACAAGCTTGCCGAGCTTGCAAGGCTAAACAAAGAAAATGGCTTTAACATGGCACCAGAGATAATAATTGCAAATTGCAACAGCCATGAGCAAGTTGACATATTAAAAAACTTAATGCAAAAGGCTGGCTTTAAGGCTAAAATCATTCCTCTTGTGGAAGACTTTATTGAAGAGGAAGTCTTTAATAAAGTCTGTCAAAACGACAGAGATATTGATACAATCATGATTGCCGGCAGCGACCTAAACGCCCGCAAAACTTACACTGGCAACTTGTGGCTTACATTAAAGCTGCAGCTGCAAATGTTAAATTATCCCCATCTTAAAACAATTTTTATAGGCAGGGGTACAACAATTAATCGTAGCCTTGCTATAAACGGCTCTTCAAGAGCCAACTCTCTTGAAGGATTTAATTTTAGCACAACAGTCCAAGGCTCTGCCGCACAACATCTAATGGAAAGTGAATCTTATTTTAACAACCTCTCATCGCAGTTGATAAACGACAAACCAAGTTCAGCTAAACAGTTTAAGGATGCCCTGCCTGTGCTTGAGGCTGTTTTTAAGGATGTATCAAGTCATCAAATTAAGCTTCAAACCGAGCCTTACTATAGTCAAATGTTTTTACCAAGTTACAGAGAGGTGTTTTTTGCCTCTAATGTTGGTGGTTCAAGGTATAAGCCGTCAAGTTCAGATTATTTAATAAAGGACAAGAGGGCAATTAGTCAGTCTGGCTTTCATCAAACAAGCGGCTTTAACCCCGAGGCTATGTTTTGGCACAACTTAAGCCCCAAAACAAAAACCCTGATTGCAGAGCAGGTAAAAAAGGATAACCCTGTAATAATGCAGTGGCTTAGTCACTACTGGTTGTTGCATCAAAACACTAATTTTGAAGCTGCAAAAAATTACATTACCGACCCTTTAGTTTTAAGCCAGTACAGGCTCTCGCTTAATAGCTTTAAAAGATTTATTGTAGACGAGCTTAAAATTGAGGATAAAATGCCTAAAAAAACCCAAGCCTTTCAAATCAATGACCCCGCCTTGCTTGAGGACTACGCAGAGCAGCAAACTAACCTTTCGCAATCTTTTATCAAGGAGGAGAAAAAAGAGGATTTAAGGACAAATGTTAAAGACATTTTACGCCACGAGTCGCAGGGTATTAACGGCATTGGTTAGTTTTTTTGTGTTTTGTTATTTTTTTTAAAACTTTGTTGACTAATAAATTGAATTGCTTTAGCATTTAGATTGTTATTAAATATTATTGTTTTTTACTGGCTTTATGGCTGAGTTCACCTTACCAAAAAACTCTAAGATAAACAAAAACGGCAAGATTTACAAAAGCTCTGCCACAAACAAAAAAACATTTAAAGTTTATAGATACGACCCAGACCTTGGCGAAAATCCAAGGCTTGACATCTACGAAGTTGACCTTGACGCCTGTGGCCCAATGGTTTTGGATGCAATTATATACATTAAAAACGAGATTGACCCTAGCCTTACATTTAGGAGGTCTTGCAGGGAGGGGGTTTGCGGCTCTTGCGCTATGAACATTGGCGGGGCAAATACTCTTGCTTGCACCAAGGCAATATCAGATTTTAAGGGGGATGTTGAAATCTACCCCTTGCCTCATATGCCTGTTGTTAAGGATTTGGTGCCAGATTTAACGCATTTTTACGAGCAGTACAAATCAATAAAACCTTGGCTTGTTAACGATGAGCCTGTTAGTAGCAAAACCGAGAGACTTCAATCGGAAGAGGACAGGGCAAAGCTTGACAATGTTTTTGAATGTATTTTGTGTGCTTGCTGCTCAACATCTTGCCCTAGCTACTGGTGGAACAGCGACCAATACCTTGGGCCAGCAGTATTACTGCAGGCTTACAGATGGATTATGGACTCAAGGGATACAAACAAAAAGCAAAGGCTTGCCGAGCTTGACGATACATTTAAGCTTTATCGTTGCCACACAATTATGAACTGTGCTACGGTGTGTCCTAAGGATTTACAGCCTTCCAAAAAAATTGCTGCAATTAAACAGATGATAGCTCAGTCGCACTAGTATATAATATATTTAATGTAAGATGATACACGATAAGGTAAAGCCCTCAATACAAAAAAGGGTTGCGGAGCTTTTGCAAAGGCACTCGGAGCTTGGTTTAAAGCTTAGCGATGGGGGGGTAGAGCAGGGGGATTTTGTTAAGATGTCCAAAGAATTTGCAAATCTTGAAGACTTTTTGCCAATAGGACAAAAATTTACCGCTTTACAAAGCGAAATTGAGGATTTAAAATCAATTATAGCCGATGTAAGCTCGGACAAAGACTTTGTTGACATAGCAAATGATGAGCTACCTGCAAAGCAAGCCGAGCTTGAATTGCTCTACGAGCAAATTGTTGTGTTTTTACTCCCTCCTGAGGAAGAGGATTCCCGTAACGCATTTTTGGAGATTAGACAAGGCACAGGCGGAGATGAGGCTGGTTTGTTTGCCGGTGTTTTGCTTAGGGGTTATCAAAAATATAGTGAGGCTTTGGGCTGGAAGTTTGAGCTTGCCTCCGTTACCTACAACGACTCCGGTGGGGTAAAGGAGGTTATTGCTCAGATTACCGGTAAAAATGTGTTTCAAAAACTCAAGTTTGAGTCCGGCGTGCACAGGGTGCAAAGGGTGCCAGCTACCGAGACCAGCGGCAGAATACACACAAGCACCGCAACAGTTGCCGTAATGCCCGAGGCCGAGGATATTGATATAAAAATTGAGGACAAGGATATAAGAATTGATGTTTTTTGCGCCTCTGGCCCCGGCGGGCAGCATGTTAACAAAACCGAGAGTGCGGTGCGTATTACGCATATACCTAGCGGGGTTGTTGTGTCCATGCAGGACGAAAAAAGCCAGCACCGCAATAAGGACAAGGCAATGAAGATATTAAGGTCAAGACTCTACGAGCATGAAAGAGAGAGGACGCTGAAAGAGCAATCCTCGCAGCGTAAAAGCCAGATGGGAACCGGCGACAGAAGCGAGCGTATTAGAACCTACAACTACCCTCAAAACCGTATTACTGACCACCGCATAAACCTCACCGTCCACAAAATTATGGAGGTAACAGAGGAGGGTCGTTTTGACTACCTTATTGAAGAACTTTGCAAATTTGCCGCAATAGAAAAACTAGAAAACATTTAGTCCCTGCATTTAGCTTACAATTTACACAAAGCAAACATTTTTACTAAAAAATTAGACCCATTCCATAACCTCGTAATTAGACTTTGCATAACCTATTATACCATTTCCATATTAAAATTAAGCTTATATCTTTACCTTAAAGGGAGAGTGGGGGAATGAGTATATTTTTATAACATTATTTAAAAAAATCCCGGCTCTCTGCAAAACAAGCCAGCCCGCCTCCCCCCCATGCTTAGCAAAGCTAAGCAGGCGGAGCTGGCTAAAGGGGGCTATGGAGGGAGAGAGGTATTGCAGAGGCATTTACCAAACAATCGCATAAAACCTTGACATTAATGCAAAATACAATACCTTAGCTTGTAATTTAGTGAAATTAGTTGTAAAACTATTGTATGATGTTTAATAAATTACCTTTTTGGCAATATCAAGTTCTTAGGCGTAATATAACTCCTCCCTCTAAAGCCAAACTTGAATCAAATAATAACATTGGTAAAGTTAGGTAACTATGAAGATAATCGGACTAATAGGCGGCACATCTTGGCCCTCAACAATGCTTTATTACGAGCGGTTAAATCATCTTTTTAATGATGGACTTGGGGGGTTTCACTCCGCCAGAATTTTGCTTTACAGCATTGATTATCACAATATCAAGTCCAGCTACGGCAAGGATTGGAAGAGAGTTGAAGACGAATTACAAAAAGAACTTGAGTTTTTTACTTCAAAAAAACCAGACTGCATTATAATCTGCAACAACACTCTCCACAAGGCTTTGGACTCCTTGCACGGCAGGGTTAAGCTAAATGTGCCAATCTTTCATGCTGGTATCTTATCGGCGCTAGAGGCCGAGTCTAAGGGCTACAAATCTGTATTGCTACTTGGCACAAAATTTACAATGGAGGATGGATTTTTTGCTAAATATTTTGAGGAAAAAAATATTGCCGTCAAAATCCCCGATTTAGATGATAGAATAAAAATACAAAATATTCAAACACAGATTGCAATGGGGGTTAAACACCATGGCTTTTTTGACGAACTTGGATTAATTCTGTCTAAGTACAAAAATACCCATGCAATTTGCCTTGCATGCACTGAGTTGCCACTTTACATAAGTTGCAAAAATTGCCCTTTGCCAATTATAAATCCCATTGATTTACAGTGCATAGAGGCTGTTAATTTTGCTATAAATTAATTTAAACCCAATTATAGTTAGTAGGGCAAAAGACCAAAAAGCAAAACTTAGGGCAGGGTAAGAGACAAAAAAATTTAACATTAAACATAATACATCACTAGGCGACACTAGCTAATGGTTAAAACAGATATTTGCCTTACCCTTAAAAGAGCAGGGGGCATCAAATGGATATAAGAATATGTATGATTAACACGCAGAAAGCTTACAGGAGTAAAGTTAAACAAATATGAAATGTGAAAAATAAATTTTAACAACCTACATTTAAGGCAATTTACCAAGTGATTTACAAGTCAAAAAAATTTACCAAGAGTGTTTAAATTGCATCTATGACGATTGTTTTTTTTACAAAGTTTTTTACAAAGTTTTTTCATAAAGACACCCCTTAAAAGATAAGGGTAATATTAAATTCTATTTGTTTTACTTTTGATTTAATGATAAGCGGATATTTTAAAATTTTTCTAATCAAAACTTTCAAAAAGGTATCCAAATTTATTTTCATATTCATATTTTAGGTATCCTTGTAGGTATCCAAATTTGTTTTTATAAATGTCGCATAATGTATATTATGTTATGTTTTATTTTTTAAACTATCTATAAACCTTACTTTAACTCTTGAAGTAAGAAATTTTTTTTCTTGCTTTAGTTTTTGCTTTTGTATAAACTTTTTTTACATCATTATTGTGTTTTTTTAAAGGAGGAAACATGCTTTTTTAGGAGGTAATTAGAAGGCAGTTTTTTGATACATAATGGTGCTGACTGCTTTTATAAGGAGTTAGTCCTTTGTTTATTAAAAAGGGCTAGTAAGAATTAATTTGTAATGTTTGACAGGGTTAATAATGGAGGTATTTTTATTTTAAAGGTAGCTTTGCAAAAGTTTTTGCCTCGTTGTAATCTTTTTTGCAAGCTTAGCTGGATATCTTGTAAGGTTTTGCACCTTGCTATCTGGTAGGTTTTTTAAAGACCAATGGCTTGTACGGTAAGTGCTAATAAGTAAAACTTTTTTAGTCCTTATCGTACCTGCTAAACTTTTTACTGGATGTAAGATGAAGAAGTTTTTAATTCTTAACGCAACCCCAGATTCGTTCTCTGACGGCGGACTTTACAAGGAGATTGATTTTTCCGTTTTTTGTAAAAATGCTACCACAATGGGTGCTTTTGCCATTGATATTGGTGCGGCTTCTACAAGGCCAGGGGCATTAGATGTTTCGTGCGAGCAGGAAATTGAACGCCTTTCGCCAATAATAAAAAATATATCTGCAAATTGCGAGCTTAACAATTTAGCTTTAAGCATAGACACAATTAACTACAACACTGCTGTTTATGCATTACAAAATGCAAAAATAGACTACATTAACAATGTTGCCGGCTTAAACGACAACCGCTTTATAAGCCTTTTGCAACAAAATTTAAATCTAAAATATATTTACGGACACAATCTTGGCGTGCCAGCAAACCCCAGCATCGCAATGCCTCAGCAGGCTCAGGATATGATAGATGTAATTTTAAATGACTTTAAAAGAGCAGGTAAAATTTTTACATCAGAGGGGATATCGCTACAAAGAATTATTTTTGACATTGGAATCGGCTTTGGTAAAAACGCAGAGCAATCAATGTATTTGATTAAAAACGCCGCAAAACTACAGGCTGATATTAAAGCGTATCTACCGGGTAGCACATTGATGGTTGGACATTCTCGTAAAAGATTTCTTAAACACCATGCTGGGCTTTTAACAACCGCCCTCCCCTGCGACAAAGCTCAAGAAAATCAGATACTTGATGCCCTAACTAAACTTACGACAAATGTTTTTTTATACGATATTGATTTTGTAAGGCTTCACTCTTTATAAAATGCAAAATATAAAATGTAAAAAAGCCTTGATTTATCAATAGGCAACATAATAGGCAACATTATTAAAAAACCGATTTTAAAAGGCGGGATGAGGTTTAAAAAAACCTTAACTCTCGCACTTTGGTCTCGGGGTTTAAAATTGATATTTTAATACCTAAAAACTTAGAATCGTCAAAGTTTTCATGTTTTTGAATATATTTTTTTGCCACAAGGGGCCATTCAATAATTGTAAGTCCCTCAAACAGGGTTTCATAAAATCCAATTTCTTCAAGCTCGCTCTCGTCTTTTATGCGATACAGGTCGTAGTGATTAACAACAAGACCATCCTTTGCCTTGTATTTATTTAAAATACCAAAGGTTGGACTGGTGGCGTTTTTTATCTCTCCATCTGTCAAGGCGTCTATCAAGTAGGATGTAATTGTTGTTTTACCGGCACCAAGATCGCCCTCAAGAGTTAAAACCATTGAGGTGGAGTATGTGAGGGCTTCTTTGATATACAAATACAAATTTTGTTTCACAAAATCTCTCATGCCTTCTAAGTCCTCAACCCGAAAAGCTACATTAAACATTGTAGTTAATTTAGAAATAACTAATTTACACAAAGGGTAAGTCTTATTACAAAACCCAATTACAATTACAATAAATCTAAGCTTTAGCCTAGTGTTTTAGTTATTTTTTTTAAAATATCCGCTTATCATCTCTATGTCCTCCATTACGGCAGAGATATTTTTAGCCTGAGTAGGTATGTTGTTAAGAAAGGCATTGTTTTCATCAAAAAAGAAGTTAACACTTGTGCCGAAAATTTTTGCTATAATACAAAGTTTTGCAACGGTTAGATTACTGAGTCCGTTTTCATACTTTTGAACCTGCTGAAAAGAAACCCCAAGCTCCTTTGCAAGCTTAGATTGAGACATTGAATTAAGCACTCTTAGCAATTTAATCTTTTTTGCTATGCCGCTATTGATATTTTCCTCAATTAAATCAATCTCCTTAGGTAAAGATTCTTTTTGCTCGGAAGGTGAAGGCTCTTGCAAATTTTTATTATTAGAATTAGACAATGAAATGTTTTTCTTCTTACCATTATCAACCAAGGCCTTAACAGGCTTTGTTTTTACTAAGTTACCCATAAATCAACACAACAGAGCGATGCAATATAATTATAAATAGCTACTGAGGTTTAATTAGAGTAATAACTTACTCACAAAGATGCGACAAAAAGAATGCCACACTATAAAGTTAGCCAATTTGCCTAAGGTAAAAATGCAATTTAACAATGTTAAAAGCATAGTAATCTTAGATAGCACATTGTTATAGGCAAAAAACCTTTATGGCAAAACCTATTACAAACACTAAGAAGGCTACAAATTAAATTAAAATAACCTCAAGGTATGTAAAAAATAAATGCAAATTGGTGGGCTCTGAGGGACTTGAACCCCCGACCAAAGCGTTATGAGCGCTCTGCTCTAACCGACTGAGCTAAGAGCCCCCAGCAAGATGCAAGAAAACTGTAAAATAAAATTTAATAGATAAAAAATAATAATCAACAAAAAAAAATTTTTTTATAATCATATGCAAAACTTTCGTATTACACGCCCAAAATACCGCTTTTTTTTAAGAAAAAAGAACCTTATTAACAATTTGCAACTTCGCTTTAAGTTCAAACAGCTCATCTTGGGGGGTTGATAGATGAGTTATTCCGCCGCCAGCCTGAGTTGAAATCATTGTATTGCTACCCATTATTTCTATCGTTATAAGTCTTATTAAAACGCAGAGGTCAAGATTTAGCGAAGATTTGTGTTTTGTAAAATAACCAAGGCAGCCGCTGTAAAAACCGCGAGGAGCGGGTTCAAGATTTGTTGCGGCTTTAATTGCTGCAAGTTTTGGTGCCCCTGTCATTGATGCAGGAGGGAAGACCGCCTGCAAAATGTAACTAAGCTTAATATCTTTTGGTACAAAAGCCTCTATCTGGCTTGACAGATGGGCTATGTGCCTATATTTATCAATTTTAAAAAGCTCAGTTTTTACCTCACCGGGCACCGAAAGCTGAGAAAATTCATTACGGAGCATGTCAGTTATCATCAAATTTTCGGCTTTATTTTTTTGATTAAGCAAGGTTTTGATTAGGTCATCATTTAAATTAAAATCATTAATTTTTACAGAACCCTTAATAGGATTTGAAACAATCCTATTGCCATTTTTTTTAACAAGTCTCTCTGGAGAGGATGAAATTATGATAAAGCTATTATCATTATAAGTATCATTTATTTTGTGACTATTTGCTTTTAAAGTGTTTGCTTTTAAAGCATTACTATTGATATCTTTTGCATATGAGGCATAAAAAGACCCACTAAGGCTTGCAAGCTTTAAAAATGCAGCTGCAGGATTAAGTATTTTATTTAAAGCAATACTTTTAAAGTATTTTCTTGTAAAGTTTGTTTGTAAATAATCTCCTGCCACTATCTGCTTTATAATACTATCTACACTTTTAATGTAATACTCATCATCTATATTGCTATCCATAGCATCTAAACCAAAGGAATGCCTTAGCATAGATTGACTAATATTGTTTTTAAGTGGATTGCAGATTGTATCAAGTTCTTTTTTTTGATAAATAATTTTGCCCTCTACTCTATTGTAGACAATAACTTGCTTAAACTTATATATTAATATTTGATTTTTTACTTTAAAAGTATTACTATTAATATATTGCTCTTGAAGCATTAACTTTTGAAGTATAACATTTGAAGTAAAAATTCCACTTGCTTCATAACCTATAATGCAAAAACAAGCATTTTCAAACTCATTTACCTCGCTTTGCTTAAGATTTTCAACAAAATTATCAAGCTCTTCCTTGGTATCGCAGATAGTTTTTTCCTCTATGTCAAAGGCTAAAATTGATAAGTCTCCGCTAAAACCCTCTTTGTAATTTGCAGATTTTAAATAAAAAATTTGATTAAAGTGTGGCTCGGCAAGTAAAAAAATTTTATCCAATATATCAAGCTCCGGCATTTTTACATTGATTGTTATTTATCCATTTTAAAGCGAATTTCCTTGTAAAAAGCAATAAGATGCTTAATGCCAACAAAGCCCACCGCCAAATATAAGGAATTTAAAAAAGTTGGATTTGTGTAAAAAATTGCATTTAGAACATCTATGCCAAAAAGCCCAACCATTCCCCAGTTTAAACATCCGGCGATAATTAATGGCTTATCAAGCATGGATAGGTATTTATTAAGCGTTTTCCACAATTTTTGCATAGCAAGACAAGCAAAGCTTTTTAATTAGCCGAATTGTCAAAGTCTATTACAAAGTCGCCCACCGATACAGCGTCTCCAGCTTTGCAATTGATTTTTTTAATTTTTGTTGCAAATTCGGCGGTTATCAAGTTTTCCATCTTCATTGCCTCAATTGTTAATAGCTTATCCCCTGGGTTAACCATGTCGCCATCCTTAACATGTATTGCGGTTACAAGCCCTGATATTGGGGCTTCAAGCTCGCTAATTTTACTTGCTGAGCCTAGGTTGTTTGCAAAATAGTCTATGAACTTTTCAAATTTTGCATCAAAAGATATAAAGTCCACAACCGAGCCAAAGGCAGCAATAGTTTGCTTACTACCCTTGCATTTAAGCCTAAAATTATAAATTTTGTCGTTAATATTTAGAGATATTGTTTTTGAAGCAAGGCTAAGCTCCGAAGCTGCAGATATTTTATAAGTCTTGCCAGCGATTGTTAAAACAAGGGTTTCGTCATCTAGCGACTCCGTTGTTGCCTCGTATTTTTGTCCGTTAAGCATTACGCAATGCTTGCTTGGTATAATACATGAATGAAAAGAGGACTGCAAAGATCTTTCCGCCGACACAAAAACAGCTGCAGATATAAAAATTGGCAAATATTCCTCAAGGATGATTTTTGGATTGTTTAATGCCTCCCCCTTTTGCTTTATAAAGTTTGTAGAAATATTACCGCTTGCAAAGTCTGAGTCTAAAAGGATTTTTTCAACAATTGGTATGTTGGTAACAACGCCCTCAATTGCAAACTGCCCTAGGGAATCAATTAGCCTTTGCCTTGCCTCGTCCCTTGTTTTGCCGTAGGTGATTAGCTTTGCTATCATGGGGTCGTAAAACTGAGTAATAAAACATCCTTCTTTCACCCCAGTGTCAACACGCACATTCTCGTTTTTTATGGGCTCTTTGTAGGTAGACAGCCAGCCAGTTGATGGCAAGAAGTTTTTTGAAGCATCCTCACTGCAAACCCTAGCCTCAAAAGCCCAGCCGCTAAGCTTAACATCCTCTTGCTTGTGCTGCAGCTTTTGCCCATCAGCCACTCTTAGCATTTGCTCTATCATGTCAAAACCGGTGATGTACTCGGTAACAGGGTGTTCAACTTGTAGCCTTGTGTTCATCTCCAAAAAGTAAAAGTTGCGATTTTGGTCAACTATGTATTCAATTGTACCTGCGGAGTCGTAGCCCACTTTTTTTGCAAGCATAACGGATTGCTCATACATTTTTGCCCTAACCTCTGGAGTGATAAAAGAGCTCGGTGCCTCCTCTATAACCTTTTGGTTGTTTCGTTGTATGGAGCACTCCCTCTCGCCAAGGCAAATAACATTGCCGTGCTTGTCCGCCAAAACTTGTATTTCAATATGCCTAGGTTTTTCAATAAACTTTTCAATAAAAATTCTATCATCGCCAAAGCTTTTTCTTGCCTCGTTTTGCACGGATGTAAAAGATATACCAATCTCCTTTTCGTCGTAGACGATTCTAATGCCCTTACCACCACCACCTGCCGAAGCTTTAAGTATAACCGGAAAGCCAATACCCCTTGAAACCTCCGCAGCGTGGTTTTCATCTTTAATTACCCCGTCAAAACCCGGCACAACACTAACGCCAGCGGCTATTGCGGTTCTTTTGGACTCAATCTTATCGCCCATTGCTTCAATGGCTTTAGAGTTTGGGCCGATAAAAACTATGCCATTATCCTCAAGGGCTTTGGCAAAGGTTGTGTTTTCGGATAAAAATCCATAACCCGGATAAACTGCGTCCGCACCGGACTGCTTAACTGCAGCAATAATTTTGTCAATCACCAAGTAGCTTTGGTTTGACGGTGCAGGGCCTATCAAAAAAGCCTCGTCCGCCTGTAGTGCAGGCAAAAAATTATAATCAACCTCCGAGTAGACGGATACCGTTTTAATGCCTAGTTTTTTACATGTTTTTATAGCTCTGCAGGCAATTTCGCCCCTGTTTGCAATTAAAACTTTTTTAATTTTGATATTCTCGGCAACCATTTTTAAAGCCACAAATAATAAATCAATCTATTTCAATAAAATACTAGCTAGTAAAATTTTATTTTCAATATTTTTGTTTAACAAATAGTTTGCAAGGCATTGGCAGCAAGATAAAGCGAGCCGTAGACAATCAAAATCTGCTTTTTATCACTAACTTCATCCTTAGTTTTACCGCCGGTAAAGTCATCAAAACAATCTTCTATTTTTGCAAAAAGCCTGCATTTAATGCCGTTTTTAAGCATTGCGGAGGCAAGCTCCTCAGGGGTGTAAGACTCCTCTTGGGTTTTAATTTGTGTGATGTTAATATCCTTTACAAAGCCTGCTTTTTGTAAGGCGGCAAGGGTTTGCAATTGCGGAGCTATGTTTTTACGCCTAAGAGCAGAGTATAAAATACTAACCTGCATGCCCTGCCCTGCTAGGCTTTTAATTGTATCCTCAAGATAGGCAATTGCACCTTGATTATGCCCGCCGTCCACTATTATCTCGTGAGAGTTGGTATTGTAGATTGTTTGCATTCTTGCAAGCCAAGATGTGCACTGCAAGGCTTTAAATATATTTTGCCAAGTAATCTTATTTTGCAAATTTAGTTTTTTGGCAATAAGTAATGCTGCAACCACTGCATTTGACGCGTTGTAATACTGATGCCCCCCCTTAAGCGATGGATGTGGCAAAGTAAAAACCTCATCCTCAAATTGCAGGCTAAAGCCATTGTTTGTCTTGTGTGTAATCTTAAAATCCTTGTCGTAGATGTAAATATCGTGATTTTGCAGACTCTTTGCCTTTTTTGCAAAAACACCTATAATTTGCCCTGCATCGCTTGCATCCTGCTTTGCTATTACAGAGCAGGAGTTTGCCTTTAAAATCTCGGCTTTTTCGGCAGCTATCAGGCTGTGAGTATTACCAAGGTATTCCATATGGTCAAGGGATATTTGCGTGATGATTGACACAAGGGGGCTGGCTATAACATTTGTTGCATCAAATCTGCCACCAAGCCCTACTTCCACAAGATTAAAATTACACTTTAACTTGCTTGCAATGTAAAAATAGAGCACCGTTAGCCCCTCAAAAAAAGTGAGGCTAGCGTGCAAATCTGGGCTTGCCTTAAGTATTTTTGCCTCAACTTCCTCAAGGCTCTCTGCAAGTAAATCGTCTGCAATGTTTTGGGAGTTTAAACGGAACCTCTCGTTTAAACAAAGCAAGCTTGGCGAGGTGTAGCTAAATGTTGTAAAAGAGCTTTGTAGTAAGATTTGCTCCAAAAATGCAAGGCTTGACCCCTTGCCATTTGTGCCGCCAATGTGAATAATGTTTTTAACATCAAGATGTGGATTGTTTAGTATTGCAAGAGCCTTTAGGGTTCTGTCAAGCTTAAATGTGCCGTCCTGTTTGCCCTGTGGGTTTGGCCAGTTTAAAGATTTAATCATAGTTTTAAAATTATGAAAAGCTTTTTTATTCTATATTGTCTTGACTAAAATAATTAATAATGGTGTTAATGTCCTTATCACCCCGCCCGCACAGATTTGCAATTATAATGTCCTGCCCGCTTAGCTCACCTGCTACCTTAAGGCAATATGCAATAGAATGTGCTGGCTCAATGGCGGGAATAATGCCCTCCGTAAGTGATAGTTCTTTAATTGCAAGCATTGCCTCTTTGTCAAAAATTATCTCGTATTTAACTCTCCCCAAGTCTTTTAAATAGGAGTGTACTGGGCTAACGCCCGGATAATCAAGCCCAGCGGCAATGGAATGGCTTTTAGATATCTGTCCCCATTCGTCCTGTAGGTAGTAAGATAAATTGCCGTGAAAAACCGCCTTTGACCCAAGATTTAAAGACGCAGAGTTCTCGCCGCTTGCTAGGCCTGTGCCGCCGGCTTCAACAGCAATCATTTTAACGCCATCGTCTTGTAAAAATGGGGCAAATAATCCAATAGAATTGCTCCCTCCGCCAATGCTTGCAACAAGGTGAGTTGGTAGCCTGCCTTCGGCCTCCAAAATTTGTTGCCTTGCCTCCGTGCCTATAATGCTTTGAAAGTGCATTACCATCTCAGGATAAGGCCTTGGTCCTGCGGATGTGCCAATTAGGTAATATGTGTCGTCTGCACGGGATGACCAGTATCTTAATGCCTCATTCATAGCGTCGCAAAGGGTTGCCGAGCCGTGATTTACCTCTACAACCTCCGCCCCTAAAAGACGCATTCTAAAAACATTTGCCGATTGCCGCCTTACATCCTCTGCTCCCATAAATACTTTACACTGCATGCCAAACAGAGCACAAACAGTTGCGGTTGCAACACCGTGCTGACCAGCACCTGTTTCGGCAATTATGTATTTTTTGCCAAGCCTTTTTGCAAGCAAGGCTTGACCTATACAATTGTTGATTTTATGTGCCCCTGTGTGGTTTAGCTCATCTCGCTTAAAGTAAATTTTTGCCCCGCCAAGTTTGTGGCTTAAGTTTTTTGCAAAATAAAGGGGTGATGGCCTGCCAATGTAGTGCTTAAAGTAATATTGCAGCTCTGCGTTAAAGTCTGGGTCGTTTATGTATTTTTTAAACGCTGCATCAACTTCATCTACCGCTGGCACTAAAACTTCGGGCACAAATATGCCGCCAAACTCACCAAAGTATCCTTTGTGATTGGCTTTTAGGTGTGATTTTAAGGTGTTCATAAATTACATCATAAATCTGTTAATTCCAACATTTAGCCTAAAGTTTCGCTTATTGTCAAATGCTTGAGTACGCTGAGTAACGCCGTAGTCAAAACCTATTGGCCCCATTGGCGACTGCCAAACAAGCCCAATTCCATATGAGGTTCTAAAAGAACTTGTATCCAGAATTTTATAATTTGGATTTGTTAGCTTTGTATCTACGCCGTAGACATTGCCTAGGTCGTAAAAAATATAGGTTTTAAAGCCCATGTCTTTTGGTATAAAATTTGGAAAAGTCTGCTCAAAACTAATGTAATTATAATTGTTACCCCTAAGTGAAAATGGATCTGCATATTTAATAACCTTACCGTTGGAGTCAACAATAGCCTGCCTTGGACCTATCCCGTTAAAGTCAAAGCCTCGCATCTCGGTCATGCCAAAAAAGAACCTATCTTTAATATTAACATTCTTGCCGCCAAAGCCATGAATATGCCCAGTTTTTGCTATTATAGAGAAAACAAAACTAGGGGTAAATACCTCCTGATGAAAGCTTGACATAAGCTCGTAAGACAGATAATTAATGTTGCCGCCAAGCCCTGCATAGCTTTGATTGTATCTAATCATAAAGCCTTTTGTTGGTAGCATCTGGTTGTTTCTTTTATCAAAAACAAGGCTTTGAGTGATTATTGAAGTTTTAAAATTACCAATTTGCTCTTGCATTGCTGGCGTCATTGCATTGCCCGATAGCATAGCCATTCTGTCGTCTCTGTAGGCATAGGTCCAAATTTGTCTCAATTTTTTGCCAAGACTGTAACCAAAGTCAACACTAAAAGCATTACTGTCTTGACTAAATGTTTGTATCATCTGGTTGTCGCTTTTTACCTTGGCAACCGAGCCCCCAAGTAAAAGCCTTGTGTCAAAAACTCTTGGGTTTGTAAGCGATAACATGATGTTTCGCCTATATCTTGATTGTTCAAAAACCAAGGAACCATTATATCCCCTGCCCGCAATATTTTGCTGATTATAACTAATGGAGCCCATTAGCTTGTCAAAGTTGTTGTACCCCGCTGATAGGTTGATGCTGCCAGTTGGACCTTCCTCAACTTTAAACTCTAGGTCAACAAGATTTTTGCCATCGGTGTTAATGCTTTCGTTTAATTCAACATTTCTTACAAATCCTAGGTATTTTATGTTTTGTATAGAGTCCCTTATCATTGCAACATTGTATATGTCGCCCTCGTGAACCAAAATCTCCCTCCTTATAACATTATCGTTTGTTTTGGAGTTGCCGGTAATTGTAATTTTGTTAATGTATAACTTGTTGGTTTGCTTGATGTTAAACAAAATTTTAACAAGCTTTGTTGCCGGGTTTGGATTAAGGCGTTTTTCAACAATTGTTGTGGCGTAGCCGCTTGAGCTAAGTTTGTATTCAATTGCCTGCTTAAGAACAAAAACATCAGATTCGTTGTAAAACTTTGTTTTTTGTAGCTTTGCAATAAGTTTTTTAATTTCTGGGTCAGATGTTTCAAGATTTGCAAATTTCTCTATCTCGCTTTCAATTTCAACACCGCCAATTTTATACTTTGGTCCTTCATTTATCAAAATGTTAACATCAAAGGTATTTTTTACATCGTTAAAAGATGAGGATATTGACTTTATGTTAAAATCAATAAATCCATTTTGCAAGTATAAAGACCTAAGCTCCTCCTCCATTAATTGAATTTTTTGCTCGTCATAACCCGATTTTGAAGACCAAGCACCAAGCCCCTTACCCTCCCTAAGTGATGTGTTTTGAATGAGTTCTTTTTTTGAAAATGCCTCATTGCCAACAAAGGTAATATTTTTTATCATGCTGGACTCGCCCTCTTTTATGTCAAAAAAAATGTCTGTTTTGTTGTTTTTAAGCTCTTTTGCGTAAATATCTAGCGAAGAATCCAAAAAGCCAGACTTAAAATAGATAAATTTTATTCTTTGCTGGTCAAAAAACAAATCAGCCTTAGATAATGGTTTTTTTTCCTTTGTTTTAAGCTCGCTCATTAGCGCGCTGGAAGGCAATTTTTTATTACCCACAAATTCAATCTTGTTAATTAGTTGTTTTTCCTTAATTGCAACTTGCACAACGCAATTATTTGTAAGATTAACACTTACATCGTCAAAATCACCAAGTGCATAAATTTGCTTTGTAAGATTGTTAAGATATTCAGTGCTAGCAAGTTGATCTATGGATAGGTTTGCCCTTTTTATGATTGTGTTTTGAGAGACTCTTTCAAGCCCAGTGATGCTAAAAGATGTAATTTTGCAATAATCACTCTGCTCTGCCTTTGTTGGTATTTTTACTATAGTGCCAGATGCTTGCTTTTTAACATTATTACTTTTACCGCCTTTTGCAAAGGCGATGCCATTAAAGCAGGAGGTAAAAACGCTAAGCAACAACAAAAATAAACGCAGTTTTTTAAGCACAGGCAAAAACACAACTCTCTACAAAATAAATAAACAACTTAAAGTTTATTGTTTAAAATACTAAAATCAATTGAAAGTTTTTTTTATCTTGCCCCATGCTTGCAAACAGGCAACAAACTTGTTGACAAAAGCAAGGCACAGTTTAAAATATTATCATATTATTTTGTTGTTGAGATTAATTTGTTAGGATATGAGTGAAATTTTAGAAAAACTTACAATTCAATTTGTCAACACAAAGCCAGTTGAGGTTATGGATTTTTTAACAAGCATACATGGCTTTAGAAAGGAATACGAAGCAACAGTGAAGACCGAAGGTTTTAAATTTAACGACAACGACATGAAGCTTTACATTAAAGTT
The DNA here is from genome assembly GCA_945881985.1 of Rickettsia typhi. Classification (GTDB taxonomy): domain Bacteria; phylum Pseudomonadota; class Alphaproteobacteria; order Rickettsiales; family Deianiraeaceae; genus CAMCVL01. The sequence continues at coordinate 34,155 of CAMCVL010000009.1, read as the reverse complement.
AAGGAAGGGTCAATGATATGGGAGTTTATCAGGCAAGCAACAGAAAAGCCTTTGCAGGCAAGCTTGGCATTTGTTGGAAACAAAATACTAAACAAAACTTGGACAAAACTAAGTGAAGTATTTGAAAAGATAAAAAAAGAAGAGTCAGTGAGCGATGTGCCAATTGAAACCTTAAACAATGCAAAAGAATTTTTGCAACCAGCAAGTAATGACCTTGCATCAAGAGTTAAAGTTTTATATGAAGACAAAGATAGAAAGCTTGAGTACGAGGAAGCTTTTAACGGAACAGATGGAAAGGCAATTTATAGCAAAATTGAAGAAATAATAACTTATAAAAAAGTACCACTAAAAGATGAATTTGAAGATAAAATTTTGCAACTATCAATATCAAACAGGCAAAATTCAACTGCCATAAGGGGTGTAATTGCGGACTTTGACGAAGACAATTATTACCAAATTGCATTATCGGACAATATTAAAGACGAGATAAAAAAGCAAGCAAAACCATTTGAGGGTTATTACCTTGTTAGCGGTAGCATTAAAAGATCTCAAAATAAAAAAATTGTTTTATATTATATAACAAAAATAGAAAAAATTGAGACCGATGAAAGTTACAATTAATCAAATCTTTAAGATTTTAAATTGGATTTAGCGATGTTAAAAACCTAATATCATCCTGTAATATCATTTTGCGGATGCGAAAGTCGTTTGGGTCTTTTGCTTTTTTAGAAACATCTATACGGCTTGTTAGTCTGTCTAGCATGCGTGTTGAGTAAAATCTTAAGGCCGCAATGTCAATAAAATACGGCATAAACTTTTGCTCCTCTGGCGTTAAAACTCTTTTAGATTGATAGCCTTGGAGCATGCTTTTAAGCCTTTGATGCACAAGATTGTTTGACTCGTCAAAACACCAAGAAAGCACGGCAATTGCAAGGTCGTAAGCAAAGTATCCGCTGCTTGCAAAGTAAAAGTCAAAAAATCCACTAATCTCATCATCTTCGTTAAAAAATGCGTTATCAGGGAAGGGGTCGGCATGAATTATGCCAAATGGCAACCTACTAGCAAGCCCGCTAAATGGGCTGTTGGTAAAGTTGATTTTATTAAGCTCGTTTTGAAAATAATTAAGCTCCCACCCATCAAGCCCAAGCTCGGTGCATTGCTTAAAGATTTCCTTAAACTTAAATATCCAAAAGCTGTTTTCAATAACATCCTTAACGCCAGCTGAGGCGTTAATGTGAAAGCTAGCAAGCAAGGCTCCAAAATCAAAGCAATTTTTAGGGCTTAAATTATTGTTTTTTTTTGATGCCCCTTGCAAAAAAGAGGCAATCAAAAACGGCTTATCATTTATATAGCCAAAGTCCAAGCCTTTATCCGTTTTATAAATAAAAGGGCTTGGTAAGTGATTTTTATGCAGAGCATTTTGCAAATCAACATAAAACTGCACATTGTAAGGGTTTGTTCTGGGTCCAAAAATAGTAAGCACGCACTTATTTAACTCCCCGCCTTTATTAAAGCTTACAAAATAATTGGAGTTTTCACTACCCTCCTCAATTGGCTTTATTGAAACCAGATTTTTGTAAATTTCGCCATACTTGCCAATTGTTGAGGCAACGGCCTCGGCGTCCAAATTAAAAAAAACAGCCATGATAAGTTATTATTAATTATTTGCATCAAGCGTATCAGATTGTAAAATATTGCCAATTTCATCAACATCGCTTTGTGTATTGGCTTTTGCCAAGTTAGCATCCTGATGATTGCTAGCATTAAAAACATTATTGCTTTGAGATATTATCTCGCCGAGAGGATCAGTCTCTTGTAAATTGCCACCCTTAACTGGCTTAGTAATATTTGAGGCTATAATATTTGCAATCTCACTATCTTCATCCTTGTTATCTTTAACACTATTGTTGCTTTTTGCTGATATTTGCCTTAGTTTTAAGTCATTCTCTTTTTTAAGCTCCCCCTCAACCAAAAGCTTTACACTATCCTCAGTTTTGTCGTCTTGCTGATTTTGACTACCCGCATACTGAGGGCCGTGAAGTAAAAAATTTTGCAAAGCCTCGGCATAGCTACGCTCAACTGCTTTTGCAGAGTTTATTGCCGGATAGGACTTAATATAAAGCTTTATAAAATGCAGAGCGGTTTTTTTAGAGTCCTGATGCTGCCTGTGATAAGCTTCAACATCCTTTAGGTCAAAAGCTGGAGCATAAAGCCACATAGCATTAAGAGTATCTTTGTGGTTTTGATTAAGATTTAGCTCTTTTGCAAAATTATCACTTACAATAAACAATGCAAGATTGTCCTGTCTTGCATCTTTTTTATAATCATTAAAAGCACCAAAGGCGTTACTTTCCTTTAAAAAATGCACTAGAGGGCTTTGATTTAACGCACTAGTGCCCTTAAAAAACTTAGATATAAAGCAAACATTTATAACACAAAACAATCCGCCAAAAGCAATGCTAATAACAAGAGAGCTTGCAATTAAAAGCTGCTTTGTTCCGTTTTTGTGCCTTGAAGCAATGTTTGCAATAAGGCCCTCAATAAAATTTTTTAGCAAAAAACTGATACCAAGGCTTAAGGATATTACAATAAAGTAAAATATAAGAGCAACCTGCAAGGGCTCCAAGTTTGCATAAACAAATTTTAAGCTTGTAAAAAAGAGGGCAAAATATGCCCAAAATGCCATCAAACCTTGATACACAAAGCTTTTTATAATGTGGTTTTTTAAGCCGTAAAGCACAAAAAACACAATGCCAATAAGGCTTGCAAACTCCAAAATAAACATAACAACAATTTATATTACATCTTAATAAGATTTTTACCACTCATCACTCTAGGTTGATTAATATCCATTAGGGCAAGCACAGTGGGGGCAATGTCGGCAAGGGAGCCGTCTTTAAGCTTAATATCCAAGCTGTCGCCGGCAATGTAAATCAGCTGCACATCGTTTGTTGTGTGTTGAGTGTGAACCTCCCCGCTTGCAAGGTCAACCATCTCCTCCAAATTACCGTGGTCGGCAGTAATAAGCATTGCGTAGTTATTTTGTAAAACCACCTGCTCCATCTGGCTCAAAAATTTATCTATGTGCTCGGCGGCTTTTTTTGCAGCTTCAAAATTACCGCTATGCCCCACCATGTCGCCGTTTGCTATGTTGCAAACAATAAAATCGTATTTAGCCGAGTTTAATGCCTTGCAAAGTTCAAGCTCAACTTCCGGCAAGGACATCTCGGGCTGCAAATCGTAAGTTGCAACACTTGGCGACTTTATTAAAATGCGTTCCTCACCTTCAAAACAAGCCTCCTTGCCCCCGTTAAAAAAGAAGGTTACATGTGCATACTTCTCAGTCTCGGCAATGTGGAGCTGTTTTAGCTTGTTTTTTGCCAAAACCTCCGCAAGGCAATCTTCAACAGCCTCCTTTTTAAACAAAACAGAGGATTTTACCGCTATGGCATCAGAGTAATGCGTCATGGCAATTTTGTGCGATAGGTTTATATCCTGCGTTAAAAGGTCAAAGATTTGCCTTGCCCTATCCGCCCTAAAGTTTGCCATAAAAACCGCATCTCCGTTTTTAAACCCAGCGTAGCTTGTAGATTTACAAGGGAGGATGAATTCATCGCTAACAGCATTTTCGTAACTTTTTTTAACAGCCTCAAGGGGGTTTGTAAATTCTGGCTCGCTGCATTGTGCCCCAGATATTAAATTGTAATATGACATTGTGCGTTCCATCTTGCCGTCCCTGTCCATGGCGTAGTATCTGCCGCAGATTGTGGACACAAAGGCAAGGGTATCAAGATGTTTAATTTTAGGCAAAAAATCTACCTCAAGGCAAGGGGCAAAGCTTTGCGGTGAAACATCTCTGCCGTCACTAATTAAGTGCAGATGCACCTTAACTCCGCCATCAGTAAAAAAATTTGCTATTGCAATAATGTGGTTTAAATGGCTATGCACCCCGCCACCCGAGCAAAGCCCAGCCAAATGCAAAGCATTGCCACTTGCTTTAAGCTTGGTTAAAGTTTGCTGCACTGCCGGCATTGCAAAAAGCGTGCCATCCTCTATCGCCTTATCTATTTTTGGCAAGTCTTGGTAAATCACCCTGCCAGAGCCTATTGTCATATGCCCCACCTCCGAGTTTCCCATCTGCCCCTCAGGCAATCCAACGCTCAGCCCAGAGGTTTTAAGCATAGACATTGGATACTGCTGCATAAATCTTTGAATTGTGGGCGTGTTTGCCTTAAAAATTGCATTATAAGGATGCTCTTTATTTGCTACCGAGAAGCCGTCCAATATACACAAAAAAACTTTTTTCATAATCTTGTAACAAACTATAATATATTAGTTTATTAGCTTTTTTTTGTTATGCAAGTTTTAAACTAAGCAATTTGCAAAAATCTTGCAAATGACACATTGCAAAAACACAGATAGCATAAAAGGCAATTATTATTTTTGATATACAAAAACCTTGACAAATGCTTAAGTAAGCTTTAAAATAACTATATCATTTTTGTTGTTGATTTTTGTTGTGATTATGCAGGCTAAAAAAGTTGGTGGTGGCAGTGCAGCTGCAGCCAAAGGCGGTGGAAGGTCGGTTAAAAACAAAAACATAAAATCTATTGATGCAAAAATTGCAAAATCAGCACAAAAAAATCAAGCAATGCAAGTTAGTAAAAAAAAACTTCTTGACACATTAAACAACCTACCGCTTTACAAAACAAATAGTATAAGCTCTAAAGATATTTTAAACGAACAAAGAAACAGAAACAAGGATATAAATCTGGAGGTCGAGCTAACTCAAACAACGCAAACTACAAAACAAGCCCTCTTGAAATTTATGGAAGCAATCAAACCTGTTAAATCTTTAATTTCAAGCAACGAAATGACGCGAATGATAAGAGATGGCAAAGAGAATGAACTTGATGCTAAATTAGCGGTTTTGCAACAAAAAAATGATCAAAAATAGAGTCGTTATTGATGCCTGTGTTTTTCTAAAGCTTTTTTTAGACGAAGAAGGAAGTAATGAGGCAAGAATTTTCTTTAAGAAAATTGTGACAAATGAAGATACTCAAATTATTGTGCCAAGTTTATTTTTGCATGAGGTTATGGCACAAATTTCAAAAACAAATTTCAGTCTTGAAATAGTTTTTGAGTGCTTTAAAATGTACAATTCTGTTTGCCTTACAGTTGTCGATATTGATTTAGAAACATCGCTCAAAGCCAAGGATATAATAGCAACAACATCGCACCCTAAGTCAGGCTTTCCATCGTTTTACGATGCAAGCTACCACGCACTGGCAATGTTAAACAACTGCGATTTTATTACCGCCGATAAAAAACACTACGATAAAACAAAACAACTGGGAAGCATTAAGCTTTTAGAGGATGTTGTAAGCAAAAACTTGACAAATGCTTAAACAAGCTTTAAAATAAGTATATCATTTTTGTTGTTGATTTTTGTTGTGATTATGCAGGCTAAAAAAGTTGGTGGTGGCAGTGCAGCTGCAGCCAAAGGCGGTGCAATGTCGGTTAAAAAAACATCCAAAACAGCACCTAAAAAAGCAATCAGCAAAGCACAAACTGATGCAAAGCTAAGCAAAGATATAAAAACAATTGAAAAAAAACTTGCAAAAGCAAGGGAGGAATACTACGACCTGCTTGACCTACACGCCGGATACAAAGCTCTTGAAAGACTTGAAAAAAACGGCTATCAAACCGTGCCAGCAAAAGAGGTGTTTGCAAAGTGGGGCATTGAATGGAATTATGACTAGTAAGGATTTACAATGGCGTATCGTGTTTGAAAAAAAGCAGTAAAAGCTGGTATGATGCTTGACAAACATATTCGTCAAAAAATAGTGGACTATCTTGATGATGTCGTAAAAACCAACAATCCTCGCAGCAAGGGCGCAATGCTAAAGCACGACAAAAGGGAAATGTGGCGATACAGAGTTGGTGACTATCGCATTTTATGCAAAATAAAAGACCAAGAATTTGTTATTGTTGCAATTCAAATTGGGCACCGCAGAGAGGTGTATGAATAAAAATCAAAACCTCTAAGGCATTTATTTTATTAGTTTTGCTATGCAAAAACTTGCAAATGCTTAAGTAAGCTTTAAAATAACTATATCATTTTTGTTGTTGATTTTTGTTTTGATTATGCAGGCTAAAAAAGTTACGCAGGGTAAAGTTGCACAGCTTAAAAAAACTGGTGGCTCTGTGGCTATAAAATCTGCAAAAATTACCCAAAAATCTTGCGATAAAAAAATACAATCACCTCAAACGCTCACTAGCAACGCACCAAGCACCAATCTAACTGAAGAGCAAATTGATAAACTTATACTCAAGTCAATGAGTAACATTGGTGGCATTTTAAAAAAACTTGCTGACAGGTAGATTTATTGTATTGGTTTTTGTAAAATTTTTTGTGCTCTTCTTAAACAAAAAACATGTCTTGCTTTTGCACTCGCAAGCTATAACAACCTACGGTGGACTTGACGGAATAAGAGACAATGGACTTTTGGAATCCGCCTTGGCAAATCCACAAAACCTATACTACTATCAAGATACTGATGTTTTTTTAGTTTGCCGCATCTTACTGCGTATCAATAATTAAAAACCACCCATTTATAGATGCTAACAAAAGGACTGGTATGTCATCTTGAACGCATTCTTATTCTTAAATAATCAAATTATTATCTTTCCAGAACACGAAGCTGTTGAAACAATGGTTGATGTTGCAACAGATAAGATTGACACCAAAGCCCTTACTGATTGGGTGAAAAACCTTGCCAAGCAACCACTTACTAGCTAGCTTTGACATACCTAGATGCGTAGCCACTTACTTTTGGCTGCGGGGTTTTTACCGCAGAATCATCATCGCCCTCTAGCTTGCAATAGCCACTAAGCATGTTAATTATATTGGAACTGTCCTCCGGCAGCTCGGTTTTGGCAGCATAATAATGATTGATTTTAAACCCATATCTGCAAAACGGATAATTTTTTAAAGTCTCACTTAAGTCCTGAATTAAAAAAGATTTTTCAATCTTACTAACATCCTTAATGCTGTAAGAAAACGCCTGCACCATAACAGGTATTCCGTTTTTTAACTCAAGGGACATTGGGGCGGTATCATTAGAGTTTGCATCAACAAGATAACCCGCGGTTGTGCGATACATTGACAAAAAAGTAATATTTGCCCCCATTTGAGTGGTTTCGTAAGGGAGGTCATTTTGCAACTGATTACCATCGCCGCCATTAACGCATGCAAACAAAACACCGCAAATAGAAAGCAAAAACACAGAGGCAAAAAACCCAGTTGATTTTTTAAAGTATTGCATGGCTTACAAAATTACAATAGTAAGAGTAGTAATTTAAAAATTAACAAAGATGCGTTATGCAGGCTTATCTATAGTCCTGCGATATTTTATCCAATATGCCATTGATAAAACCGATTATTACAACATCGTCGTAAAAGGCGGTTGCAAGCTTAACATATTCGCTAATAATAATTTTTTTATTAGAATCAAAGCACCTTGTAAGCTCGTAGACAGCTGCCCTTAAAATTGCCCTAACTATTGGGTCAAGCCTGTAGACGGTCCACTTTGGCTTAAGCTTATGTTTAATTATTTCATCAAGCTCATTTATGTATTTAATTACGCCAGCAACATCGTCGCAAAGGCGTTTTTCCTCAAGCTTTTTCTTTTTATTTATAAGCCCATATCTGCCGTAAAAAAAGACATTACGATACAAAAAAACAACGGACTTAACTATGTCGTCAGCATTAATCTTTTTATCCAAATGCTCCGAGGTTACCTCGTCCTGAAAGTTATTATCGCTTGTAAGATATTGAATTTCGTAAAGATAGCAACACTGCGAAAAGGCAAGTCTTGTAAGTCTTTTACGATATGTTAAAAACTGCTCAAAACGCTCTTTTTTACTAAGTGACTCAAAAGGAAAAGTTTTGACATCGCCAGATTGTTCGTTTAGATTATCATTTTTTTTGATACCTACAAAATTTTGGGAGGCTTTGCTTGGGTCAAAATCAGGGCTTGTTTGCACCGAAAGACGCTCCCTGCCACCAAAATTACCAAAAGGTTTTTTTACAAAGCTTGCAACGCCAGAAGGCCTGTCGCCGCTGTTAAAATTTACAGACATAAACAGCTTAAATAAAATTTAAACAATATAGCTAAAAGTTACTCGTATAGCGATAACTCAGCCACAACAATTACAATTAACAATTACCAATACATTATATTATATTTACTAAGGTTTAGCAAGCACTCATTTTTAACCCATAAGCTTAAAAAACTTAGGCAAGATATAGCAAGCAATAAAAACAAAGTGAATAACCGCTTAAAAAACAAAAGCAATTAAAACCCTAAGTAAAACATACATTAAATAGCGTAAAGTAATGTTAATTTATTGTAAAGTAATTTTTTTTAATATCAAATATATTTTGAAAAAAATTATTTTTCTAATTGATTTAGTTAAAGTGCAACTGATATAAAAAAACATAAAAGCCTAATTCTTAGGCATTTAGGCGGGTTTTAGTTATTTTTTCTTTGTGTTTTTCTTTTTTGGCTTTGTGTCGTCGTCCGATATTTTAAACAGATTGCCTGATATAACAAGTGCGTACACAAAAAGAACAACAAAAGCAATAGGCTGCAAAATATTGTGATAGATGTGTAGCAAGAAGAAAAATGAGTGCTTTATAAAAGCGAAAAATTCCATGATTAGTTCCATGATTTTTAAAATAATAAAACCTAAAGCCTTTACAATTTTTACAATAGCTTAATGGTAGTAAAAATGCAACAATATATTACATTGCTTAAACTGTAATTTCAATGGTTTTTTTAATAAATAATACCACCATTTTACAGATATAAACAATTATACAGCGTATTATACAATTATAAGTTGTATAATAAAATAAATTAGATATATAAAAATATTTTTTGTCAAGCAATTATTTAGGAATTTTTGAAGCTTTGCCACATTTTACAAAAAACCCACAAAAACAAAAAAAATAAAACTTTTGACAAAGTAAAATAAATGTCTAAACTTTGTAAGTAAAGAGTTAAGACTTTGTAAATAAAATGTTTTACCAAGTTGTTTTATTAATATCTATTATGCAAAGCATATTACAAAAGTGCAAACTAAAAGCATCTATTTTTGCAAAAGCATGTCTTATTGCCTGCCTTGCTTTTTTTGCCGTTACATCCTGTAAAACAAGTGAGCGGCAGGATAATTCATCAAAATCAAACCAAGCTGCAGTTGTTATTAACACTGTAAATCAAGACGATTCACTGCTCGTGCAATCAAGCTCTTATTTAAAATACAGAGATAGCGTTGATGAGGCAATTGATTACATAGATGAGGAAGATATGGAGGACTACGACCCATCTAGAGCTCAAACTTTAAGCCAGCAACCAGAGGTAAAAAAAGACAATCTTGAAAAAGACTTAAAAGTTGCCATTTTAACAGATTCCTCATTTTCGGCAACTTCATTAAAGGACATTAAAACAACAATCAACCTCTTTTTACAAGAGCTTGGTGACCAAAAAATGCAAATTGAAGCAGTGCAAACAAATCAAACATCCCTGCCTCAAAGTATAGCATCACTAAAGGCTGATGGATATTCTGTTATCATTAGTCCATCAGCTGGTGCTTTTGCAAAAAGCATATCAAACATCATTGCCAAAGACCCAGCCATGCTATTTATAAGCATTACAAACTTTAAAAATAGTAAAGATTATCCAAATGTTGTGTCCTTTGGCTACGAAGCCCTTGACCAGTTTGAGGCAATTCTGGATTTTGCAAAAACTAACGATGTTCATAACATTGCATTACTTGCCCCAAACACAAAGCTTGGTGCAAATATAGGCTTAGTTTTAAGCAAGGCAGTTGCCGATTTTACAAGGCAAAATAATTACAAAATATCGCTACGCAATGCAGAGTTTTACACAAACTCATCAAGTGTCGACCTTGTTTTGCAAACCTATGATGAGCAGCAAAATACTCAGGCAGCACCCCAAGCAACCCCCCAAGCTAACGACACACAAGCTAGCGAAGAAAATTTACAACAAGCTTTACCAAACACGCAAGAAGAGGACTCTAGGGTTTCAAGTAAGTTTTATTTAAAAAAGATTTTAATGTCCCACTTAAAGCAAATTGAAAAAATTGATGCCTTTATAAGTGAGCAGCAAATACAGGCTCAGCAGGCTTTAATTGCACCGGAGGCAAATTTACAACCTCAAGGCGACCAGATAAATCAAATTTCAGCCTCGGCGTCAAACACTCCCGAAGCTCCAAAATCAATAGCAAAATTTAAGTGGGCATCTACCCAAGAAGCAGAGGCAGACAAAAAGACAATCCTATTTTTTACCGGCACGGCAAAGGACAAATCCAAGATTATATCCGAGTTTGAATATTTTAAAAAAATGAGATACTACAGACCCAGCATGCAAAACATCTTTGTATTTACAGACTCCTTTATGGATGCCTACATTAAAGACCAAGCAAACAATCCTTTTAAGGATGTTTTCTTTCCTTATCAAGATTACATTGTTAGCTCTGCTTTTAAGTCCTACTACAAAACCAAAACTGGTGATGAGGCAACAAGACTTTCCGCCTCTTTGCATGACGCACTTTCGTTTATTTATGCAATATTTACCTCCAAGGCAAGCGATGGCAATGCCTTTGCTAGCATTAAAAAAAGCCTTGACACTGCCGAGGGCTTAAGACTAAAGGGTGCCGAGGGCGACTATGTAATGCTTGAAAATCGCATTAAACGCAGCTATGGCGTGATGTATTTTGACCAAAACGGTAGCCTTGCACAAGTTGCAAAGCAATCCGATGAAGTTTTGCAGCTTGACAAAACCCTAGGTTCCTCTGCTTTAGCCACCAATAACTCACAGGATCAAGTAAAAAATCAAAGTCAAAGTCAAAATAGCTATGCCAAACAAATCTAAACTCCGTGTAAGATATGCAAAATTTTAAGCCTACGCAAATTACGGTTTTTACCATCATTCCAAGCCTTTTTCCGGGCCCACTTGGGGAATCTATTTTTTACAATGCAATGCAGGACGGCAAGTTTAGCATTAAAACAATCAACCTTAGGGACTTTGCAAAACATCACTACAACAGGGTGGACGACTACCCATTTGGCGGCGGGGCCGGACTTGTGATGAAAGCCGATGTACTATCAATGGCAATTGAAGCTGAGCTTTTAAACCAAAACATAACTTACAACCATCAAAATGGTAATTATTTTGACGCCTCAACCAATCAAGAACTTTGCAAATATCATGCCCCCCTTATCTTGGTGCCGTCTGCAAAAGGCTATCAGTTTAACAACGATATTGCTTTGGAACTTGGTAAATTTACAAATTTATTTTTTGTTTGCGGGCGTTTTGAGGGCATAGACCAAAGGTTTGTAAACTACTACAAAGCAATAGAGTTAAGCATTGGCAATTATGTGCTTGCAGGGGGCGAAACCGCAGTTTTTGCAATGTGCGAAGCCGTCTTGCGGCTAAAAGATGGCATAATGGGCAACAAGCTAACAAAACAGGAGGAAAGCTTTGCCATTAAAGATGAAAACGGCAATGAGCTTAAGGAATACAATCATTACACTAGGCCAGCAATGTGGAACGACCTATCCGTGCCCCCCGTTTTATTAAGTGGCAACCACGCTCTTGTTGCCAAGTGGCGGCTTGAGGAGGCAAAGCACAACACCGCCAAAGCACAAACGCCGCCAAACCCATTAATTGACAATGGCAAATGCTAGTAAATCAATGGGTTAAAGACATAGCTACTGAGCTTGGATTAACATCCTGCACTTACGGACAAGGTGAGCTTAAAAGGCTCTTGCTAAACATTAAAACAAAAGGAGAGGAACCTATTATTGTAACAGATGGTAATATTTACGCCCAAAACAAGGTTTTGCTAAGCGAGTTAAGGCAAATTGCAGATATTTTAATTTTATGCGACGAGGGGCGGGAGCTAAAGCCATCTATGCAAGAAATTGAAAGGCTCTTGTCAAGCTTAAAATCTGTGAGTAACGCTTACCCAGTTGCTCTTGGCGGAGGCACAATTTGCGACATAACAAAGCTTGCAAGTTACAAACTTGGATTAAAGTTTGCCGTGTCGCCCAGTGCATTATCAGTTAACGGATTTGCCTCCTCTACGGCATCTATACTAACAAACAATGCAAAACAAAGCCTACAAGCCAAAATTGCCGAGCATTTAGTTTTTGATGAAGCAATTATATCCTCTGCCCCAAGCTACCTAAATCTGGCTGGCATATACGACTGCCTTGCCATGATAAACGCCAGCATTGACATCTTTTTGTCGGCAAAAATTACAGGATACAAACCAAGCCCAGATGTTGCCAAGCTTGCCAAGATTGCAATTGACGAGCTTTTAAAAGAGGCTCAAAAGGGGCAAGATTGCGATTTTGTAAAAATTAATTACAAACATGTAGCTCGGATATTAAGCCTTAGCGGGCTTGCAATGAGCCTTGGGGAATCTAGCTTTGTTGCAAGCGGCGGGGAGCATATCTTGGCTCATATCTTGGAAGTGCAAAATCTAGAGTTTAAAAGCAAAGCCATGGGAGCCGTAAAGTTTAACACTCTGCCTCACGGCTTGCAAATTGCAGCCGTTTTACCTTTTTATTGCAACTTGCAAACTAAAGTATTGCAAAAAATCTTGGCAGCACTAAGCCATCAGGCAAACTTTACCATCACGCCGCCCTCGCCTGCCAAAATTAACAAATATTTTAATTACGACCCAAGCAAGGTGCAGCAAATTATTTTAAGCAAAACGCCACTACCGTGCTTTTGGCAAGAGTTAAAACAAGACAAGGCAAGCTTTGCATTGCAGTTAAATAATTCAATTGAAAAACTTGCTTGCATAAAGCAGATTTTAGATAGCGGCTTTGCAAGGCAAAATTCAAGTCTATCTCTAAGTCCATCTTCAAGCGAGTCCTTAAACCCCCATGACCTCTTGCATGACAGCGATATTGTAAGCCAAATAAACACAGAGCTTTGCAAGATAATGCCTCAAAGCAAGGTTTTTAGGGACCGCTTTACCTGCCTTGATATATAGCGCCAAATCCAATTTCTGGACAATTTTATCAAAATCCTTCGTTGATAAAGTGAAATCTTTTATCTTTTTTAAAACTAACCAACTTAAGTCCATATAACACCCCGCCTCAGCCCTATCACTAAAAACAGATGGACATTTGAGATTTTTGTAATTTTAAAATGGATTTTACATAAGATAAAAATTGACTTTGTGATTTTTGGACATAAATTATATTATAAAAAATTAGTTTAAATTTTATGTTTAATGTTATACTTTTTGGGGCACCTGGCTCTGGCAAGGGTACTCAGGCAAGCACTTTAATTGCAAAACACGGATTAACTGACATCACCCCCGGCAACCTACTTAGGGACTGCATAAAGGACCCAAATCATAAATATTACTCTGCGGTAAAAACAAAAATGGACGCAGGGCAACTTGTTGACATTGAAATTATCAAATTGATAATTGAGGATAAATTTGAAGCATCTCTTGCAAAGCAGGATTTTAAAGGCTTTTTGTTTGATGGCTTCCCTCGTAGCATAGAGCAAGACGAGTTTTTACTCTCCTTGCTAAACAAACATAGTATTAAAATTGACATGGCAATTTTACTGGATGTAAAGCCCGAGAGTTTAATTGACAGAATAGTTAACCGCTTTACCTGCCTTGATTGCGGGGAGGTGTACAACATTAAAACAAAAAATGTAAAGCAAGATGGCATTTGCGACAAATGTGGTAGCTCAAGTTTTAGCAAAAGGTCCGACGACAATGAGGAAACAATCCGCAAAAGGCTTGAGGTATTCACAAATTCCTCCCTTGATGTAATTAATAGATACAAACTTAGCGGTCTTTTACATGTTTTGGATGCTGGCAATAGCATTGAGCAAGTTTGCACCCAAATACAGCAATTGATTGAAGGCATTAAAAAAGTATTTTAGTTTTTTAATAATACTTGCAAATAAATATTTTTTACTATAGCATTTATTCACTTTGTTTTGACTTGTCTTTATATTATTTTAATAAATGAGCGATTTAAAAAAGCATAACAACATTAACTACGAGATAAACGCTAAGATAGTTGATGTAATTGAACAGTCCACAGGGCAGCTTACAAGGATGGGGCTTAGGGAGGCAATTGAGCTTGCCTTGTCGCAGGATATGGACCTTGTTGAAATGGCACACCGCGAGATACCAGTTTGTAAGATAATGAACTACGGCAAATTTTTGTATAATAGCGAGAAGCAAAAAAAGAAGTCCTCTGCAAAAAAACCAAATGAAACCAAGGAGATGCACTTTACCCCAGCAATAGGGCAGGAGGACTACGAGGTTAAGCTTAAAAAAATTAAGGGTTTTTTAGAGGATGGTTGCAAGGTTACCGTTCTAATTAAAATGAAGGGTAGAGAGAGGCAGCACTCTGAAATTTCAAAAGACTTGGTGCTTAAAATACAAAAGGATTGCGAGGAGCTTATTAATGTAAAGATGAGCTCAAACATCAATGCAACGCAAACTAATGTATCATGCATCTTGGTGCCAAAAATTGTATAAAAAATTGTATAATCTTTTGTTATTGATTTTTCTATGTCAACATTATTACCTCTTACCCAAAGGGAAGGCTACATCTGGATGAACGGCGAGTGGATAGAATGGAAAACCGCTCAGGTGCACCTTTTAACTCACGGCTTACACTACGGCTCCTCGGTTTTTGAGGGCGTGAGGATGTACAACGGCAAGGTTTTTAAAAACACGGAGCATAATGTAAGGTTTAAAAAATCTGCTGAATTGCTTGGCTTTACAATACCCTATTCCACCGAGGAGCTTGACGAAATTTGCACCCTAGCTTGCAAAAAAAATGGTCTGACAAACGCCTATTTAAGGCCAGTTGCTTGGCTTGGCGGCGAGACTTTAAAAATATACATCCCAGAGCTTTCGGTTAATGTTGCCGTTGCCGCTTGGGAGATGGGTAATTACTTTACCGCCGAAGCTAAACTTGAGGGCATAAGAGCCACTCTTGCGGACTACAAAAGACCATCGCCAGAGACCGCACCTTGCGCCTCAAAGGCTGCTGGGCTTTATATGATATGCACCATATCCAAACGCAAGGCACACAACGCCGGCTATGATGACGCACTGATGCTTGACTACAGAGGCTACATTGCGGAGTTCACCGGTGCAAACATTTTTTTAATTATAAACGGCGAGATACACACTCCTGTTGCCGATGCCTTTTTAAACGGCATCACAAGACTTACCGTTATTGACCTTGCCAAAAAACTTGGATACACAGTGGTGGAACGCCACATTTTACCCTCCGAGCTATCCACCGCAAGCGATGTATTTTTAACTGGCACCGCTGCCGAAATCACAAGAGTTAAGCACATAAACATGCAAAACGGCACAGAGCACAATTTTAAGGCACACTCCATCACTCAAAACCTTGTTAAAGCCTTTCACGAGCTGGTAAATGGGTAGTGTTATCTCTTTGTTATTTTGTATTGTAATTTATGGCAAAAATAATATCGGTTTTTAGCCACAAAGGTGGCGTTGGCAAAACAACTTTTGTCTACAATCTTGCCTATCAATTAGCTTGTAAAAATAAAAAGGTTTTGCTAATAGATGCCGATTCTCAAATGAACCTTACGGCATCTGTACACGGAATGTCTCACCATATTGAATACTTAACAAAAAACGGTCAAGACTGGATGAACGAGCTTGACCAACATTTAAACTTAAATGAATTTTTAAAAAAACATAATGTTTTACCAGCTGAAGATGGTGAGGTTTTTGACAAGCAGGTTTTTAGCAAAAGTGTAAATGAATTCAATGAAAAGATAAAAGAAAAAAATACAGGTATTGAATTTAAAAATACAAAAAGTATAAAAATTGATATCTTGGCAGGTAGTATATCGATTATTGAAGCAGAAAATAAATTATATAAATTTGAAAACAATGAAGATAGACCAAAAAAGTTTCAATCTGCTTTAAAAAATTTATCAGAAGGTTACGACTTTGTTTTAATAGATACATCGCCAAGTGCTGGGTCAAGCGTAAATGCTTTAATTGTTTTTTCAAGCGATTATTTTGTCATATCTGCGACCCCTACTTTTTTTTCAAGGCAGGCAGTTGATAACATGACATACATTCTAGAGGACTGGGCAACAAAATTGCAAACTCCCTCTGCCAGATACGGATTCCTGAGGGATGCTAAATTTTTAGGTATTGTTTTTCAAATGGCAAAAAGATTTAAGCAAAAAAACAAAGATAGAGGTAAGGAAGATATAACATTTACCAAGAGTGCAGAATACTGGATTGAGTTAATTAACGAAAGTGTAAAAAAATTTCAAACCGAAGCTCAAAGAAACAAATGGTCAATTGATGAAAAAACATTTAGAGATATTTTTGGACTTTTAAACGATGCTTTTATTATTGAAAAATGTTGCGATTTTACCCCTAAACTCAGAAGCCTTGCCGAAAAATTTGGCGTGCCAATCGTTGCCTTAAAGGACATATCTCACAAAGATGTTGCAAACACAATCAATTTAATTCAGTATCAAAAAGCTCTTGATGCTACTATTGAGTCATATGATAAAATTGCAGATGGTTTTATAAAACTGCTTGACTTGAAAGTCAATTAGGTTAGTCTGTCTAGATTTGATATGTGTATTTTTAAACTCAAAACCTTGTTAAAGCCTTTCACGAGCTGGTAAATGGGTAGTTGGTAGTGATGCCATTTTCAATCTAAGGCGACCTATTTTAAAATAAAAACACCATAAAACAGCATCATAAAATTTGACCGCCAAAAAAGCCAATAAGGCATAATATGGTGCACCATATGAGTCCTCCGCAAAGGGTATAGGCTGCAAATTTTGCAAAGTTCATCCTATACAATCCTGCAAAAAGAGATATAAAATGGCGAGCTACTGGTATTAGCCTTGCCATAAAGGTTGATATCTCTCCGTATTTTACAAAAAATTTCTCGGTTTTTTCAAATCTGCTGGGCGGCATGAGTACAAATTTACCAAATTTTAACATAAAAGGCCTGCCAAGTTTAAGCGCCCCATAATAATTAACACTTGCTCCGGCAAGCGTGCCAAGAGTTGAGGTTGCAATTAGCAAAAAAAGGTTCATCTGCCCCTTGGAGCACAAAACCCCAGCCGGCAGCAAAACAAGCTCGCTTGGCACTGGCAAAACGGTGCTTTCGGCAAGCGTAAGTAAAAAAATACCAAAATAACCAAGCCCTTGGGTAAGCTCTAGTATTGTGTCAACAAAAGTGTGTAGCATGGTAGTATTTATAGCTTTATAGCGGCTTACATTAATGGTGCTGCTAGCGGGATTTGAACCCACGACCTCTTCCTTACCAAGAAAGTGCACTACCGCTGTGCTATAGCAGCATTAATTAATTACAGGGTAAATTTTACAAAGTATTGTATATCAAGTTTTTCTGTAGTCAACAAAATATTTTATTTTATCTTTTGTGTCAAGCCCATCTTTAAACAATCTTATCAAAACTGGATAAAAACTACGCAAAATCCCAGCTCTTTAAACATCCCAGACCATCCATCACGCCACTAGCGGCTTTGCTACCTAGGGCGTTGTAAGGCAATTTTGCAAATGGCTTGGATTGTGGTATATTTTTTACAAGTGTTAAGAGGTATGCGGCATAGTATAAGAGGCTTGTAATTGTAGACTGCCGTTTTTTAGCAAAAAAGTTTGATTTGTGTATCTTGCAAGCTCGGTGTTGTGAGTAACCAAAATACAGGCTATGCCCAGATTTTTTGCAGCCTCAAAAACTAAATCCATTACCGATGTCGTGGTTTGCTCGTCTAAGCTACCAGAAGGCTCGTCCAAAAGCAAAAGTTTTGGCGAACGCAAAAGTGCCCTTGCAATGCTTGCCCTTTGTGCCTGCCCGCCAGATATTTCAGATGGTCTTTTGTGTGAAGTATGCCCTATCTGCAGCCCCTCAAGCACGGTGTTTATTTGCTTGGTTGTAGCCTTGCCAGCGGTTGCAATTTGTATATTCTCGCTCACCGAAAAATCAAACAGCAGGTTATGTTGCTGGTAGACTATAGATATGTCATTCATCATCAAATTAAGCCTTGCCTCCTTGCTAAGCACAGAAATATCATGATTGTTAAAGTGATACGAGCCGCCGTCAAAACCCTCAATTAGTGCAAGCACTTGCAGTAGGCTTGTTTTGCCGCTACCACTAGGCCCTAGTATTGTGGCTGTTTTGCCTGCTTCAAGCTCTAGGTTTATGTCTTGCAAAACCTCAAGTTTTAAGCCGGCATCATTGTAATGCTTTGACAGATTTTTTATTGATACAAGCATAGCTCTAAATAAAATTACTTAAGTTTGGCTCAAGCCCAGTCCAAATTTTAAAGCTCTCGGCAGCCTGAGCAATTAACATACCATAGCCATTGCATAGCTGGTTTTTATCAAGCCCAGCATCCAAGCATTTTTGCAAAAATGGAGTTAGTGAATGCGGTGCATCCTTTGGATATATAAGGTCGTAGCAAAGCGCCGATTTGCTAATCTTGTTATAGTCAATTTGCGGATACTCGCCAGCATTTAACCCAAGGGAGGTTGCGTTGATTATTAGGTCGTAGTCTTGGATTTGCACATCCTCAAATTTTATGGATTTAAGCAGAGGGCTGTTAAGGTCAGCCTCTATATTTTTAGCCTTTTGATAGGTTCTATTTGTTATTGCAACATTAACAACATGGCTAAGATTTAAACTAATCAATCCTGCGGCAACCGCCCTAGACGACCCCCCTGCCCCAATAATTAAAGCCTTGCTAACAAAAAACCCTTTATTTAAAATACTACAAGTAAAACCATTGGCATCAGTATTATAAGCCTCGGTGATGCCAGTGTCTGGGTTAAAAAAAAGGCAATTGACCGCACCAATTATTTTTGTATTAATATTACATTTTGCAAGCCCCTGCGCCTCAAGCTCTAGTATTATATTAAAAGCATCCTCTTTAAATGGCACTGTGATGTTGCAACCAACAAAACCCATTTTTGGCATGGTTAAAATTATGTTTTTAAGCTCTGCGGGGTTTGTGATGTTAATTTTTATGTATTGTGCTTTTAAACCAAGCCCAATGTCCTCAAGCCATTTATTGTGTAGACTAGGGGACTTGGAATGGGATATGGGGTTGCCAATTACACCGAATAAAGAGTAGTCCGTGTTTTTATAAAAACTATGCATTATTAATCGCAATACAAAAATACTTACCTAATACCTTAGGTTTTTAATGTAAAACATTAGGTAAGTATTAAATACTTACGGCAGTGTGATTACTTTTTAAGGTTTTCAATTTGTTCAACCGCGTCTTTTACTGTTTTGATTTTTTCAGCAATGTCGTCAGCAATTTCAACGCCAAATTTTTCCTCAAAAGCCATAACAAGCTCAACTTGGTCAAGGCTGTCAGCACCCAAATCGTCACCAAAGGAAGCCTCGCTTACAACCTTAGCTGCGTCGCAACCTAGTTGTTCAACAATAATTGCCTTTACTTCATCAAATACAGAACTCATAATTACAACAAAAAGAATTACTATTAATATAAAATACCATTAACCCAGTGCAGCCAAAGCAAGCAAGGGGCAAGATTTATAAGCTTTATTTTTGCAATAAAACTAAATACTCTACAAATTGTAAGCATAAAAAAATTATTATCAAGTTTTTTATTTATTACAATCAAATCAAATCCAATATCAATCAAGATTAACCATCTGCAAGATTTGCTCCTTAATCTGCGATATATCCTTGTTGCCTTCTATGATAAAGTTTAAGATTGGCTCTGTGTTGGAGCGGCGTATCAAAAACCAAAAATCCTCAGATTCAAGCCTTATGCCGTCGGTTTCGTTGATGCTGCCGTATATTGCCTTAAGCTTTGTTTTGAGGTTTGCAATTACGGCATCTTTTTTGTCCTCGGGACAAGGTATGTTAATTGCAGATGAAAAAGGATAATTGCAAATTTTAGCGGCAAATGCTTTAAAACCTTCAAAATTTTGCAACACTATGCTTGCCGTATAAAGAGCATCATCAAAGCCGTAGTAGTTATGCGCTATAAAAATATGCCCGCTGGACTCCCCTGCCAAAGGGGCATTGTGTATTTTAATCTGCTCTTTAATAAGGCAGTGCCCAGTTTTGCAAAGCAAAACCTCCGCCCCCAAATCCTCAAGCCTTTGCTTTTTAAGCGGGGAGCATTTTATGTCAACAATTACCTTTTTACACTGGCTTTGAGGCAAAATTACGCTCGCCAAAAAGCAGGTTAAATCCTCGCCCTTAAGCAGCTCACCTTGCTTTGTAACAACACCTATTCTGTCGCCGTCGCCGTCAAAAGCAAAGCCAATATCAGCATTGTTTTGCCGCATTGAGGCAAGTAGCTTTGTTAAATTTTTAATGTTTGATGGGTCAAGGTCTCTATCCTTAAACTCTGGGTCAAAATCTGCCGAGACAAAAAAATGCTCCCCCGGTATTTTTGAAGCAAAAGATTTTACCGTCTTACACAAAGCACCACCACCGCAATCCCAAACTATGCGCGCGTTATTAATTAGATTTGTGGTATTGGCTATCAATCTTTGCTCGTAGCTTTGATGAGGCTCGGCAAAGCTTGCCACAGAGCCGCTTAAAATCTCATTGCTTAAAAGCGGTTTTGCAATGCCAAGTATATCCTTTGTTACAAAATTGTATCCCTTAACTATAAACTTTGCCCCGTTGTATTGCTTTGGATTGTGCGAGGCTGTAACAACAATGCCAGCGTCAAAATTATGATTATAAACCGCAAAGTACAAAAGCGGCGAGGCTGCAATACCAATGTCACTAACCTCGGCACCTGCCTGAACCAAGCCTTTTACAAGCATTGCATGACACTGGGGCGATGATGCTCTTATGTCCCTTGCAACAGCTATTTTAAAATTTGTTTTAAGAGGATATATCTCGCGTAAAACCTCCACAAAGCGGCGAGCAATGTGGTAAAAGTCTTTGTCAAATAAGGTTTCGCCGTATACGCCCCTAATGTCGTAGGCTCTAATAACTGATGGATTTTGCATATCTTGGAAAGATAAATTGCATTATTAACTATTCATTGAGTTAAAAAAGTCCTCGTTGTTTTTTGTTTCACGAAGCTTTTTAATCAAAAATTCCACAGCCTCAATTGTGTTAAAGTTGGACACGATTCTTCTAAGCATCCACATTTTAGACAGCACCTCAGGGGCAACCATCTCATCCTCCTTACGCGTGCCAGACTTAAGAATATCAATGGCAGGAAAGATTCTTTTGTCGGCAATTTTGCGGTCAAGAACAATCTCGCAGTTACCTGTGCCTTTAAATTCTTCAAAGATTACCTCGTCCATTCTTGAGCCCGTGTCTATTAAAGCGGTGGCTATGATTGTTAGCGAGCCTCCGTTTTCAATGTTTCGCGCTGCACCAAAAAACTTTTTAGGTAGCTGCAATGCGTTGGAGTCCACCCCTCCACTTAAAACCTTGCCCGAAGAAGGTATAACATTGTTGTAAGCCCTTGCAAGCCTTGTTATCGAGTCCAGCAGTATCACAACATCCCTGCCCTGCTCTACAAGGCGTTTTGCCTTGCCTATTACGATTTCGGAGAGGGATACATGGCGTGAAGATGTCTCGTCAAATGTTGAACTAACAACCTCGCCTTTTATGGTTCTTTGCATCTCGGTAAATTCCTCCGGTCTTTCATCTATACCAAGGTAAAACAAATAAACCTCGGGGTGGTTTGCATTAATTGCATTTGCAATGCTTTGTATAAGCATTGTTTTACCCACTCTTGGCGGGGCAACAATTAAAGCCCTTTGCCCTTTACCAATTGGAGATGTAAGCTGCACAACCCTGTTGCTTATATCGCCTGCTCTACCGCTTGAAAGCTCAAGGTTTAATAGCTCCTTAGGAAATATTGGAGTTAGGTCCTCAAAAGCCTTAAACTTACGCACCTGAGAGTGCGGAGAGCCATTTACAGTTGCAATATCAACAAGAGAGAAGAACTTTTCCTTGCTCTTTGGCGGCCTGATAAAACCACCAATTGCGTCGCCTGTTCTAAGGCAAAACCTTTTTATTTGATTGATTGATACATAAACATCGTCTGGTCTGTGCGAGTAGTTGACATCTGGAGTTCTTAAAAATCCATAGCCATCTTGCAAAACCTCAAGGATTCCCTCGCAGTAGATACGATATTTTGAACTACTTGATAGCATCTTCATTAACGAAAAGCAGATTTCCTGCCTTGTTATACCATCAACAGCCTCAATACCGCAGCTTTTTGCAAATTCCATAAGCTGGTCAACATCCTTTTTACGCAAATCCTGCATTTTAAGTACAACGGCATTTTGCCCTGCCGATGCGTAATCAAAAGCAAAATCATCCCTTTCTTCAGGCAAGCCATCCGCCTCCTCTTGCTGCGGATTTTGATTAGGGTAGTTATTTTGCACATTTTGCACCTGATAGTTTTGCTCGCCGTAATTTTGACCGTAACCAGCTCCGCTATACCCATTGTTATTATAGCCTTGGGACTGATAATCCCCAACGCGTCTTTCGTATCTATCGCCGCGGTCTTGGCGGTCGTATCTATCACTTCTATCATATCTATCCTGCCCTCTATCAAAGCTTCTCTCGCTTCTTTCGCTGCGATAATCGCTTTGAGACGACCTAGCGTAGCCACCACCTCCAGCCCCCCCACTCTGCAAGCCTCCTTGCCATTTTGCGGATTGGGTTTGATTGATTTTTTCACTCACGCTATCCCTATCAACCCCAGTAGGTAAAGATAGAGTTGGCATTTTGATTCTTTTGCCAATGGTTGTTTTTTCGTCTTTTGAAGCATTGTTTTGTACTTCGGTCTCTGTGCCGGACATTAAATTAATAAAACAATAAAATACATTATACTACATTTACTAGGCACATTTTAAGCAAGGCAATTTTAGCTAAATTTAACTAAAACAAGCTAGGGGATTGAACTTACAAAAGTGCAAAGCTGATTTATGGTGCAACGCCGGCAGCGCCAGCAATACCAGAGGCTAGGCAATTAAAAATTAACATAGCTTACAAAAATTTTAATCTAGGCTTTTACATTTGTCAATGTTTTTTTACAAAACCTAAGATAATTACAAAAACAAGATTAGCAAATGTTAAAACAAAGCTCTTAAATAAGTTTAATAAAAATAAAATTTACACTAAGGGCTTGCATTAAGTTGCAAAAATAATTATAATGCTAAAGATAGATTGCTACAAGGAGGGTTATTTATTAATATTTGTAGTTAATGTTTAATCATTATGTCTATGAAAGGCTTTACAAACATCGTGTTTTTGATAATTGGTTTATTTTTTGGCATACAATTTAAAGATGAAATTGTTGGCGCTATACGATGGTTTGCAGCCTCGCAAAGTGAATTTGCGGACAAGGTTGAAAAAGGAGATTTGTCCGCCAAAAAGGCTCAGGAGAAGGTTAGCGTTAGTACAAACACAGCCTCAGACCCAGCGGGTGAAGTTGGCAATGCCGTTGCTAAAGCTGACGCAGCGGAGCCTGCTGCAAAAAACGAGCCAATTATTACTCAAAAATAATTTTTATTAAGGTTTTAAATTTGCAAAACAAAAAACTTAATTATTACTCTTGACAGAGAGGTAAAAAAAGTGTAGAATTTTTATACTTCTTTGTTGTAAGTCAATTTAGTTTGATTTACGAAACATTTTTAATTTTTTTATTTAACTTGTTTTTTATGGATAAATTTCAGGAGTTGCTACAAGGTTTTGAAAGCAGCATGCAAGCGGTGCAGGCAAAAATCAACGAAAAGCTTAACTACGCAACATCAGGTGGCGGGGTTGTAAAGGCGGCTGTTAATGGCAAGGGTGATATTGTATCTTTAGATATCAACATTGAGCCAGATGAATTAAAAACGGCTGAGGATGTTAAAACTTTAAGCGACCTAGTGATAGCCGCAATTAAAAAGGCACAGGACAATGCTGCAATGGCAATTGTTGAAAACATGTCCGACATCTTTCAAAAACAAGATCCTCAGGAATTGCAAAAAATGCTAAAACTTGCTGAGGATAGCCTAACCGATGTAAATGACAGAAAAAAAGCGGATGAAGATAATAATGCTTAATTATAGTTTTTTACAGAACTGGTGCAAGTAAAGTTTTACAAAACAAGCCAAGATAGCGTAGACCAAACCTTTGTGTCTTTGTGTGATAAACTTTACTCTGCCAATTCAAGTTTTTTTGTCTTTACGCTAAGTCAAAACTATATTGACGAGCTTGACCGCTACCTTTGGACATACTCATCACCAAAGTTTATTCCTCATTTGCAGGCAAATTGTGCAGAGGCTTTAATGTATAACAACGACAGCCAGCAATCTTTAAACTGCCTGTCAAGCCAGATTATGCACTACAATAAGCAGGAGGTTGTCCTTGTGCCAATAAATGCCAAGTGTGACAGTGAGGAGCATTTGCATCTTACCGCATCCTTAAAGAACTTTGTTAACACAAGCGAGGGTATTGATGTGGGCAATCTTAAAACAATTTGCATTATTTTTTGCGACGATGCTGCGGTTATGGAAAAATTTCAACACATTGCAGATTTTATTGAGGCTTTAAAAGCAAAACAAATTACCTACAACATCTGGGATAATACAAACGCCCTTAAAACTTGGGAAAAAATCGTTTAAGCCATTTTCATTTTCTTTTTATTTCATAACTAAATACTCATCTCTTGAAGCTTATAGTTGTTTGTATGCACCCTTAAAGGGGAGGAGTTGTAGTGCAAATAAAACCTCCCCTAGCAGGGGAGGAGGCTAGGCTTTAGACTAGCAGGTGGGGTTGTTATTTTAGCAGATGGGTTGTTATTATGCTAATTGGTATTAAATTACCCCACCCAGCCTCCCCTTAAAGGGGAGGAGATGTCTATGTGACGCCCTTAAAGGGGAGGGGCTATCTGTGGGTCGCAAGCCACTACCCTTCCACTATCTTAAAAAAGTTTTTAAGTATTACATCACCAAAGGTAGATAGGATGCTCTCAGGGTGAAACTGCACGCCGTAAATTGGATACATCTTATGCCTTGCCGCCATAACAACATTATCCTCCTGCGAGGTTGCAATAACCTCTATGTCGCTTGGCACTGCACCCTTTAGGCAAAGCGAGTGGTATCTAACAACACTAAATGGGCTAGGCACGCCGTCAAACAGGGGGTCGTTGTTGTGATTTACCAAGCTTTCGCGGCCGTGAAAGGGCTCTGTTTTACCAATAACCCCACCAAAAAACTGGCAAATTGCCTGATGCCCAAGACAAACGCCCATAATTGGCACGGTTTTGTAAAAGGCAGATATTGCTTCAAGACAAATGCCAGCCTCGTTTGGCGAGCAAGGGCCGGGGGATATGAAGATACAAAAAGGATTAAGCTCTTTGATTTGCTCTATTGTTATTTCATCATTTTTTTTAACAACAAGATTATACCGCGAGGCGGTAACCTTGTGTATAAGATGGATTACATTGTAGGTAAAGCTGTCGTAGTTGTCTATCATTAGTATTGTCTTCATTGTTAATTAGATGAATTATTTTTTTGACTTAAAGCCACTCTCTTTGCTTTGCAAAAGTTTTTTTATATTACTGCGGTGAGTGTAAAATATAAATCCGCTTAGCAGGGTATAAAAAACAAACAAAACAAGGCAATGATGGGTAAAGTGATGGATTAAAAGACTTGTGGAGGCGTAAATAAAGAGAGCAAAAAATCCGCCAAGAGCCGATAAAGATGATATGCGGCTAATGGCAAATATACTAAGCCAAGCTAAGGCAAAGCAAAGTGCTCCAAATGGGTCAAGGGCCAAGATAACAAACAAAGAGGTTGCAACGCCCTTACCGCCCTTAAACTTTAAAAAAACAGAGTACACATGCCCCAAGATGCAAAAGGCAGCTATTAAAGCAAGGTGGGCAATGCCAGTTATACCGGCAAGCTTTGCAGCAAAAACTACGGCAAAACCCTTGAGTCCGTCCAGCAAAAAACATGGTAATGCAAGGGTCATTCCGCAGGTGCGATACACATTTGTTGCCCCAGTGTTGCCAGAGCCGTGCAGTCTAACATCTACTTTTTTTATCCACAGAGGCAAGATTAGCGAAAACGGCACCGAGCTAAGCACATAGCCCGCAAGAGCAAAAAATGAAGTTAAAAGATATTGATTTTGCATTGATAAAAACCTTAAAAACACCAGATTTAAAAATTGTCATCCATAAAAGCAAGATTACCAAGCACAAAGCTTGCCTTAACCTTGCCCTTGTATTTATTATTTAAAAACGGTGAGTTTTTGCACTTTGACCTAACCTGTGAGGCATCAAAGACCCACTCCTCATTTATATCAGTAATTGTCAAATCTGCCCTTTTGCCCTTTGTAATGGTGCCCCTGTCCTCAAGGTTTATAACCTTTGCAGGCTTTGAGGTTAAAAGCTCAATTGCCGCTGCAAGGCTAATTGTGCCGTCATGAACAAAGGATAGGGTGATTGGTAGCATGGTTTCAAGCCCTATAATGCCAAAAGCTGCAGATTCAATATCCTTGTTTTTTAGCGTTATGTCGTGAGGGGCGTGGTCTGTAGCTATTGCATCAATATAGCCATCCTGCATTGCTTTTACAAGAGCAAGTCTGTCAGCCTCGCTACGCAGCGGAGGGTTCATTTTTGCATTTGTCCCGTATTTTTTAACCGCCTCATCGTTTAAAGCAAGATGATGCGGGCTAACCTCGCAGGTTATGTTTAAGCCATCTTTTTTTGCAGCCTTTACAAGCTCAATCGTCTCCTTGCAAGATACATGTAAAACATGATAATGCCCGCCTGTATAACGCAAAATCTCAATATCCCTTGCAACAATTGAGGACTCCGATATATTAGGAATGCCCCTTACCCCAAGCTCCGCACTAACAAAACCCTCATTTATGCAGCCCTTGTTGGATAGATAATGATCCTCAGCGTGCTGCGCCACAATAAAGTTAAACTTGTCCGAAAACTCAAATGCAACACGCATAAAGTGCGGATTGTTAACAGGCAAGCCGTCGTCCGTAAAACCAACAACAATGTCGTGAGCCGCAAGGGTTTGCAAATCGCAAAGCTCGGTGCCGGCAAGCCCTTTTGTTACACTTGCGTAGGTTTTAATATCGCAAAAGCTTGTTGCCAAAGCCTTGTATTTTAAATAGTCCAAAGCCATGATGCTATCAAGAGTTGGGGCAGTGTTTGGCTGACACACAACGGTTGTAACCCCGCCAAAAACCGCAGCCTTAGAGCCGCTAACTAGGTCCTCTTTATGCGTTTGTCCTGGGTCCCTAAAGTGCACCTGAATATCCAAAAACCCAGCAGTCAACAGCCTAGATTTTGCATCTACAATATTTGTATATACCTGCTTATTTGGCACTAATTTATCAAGGCTTGCCATATCGCCAAAAGCCTCAATTAATCCATTTTGCACTGCAACAAAGCCATTTACTATGTCCGTGCCGGAGGCTGGGCAAAAAACCCTCGCATTAATAATCAAAACACTATTCTTGTAATTGTCGTATTTGCTAGCCATAAAATTAAATAATATAATTTTTGTTCAATAAAAAACTATAGCTTTTTTTAAAAATGTCAAACAAAAATACAAAAGGCTTGACATAATAAGTTTAATGCTTTAATTTTTTTATAAAATATAAGTATTTTTGCTTTGTACCCTATGATGTATCTTGATGCAAGAGCTAGCTACGGCTCAAACGAAGGTTCCGCTAACTATGGAATTTTTAGACAGCATCCTTACTACGAATTGCAAGAGGCAGTTTTAAGTGGTGCAGCAAACAGTGAAACTCAGACATCCTTTGCAAAATACAAATCTTTGTTTGAAGCTAAAAAAATAAAACCTTATGCAGTTAATCTTTATTCCATAAATTTAGATTTTTTGCATGGATTAGAAAAAATCATAGATAAACAAAAATTAGATAATTTACAACGGAAAATTGAAGAACTAAACAATAAATGCTACACAAGAGAAGAATTTTTAAAAAATCCAAAATATACAGAATTTTTAAAAGAGCTTCTACCTATTTATTATAAAGATAGGGCAGATAATAATTTGACCGACCTTTTTCATGGTGATTTTTTTCACCCACTTCAAACATTTGAAGTATATACAGAGAGAGGTCAAAACCATCAACAATTTCTCGCATCCTTACAGGGGCAATTTAAAGCTAATGGTGGCAAGCCAATTTTTGGCGTGTATAGCAATGGAGATGCTAAAAAATACAATTCCGGCTCTCACTGGCAAACATACATGTATGATGGCGAAAAAATACATATCATTAATACATGGCAAGATGCAAATGCTGTAACATTACCAAATGGCAAAAAAATTACTGGCTACGCACAGAAAGACGGACACTCGTGCTCCTTAGTTGCAAACATAAACCAAATGTGCTTTTTAAACGAGGTTAACGCTAGTGAAATTACAAATTTAAATGAACAATGGATAAGTGATGTAAATAGAAAAGTAAGAGCTGGATTAGATAAAGATGGGATAGTAATTCCCAAGTCTAAAAATAAAAACTATGAAAAAGATTATGCAAAAAGAGTCGCAGGTTATGGAATGGTACAAAACTTATCTAACAAAATACTTGTTAAAGGCTTGATAAACAAAGCCAAAGATGCAAATATAGACACTGCAGCACTGGCAGCACTGGAAGAAATAAACCGAAAAATAGACATAAAACGCACTACAAGAGACCTAACACCAGATGACATGCTTACTTTGTTTGATCTACATCTAAAAATTGAGGCAAATCTAGAAATTAAAAAAGCTCAGCAAACTAAAACGCACAAGGCTAATAATCAACCATTGCAGCCTAATCAAAGTGCGGTAAAAACACAAGAGAAATTTTTAGGCGACAAAACAAACAGCAAGCCAGATGCAACAAAAACGAAGAAGGAACCTAATAAGAAGGAACCTAATTTGGAGTCAAGGCTCAGTCTTAAAGACATCAATCTTGAAGAACGAGAGGCGAATTCAAACCGTCTTAACAGTCTTTTTACACAAGAAACAGCACCTTCGTCTGAATACAAGAGTAAAAATAACGATAGTGAAAAAACTACAACAATTTTAGACAGTGTTAAAAGCTTGTTTACAAACCTTTTTGGTAGCAATCATAAAACCGAGGTTAAAAAAGAGAGCGAATATAGATACAGCGTTCAGGTTTTTAAAAAGGAAGATGTTAACAATGTCGTAACTTTAAACAGTGTTTGCGGCTATAACATCACTCAAAATGATGAAGGTATTGAGGTAACCTTGGATGAAAAAATAAAAATTGAAGGGGAGACTGAGGCTGAGCGTAAAGAACGCGAAACACAGTTAGAGGAAAGCGATATTTACAATCCTAAAAAAATAAAAACAGAACTGGAAAAACTTGTAAAAACAGGATATAGCTTAGACGATATTTTAAATGATTTTAAAACAAATAATAAAAAGGATTTTGATGCTGAATCTATTGGCGACCTCTCGATAGGCAGGAGGTAGATTTTAATTAATACCCCACCCAACCTCCCCTTTTTTCAAATCAAACCTCCCCTAGCAGGGGAGGAAAGCTAGGCTTTAGCCTAGCAGGTGGGGTTGTTATTTTAACAGGTGGATTGTTTAGTTTTAGCTTGGAATGTAAATACCCCACCCAACCTCCCCTTAAAGGGGAGGAGATGTTTGCGTACGACCCTTAAAGGGGAGGAGTTATCTGAGGCTCTCCTTAAAAGGGGAGGGGTTATAGTGCAAATAAAACCTCCCCTAGCAGGGGAGGAAAGCTAGGCTTTACCCTGTGGGCGGGGTTTTGTTAAAAGGATACGAGATATAAAATCTTAAAACACTTGATATTTTTAGTTAGTGCTTTAGAATTGATTAGTGTTTTATGAAATTAATGCTTAATAAATATGAGGACATTTGACCCAGAATATTCCAAAAAACTACCATCAAGATATGTAAAGGAAGGTGCAAAAAGTGCCCCGCACAGAGCCATGTATTACGCCATGAACATGACAAAAGAGCAAATCTATCAGCCTTTTGTTGGGGTTTGCTCGGCGTGGAACGAAACCGCACCCTGCAATATTGGACTCTCCCGCCAAGCACAGATTGTTAAAAAGGGGGTTTTTGCCTCTGGTTGTACCCCAAGGGAGTTCACAACTATTACAGTCACCGATGGAATAGCAAATGGACACGAGGGCATGAAGAGCTCTCTTGCCTCCCGCGAGGTAATTGCGGACTCGGTGGAACTTACAATGCGTGGGCATTGCTACGATGCACTGATTACTCTTGCAGGCTGCGACAAAAGCCTGCCTGGTATGATGATGGCAATGGTAAGGCTCAATGTGCCTTCAATATTTTTATACGGGGGCTCAATTTTGCCCGGTAGTCACAAGGGCAAGCCAACAACAATTGTTGATGTTTTTGAAGCCGTTGGCATGTATCACGCAGGCAAGATAAGCGCCGAAGAGCTTGAGGAGATTGAAAAAACCGCCTGCCCTGGTGAGGGCTCATGCGGGGGGCAGTTCACCGCAAACTCAATGGCATGCGTTAGCGAGGCTATAGGGCTTGCCATGCCTAATGCCTCCTCTGGTGCACCTTCGTCTTTTTATGAATATAGAGATGAAAAATGCTACGAGACTGGGCTTGCAATTGCAAACCTCATAAAAATTGGGCTAAAGCCTAGGGACATTGTAACCCGCAAATCGCTTGAAAATGCTGCAATGGTTGTTGCCGCAACAGGAGCCTCCACAAACGCATGCCTGCACCTGCCTGCAATAGCTAATGAGGCTGGCATTGATTTTGACATCTTTGAAATTTCAAAAATATTTGAAACCACCCCCCACATTGCCGACATGACCCCTGGGGGCAGATACAACGCGGTTGACATGTTTAATGTTGGTGGGGTTAGTGTTGTTTTAAAAGAGCTTTTAAAAGGTGGTTACTTACACGGCGACTGTATAACAGTTACCGGCAAGACCATTGCCGAAAACCTTGAGTCCACAACCCTACCTACAGGGCAGGATGTTGTAAGACCAATCACAAACCCCCTATCGCCAAGAGGTGGCATATCTGTAATCAGCGGTAATTTGGCTGAGGACGGGGCGGTGATTAAGGTTGCAGGCTCTAAAAAAGAATATCACGAGGGTCCTGCCGTTGTTTTTGACTGCGAGGAGGATTGCTTTGCCTTTGTGCAAGCCCGCAAATACAAAACTGGCGATGTATTGGTGATTAGATACGAAGGGCCAAAGGGCGGCCCTGGCATGAGGGAGATGCTTGCAACAACTGCCGCCCTATCGGGGCAGGGTGCGGGGCAGGATGTTGCCCTTATTACGGACGGCAGATTTAGCGGCGGCACAAGGGGCCTGTGCATAGGTCATGTCTCCCCTGAGGCTTACGAGGGCGGTGTTATAGGGCTCATTCAAACCGGCGACACAATTGTAATTGATGCAAAAAACAAAAAGCTTGAAGTAAAACTAAGCGACGAAGAGCTTGCAAAACGCCGTGCCACCTTTAAGCCAAGGCAAAACAAGCACACAAGTGGAGTGCTTTATAAATACAAACAGCTTGTATCCTCTGCCAGATACGGGGCAGTTACCCACGGCGGCGCCAAAGCCGAGACGGAGAGTTTTGATAGGGTTTAGAAGTTTTAGACCATTTTATCCATTTGGATAAAATGCTTGATAACTAAATAACTTAAAATATTATGAGCCAAAAATTTTCCATCCACACCTCAGCAAAGCAGGCTTACGAGGCTTTTGATGGTGATTTTTTGTTGTTTTTGGAGGCTGGCGACAAAGATGCCTTTAGCGAGCTTGCAAAAGCACGGCGGCAAGGGGCTCCTTTAAGCCCAGAATATCTAATAAAAACCGCAATAATTTTTGAAGCCTTTTTGTGCGACAAATTTGATTTGCATAAAAGCCTAGAACTGCTTAACAACAAATACAATCTTAGCAAGGATGTAATTTTTGTTAAGCGATATGTTGTAATGCGTGTTGCAAGCAAAAAATATCCAAGCCTAGATTTAATTGACCTTAATGAAGTATTAAAATTAAAGCAATATTTTACAGAACAGGGTTTTTATGCCTCGGGCGAGCATTTTGACAAAAGCTTTGCAGAGCTAATTATAGCCTCTGCAAAAAACGAGACAAAAAACGAGGAGCTTTACGACAAGCTTTTGCAATACGCAGCCTTTGTGCTTTTAAGTGAGGATGGTAAGGCTTTGCATAAAGATTCCTCGCTTTTTAATATTCCGCAAAAGATTGACTGGATGCGGCTTTTTGACTTTAACTTAGACACTCAAAACAATTTGCTTACAAGTAAAAAACACATAGATAGAAATGGCTTTAATTTTTTTGACAAAAAACCGAATTCAACAGAAGTATCTTGGCAGGCTCATTACTGCATTTACTGCCATAATCAAAAAAAAGATTACTGCAGGACGGGCTTTGACGAGGTAAAACAGGGTTGCCCCTTAGACCAAAAAATCTCGGAGATGAACTTTGCAAAATCCAAAGGCTATCACCTTGCGGCTCTTGTAATTGCAATGCTTGACAACCCCCTTGTGCTACTTACAGGCAGGCGGATATGCAATGACTGCTCCAAGGCTTGCATCTATCAAAAAACTACGCCTGTTGACATCCCCTCGCTTGAAAGCCAGATAGTTGAAGACTGCCTATATTTGCCTTACGGCTTTGAGCTTTATAACTTATTGACTCTTTACAATCCGCTTGAAACTGAGGCTTATAATCTTATCACAAATAAGACTTTAATATTTAACTATAAAAATGTTGTAGTTGCAGGCCTAGGGCCTGCTGGCATAGCCTCGGCACATTACCTAACAAAGCACGGGATAAATGTTTTAGCTATTGATGGTTTAGCTTTAAACCCCCTAAAGCCAGAGTACTTTGAGCCTATAAAAGATTGCAAAAACATCTTGCAGCAAAATCTTGAAAATAGAACCTCTGGTGCCTTTGGCGGCGTAATGGAATATGGCATTACCGCAAGGTGGAACAAAAATCTTTTAGAACTTGCAAAGATTATCCTTTTTAGAAGGGCTAATTTTAAAGCTCATGGCGGCATTAGGCTTGATGGTAATTTTAATCTTAATTTTTTTGCAGCAAAAGGTTTTGATTATGCCATTTTAGCCCTTGGCAGCGGGGAGCCTAAGCTTGCTAAGATTAGTGGTATTGATGCTATCAAACAAGGATTTATTACAAGCTCTAACTTTTTAATGAGCTTGCATTCTTCCTACTCATTTGCGGAGCATAGCATTGATAACGAGAATATTATTAATCTTAAAAACCCCGTTTTTGTGCTTGGCGGGGGGCTTACCGCTACGGATTGTGCAAGTGAGGCACTCGCCCTGCTTAAAGCAAAGGGAGTGCAAAACCCTGAGGTTAGCATTTTGTATCAAAAAAGACTTCAGGACAGCCCAGCCTACAGGCTAAATCACGAGGAGCTTGAGGATTGCATGGCACAAGGTGTAAGGTTTTATCAAAATACGGCAGTAACATCGGTAAATCACAAGGATGGTATTTTAGAGTCCTTAGAGCTAAATAACGGCACGCAGGTTAAGGCTGGCACCATAATTACAGCCTTTGGTACGGAGCAAAAAAGTATTAGTCTTGATAAAGATTGCGGCCTTGCTTACAAAATTATTGGGGATATGAACCCCGAGTATTCAGGCTCGGTAGTTAAGGCAATTGCAAGTGCAAAAAATAATTATATAGATATATTGCATTATTTGCTTGATTCTGGCAGTAAGAGCTTTGATAATACACTGGATTTTTCATCAAAAGTTTTATCAGTATCTAAGGCGGAGGATGGCTTTGTTAAGCTTACAATAAAATCTAATTTCATTAATTATTACAAAGTTAAGCCGGCTGATATTTGCAAAATACAAGTTTTAAACTCTGGGCAGTTTAAACCAATGCCAATTACAATTGCAGATATTGATTATACAAATAATACTCTTGACCTATACATAAAGCAATGCGGCAGAGCAAGTAATGCTTTAATAACAAAGCTTAACACTGGGGATAAAATTAGCCTTACGCCATC
>CAMCVL010000008.1 GCA_945881985.1 Rickettsia typhi | reverse complement strand
TTCAATTCAAATTTTGTAATTGAATTTAGTATCAACCAGTAAATAGTAAATTTATGTTAAGAGGTTCTTTAGTTTTTTGAATTATGCAAACGGGCGGTAAAAAGAATGCAACAAAAAAAACGCATGGTAATGCAGATGCAAAAACAACTTCAAAAACAACTAAGGAGCAAAGCAACACAAACTTTAATGTCAACAATATCAAGCAACCACAAATTTTGCATGATGTATCAAACATTTTTGCTAAGACAGCAAAAAAAACTGACAGCACAGTTAAAACAAAGGCGGAACAAAGTATCAATTTGGACGATGTAATAAGTGGCAAGGTTGCAAGCGATACAAAGACTGATACTTTAAGCAATCCTAGAGTCGCAAAATCTAAGTCCAAAACAAGCGATGCAATTAACAGTGGTACAACGGGCAGGCCAAAGGCGGCAAGGGCTATAATATCGGCTAAATATAACGATAAATATCTTGGCGTGCACGAAAAAATTCAAGATGTAATAGAGACAAAAAGAGAGCAGGGTTATATTACGATACGCGAAATTGAAGAGTTTGTTAGCGAGGAGGTAATTGAAAATGACTACGATATAATGCTTGAAATCTTTAGCGACTTTGACATAAAAGTTGTTAAAAAAGCACCAAATGACATTGAAAGCTTTATAGCATCCTACCAGTCTGAAGACGATATAGTGGAGGACATTGACTCCATAGACCAACTTGACGAAAAGAGTTTTAAAACAAAGGACAAGGTTGTGTTTGTTAATACCGTTAGGTCCTACATGAATCGCATGAACAAGGTTGATGTATTAAGTAAGGATGGTGAATTTGAAATTGCAAAGAAAATTGAAATCAGCAAATATAAAATTTTAGACGCCTTGTGTAAGATACCTTACTGCCTTTCAAAAATCACCGAAAAATACGACGAGATTCTTAATGAATCTGTGCTTTTGCGTGATGTTGTAAGCGTTGATGCTTTATATACCGAAAAGTTTTTTCAATATGCAAACTCCCAAATTAAAGAGGCTGGTGAAGATGGTTTTTACGACGAAATTGATGAGGATATAGACTTTGGTGAGGATGATGAAATAACAGAAGATGGAGAATACATTGACCCAGCCATGAGGGACGGCACCATATCATTTTCCGCTATGGAAAAGAGTGTAAAACAAGATGTTTTGGATGCCTTTGCTGGTGCTATAAAAATTATTATTCCGCTTTTTAAAAAAGCAAAACAAAATACAGATACGCCCTTTATTGTAAGCGATGAAAAAGCTGACGAAATATCAGCAATTCTTAAGGCAATAAAGATTAATCATCTTTTTGTTATGTCTTTGTTTAATCAAATATACGGGATATGCGACCAATTTAACATGATGGAACGCGAGCTTGTAACAATGCTAGATGGCTGCGGGGTTGCCCGTGAAGAATATATTAAAATTAGGGAGAGGGTGCCCTTTGAGCAAAATTGGCTCGAAGAGGTAAAAAAATCTAAAGACAAATCAATCCATAAAATATTAGGTGATAAATGCGAAAAGCTTGCTAAAAAAAGTCCCGAAATTACAAAACTTTTTGCCCAAATTGCAATCACTGCAAAAAAGAACTTTGTGGGTGAAATTTCAAGCTTTAAAGCCCTGATGAACGAGGCCGACGCGGCACACCGCAGAATGCAAAACTCCAAAAAAGAAATGATAGAGGCAAACCTCAGGCTTGTTGTAGCAATAGCAAAAAGATATACTGCAAAAGGCTTGCCACTTGCCGATTTAATACAAGAGGGCAATATAGGTTTAATTAAAGCTGTAGATAAGTTTGAGTATCGTAGAGGATGTAGATTTTCGACATATGCAACTTGGTGGATTAGACAGTCTATAGCAAGAGCAATTAACGACCATGGTAAGACAATCCGTATTCCGCCTCATATGGTTGACGCATCAACAAAGCTTAACAAAACAAAAAAAGAACTACGCAAAAAGCTTGGACGCGAGCCCACCATTGACGAAATTGCCGAGAAGCTTAACATGCCAGTTGATAAAGTTGTTAAGATAATGAAGATAGTCTCCAACAACATCATAAGCCTTGAAGAACCAAACGGCGAGGATGGAGATAGTTCTTTTGGTGACTTTATTGAAGACAAAAAAGCCCTCAACCCTTTTGATGTTGCAAAAAAAGAAATGCTAAAAGAAATTACATCAAAAATACTCTCCAGCCTACCAATTAAGGAGGAGAGAGTTGTAAGAATGCGTTTTGGCATAGGTACAAACATTGACTACACTCTTGAGGAAGTGGGCAAGATATTTAAGGTTACCCGTGAGCGTATTAGACAAATTGAAGCCAAGGCACTACTTAAGCTTCGCCACCCTGTGCGTGGTAAAATTTTACAAGGATTTTTAGAAGAAGAGGTTGACAGCGATCTAATTGCTCAAAACGGAGACGATAGAAAAATCGTTGGTCGTATTAAAAATCGCAAAAACAAAAAAAATCTTAAACAGGCGCCAAATAGCGACGATAAAATATCTGGCAATTCTAGTGATGAATACGGCGACTATGAAGATGACGATGATTTTGACGATGGTCTGTTTTAATCTATTTTTTAGTCAAAAATGTTGCGTCTTGCTTTGCCTAAGGGTCGTATAATGGAAGAATCCTTGCCTCTGTTAAAAAACATTGGCATAATGCCTGAGGAAGAGTTTTTTGCAAAATCAACACGCAAGTTGGAATTTAACACCAATCTGCCGGAGTTAAAAATTATTGTTGTTAGGGCGTTTGATGTTTGCAAGTTTGTTGAAAATAATGCTGCTGATATAGCAATTTGCGGGCTTGATGTGCTTGAAGAATTTAACGATACACTAAATATATGCAAGCTTAAAAATCTTGATATAGGGCACTGCAGACTTAGTTTTGCCAAAAAAAACGGGCACAATCCACAAGGATCAATTTTAAACATTGCAACAAAATATCCAAACATAGTTAGCAAATATCTTGAAAACACTGGTTTTGAGGCAAATATAATTAAGCTTAATGGTGCAATTGAGTGTGCTGCAAGCTTGGGGCTTTGTGATATGATTTGCGACCTTGTCTCTAGCGGTAGAACCCTCAAGGAAAACAACATGACCGAAAAGCTTTCAATTTTAAATGTTACATCCTATCTTGTGGCATCTAAAACATCATTAAGGATTAAAAACAAGGTGATAAATGATTTTGTTAACAAGTTCAATTAAGCTTCTTGACTTATATCAATTCCATTTATAAAATTGGATTATATCATTTATATTGGCACTTGGTTTTAAATGTAGATTTAATAAGGATTTTTTAAAATATATATTTTATATATCATGCAAACAGTTAAGATGCACTTTTTGGGCAATGATTTTGTTATATTTAACCTTCTTAACTTACAGGATTACAATGACCTATTGCCGCAGGTAGAGCAAAGAATTCCTTTAATTGCTGACCGCAGATTTGGTATGGGCTGCGACCAATTTGTAATACTTTATCCAAGCGACAAGCCAGAAGAATGCGATGTAAGAGCATTATTTTTTAACTGTGATGGTAGTCAAAGCTCCGCCTGTGGTAATGCAACAAGGTGTATTGCCGCATTAACAGGGCTTGAAAGTTTGAGAATTGGTACAAAGGCAACAATATTGCAGTGTTTTGTTGACAAATCTCAGGCAAAAGTAAGTGTTAACATGGGTATTGCAAAAAAAGAC
Organism: Rickettsia typhi; assembly: GCA_945881985.1. GTDB lineage: Bacteria > Pseudomonadota > Alphaproteobacteria > Rickettsiales > Deianiraeaceae > CAMCVL01. Next base: position 68,677 of record CAMCVL010000008.1, on the reverse strand, counting down.
CCAAAAGATATTCCGCTTTTTGCAAGCGGTGCAAGTAATACAAAGGGCAATCAAGCTTTTTTAACAAAAATCAAGCTTGACATTTGCACTCTTATACACAAGATTGCAAATGGCATTTTTGCAGTTAAGCAATCTAGCTTTTTAAAAGCCGAGGAGGTTTTTCCACTTTCAAGCCTTAAGCATATAATTAAGGATATTGATTTTTTTAACTTTGGCAATCCGCACTGCGTAATAGAAATAGATTTTACAAAGTTTAGCGAATACTTTACGGAAAGATATTATTTAAAAACTCTAAAAGATTCCAAAGCTGCAAAAATTACGCTAAACTCAATGAAGCAAAACAACATTTTTAAATCAAGCATAGAGCTTGAAACAAATACCAATTTAAAACCTCACGAAACTCCTCTTGCACAGATTGTTCTGGATGCTTATTCTAAATTTACAAGTGAAGTTGGTAGGGAGCTTGAGGCTTGCACGGTGATTTTTCCGCAGAAGGCAAATATTGAGTTTGCAGAACTAATTGACGAGCAACATGCTTTTTTTAAAGTTTGGGAGCGTGGCACTGGCACAACTCTTGCCTGTGGCACTGGTGCTTGTGCCGTGGGTTCTTATTTTATTGAAAAAGGCTTAGTTAAAAACAATGTGAAAATTTTTATGGATGGTAGTGTAAAATTTGCTAAAATCTTAAATGCAGTGCAATCTAATGAGTCATCCTCAAACTGGCGTAACAATTACATACAAATTGCAAAAACAAAAGATGCCGAAGTTATTATGACAGGTGGATATTCCGTGTCTTTTTAATTACTAGCGATGCTATGAACGATATTATTTGCGGCGACGGTGTAATTACATCTTATCTTAAGTTAAAAAATAAAAGACAAAGACTAAGTTTGCAAGTAATTTTCATTTTAATACTGATAACTGCATCAAGCATAGCATTGCCTATTGTGCTTAACAGGTTTGAACCTTCTGGCTTGATAAAGTTTGAAACCGAAGAGTTTGGCAAGGTGCAAAATCAAGTAACAATTACATCTTCTGCCGCAAATGGTAATGTTGTTTTAATGAATAATGGCTTAGTCTTTGATTTTGATTTAAAATTTAACTCCTTACCATTTAGCTTTGGTGATAAAGAAAATATTTACATTAACGGTGTTGTTTTAGATGCTGTTAATGTAAATCAAAGTGGCAAAAAAGCTTTAAAAAGCAATGTGCAAGCTTTAAGCTTATCTGGTGAGTCACTATTTTTTAATCTTAAAAGTTTTAACCTAAAGCTTGCAAAATCTGCTTTTTTTAAGGTGCGCACTCAGGATGCTATCCACGCTTGCATAGCAAGTAATATAGACTATAATTTTAAAACAACCGCCGTCAATATCAACAGCGATGGCAACACAAAGGCAATACTTGTAAGTAAAAATACAAGAGATAAACTTGGTGGATTTTTACAAATTGCATCCAGTGAATTTGAGGGGGTTTTAAACTCAAGGCAACTAAGTTCCAAAAGTACTTCGCAATTTTTGCTAAACTACGACAGGGAGGGTCAAATTGACAACTTAGCCTCTGGCAATGCAAGCATTGCAGCTTTAAGAATGTTAACTTATTTTAAAACACTCAGCAAAGACTTTGATGAAGTTATTAAGAAAGATGCAAGGCTAACTAAGCAATTTTTTCATCTGGAGGCACCCAGTGGCTACATACAACTTGATGGCTTTAAGCTTACCGAAGGCAAAACAAATATTAGTCTTGAGGGGCAAAATGTTAAAATGATGCATAGCTTGGCAAAAAAATCTAATTCTAGTGATGCTGGGCTTTTTGCTGCCAGTGCAAAGCATTCCTCTTTTTTGGTTGACAAGCTTAAGAATCAAATGATGAATATTTTTTTGGTTGACTCCATAAAGCTTAAGTATCTTTTGTTTGACGGAAGGGGGTTGCGTGCAGCCTCAGACTTTGCAAATATTTCTGTTGCAAAAAATATGCAGGACGGCAATTTTACCCTTAAAGACAATGCCTTTATTGTTGTTACTAGACCAAGCGAAAGTGATATTAAAATTGTTTCAAACTTTATAGACTTTAGTCTTAATAAAAATATGTTAACTTTTAATGACAAGGTTTTTATAGGCTTAGGCGGCGGTGAATCTTTTTTTGCGGATGGCTTGTCATACAATCTTTTGCAGGGCGATATCGAAATTACAAACAAAGCAAGTAGCCGCAAAACAATTGTATTGCATTAATTTTAGCTTTGTTGTGGTAAAATATTTATCCTTAGCTATATCAAATGGGGATGGGCAGGGGGGTAGGGATATAGGCTGTTTTAAAATAGAAAATGGTATTATAGCCGTATAAAGCAAGAGAGATTTTGCGAAGTATAAGTATATCTATTAAAGCTTTGCACATTCTGGTATGTATTTTGCATTTTTCTTTACATCGTTAATTCTTGCAACAATAATGGATACAAAAACATCATCTTTAGCTAGTTCTTTAAGCTTTGCCTTATCGCCAAGCACCGATACCTCAATTTGCTTTAAAAAAGCAAGAGATCTGCAAGTGATGTCTATTTTTTCCTTATCTGTTAAATTCACATCCTCCTTAAGTCCGTTACGCAAATAAAACAATCCAATAATCTTTGCCCACAAAGGCACATTGTTGCTTGTAATTTTAGACAAAGGCTCAATTGCCTCGTTTAATAAATCGTAGTTTTTTATCTTTGTGGCAGCAATTTGCGCTGCATATGTCAAGCTTCTCCATCTTGTTTCGGGGTCTCTTTTACCAGATTCTGTCAAGTATTTTGCAATCCAGTATAGGTCTTTTGTTGTCGGTGTTGCACCGTAATAATTGGCAGCCATAATAGATAGCAGGGATGATTTTAAGTCTAACTCGTCCCCAGCATTAAGCCAGCCGTATATTCTTTGGTAATCGTGGTCCCTAAGAGCTGTTGAATATCCAATTTTATCCCCAGCACTTTGCAGTTGCAAGGCTAAATATCTAAAATAAAATTGTTTATCTCCCAAAGATAAAAAATCAACCTGCAACTTGCTTGGCGGATATGGCGTTTTTATAAAACTTGGCTTAAAAGGCCTAAGAACAACTGATAGATAAACTTGCACCGCAAAGCACAATATTATTAAAGTGTTGAACAAGCCTATTTTTGCTTCAAAAGCTTTGTAAGCGGAATTTTGTTGAATTTTGTGGATAAGTAGGCTAAAAACGCTAAGCTTAGCATAATCACTGCAAGGCAAACAACTTGACATATTAAATTGACATTAAATACCCTTAAAATATACGGAATTCTTAAAAATTTTAAAACAAGCGGAGCGTAAAATCAATCTTTTTTATCAATTAATGCAAAATACATTTTTTTAAAATTGAAATCAAAAAATATCCTAATGTCTATAGAATTGTAACTTTAAACATAAATACTTGAATTTTAACCATTTTGCTTTATACTTTATAAAAGGATGGAATGGCTATTTGTTATTATTGTTTAATATTATTTGTTTTGAGTTTATGAAAAAAGTTGCAATAGTTTATCACAGCGGTTATGGGCACACTGAGCTTGTGGCGCAGCACATAAAAAAAGGTTTTACAAAATGCGACGCAAAGCTTTACAAGGTCGCTGATTTTTTTGAAAACGAGGCTCTGCTTGACGAGTTAAAAGATGCTAGCATGATAGTTTTTGGTAGCCCAACATACATGGGCTGTGTATCGGCAGATTTTAAAAAGTTTATGGATTTAAGTTCAAAAGTTTGGTTTGCACAAGGATGGAAGGACAAGCTTGCAGCTGGCTTTACTAACTCTCACAGCCTAAACGGCGACAAGGCAAATACAATGGCAACATTGTTCACCTTTGCCTGCCAGCACTCTATGATTTGGGTAAGTCAAGGCGTTGGTAGCGATGGCGGGCTTAATAGGCTAGGTTCCACAGTTGGGCTTTTTACACAGGCACAAAACGCTGCTCCTGCTGAGTCCTTTGAAAAAGCAGACCTTGACACCGCCGAAGCCTTTGGTAAAAGGCTTTGCGAGATTAACTCCAAACTGGGTCAATAATTAGTAAATAATAAACATTAAATATAAAAAATAAAATGAGTATCAACACGCCTAGCCTTAAGGGGCTTTACATAAAAAGCTACGGGTGCCAGATGAATGTCTACGACTCGGAGCGGATGGAGGAAAACCTTGAGAACTTTGGCTACAAAAAAGTTGCAAAACCAGAGGATGCAAGCGTGATAATACTAAACACCTGCCACATTAGGCATAATCCTACCGAAAATGTCTACTCGGAGCTTGGTCGTATCAAGCAGCACAAGGATGCAGCAAAGGCAAAGGGCGATGATGTTGTTGTGATTGTTGCTGGTTGCGTGGCTCAGGCAGAGGGCGACATAATAATAAAAAGAGCCCCTGTTGTTGACATTGTTGTTGGTACGGAGGCTTATCAGCACCTGCCAGACATGATAAACAAGGTACTAAGGGACAGAAGCTCAAAACTAATAAAGCTTGACTTTGAAACCCTTGAAAAGTTTGACGCACTTAAATCTGGGCGTAAATATAGGGGCCCGTCAGCCTTTGTAAGTGTGCAAGAGGGTTGCGACAAATTTTGCACCTTTTGCGTTGTGCCCTACACTCGTGGTGCAGAGCATTCCCGCAAGGTTAGCGACATAACCGAAGAGGTAAAGATGCTTGCAGATAAAGGGGTAAAAGATATATCATTGCTTGGGCAAAATGTTAATGCCTTTCACGGCGAGGGCATTAACGGCACGGAGGTAAGTCTTGCAAAACTAATTGAACTTGTGTCTAACATTGATGGCATTGAAAGAGTGCGTTACACAACCTCTCACCCCCTAAACATGACAGACGACCTAATTGAGGCTCATGCCTTAAACCCTAAACTTATGCCTTATTTGCATCTACCTGTACAATCGGGATCCAATGCAATACTTAAGGCAATGAACCGCAAACACACAAGGGACGCATACATTAAAATTATTGACAGACTCAAAGCTTTAAGACCAGATATTGCTTTTTCATCCGATTTTATCATCGGCTTCCCCGGGGAGACTGACGCAGACTTTAACGACACTTTGGAATTAATTAGATATGTTAAATATTCACAGTGCTATTCTTTTAAATACTCGCAAAGACCCGGCACTCCAGCAGACCTAATGCCAAACCAAGTTGACGAGGCCGTTAAGGACGAGCGTTTGCAGCAAATTCAGGAATTGCTAAGCCAGCAATTTAAGGATTTTAACTCCTCGTTTTTAGGACGCACAATACCCATTTTGTTTGACGGCAAAGGCACAAGGACAGGGCAAAATCAGGCAAAGGGCAAAAGCCCTTATTTGCAGGCCGTTGTTGTTGGGCTTGCTGATGGCGATGATTACCAAAATTATCTTGGACGGATTAAAAATGTTCAAATTACAGAGGTTAAAACAAATAGCCTTGCAGGAATTTTTGTTGATTAAAAATAACGATGCAAAAAGATTTATTAATAAAGGTTAGCTTTTTTTGGATTTTAACAATGCAGATTGCATCTGCGGTTTTTTTTGCATTGTTTTGCTTTGTGTGTTTTGCAAAGGGCGATACAATAATGCTTGTGGCATATGGGGTTTTGTCCTTAGGTTTTTTGCTAAAGAGCCTATTTGAAGCCTCACGCATTTTAACCATAAAGCAAGATGGCAGCATGTACTATAAATCTTTTTTTACAAGGCAGGGCATAAGGTTTAGCGGCTCGGTTAACATCTACCACCTGCCTTTTTGCACTTTTTTTAACAAACTTGTTGCCACTGGTGCTGGCAAGAGTATTGTTTTTATTAATGCTGGTAATGTTAATGCAGTGCATCAATTTATTAGTGATATTTAGCAATTTTTTTGCCAAATGCAAATTAATCAAAAAACAATTGTCGTGCATTTAGTTAGCGACTCAACGGGTGAGGTTCTTGGCTCCGTATCAAGATTTTTATCTGCAATCTACTTTGATGTATCAATAAAGGAACGCTATTGGTATCTAACCAAAACCCAAAGGCAGGTAGAAGATATTATTACCGAGGTTTTAGCTATTAAAAATCAGGGCTTGGATTGTTTTGTTTTGCATTCGTTTAAAAATCATGCTCTTGAAACCCAGCTAGAACAAGGATTAAAAAAAGCAAGCATAGTTAATGTCTCGGCAACAAAGTATATTGCAAGGCTTTTTAAGAGTAGCTTTAAACTGCAAAATGATTTAAAACAGCAAAAAAGTGATGCCTTTGGTGGATGGGGTGGGGGTGATTTTGGGCAGGATTACTTTCAAAAAATTGAGGCAATAGAATACACCATAGCTCACGATGATGGAAGCCTTACAGAGGACCTTAGCGAAGCACAAATTGTTATAATAGGTCCGTCCCGTACATCTAAAACCCCAGTTAGCATCTACCTTGCCTACAGAGGCTTTAAGGTTTGTAATATACCTTTTGTAAGTGATGATTTTTTTGATGTTCCTTATCTAAAATCACTCAAAAATGCTGTAATAGTGGGGCTTACCATCAACCCAGAACGCCTTGAGGGTATCAGGCAAACTAGATTAAATTACATTCAGTCCAGCGGGGCAAAAACCGATTATGTAGATATAGCAAAGATAAAAGACGAGATACAAAGAGCGCGTCGCCTCTACTCACGCCTTGAATGTTTTGTGATAGATGTAACTCAAAAATCTGTTGAGGAAACCGCCGCCTACATTGCAAGCATTTATCAAAAAAAGATTGAATAGCGTAATGTCAAATTTAATGCAACACTGATATTGTATATAAGGATTATTTTATAAGTAGGCTTGGCATAATTAGCTTTGTTTTGGATACAGCCTTAAGTATTGCAGCAAGGCTAAGACATGTGCAAAAAATATTAATAATCACAAGGTCTTTTAGGTAGACTTTGGATGGTAGATAGGACAAAAAGTAAAAAGCACCATCAAAGATTGTAACCCCAAGAGCTGCCTCCAAAAAGTTTTTGATGGAATCAATATTTAAAGCAAAAGCTATGCCAAATATATTGCCGCAAACAATACCGCAAACTGCAATACCAAGACCAGAGGAGGTGAAGATGTTGCGAATAAATTTATCTTCAAAGCCCATGGTTTTTAACACGGCTATGTCTTTGGATTTTTCATTGATTAGCATTCTTACTATTCCAAACACTATAAAAATTGAGACTATTACAAAAAGCGAGAGGATAAAGTTCATAACAGTAGATTGTATTTTAATTGCTGATATATAGCCTGCATTGTCGTCCTCAAAAGACACGGCATTTAAACCCCTAAGATGCAAATAATCAAGTGTGTTGTCAATGTAAGTGATATCGCTTGTGTCAATTTCAATTGCCGATACTTCTCCTTGTGATTTGTCAAAGAATAACTCAGCTTTTTTAATGCCTATAATTGCAAGATTTGCATCGTAATGGGACATTTTTAAGCTAAAAATACCGCCAACAACAAAATCTTTATGCACAGGAATCAATCCAAAAAGTGTATGATTAAGCCTTGGCGCTATAAGTTTTACAACATCACCTTTTTTTGCACCAATTGAGGCTGCAAGCTCGTTACCTAAAAATATATACCATTTGTCGCTTTCTAGGTCCTCAATATTGCCGCTAAGCACAGAATTTTGCAAAATTTGCTTTTGCTTAAAGGCGTCAAGGCTAAAACCTTTTACTAAAATACCCTGCGAGTAGTCGTTAAAGCTCATCAAAGCCTGCCCGTTTATAACGGGTAAAGCATTAACAACGCCTTTTTGTAGCTTTATTTGATTTAACAAGGGCTCGCTGTTTAAAAGCTTTGCATTTGCACTTGGGTAGATTGTAATATGCGAGTTGACGCCAATAATTGTTTTAACAAACTCAATCTTAAAGCCGTTAAAAACTGATACAACTATTATAAGCACCGATACGCTCAAAAACAAGCCTAAAAATGCTATAACAGATGCAACCGATGGTCTAAGGCTGCAAAGCCCATGTTTGTTTTTAAATGGAAAGACATATCTTAGCCCCATTTTACAAGCTAATTTGTGTTGCTGTTTAAGCCTAAATGTTTTAAAAGGCATAGATTTAAAAATTGGTTGCGGGGGCAGGATTTGAACCTACGACCTCAAGATTATGAGCCTTGCGAGCTACCAGGCTGCTCCACCCCGCGTCAAAGAAATAAAAACACTTATATATACTAACACTTTAAGCTAGGATGTCAAGTGATTTTATTTTTTAATTTTATACAAATGGTGGCGTGTTATTTGTATAAAACATTACCGCCTTTTGTAAGTTAATGTAAGTTAGAATCACTCAAGCCCAGAGGCTAAAAAAGCTAAAGAGCCCACAATAAAATAACTTGCAAGCAATGGGTTTGTTTTAAAATCTAATGGATTTGCAAAGCCACCCTTGTTGAAAAACCTTGCCCCAGGGGCGTTGAGGCTGTTGTTTGAGTCTTTTTCGGCATGGTACCTGTAAAAAAAGTCGCATGGCACAGAGTTAAAACCATAGCAAACAAGCTCGGCACTACTGCCATCAATAAGCTCTATAGATGGCACAGCCTCCTGCACTAAAAAACTTGTGCTTTTTGTGCCTGCCTTTACCGTGTCCAGCTTACCCCTTAGTTTTTTGTTAAGGTGCCTCACCTCGTCTGCACCTTCAAACATTGCAACACCCATGCCGTAAGTGCCAGCATTTGCCTTAACAAAAACTCTTGGGCTGAGGGTTAAAGAATATTCTTTGTATTTTTCTATGGTTTTGTCAATCACTCTTTGCACATTGGTGGATAGGCAATCAAGCCCCTCGTCCTCCTGTACATCAACGCTGCCGCATTCGTCAAAAAAAGCAGATAGCAACCAAGGGTCAAGGTTAAAATCTTTGCAAAAATCATTTACAATCTGCTGGTATTTAACAAAATGATCATGCTTTTTGCGTTTGTGCCACCCTAGCTCCGTTTTGGGGAAGGTTTTTATCTTGGTGTCATCAAGAAGCGGCGGACTTTGCACCGTCATGTCGTTGTTGATAACTAAAAAGTCTGGCTTAAAGTCTCCATCTATGTAAATTATGCCATCTTGTTTTGTAAGCTTGCCCACTTCAAGCCTTGCTTCGTTAAGGTCAAGCTTAAACTTTTTAAGGTCAAAGGTTGCAAGCTGAGCGTTAAATCCGCAGGAGTCAAAAATTTGCTTAATAATATAAACACCGTGCAGATAAGGAATGTTGCGAGTGTGGCTTTCGGCAATTATCGCAAGATTGCTTCCTTGTTTTAAATTGTGTTTTTTTGCAAATGCAAGCAATTGACTTTGGCAGTTTGCAATGCCCTGTGGAGATAGATTTTTAAATCCAGCCGGAAACAAATTACAATCCACATTTGCCATCTTAAAGCCGGCAAATCTAATGTCGCAAGAGTTGTAAATGTTGGTGCTTTGCAGGTTTTGTTGATGCTTAAATTCCAGCCAATTTAAAGCTTTTGTATAGTTTTGCTCTATAAAGCTTTGTAAAAATGTTTGACTTGCCATTGTTTTATTTAATAACGATTTTTGTTTTGGTTTTTTGCACTTTTTTTACACCCTCAATATCCGCAATTTTGTGATACACAATTTTGTCAAAATAAAGCTGTTGCAGTATTGAAAAGCTATTACTCACTATCCAGTAAATTAAAAGCCCAGATGGTAAGCTGGCAAATACAATTGTAAAAACAAGAGGTAGCCATTTTATAAAAGACATATCAATAACCGAGCCAGCCTGCTGGGTTTGTTGAGTGAGTCTTTGCTGCACATACATGCTAAGCCCCATGAGTATTGGCAAGGGTCCAATCTGTAAAAATGCCGGTAAGTTAAAAGGTAAAAGCCCAAATAAATTAAATATTGACAATGGGTCTTTAGTCGATAGGTCAGTTATCCAAAACATAAAAGGGGCTTGTCTTAGCTCAATTGATATAAACAAAACCTTATAAAGAGCAATAAAAAATGGAATCTGTAGCAATATTGGCAGGCAGCCTGCTGCTGGGTTTATGCCCTGAGTTTTGTAAAGAGAGGCTATGTCCGCCTGTAAAGCTTTGCGATTGTCCTTGTGGCGTTTTTTAAGATCCTCAATCATGGGGGTGATTTTTTTGATTTTAGATATGGACTTAAAAGATTTTTTGCCCAAAGGATAAAGTGCAAACTTAAGTAAAATTGTTAGCAATATTATTGACAAACCATAATTATGAGTAATTTTATTGCAAAGATTAAGCCCTAAAAGTAAAGGCTTTGTAAGGATGTATAAAAAGCCAAAGTCAATTATTCTGTCAAACAATTGATATTTTTTGTAAGCTACCGAAGATATTGTATCAATTTTTTTGGCACCAGCAAAAATCTCACCGCTATAGGCAGTGCTTTCGGCTCCTGTGATAATTTTTGCTGGCTCGCTAACAAAGCTTGCCATAAATGTTTTGCCTGATGGGTCTTGAGTGATTTTTTCAAAATTCATGCAAGTTATTTTACCAGATGTAAAAAAGCCATTAAACCAGTATTTTTCGGTTAATCCAAGCCAAGAGTCCTTCAGTCCAGTCTCTTTGTTGTTGACATCTTTAACGCAAAGAGTTTTTTGACTTGTTTTTTTAAGGTCTTTAAAGGAATGCTCTTGCAGCTTGCCATCAGCATATCCAGCAAAGCCAGTTGCTACATTTGTTTGGGATAGCTCTGCATCCTCAAAAGTTTTAAGCACAAAGCCTTTTGTTGTAATGTTAAAATCTTGCCCAGAGTTGTTTTCAACGCTATAGAACACTGTAAATTTATATGGATTTGTCTCATCTGGCGTGACGATATTTGCAATAAATTTTACGCCTTGGGGGTTAATCCATGCAAACTCTAGGTCAAGAGCGTAGCCATTTAGGCTGACATTTTTTACCAAAGACCACTGAGTGTCAAGACTTGGCATTGTTATGTTTGGATTGTCGCTTGCAAGGGTGTAAAAAATCATGCCTCTATTTTTAAAGCCAAAAGGCGATAGTATTGATACTCCATCATTGCCACCTGCCAAATCTTGCTTGTAGGACTTAAGTGTTAGGTCGTCTAAAAACAATCCTTTTGGGTTGATGGAGCCTTTGACAAAAGCGGTTTCAAACTCCACTCTTGCTGCTGGCGTTTGGTTAATTGAGTCTTGCCTTTGCAAAAGGCTATCGTTAAAATTTATGCTATTAATAAAAGATTGTAGATTGTCTTGACTTGTGTTAAAATTACTATCAACTTTATTATCTGCCTGCATTGTGTTTGCCTGCTTTTTATTTTCCTCACTGCTTTTACCTGCGTCTTGCTGTATAGCTGCAGCTTGTTGCCTTTGGTATTGCTCGTATTTAATGAGCGGCTTTTGATACCACTGCCACCAAGCAAATAAAGCAAAGGACGACAAAATGCCTAAAAACACTAGCAAAATGATAGATTCTTGATTTGGCGTTTTTTTCATACAAAATATTATTGTAAATACAAATGACTGGATGCCTTATAAACAACCTAAAACTAAACAACCCTCTGCTTAACAATCAGCAAGGTGATGCTAGTAATTTAATAACAAAAAAATTATATAGCAAGTATAAAAAATTAGTTTTATTGCAAAAGGCAATGCTTGCTTTTAAAAGCGGGCTTGCAGTGCGTATTGACGGCAAGATTTTTTTTGCCGCTCAAACAACAGAGCCCCAAACCTTAAGTTTGATGCAAAATCCAGATTTTGTTTATACTTACGCTTACTACAAGTATCACTTTAAAACAGGTTTAAGCCTTGAAAAAACGGAGCCGCAAAACACGGATGGCGTTGCAACAAAAGATTACAAATCTTATGCAATTGCCGCAAAGCCCGCAAACGCGGCAATTAAGCTTGCAATGCATGCCGCCTTGCAGCCAGTTGTTATAGAGTGTGATGATAGCGAGATTTTGCAAGACTTGTTTGAACCTTTAAGTGTAAGCTGCCAAGAAATAGATGATTTTGAAACCGATAAATACTACAATCTAACATATCTTTGTCACGCAGGCGTTGCTAACGAGTATAGCGACGACACTTTTTTATATGCCTTTCAAAGCTCTTTTAGCGGCGAAACACATTATGCAATTGTTGTAGGCTCGCCAGATTTTACAAAACCTGTTAAAGTTAGAGTTCATTCCTCTTGCTACACTGGGGACTTAATGCACTCGCTACGCTGCGATTGCAAATATCAACTACATAATGCAATTAAATTTTTAGCAGATCAAGATGGCGGTGGTATAGTAATTTATTTGATGCAGGAAGGCAGGGGCATAGGTCTTGCAAACAAGCTTTTTGCATACAAATACCAACAGGAAGATGGTCTTAACACGGTTGATAGCAATCTTGCAACAGGTTTTGACGCAGAGCATCGCAATTTTTTACCAGCAAAGCTAATTTTAGATTATTTTAAGATTGCATCCGTGGAGCTCATCACTAACAATCCAATCAAGCAAAAACAATTAACCGAGCTTGGCATTGAGGTAAGCAAGATAATCCACTTTAGCAGTCCTGCAAATAAGCATAACAAGGACTATCTAAAGGTAAAAGTTGCAAAAATGGGGCACGAGGGGTTGTAGGGTATTTTTTACAAAATAAGCACTTGCAAAAAATATGCTTTATGGGTAGAATTTATAAAGATATTTTATCTTTGTTTGTGTAATTTATTGTGAGTTTGTTTATGCAAAAAGTTCCTGTTACAGTTATATACGGCGATGGTATTGGACCAGAAATCACCAAGGCATGCTTAAAAATTATTGAGGCAGCCGGTGCAAATCTTGACATTAAACCTATTTACGAAATCGGTGAAAAAAGCTATCTTGCAGGTTATACATCGGGTATTAAGCCAGATGATTGGCAAAAAATTCTCTCAACAAGGGCAATCTTAAAAGCACCTATCACAACCCCTCAAGGCGGCGGATACAAAAGCTTAAATGTTAGCATCCGTAAGTCCTTAGGTTTGTTTTGTAACTTTAGACCTTGTAAAAGCTACCACCCATATGTTAAAACGCACTTTAAAAATCTTGATATTGTTATCTTTAGGGAGAACGAGGAAGACCTCTACGCCGGCATAGAGCACAGAGAGGGGCATGACGCATTTGTCTGCACAAAGCTTATTACTCAAACCGGTAGCCAAAAAATTATCCGTGCAGCTTTTGAGTACGCAAAGGCAAACAAACGCAAAAGAATCACCTGCATGACAAAGGATAATATTATGAAGATGGCAGACGGGGCGTTTCACAAAGCTTTTGTTGAAATTGGTGCAGAGTATCCAGAGATAGAGCAAGAGCATATGATAATAGACATAGGCTCGGCAAGACTTGCTAACAAGCCCGACCACTTTGATGTTGTTGTAACTCTTAATCTTTACGGGGATATTATATCGGACATAGTGGCAGAGGTATCAGGCTCCGTAGGTTTTGCAGGAAGTGCAAACATTGGTGACAAATATGCTATGTTTGAGGCTATACACGGCTCCGCTCCATTGCTTGCTGGCAAAAACGCAGCAAATCCAAGTGGAATGCTTAACGGGGCAATACAAATGCTTTGCTATATTGGTCAAGGCTCTGTTGCAGCAAAAGTTGAAAATGCACTACTAAAAACTATAGAGGACGGCTTTGTAACCAAAGACCTTTACCAAGAGGGCGTGTCTAAAAAGCTTTGCGGCACAGATGAATTTGCTGAGCATGTAATTGCAAACATCGGTAAAAAGCCATCTTATATTAAGGAGGCAACAAGCTATCCAGATTTTGCCTTTGATAATAATATCAAAAGTGACAAAACAAAGCCTCACCCGATTTTTACAAAACCACTTGAGGCAAAGCAGATTGTGGGTTTTGACGCATTTGTTGACAAACCTTGTTTAACCAAAGATATAGCTGAAATGACCCGTAAAATTGCAATTAATGGCTTAGGCTTAAAAACTATATCTTCAAGAGGGCTTTTGCTTTATTCAAAGGACGAGATGCAGGATGTTTTTGCCTCGCACTGGAGGCTTAGATTTTTAAGCGATTCAAAACTTAGCACGGCAGATGGTGCGGAGCTTTTAGCGGCTCTTGCCAAGCTTGGACTTGATGTTGCAAGGCTTAGCACTCTTTACACCTACAATGGCAAAAATGGCTACACTTTGGAACAAAGTGAGTAAAGTCCCCATTCAATATCCTTGCTTACAAAATTAGATTGTGCTTTGTAAGCTTTAAAGCCAAAAATTAGCCCCTTACTTGCACCTCTATTGTATCTTTAGTTAAATCGGCAATGGAGGAAGGTTTGCCGCTGCAGCCATTAAAAAACTCCGCTTTGCATATAAAATTTGCCTTGGATGATATTAATGGATTAATCTCTGCAAAATTTTTTGCTGGCGACTCCCCAGAAAGGTTGACACTTGTTGCTGCCATAAAGCCATCAAAAAGCTTGCTAACCTCAAGGCACAAAGGGTCATTTGGCACTCTTATGCCAACGATTGCATTTGGGGCTATTAAGCCACCAAGTTTTGCAGCAAGTTCTGCATTTTTTAACTTAGCAACAATAGTAAAGGCACCGGGTAATATAGTTTTGACATAGTCTTGCTGCTCTTTGTTTAGGATGCAGTTTTGCAAAATCCAATCGGCACCACTAACAAAAATTGCATATGGTTTGGTTTTAATGCGATTTTTAATTTCAAAAATTTTTAAAACAGCTTTTTCATCAAGAGCGTTGCAGGCTATGCCCGGTATAGTGTCCGTAGGTACAATTGCAGTGCCGGAGTTTTGGAGTGCATTTATCACACTTAGAGCCTCTTGGCGTAGAGTGCTTACCATTTTTGTAATGATTTAATCTGTAAAAACAAAACACAAGAAACAATAGTTAAACAACAAACTGGTAAGATGTAATAACACAATGGCAGCACTCCGCCAAAAACCCTAATAATTTGCATTGCAACTATTGGGGTGGTACCAGCAAAAATAACAGATATAAAGCTGTAAACAACAGCTACGGCACTTGACCTAACTTGAGGCGGAAATAATCTTACAACAAAAACTGCATATGGCGATTGCACAAATGCAATGCAAGAGCATAAAGCAATGTAAAGCGGCAGTACCTTGTAAGACTGATTTTGATTAAGCATAAAAAGCACAAGTGGCGTAAGTACCGCAATACCCAAGGCGCCGCAAATAATCAACTTTAATGGATTAATCTTGTCGGCAAGGTGGCCAGCCAAGAAGGCTGAGGCAATAAAGGCTGTCATTGAGGATATCACTATAATATTTGTTTGCAAGGAAGTAAATTGTAGCACTGATGATAGCATTGTTTTTGCAAAAAGCCCAAAGATGTAAATTGACACGGCACCACAGGAAAATACAAAAACCGCAAGCACAACCTTGGTAAAATGCTTTTTAAAAACAATTTTTAATGGGTGGTCTTGTAATTTATGCTTGATGATTACATCTTTAAAATCCGATGACTCGGGCAAGTGCTTACGAATGTAAAATCCCAAAATGCCGATTGAAAAACACAAAACAAAGGGTATACGCCAAGCGTAGTTTGTAATTTGGGTTTTTGTAAAGCAGGATTCAATCAGGCTAACGGTTAAAATGCTAAGCAAAAAACCTATGCCAACACTAGCTATAGAAAACCCCCCCGCAAAACCACGCTTTTTAACAGGTGCAGATTCGGTAATATAGACTATAGAAGTGCTAAACTCGCCACCCAAAGACAATCCTTGTAAAATGCGTAGTATAATCATTGATACAGGTGCTAAAATTCCAATTGAGTTGTAACTTGGAAGGATGCCAATTAAGCCAGTTGGCACTGCCATCAAAAGTATTGATGCTGAAAGCACCGCTTTGCGTCCCGCTCTGTCGCCTATGTAGCCAAACACAAATCCACCAAAGGGCCTTGCAACAAAACCAACAAAAAATACACAAAATGTCATTAACACTGACAGATGCTTGCTTGCAGAAGGAAAGAATACCTCCCCAATTACGGCAGCAAAGTATGCGTAAAGTGTATATTCAAACCACTCAAGAGTATTGCCAATTGTTGCCGAGGTAATAATTTTTTTTAAATTAACATCAAAGCTTTTGGGATATGATTTTTTAAAATGACCATGGTATCTTTTTTTGCCAACACCAAAACTACGAGGCTTGGCTTTATTACGATTTTTAAATTGATGTGATGAAGATTGCATAATTAAACACTTGAGTAAGATTTAACAAGATGTAGAATAACATTATGGATTGTTAAACTTTGGGAAATGGTCGGAGCGGAGAGATTTGAACTCCCGACCCTCTGGACCCAAACCAGATGCGCTAGCCAGACTGCGCTACGCTCCGACACAAGCCATAAATGCAAATATCATTACAAAAACAGCTTAAAAATTTTAATAATCTTTTTTTTAACATTCAAGTTTTTTTCATTTTTTCTTTATCTAGTTTTTAACAAATGATAGCCATGTTATTTTTATAGTTTGTGTTAATTTTTAATCATATTTTTAAAGCTATGTATCTTATTTTTAAAATTTGCTTTAGTATTGTGCAATAAAAAACAAAACATTAATTAACAACACTTGACAAAAGACTTGATTAAAGTTATCATTTAGATATATTTTATATTGTTTTTTGCCACAGATGTATCGCAAGGGTGTTGGTTTGATGCTTCTTAATCAGGAGGGACTTGTTTTTGTTGCAAAAAGAGCCGACTTTGTAAAAACTGGACTAAACACTTGGCAAATGCCTCAGGGTGGCATTGACCAAGGCGAGAGCGAAATTGATGCTCTTTATAGAGAATCTATGGAGGAAATTAGCCTTGCAAAAGATAATTTTAACATCATTACTCAAACAAAAGAGCTTTTAAGATACGACATTCCGCCATCCGTTTTTACTCCATGGGATAAGGCAAAATACAAAGGGCAAGAACAAAGATGGTTTTTAGGCTTGTTAAAAAATGATTATTGTGATTTTAATTTAAACACTGCCGAGCCTGAGTTTTGCGCTTGGAAGTGGGTGAGTCATCTAAGCTTGCCAAACTTGGCGGTGGACTTTAAGTTAAAGCTCTATCAAGATATTGTAGCGGAATTTTTACCTTATATAAATGACATTAAAAATAGGTTACCAAGGTATTAGGGGCTCGTATTCTTACGAGGCGGCAAACTTATTTTTTGCCAATGAGGCGGATAAAGATTTTGCATCCTTTATCAACTTTAATCGTTTTGAAGATGTAATCAAGGCAGTGCAGGATGGCATTGTTGACAGGGGCATAATACCTCTTGAAAACTCATATGCAGGCAGGGTTGCCGAGATACATAATCTTTTTCCATCAATGAGCTGCTATATTACCGGAGAGTATGTATTACCAGTAAGGCACAGCTTGCTTGCAAATAAGGATGTTAAGATTGAAGATGTTAAAAAAATCATTTCTCACGAGCAAGCCTTAATGCAATGTAGCAAAAATATAGGCAAAAACTTTACTAACGGCGTTGCAACGGAGAGTTTTTTTAATACGGCGGCATCGGCTTTGCATTTGTCGCAGTCTGGGCTTTGTGATGTTGCCTGCATAGCATCCAAAAGGGCCGCTGCGGAATACGGGCTTAGTGTTTTAATAGAAGATTTTGCAGATAGCGACCTAAATTACACAACATTCATAATTGTATCCAAAGATTTAATACATATTGAACAAGATGCACCCCAGATTATAACTTCAATACTTTTTACGGTTCGCAATATACCGGCGGCAATTTACAAGGCAATTGGCGGTTTTGCAACAAATGGTGTTGATTTACTTAAAATAGAAAGCTACATTCCGGGCGGAATATCCTCCTCTTCAGCTCAATTTTTTTTAAGTTTTTACGGGCATCCTTCAAGTCAGTCAGTTGGTCTTGCAATGGAAGAGCTTGGTTTTTTTGCAACCAGCACCAAACTTCTTGGGTATTATTATGCCGACCCAAAACGCAGTAATCAATCTTTCAAATTTTAACTTTTTTTGCGGCATAATACAAAGCTTCATTATAAAAATGGCATGTTTTAGCTAATCTAGCAAAGGCAAAACCTTATTGATTTGCTAAAAATAGTATAAATATCAACATCAAGTCTTGACACTTGAGTGTATTACTATAAGCTTATCAAAGCTAAGTATTATTTTGTTGCAATGTTATGACAAAAATTATCACAAGATTTGCCCCATCGCCCACTGGCATGCTACATATTGGTTCGGTTAGGACGGCAATTTACAGCTATCTTTTTGCCAAACAACACGGAGGACAATTTAAGCTTAGAATTGAGGATACCGACCTTGAACGCTCAACAAAGGAATCCGTGGATGTGATAGTTAATGGACTTAAACTGCTTGGTATAGATTGGGACGGAGAGGAGGTTTATCAGTCCTCAATGTTTAAAAAACACAAAGATATAGCTTTGGAACTTGTGCAACAGGGTAAAGCCTATTTTGCTTACGACACAAAGGAGGAGCTTGATAAGATGCGTGAGGATGCAAGAGCCTCTGGCAAGGCTTTTGTTTACAGGTATAACGAAAAATCAGCTACTAAAAGAGAGGGTGTAGAGCCAGTTGTAAGAATGTATGTTGAAGCCGGGCAAAAAATTATTGTTAAAGACCTTGTAAAAGGCGATGTGGAGTTTGATACCGACAACATTGAGGATTTTATTATGCTTAGGCCAGGTGGTAATTCAACATTTTTATTTGCCTGTGCTTGCGATGATTACGAAATGGGCGTAACTCATGTAATTAGAGGCGACGATCACCTTAGTAACACACCAAAGCAAATCTTGGTTTTTAAGGCACGAGGCTTAACCGAGCCGTATTACGGACACATTCCTTTGATACACGACAACTTGGGGCAAAAGCTGTCCAAACGCCGAGGTGCCGTTGCGGTGGAGGACTATATTGAAAAAGGCTTTTTGCCTCACGCCCTTCTTAACTACCTATTAAAGCTTGGCTGGAGTCACGGCGAGCAGGAATACTTTACTAAAGAAGAGATGATAAGCCTTTTTGACATATCAAAAGTTGTATCCTCGCCTGCAAGATTTGACATGGATAAGCTTTTAAGCGTTAATCTACACTACATTCAAAACACTACAAACGAGCAACTTTTAAATTACTTAAAACCAATGCTATTTAAAGCCTACGGCGTAAGCATTGATAACGACAATCAAATTACTCTACTTACTATACTAGATGAGCTCAAAAAAAATAACACCCTTGCTGCAATAGTTAAAATGTGTGCCCCTTACCTTAAGGGCGTAAGCTTTGCCTATGAGCCAGAGGCCGAGGCAATTATCAAGGAAAATAAAGACAAAATACCATTACTTATCACTTTTTTGCAAGAGCACAGCCACGATGCTTTAAAACTTGACTTTAAGCAAATCTTTGCAGCTTTTTTAAAAGCAAATAACACAAATTTTAAAGCCCTTGGTCCTGTCTTTAGGTCCTGCCTTATAGGCTCCGCAAATTCAACTGCAATATCCGAAATTGTCAAAGCCCTTGGTAAAGATGAATGTATTAAGCGTTTAAAAGCTTTTATTTAATGCTTAAAGATATGTTTAACGATATAGTAGATTTAATCAAATTTTATCTAGATGAAGACCTAGGAGGTGCCGATGACATAACAACGGCAGGCATAGTTGATCCATTTGCAAAAGAATGTAAATTTACCATTGTTTGCAAAGAGCCAGAGCAAGGGGGCAAAATTATTTTGTGCGGCATTGGTTTTTTGGAGCAAGTTTTTGAGTGCTTTAATGCGGATTTAAAAATCAACAAAATGCTAAAGGATGGCACTGAGGTAAAAAAAGGAGATATTGTTTTTGAAGGCTTGGCATTTAACAGTAACATACTAAGGCTTGAAAGAACAATCCTTAATATCACTCAGCATCTTAGCGGCATTGCAAGCAAGGTTGCTGTTTTAAACGATGTGGTTCTTGGCTCGCAAAACCCTAACATTAAGCTACTTGATACACGCAAAACTACTCCGGGTTTTAGATCTTTGCAAAAATATGCGGTAAAAATTGGCGGTGGTCAAAATCACAGATTTGGCTTGTTTGACAGGCCGCTTATCAAGGAAAATCACATAGCGGCAGCTGGGGGAATTGAAAATGTTATCAGTATTCTTAAGCAAAAGCCATTGCAAAACTGCGAAATTGAATGCCAAACACCACAGGAGCTTGACGCGGTACTTGCAAATCACCAGCTTTTTACAAGAGTAATGCTTGATAATTTTAGTCCGCAAGATGTTTTGACTCTTGCTAAAAAAGTTAAGCAACTCTCAGGACTTGAAACCGAAGTCTCTGGTGGCATAAACCAAACTAACCTTGCAAACTATTGCCTGCCCTGCGTAGATTTTATCTCCCTTGGTTCTTTAACGCACAGTGTAAAATCAATTGACTTCTCGCTTGACATCCACCTTTAGATAGCCGCAAAATGAATGTAATTAGCAATGTATTGCTTGACAAACTATGCTATTTATTTTAATCTTTACAAGCTATTAGTAAATTTCCATATGGGTAAAATAATATCTGTTTTTAGTCACAAAGGTGGAGTTGGTAAAACAACTTTTGTGTACAACCTGTCCCACGAACTGACATCGCGTGGCAAAAGTGTTCTTTTGATAGATACCGATCCTCAGGTTAATTTAACAGCTTTGTTACTTGGTAAAGCGGAGTCCTTTAGTTATGAATCGTTAAAAAAAGTTAAAGATAGATCTATGGTTGAAAAAGACATTCATGATAAAATAGAGGAATTTTTAGAAGGTTGGGCGTTTCACTTTGAAGCATACAGGACATTTGGAGATCATATTGAAGATTATGTGAAAAACCTTACCGACAACGATCCGGAATTTAAGAAAAAACAAAAACCGATATACAAAGCTAAATTTCGAGATCTAGACTTTGGTCCAGATTTGCTATCTGGACATATCAACACTGCTATTGTAGAGCATGATTGGCATAAAATTATAGAGCAAAAAACGCAAGACCCAAGACCAATAACCTTTGAAAGATCGATTAGGGATTTGGCTAAAGAATATGATTTTGTAATTATAGATACCCCCCCAAGCTCCACGAGTGTTTTAAATGCAATTTGTGTCAGTTGTTGCGACTATTTTCTTTCTACCGTTACTCCAAATTTTTTTTCATTGCAGTCAGTTGGTAACTTAACAAATATTGTTCAGTATTGGAGCCATATGCTGGCATATTATAAATCAGAATATGGAAAGTCTGGCTTATCGGTTAAATCAAAATTCTTGGGCATTGTGATAAATAGGGCAAAAAAATACAATAGAAGCGGTGTCAAAACTGGTAATAATCAATATACTATAATGGCAAAATATTGGTCGAATATAATTAATGCAAAACTATCTGATTTCATCACTTATATGTACGAAGTCAAGAGAGATTTTAAAGACTTTAGTAAAGTATTTAAAAATTCTGAGCCTTACATAATAGAAGCAACCGCTCAATTTCCAAATAGAATTGAATCGCTGTGCGAGAACAAAGGAATTCCAATTTTAATGGCAAATCAAGTAACGGAAGATATCAACAAATACAATGACACTTGCGATAGTATATCCCTTAGTTACAAAAATATTGCTGATGGCCTAATTAGACTTTTAGATAATTAGACTATTTTACGCATCAGTTAAAAAGGATATGAAAAAGCTTTACAAAAAGCAAAAAGTTAATAGAATATTAAGACTTGTGGTTTTAAAGGCTTTGTAAATTTTATATGCTTTTTAGCAAAATACCCTTTTTGTTTTTACTTAGTATTTTTAGCATTAGCTGTTTTGGAACTTTAAAATGCTATGCAAAAAATCTTGGCTTGGTGCCAAACATAAATCACCAATCTAGCAAAACAACAAATAGCGAGCAAATTCGTATATCTGGCTCTTCCACACTTTATCCTTTTATATCCTTAGCTGGCGAAAGATACTCTAGCAAATACAAAAAACCAATACCCATAGCCGAAAGCATAGGCACAGGAGGGGGTTTTAATAATTTTTGTTCTAGCGATGACTTGTTTAGGCCGCATATTGTTAGTGCCTCACGCAAGATAAAGCCATCTGAGGTTTTAAAGTGCAAGCAAAACGACATTGACGACATAAAGGAAGTGGCAGTTGGTTACGATGCAATTGTTTTGGCGGAAGGTGGACTTAAACGCAATCCAACAGATGCTCCATTAAGCCTGACTACAAAAGAAATTTTTTTAGCAATATCAAAATATATTCCTCAAAACGGAAAGCTTGTGGAAAACCCTTATAAACTATGGAGCGATATAAATCCTAAGCTTCCATCAAGGCGAATTGTGTTTTACGGTCCACCTTCAACATCTGGCACAAGAGATAGTTTTGTTGACCTTGTTTTTTTGCCAAATTGCCTTAATGATGCAGTTTTTGCCGCAAAGTTCACTGACGAAGCCGAGCTTAAAAAACAATGTAGTAGATTTAGAAACGATGGTGTCTTCATTGATGTTGGGGAAAATGACAACATTACAATTCGCAAAATAGGCTTGTCAAAGGATGCTATTGGAATTTTAGGATACGACTATTTTAACGAAAACAAGAACACAATTCGTTCCATTGCAATAGGCGGGCAAAATATTTACAACCAAAATCAATACGGCCTCTTTAACAACTCATATCCTTTGCTTAGAATTTTATATCTTTATACAAGGCTTTCCACATTAGCTCAGTCCAAATCAACCAATTTATTTTTACAGGAGGTTTTAAGCGATGCCGCTTGCGGTGCAAATGGCTACCTGACGGATGCAAACCTCATACCCCTTGATGAGACTTAT
Organism: Rickettsia typhi; assembly: GCA_945881985.1. Lineage (GTDB taxonomy): Bacteria > Pseudomonadota > Alphaproteobacteria > Rickettsiales > Deianiraeaceae > CAMCVL01. Next base: position 45,934 of record CAMCVL010000008.1, on the reverse strand, counting down.
CGTAAAAATACCTTGTTAAATCTTGATAAAGCTTTGTAAGATAAAATAGCTACGCAAAACAAGTTACCACCTTTACGATTGCAATCAACAACTAAATCGCACCATCTACAAAGCTAAGGCTTGACAGTATTGCTTGCGGCGAAAGTTTTTACTGGAGCAAATCCTCTTGCTACATTGATTAGTTAGTTGTGATTATCCTAACTGGGATTGGCGGCAAAAATAAACTCCTCAACCCCAGTTACATTTTTTAAGTCTTGCAAAATGTCTGTGATGTCAATTTGACAATTAATAGTGTAGCTTTCAATTTTAGCATTAAGAGCCAGCTTATTGGTGCTTTTAAACTTACGCACATCGGATATAATGTTTAGCATTGCAAGGCACTGGCTTTGCTCTACATCGCTAATTTTAATCTCTGTTTTAAAGCCATTTGCAAAGCTGCCGATGTAATGGATAGAGTCTTGCTTTGCCATGCCTTCCACAGTTTTGCCGTTTAATGCCTGATAAATTGCCTCGCAGCAATAAGGTGTGTAAGGTGCATAAAGCTTTAGCAAAACCTCAAGCACTATACTAAGGCTTGCAAGGCAGGAGTTTTGCCCCCTTGCAACACCCTCTAGCTCTGCCTCAGTTAGGTTTTTGTCTTTATATATCAACGCCTCCTTGCCGTAGTATCTAACTTTTATAATCTCAAGATAATTGTCGCAAAGCAGATTCCAAAAAAAGTCGTCAACAAGCATGCGTGCTTTAAAGTATTCAAAGCGGTCAAGCTCCTCTTTGTATTTTACGCAAAGCTCTTCTAGGTTTTTTAATACAAAAATATCTATGGGGTTTTTAACAAAACTTTGCAGATTGTCATTACTTACAAGTTTTAAGTGTTTTATTACATCACCTTTTTGCAAAACAAAATTTGCAACATTTGCAAGCTTTGTAACAAACTTACCCCCTTTGTCAAGTAGCTGCTCGCTATATGCAACATCGGCACCCAAAGAAGAATTTGCACACCAAAATCTAATTACATCCACGCCCCTGCTTTGTATAAGTTCAAGGGGGGTTACAACATTGCCTTTTGATTTGCTCATTTTTGTCTTGTCGGCAGCTAAGCACCAGCCCGAGATAACAAGATTAAACCAAGGGATGTTAATCTCGCTCTCGGCAAAGTATTCCTGAGGGTTAAAGTTTTGCTCGCTTACCTGTTGCACCGATAGACATTTGCCGTTTTTTAATTTAACCGAGTGTAGATAGCTTTTAACCATTGTGTAAAAAGCCCAAGTTCTTATAATCTCGTGAGCTTGGGGTCTTATGTCAAACACTGGGCAGGTTTTTAAGTCCCCAAAGGCAACGGCTGGCGATATTGAGCTTGTAAACCATGTATCAAGCACGCCCCTATACTGCTCCAAAGAGTAAAATGCATCATCATATTTGTCCTTAAGCTCGTCTATAACCGCGCCAGAGTTTTGATTTGCAAGGGCATCGGATATTGCAATGCAAGCATCTTTTATTTCGGTTTTTTCGCCGTTTTCGTGTCTTGCAAGGTATCTAACTGGTATTTTGATTCCAAAAAATCTATCACGAGATATGCACCAGTCTTGGTTTAAGCCTGCGGTCCACTGCAAAAGCCTTTGCTTCATGTAGTCTGGGTAAAAGTTTAGCTTTTGCGCTACTTTAAGCAGGTTGTCTTTAAATGGCAAAACAGAAAGGTACCATTGCTCTTTGTCTAAAATTTCAATGGGCTTACCGCTACGCTCGGCACATTTAACTGGGTGTTTAATTTGCTTTTGCTCTTTTAAAAGCCCTAGCTCTGTAAGGTTTTTGATTGCATTTTTGCGTGCCTCTTCAATCTTCACTCCGTCAATCTTGCCGTCGTCAGATATTATAATCTTTGCTTTAAGCGAATGCTTTTTTACCCACAAAACATCCTGCCAGTCGCCGTAGCTACAGCACATAACAAGCCCTGTTCCTTTGTCAATCTTAACATCTTCATCGGCTAGCAAAGGCACCAAATGCCCTGCTAATGGCACTTTTACATTTGCATTTTTTAAGTTATTGTATCTGGCATCCTCTGGGTGATACAAAACACAAAGGCAGGCGGGGAGCATCTCGGGTCTTGTAGTCATTATTTCAAGATTTTTGCCACTTGATTGCTCGGTAAAGATTATTGTATTTTCAAAACTATCAAGCTCTTTGTCCTCAAGGTCGGCTTGGGCAAGGGCTGTTTTATCTACGCAGTCCCAGTACACTGGTGCATGCTTTTTGTATATAAGCCCTTTTGTGTAAAGGTCAACAAAGGAATCCTGCGATATTTTTGCGGTTTGCTCTGATATTGTTTGGTATTTTAGCTTCCAGTCAACCGATAGGGCTATGGTTTCAAACAGATTTTTAAACTCCCCCTCGGCATCCTCCACAACCCTTTTGCATATCTTTAAAAAATCTGCTTCGGTGCAGGTGTCAGTGTCTGGCTGCCATCCGTTAAAAAGGCTTGCAATTGTTTTAAGAGAAGATTCCTTATACTTAAAGCCAACCTTGGTTTCGATAAGTTTTTCAACGAGTCTTTCGGTGGGTAGCCCGTTATCATCAAATCCTATGGGGTAAAAAACATTAAAGCCTTGCATTCTTTTGTATCTAGCTATAATATCCGCCTGCACATAGCTAAAAACATGCCCCATGTGCAAAAAGCCCGAGACCGTAGGCGGCGGGGTGTCAATATAAAACTTTTTTGCGGTCTCGTTGTTTTTATCAAATGCGTAAAGTTCTATTTGTTGCCATTTGTTTGCAATTAGGCAATCGTTTTGATGTGAGTTTTTGTTCATATCCTAACAAAATATTTGGTTTTATACTTTTAAAGGCTCTAGCCAATTTAATATCTAAAATGATAGGCTTTAAATGCAAGATAAACTTGCATTATCAACATTTTTCATCCACCTCCTCCATCTTTTTTACGCTATACTCCAGCACCTTTATGATGTTTTGAATATGCTTTAAGTCGCCAGATATGTTAGTATCCTTACGAGATTTTAAATATTTATCAAGTACTTGGTATCCACCAATTTTAAACTCCCAAACTTGAGGGGACACTCCAGTAAAATAACAAGTTTTGTTAAAATAAAGCCTTTGTGTTGGCTGGTTGTAAGATACCTTTTCTACAACAAAGTTTTGCTCGCCGTCAAACTCAGGCTCGCCGATGCTAAGGCTTGGTATTGTTTGCATCAAATGAGCCTCAATTAGCTCCTGCCCTAGTGATGCAAGGCGTTTAAATTCCTGAGGCGAAACATCAAATGGAATCTTAGGGAAGTCAATCTTTAAAAAGTCTAAATACCTTGTTCTGTAATTATTAGAGTGTAAAACGGCATAGATATATCCTAGAATTTGTTCTGGGCTTGGATTATTAAATTTTTCTTTTACCATCTTTAAAAACTCTGGTTTAAAGTTTGGTGTTTTTTCTTCTATCCCAAGGTTGTCGGTGTAGAGGTAGAGGGGGGCGAGGTAGTTTATGCCACCAGCATAAAATCCACCATTAACAATTGTGTCCGTAATAAAAACATGAGAGTAAGATTGCAAAGTGCATTGCCTTGTAAAGCAAAGACCTATATTTTTTTTGTTTAAGATGTGTTGCATTATGTCCGTTCTTGGATATTGCATAAAGCCCCTACTTTTACCAGTGTAGTGCGTGTATCTAATGTCTAGTGGACGATAATGTAGTTTTGTTATTTTTTCCTCGTCTAAATTACCAATATCGGCTTTAGCTCCTTTTACGGTCCAGTCTCTAACATCTTCGGTATTGAAGTCTCTAAATATCATTTCTTCTGATAAATTAACAAACTTCTTCAGCTTTTCAATAAAATTGTTTTTGTTAAAATCAGTGCATATTTCATCTCTTCCGGTTACAATCCCAGCGTTCATCTCCGCCCAAATATCCCTCAGGCTCCAACCCTTGTCATACTCAGCTCGCAAGGTGTTATCTTGAGGTACAAACAAGTAAAATGGAGCTGTTGGCTCAAGTTTTGTAAAGGGTGATGTGTCTAAGTCTATCTCACTAATTTGTTTGAACTTTGGTAGCCTTTTGCCGTAGATACCCATATGGTACACCGCTGCCCCGCAAGCCACCCCCCCTAAAGGGATAGAGGGGAAAGAGACATCCCCACCCTCACTAAATGAAGAGGGGGCATTACCAGTTTTTACAAAAAAGCTAATATTAACCCCTTGCTGAATGTTAAAGACATTCTCGTCTTTGGAGCCATCGGGGCATTTTTCTTTTTTGCGGTCACTGCCGTGCAGGTCTACGATGTAGATTTTGTCAAAAGTTTCCATTAAGTGTTTTCGCATTGCCCTAAAGGTTGGGTTGTCTAAAAATCCGTTATTTGTGATAATACCCACAACCCCCTTGCCAGCCTTTGCAATTTTATCTTCGGCAAATCTTATAAATTTTACATAGTCATCTTGTAGCCATTTTGGGTTTTTCTCCTTCATGCCATCCTTTGGAAAGTAAGGCTTTATTAAGTTTTTGATATATTCAAAATTATTAAGCGAGGAGCCGTTATAAGGGGGGTTGCCAGTTATCACCAATATACCGTTGTTATCTTTAATGCTTTGTGCCTCCCTGCCTTCCATTGCAACCGCGGGGAAGAAATCCTTGTAAAGGCTTGCCTGTATCTCGGTGCTACGGCTTTCAAGCGTGTTGGTAAAATAGACCCCTATTCTATCGTCTTCGTCAAAATAATAGCCATCGTCCTGCAAGTGCTGCGAGAGCTTTAAGTGCGACACGCAATAGGCAGGAATCAAAAGCTCAAAACCAAATATGTTTTTGAGTATATGATTTTTTATAACCCCAGCCCTGTTTAGTGAATTTGTTGGTATTTCTGATAGGATTTTATCGTATATTTCAAACAAAAATGTGCCCGTGCCGCATGCAAAGTCCAGCACTTTTACCCCCTCGTGCCCAAGCCCTTGGTTTAAATTAAAATCTTGTTTTAAAATTTTATGCAGATTGTTGATAATTGCCCTTACAACTGGCTTTGGTGTGTACCAAACCCCTAGGTCCTTTCGCTTTACTGGGTCATAGGCGGTTAAAAAGTTCTCGTAAAAGTGGATATACGCGTCCTCAAACTCATCCTTGTTGTTTTGCAGGTCTTTTACAACCTCAAAGGCATTTGTATTGTTTATAATGCAAAAAAGGCTTTCAACATATGGCTTTAGCTGGGGGTAGTCGTCAATTTCGTTAATAAAGGCAAGAATATCCTTAATTAAAGCAAAGGACTTTGGCGTTAAGCTTGCAATGTTTAAAAGGTTTAATTTTTGCTGCGATTTGAGTGTAATTTTAGTTAAAAACAAAGAGTAAGTTAGGGTTTGGGCAAAGGCATCGGCAAAGTCTTCTGGGGATATGTTCTCGGATATTTCTGTTTTAAAAACCTTGTAAGTGCCTATGATTCTTGAGGTTCTGTCGGTTTCAAAAGCCGTTACTATCTCCTTAATCTCCTGCCTTATGGTTCTTGTGGGTCTTGACAGTCTATCCGCCAAGTCAACCGCCTTAATAATTTGCTGGGGCTTTTGGGATAAAAAATCTTTTATTAAACCGCTCACATCTATGCAAGCCTGCTGGCTAAGATTTATTGTTTTTTGCTCCAAATCCGTTTTTTCGCAAAGCCTTAAATCTTTTACAACCTCGCCTTTATATATCCAAATCCAGCGTAAATAATCGGTTAAAATAAGGTTATCTGTGAGGGTTTTGTATTTTCTAATCTGCTCACACTTCAAAACCTCATCCAAATCCTCACCAATCTTTTTGTTTTCTAGGTAGCCAATATCTGTGTCGTTAAATAAAAACTTAAAGTCAGGTGCACCCCTGCCTTGCTTGTCTCGCTTTGGCTCGTGCTTTACTTCAATATTGCATTCTGTTGTAAAGTTTGTAAGCAGATTTTGCAAAAAGGCTCTACCAGAATGCTCCAGCTCATCTTTTATTTTTGCTAATTCGTCTATGTATTTATTAAAAAGTTGCATAATTATTGCAATAAATAAGCTACTGCAGAGCCGCCCAGAAGGATTGAAAAATTATCATCCACAGATTCCCAAAGTTCGCAAATAGCACAAAAAAATACGCATAAAAATATTGCGGATGGACTTAAAACGCAGCCCGCAAAGATGGCAATTGGTGCCACAATCGCAAAGCCACTAACAAATGCCAAAAATCCCTCTAGAGATCTAGATGTTGAAAACAACTTATGCTTACCATACCTGCGGCCTATTAAAGATGATAAAGAATCGCAAAATGCCAAAATTAACATTGGCACTAAGTACACATCACATCCAAAGGGTACAATAAAAACAATGCCAAGCCCAAACCATGTTGCCCCTGTTGTTTTGCGTTCTAGGTTAAGCTCGCTTGACCTGTAGAGCCTTTTTTTAAAGTCAATATTTGTAATAAATTTTTTGCAAATAAAGTCAAAACTTAAAATGCAAGCAGCCAAAATTATAAGCAATATATTGGCAATCTCCTTATTTAACTTAAAAGATATGGCAAGGCCAAGTCCAAAAACCATATGCAGGATTTTACGATTAAGCTCTGGATTTTCAAGGTATCTTAACATGATAATATAATTAACTTTACAATTGGATTTTCATTAATATATTGCTAACTTTGATAATAAAAAGCAAGAGAAATATCTATTTTGCACCAAAGGCTAGCTAGCTTACGAAAGATTTTTTAAAAACACTTGCATTTTTATTTTGCCGTTGTAAAATTTTGTATTAATATTAAAGTTTTTGTTTTATTTATTGGTCATTTTTTTATGATTAAGGGGTTTGTACTTGCGGCTTTTACTTTGTCAGTATTATCACTTGCCAGTTGTGCTAAAAATAAAAATACAAAATCAAATGCAGCATCAAGTCAACAACAATCCGCTCAGGCGGCTGCGGCTCCTATATCCGTTGAGCCAAAAATGGCTGCGGACAGAGTTTTTTTTGACTTTGACAGCTTTGCAATCACTATAAAAGCAACCGAGATACTTAAAGCAAATGCTGAATATATAAATTCTAAAAAATTAAAAGTTGTTATATCTGGTCATTGCGACGAAAGAGGTAGCGTTGCTTACAACTACAAACTTGGTTTAAGCAGGGCAAATGCAGTGCGTGATGCTCTTGTATCCTACGGTGTTAACCCTAGTTCAATTAAAATTGTAAGCAAGGGTGAAAAATCACCAATTGCAAAAGGTAAGGGTGAGGATGTTTGGAGTAAAAACAGAGTTGGCATCTTTCACTTTGACAATTTCAAAAAGCTTTCTCTTGACCTAAGTAACTCCTCTATGGTTTCTGGCGATGTTACAATATCTGTAGCTTAATTACAAAGCAATAGGCAGCCAACAATAAATTTTGCTGCCATTGTTTTAAATCCTTAGGATAATTTACTGGATTTATGGCAAAAAATCATCATATTTATAATAGCGATTACTATGATGTTCTTTTTGACATATTAACTAAATATGCACCAAGGCTTTTTCAGGCACTAGCTATATTTGTTGTGGGCTTTGTATGTGCAAGGCTTTTGTCAAAGTTTACATCTAAATACTTATTAAAAACAAATCCAATAGCACAAAAGTTTTTATCAAGTATTGTTTTTGTTGCCGTTTTAATATCTGCTGGCGTTGTGGCATTGTCTAAAATTGGCTTTCACACATCATCTATGGTAGCAGTAATTGGATCTATCGGTATTGCCTTAGGGCTTGCTTTTCAGTCATCTCTATCTAATATATCGGCTGGATTTATGATTATTATTTTCAAGCCATTTTCAATCAACGACCTAGTTGAAATAGACAGTGAAGTTGGCAATGTACGCGAAATTAGCCTTTTTAGCACAAGCTTACTAAATGCCGATAATACAACTGTTGTAATACCTAATTCTAGAGTTGTGTCTAACAAATTAACAAACTTTTCTCAGCAGCAAATTCGCAGAGTTGATGTTGACTTTACAATATCATACACACAAGACCTCAGTCTTGTAAAAAGCATTATTATGGATATAATGCTTGGGGATCCTCGCACAATATCTTATCCTCAGCCATCTTTTGTTGTGTTAAAATTTAAGGATACAGGATTGCTTGTAAGTGCAAGACCTTGGACATCGCTTGAACATTACTGGGACCTATTATACGATACAAGAGAGGCTGTTAAATTAAGATTGTCTCAAAAAAACATTGCTTTTGCATCTGTCGTTTCGAGTGGCGATTAGGTAAAAGTAGTAAGTTTCTATTAAAAAGCATAAAAAGTATTTGACAGACTCTGCAAAATATACTATAACTTTTTTGCAGTCTATATTGTCTTGGCTTTTGTAATGACTTTTAGCTGTTTGTGTTTTTATTTTTTTTAAGGTATGCAAAAGGACTTTGGCTTTTTTTCAAGTGTTGGCAAGACATCAAAAATATCGCTTATAGCTACAATAATTGTGAGCAGTGGTTTTGTTTCGTCATGCTCGGATGACCGCAGGGCAAGAATAGCACCGGATTACATGCAGGAGCAAGGTCAGGATCAGATACAATATCAAGATAGTATGCCATTTGACCCAAATATGCCAAACAATCAAAACGAAGGACAAATGCCGATGAACATGCAAATGAACATGCCAAGCATGGGTCAGGGCCCTGTGGATGTTGAAATTCTATCCAACGAGTACTCGTCAATTGCCAAATTATTTGAGGCAAAAAATGGCATGAAGCAAAAAGATTACTTTTTAGGCAAGGCGGACTCGGTTGTTAAAACTGGCGTTGCAGACATAGAGGTTTTACCTACCGATATAATAGCAAAAAACAAATCTAATGAAAAAATTCTAAGACTAAGCCTTAGAGAGAATATAGCAAAACAAAAAACAACATCAGGAGAGCTTGACGGTAGATTGGCTGCAAAAATTATTGCAACATATGATTGTGCTGTTGTTGACGCAATAGAGTCCCAAACCACCGCAACTGACCCACTTACATCTTGCTATGAGGAATTTATTTCAATCACCGACCCATTTAAGGATGTTAGCGAAGACTCTATTGTATCGCAAAATATTCCATCTGTAGCAAATGGTGGCACGCAGAGCCTTGGTGGATCGGTGCAACCTCAAGGGGCATTTGGTATTCCTGCTGGGGCAAATATCAAACCTTACCAAATTTTATTAAACGAGCTAAAGCCATTTACCGAGCAGATAAGCAAAACATTCTTTGTTGCAGAGTTTGATAAAATGAGCTCCTCGCTAGACATATCTTATTACGAAAAGTTTAAAGGTGTTTCAAATATTTTGCAAAAGTATCCAAACGACTACTCCTTAACCATCGTTGGCTTTGAACTCTACAGCGAAGACCCTTTTACAATGGTTAAAAACAAAAAAGGCGTTCTTAGAAAGGTAAAACGGAGCCCCGCTGCTATCATGGCTGCAAAAAAAGTTAATGAAATGCTAAAAGTGAGGGCTTTAACTGTAAGAAAAATGCTTGTATCAAACGGCGTGAACGAAAACAACATTATAATAGCTCACCCAGACCAGCAAAGAGTAAAGTTTTTGTATAACATTAAAGACGGGGCAAATGGCGAAAATGTCCTTGAAAACCTTATTATCATTGATGTAAAACCAAAGGAAGAATCTAAGCCTAGCGTTTAAAGCAGTGTTTGCATATGCAGCAATCTTTGTGTTATGCAAACTTGCAATGGTGCCAAAGCTAATTCTGCAGCTCAAAATCTCAATTTTTTGTATTAAAAAACAAGATTGCCTACCTTGTTAAATTAAAACGCGGGCAAAGATGTAGAACCTCCTGCATTTAAGGTGGTAAGATTAAAGCATTGCCTCTATGCTTGTAAAAAGCGTTTTGGATAGTTCTTCTATGCTATCAATGCGTATAGCGTTTTGATAAAATTTACCCACATCGTGCATAATGCCAATTGCTATAAGGCTTGTATCTTGCTGCTTTTCAATTTTGTGTATTACTTGTTTTAGGTGATTTTTAAGGTAATCCTTGTCGTTTAACGAGAGCGTTGCATCGTCAACCGGCGTGCCATCGGATATAACAATTATTATTTTGCGTTTTTCCTCACGCTGTTTAATTCTGCCAAAAGCCCACTCTAGAGCTTCGCCGTCTATGTTTTCTTTAAGCAGGCTATCTTTTTGCATAAGAGCTATGTTAAGCATTGTTTTATCTATAGCATTTTGGCTAAAGGACTTATAAACGATATGCAGAACATCGCTAACGCGGCCGTTGTTTTTAGTGGTTACATCCGCCGTAGCATTTTGATGCTCAAGTTCAAACAAATTTAAAGAATCTCCTCCGTGCCACTTGCTAGTTGTAAAGCCTAAAACCTCAGTTGCAACGCCAGCTTTTGCAAGGGTTTTTGCAATTATGTAGCAGGTTAAAGAAGAAATTTTAATAAGTCTGCCTCGCATTGACCCAGAGTTGTCAACCAAGATTGTAATTGCTATATCTGATGTGCGTTTTTCGTCTTTTTTAAAAAATACATTCTCGCAATTGCGGGCGATGAGAAGGTTGGTAAATTTTTTGCGGTCCAATTGCCCGCTTTCCATATCAAAAAAATATCTAATTTTATTTGAAGAACGGAGCTTGTTTAATAGTTTTTTTATATGCTTTTTTTGCAAAAGCACTTCCTCTTGCACCTGTTTTAAAAATGCCTCTTTAATTGCAATTTCCTCCTGTTTGTTTGTTGCCATATCTTTAATGTGAACAGTTTTGTCAAACTTGCGAGTAAAAATCTTGTAATTAAAGCTACCAAGGTTTTGCTTTTTAAAGCGCACAGAATCTTGTTCCACAATTTCGGCATCTTCGCCGCTTGCATCGCCTTTTTGTATTTTGTCAAAAAATTCACGGATTTTTTCAATATCGGAATGCTCCTCTTGACTTTGCTGTATATCGCTATCCTTTGCTTCCTGATTTTGCTTACTCAGCTCCTCCTCGCTTGCATCGCTATCTTTGTCACCTGATTTCGATCCGCCTTCATTCTGCCTAGCTTCGCCATTAATAACGCCCTCATCCCTTAATATGATTTTTGCCATAGATTTGCAAAGTTCCGATGCCTCTAAAAAATAATCATCTGCCTTGTGTATTGCGGCATTTAAGCTTGGTAAAGTTTTTACAAAAAGCTCTTTTGCCCTTGGTTTTAAATACATTGCAACAGGATGTTTAATGCTAAAGGCAATTGCCCTAAGTGCGGCATCAAAAACATTTGTGCTGTCAAGGGGTTTTGTTTGCAGGTTGTGCTGATGATAAGTTTTAATTAAACCCCAACACCCCGGATACAAATTACACAAAAGCATTGTTGCCCTGTAAGTGTTTGCAAACTCAAAAAAACATTCCTCAAAGCCGCCTTGTGTTTTTATGTTAAAATAGGATTTACATTTAAAATACGATGCCTCAGGTGACTTAAGGGCATAAAGCTGCTGAGCTGTTTTTAGGTCAACAAGACCAATGGTTTGATTTAAAAGAGAGCTGGAATAGCCCTCAATAAAAATTTTACCTCTTGCTATTGTGCATGATAATTGTTTTGAAGCATCAGCTTCAATTACAATCTGTGGCAACTTTGCTTTTGTCACGCCTTGCCCACTAAGCTGTAGCAGGGCTTTAAAAAAACATATCAGTCGCTTTTCAATGTTGCCATTAGGGCTGCTAGCTGCTTTAGCTTGGTTTGTCTTAATTTTTGCTGCCACTACCATTGCTAAAACAAGATAAAACTACGATAAAATAAAGTCTATTAATTTTTTGTATTTGTGTCAAGTATAGTTTTTAACTTTGTGAAAAATGTAATGATATTAATTTTTACAAGGGGGGATTGAAAATTTTATTGCATTTAAGCTAATTGGATATAAACATTGTGTTATTGTAATTTTGTATATTTGTTAATAATGTATGCTAGAGGCACAAAACACACCGCAAGCTAATCTAAAGCAAAGCCTTACCCCTAAGCAAATTGTTGAGTTGCTGGATAAAAGAATCATTGGTCAAAGTGATGCAAAAAAAAGCGTTGCCATTGCACTACGCAATCGTTTTAGACGGGCAGTGTTGCCAGAAGATGTAAAAGCCGACATTATACCAAAAAACATTTTGATGGTAGGCTCAACCGGTGTAGGTAAAACCGAAATTGCAAGAACCCTAGCAAAAATTTTAAATGCACCATTTATAAAGGTTGAGGCAACTAAGTACACCGAGATTGGATATGTTGGTAAGGATGTTGAGTCAATAATTAAAGACCTTGTTGAAGTTGCTGTAAAAAATACAAAACTTAAAAAACGCAAAACATACCTACAAAAGGCAAAGGAGGCAGCATACAACAAAATTATGATTGAACTTGTAGGACCAAACCCGTCAAAGGAAACATTTGAAAAGTTTAAAACTCAATTGGACAGTGGCACTTTGGACGATAAAATGATTGATATAATGGTTGAAGCTCAATCCAACCCCTTGGGCGGAAGTGCAATTGATATACCGGGCGGCTCTGGGCAAATAGGCATAGGCGCTATATCAATGGGAGAAATCTTTGGCAAGGCTTTTTCAAACAAAAAAAAGAAGACCGTTAAAATTGCCGATGCAAAAAAAATCTTAACCGAAGAATGTCTTAACGAGCTCATGGAAGACGAAGACATAGCTACCGAGGCACTAAAAGATGCTGAGGAAAATGGTATTGTTTTTATTGACGAGATTGATAAGATTGCTTTTTCAAACAATGCCAAAGGTGGTGAGGTTTCAAGAGAGGGGGTTCAAAGAGATCTATTGCCAATTGTTGAGGGTACAATAGTCAATACAAAATACGGAATTATCAAGACTGACTATATGCTTTTTATAGCATCTGGGGCATTTCATTCTTCCAAGCCTTCGGATTTATCGCCCGAGCTTCAGGGTAGGTTTCCTGTGCGTGTTAATTTAAAATCTTTAAGCATTGAGGATTATAAAAGAATCTTAATAGAGCCAGAAAATAGCATTTTAAAACAATACTCAGCTCTTTTGTTAACGGAGGGTGTTGAGGTTAGTCTTAGCGATGAATCTGTTGAATACATTGCAAAACTTACCGACAGGCTTAACAAGGAGATTGAAGATCTTGGTGCAAGGCGTTTAATATCGGTTGTTGAGACTCTTTTTACGGAGCTGAATTTTGAAGCTTCGGAGCTGCCGGAATCTTCAAAGAAAATTGTTATTGATATTGCTTACATTGAAAAGCATCTTGAAAAACTAATTAAGCTACACAAAGACTTAAAAAATAGCTTAATTTAATATTTTATCTTGTGCATGACGGTAATAAGCAGGAGCTGTTAGCTATAAAAAGCTCTATTGCAGCAAGGGTTTGCAACCTTGTAAGTTTAATGCGTGACCTTAGTATTTTGGCACTTAAATATCAGGAGCAAATTGAGCCTTGCTCGGTGATGCAAAAGCAAGACCTATCCCCAGTTACCAATGCAGATATTGAAATTAGCACAATAATACACAACTGGCTTGAGGGTAATTTTGCAAGCCTCTCTCCCTCTCCAAGCTTTGTTTGCGAGGAAAGAATTGGTAAAAGCAACTTTAATATCTCAAACTTGGTATTTTTAACCGACCCCATAGACGGAACAAGAGAGTTTATAAAAAAAACAAAATTTTTTACCATAAATATAGGTATTTGCTACAATGGTGAGCCCATTGCAGGCTTTGTTGCCGCACCAGCATTTGATGAATTTTATTACGGAATTTGCGGCGAGGGTGCTTTTGTTTTGCAAAACTTTTTGCATACAAATCCTGCGAGCCATATGTTTAAGCAAATATTTGCAAAGACTAGCCCAGACAATTTAAAGTTTGCAGATGATTGTGTTGTTAAAATTTTGACATCTTCAAACTCAAAAGATATTGCATTTGCTAAAGATTTTGCATTTAAAAATAACATAAAAAACTTTGAACTAACAGCTATTAATTCATCTCTTAAGGGTTGTCTTGTTGCAAGGGGCGACTACGATTTTTACCTACGCAACTCCCCAACAAACCAATGGGACATAGCAGCTATACATGCAATTGTTGTTGCGGCTGGCGGCCGCTTTAAAAACTTAAGCACAGAGCCATTTTTAGGCTATTGCATGCAAGGTGGCGACAATTCCATTGCGACAAACATTAGCTCTGCCTTTAAAAGCCCTGTAAGTTTTTACTTAGGTGGGTAGCTGCCAAGCAAGTATCTTGTGCCAATGTCAATCCAGTTTAGATATGATTTGGTTTTATTTGTTAAACGATTTTGCAAAGGCTTTTGCCAAAGAGGACGAAAGCCCAGCCCCAGCAAAAACAATGCCTGCAGATTTGCATTCGTCAAGCTTGTGGTTTTTTGCCATTTGCCAAAGTTCTTGATTTAACTTTGCATTGCCAGAGCCGCAAACAAAAATTGTATCGGGGCAATGTTTTTGCAAGTCCTCAAAAAAGCTTTGTTTTGTAATATTGGTTTTAAGCCCGCCAGCAACACCAAAAATATCCATAACAAAAACAAGTTTTGCCTGCTTAAAAGCATTTAAAAAGTCTTGATAAACTGAGCTTAGCCTTGTGTATTTATGGGGCTCAAAGACAAGTATATACTTATCCCAAATTTGCTGATTGTTAAGCGATGCAATTAAAGCCTCAAGCTTTGGCGGATTGTGTGCATAGTCGTCTATTATGTCAATATTGCCAACTTTGCCAACTTGCATAAATCTTTTGTCTATGCCATTTAAGCCCTTAAATACATCGCTTCCTTTTATGCCAGCAAAGCACTCTGCACCAAATATCATAAAAGCAAGTGCAAACGCCCCAAGGGCATTATAAACATTGTGCATGCCAAAGCTTGCAATTGTTACATTACTGCAGATGATGTTACCTTTAAAGCTAATGTTAAATTTGGTTGTTATGCCAGATGTTGTTATGTTTGTGGCGGCAAAATCTGCAGAATCGTCTTTAACGCAATAGCTGGCAATGTTATTGTGATTTATGGAGGTATCCTTCTTTAAAATATCAAAGAGTTTTTTACTTGCAGGGGTGTAAAGCCCAATAACAAGCTTACCATTTTTTGCTAGGATGTTTCTTGCGTATTCTTCAAAATATTTTTGCAATAAATCAAAACTTTCGCCGTAAAACTCAAGATGATCCTTGTCTATATTGGTGATAATGCTATGTTGTAGGGGCATTTTAAAGCAACTTGCATCGCTTTCGTCAGTTTCGTAAATAGCATAGCTAGAGCCTCTTTCAAAGGCATTGCCGCTAATTTCATCATCTTGCACTGAGGAGCCCAAAAAAAGAGATGGTTTTTTGCCTAGCGAGTTAACAACCTTCCACAAATAAGCTGTAGTGGTTGTTTTGCCGTTGGAGCCAGCAACGCCAATGTTTTGCTCGTAAAAACCTGCAAGGTAGTTTAGTACCTCGTATCTTTCAATCACTAAAAGATTTTGCGACACGGCAAACTCAAGCTCTGGATTATTAGCTGGCACCGTTGATGTTTTTACAACAACCTGAGTGTCCTTACTGATGTTACTAGGGGAGTGTCCTTTAAAAACTTCAATACCAAAAGCTTTAAAGCTGTTGATATCTTTGTCATTAAGATTAGCATCCGAGCCGCTAACTTTGCACCCTCTTTTTGCTAAAACAATAGCAATGCCAGACATGCTAATACCGCATATTCCAATAAAATGAAAGTTTGTAACCTTATCTAAACTGCCATTATTAATCATGTTTGCAAATGAAAAAATTAGATACACCATTTACCGTGTTTTTTAAGATAAGGTATCTGCATTGCAAAAAATACCATCATAATTGGCATTGCAACAAACACTTTGTAATTTACCCAAGTTGATGTTGAAAAGCTACGCCAACAAATTTCGTTTAATATTGCCATTACCAAAAACATATAGAAAAATCTTTTGTCAATCTTAAGCCAAAGAGATTCCTCCATTGTAACTTTACCCTCAAACATCTGCTTAACGAAGGACTTTTTTGTAATCATACAAAATAAATAAATAAAAATAGCAATGGTGCCGTTGATGATTGTAATTTTAACTTTGATAAAATCTGGATTGTTAAATACTATCGTAAGCACCGAAAATAAAACCACGGCAAAAGAAGAATACATATTAATTTTGCTAACTTTGACTTTTAAAAACAAGGATAAGGCGAGGGAAACAATTGTTGCAACGCCAAGAACAAGGCTTGCAAAAATTATAGGCTCCTTGTCGTTAAAAAAATCTATTGGTGGACTTACTTTAAATGCAATAAAAAATAGTGCTATGGGTGCAAAGTCTAGCAAAAATTGCAGCAAATCTTGCTTTTTAGTATTTGTTTTAATTTTTGCATTATTACTGTCTTGTTTATTTGGCATAAAAAGCATTTATAAATATAACATTAACCAGCTTCAATTTATTAAGCTTTGCACAAAATATTTTATGACATTGCAGGTCGTTTTAAATATTTTGAAGATGGCATTATTACAATCCTGCAAAAAATTATTCACCATGTCAAGATATAAACTTTACAATTGATTTTTGTTTGATTTTGCTTTGGCATAAAAATAATTAAACTTTTTGCTTGAATATTACTTTACTATGGTGCAAAATTATGCTTGCTATAGTTTTGTGCTTAGGCATTAACCTTGGCAACCGCGGATATGGCGAAATTGGCAGACGCACTAGATTTAGGTTCTAGCGGGGTGACCCATGGGGGTTCAAGTCCCTCTATCCGCACCATTGTACTACCACATAATCATTGATGATAATCTATATTACGCATTACGCTGGCAATGATGCAAATTTTTACTCGCTTAATCACAAAAATTCTGCAGGCTTTGTTGTTTGCTTATCAGTGCTTTGTTAGTCCTTTTTTGCCAAGATCTTGTATTTTTAAGATTACATGTTCAAACTTTGCAAAGCGAGCGCTAAAAAAATATCCAGTTTTTAAAGCGATAAAATTTATTGTTTTAAGATTGTTAATGTGTAATAATTACCTGTTTTTGCAAAAAATTATTAGACGCAAAAAGTTGCTACTTAAAAACTCTGCAAGCAAAAATCATTAGTCTACAATCTTTGCGTCAAAGGCATCAATTATGCTTGTAAGTCCACCATCTTTAATTTTAGCAACAACTTCGGCAGGGCTAGGCAGGCTTGCTCCGTAGCACATTTTGATAATTAAAACCTCTATTTTTGCCCTATTGCTGCCGGGCGTATAAAGCTCGGCAAGAGCCTTAAGTGCAGCCTGCCAAAGACGCAAAATGATTGGAACAGATAAGCTTTTTGCAAGCTCAATTGCTGAGGCTCTGCAAAGCGACAAATCAATGGCTTTAACTTTAATCTTTAGCAAATCGTTAATTAAGGATAAGAGGCCGTTAATTAAATCTTCTTCCAAAAATCCAGCACCAAGCATTGTGTCTAGCTTTGCAAGAGCATTTGCTGGGTTGTTATTTACAATTAAATTTAAAAGCTCCGTTACATCCTCAGCGTCAACAACATTGATAATTTTTGCAACGAATGCAAGGTCTATAATCGTTGAACTTTCGGCAAACTCGTGAGCTGAGATAATCACTTGGTCAAGTATTGACAAAGAGTCCCTTACTGAGCCATCTGCCTTGCCGGCTATTAAATGCAGAGCGGAGTCCTCAATTTGCACCCCCTCTTTTTGGCAGATGTTTTTAAGGTGCAGGCAAAGCTCGTCTGCCGACAGGCTACGCAAAACAAATTTTTGACATCTGGATAGTATAGTTGCTGGCACTTTGTTGACCTCGGTTGTTGCAAAGATAAAAACAACATCCGCAGGTGGTTCCTCAAGGGTTTTTAGGAGGGAGTTGAATGCTTCCTTTGTCATCATATGCACTTCGTCCACTATATAGATTTTTTTGCGTGCAGATATTGGCTCGTAAGCTATGCCACTTAAAAGCTCTTTTGCATCGTCTATGCCCCTGTTGCTTGCGGCGTCAAACTCAAAAACATCGGGGTGATTGCCTTTTGTTATACTGGTGCAGCTACCACACTGTCCGCAAGGGTTTGTGGTAAATCCCTGCTCGCAGTTAAGCCCCTTTGCTATGATTCTTGCCGTTGTTGTTTTGCCAACGCCCCTTATGCCGGTAAAAAGATAAGCATGATGGATGCGGTTGTTGTTTATTGCATTTGTCAGGGTTTTTACCAATGCCTCTTGCCCTACAAGATCCGCAAAAACTTGAGGTCTATATTTGCGTGCCAATACTTGATAGGTCATAAAGAGTTAATATAAAAGCTAAGTTAGATAATTTTAAAGAATGGAAAGCACAAGTTTTGGATATACGCCTAGTATTACAACCATTGAGCCAAGAATTGTAAAGTTGAGTTTTTCCACAAAATTAAGGTCGTTAAGGTGGTGCACCTGAGGATTTGTGATGGCACCAAACATTGTGTTTTTGTATAGATAAAGCATATAAACACAGCCAAAGATTACGCCAAGTGCCGCAAGGGCAGCATATATGTAGCTAACACCAAATACAGCTAAGATTGACATAAACTCGCCAACAAAACCGCTAGTTGTTGGTAGTCCAACGGAGCCCATGGTAAAAACCATCAAAAAGAAGGCAAAGGATGGCATTTTTTGAGCTATGCCACCAAAGCTTGAGTATTCACGAGTATGTAGCCTTTCGTATAGCACGCCGATACACAAAAATAATGCTGCGGATATTATGCCATGGCTAATCATTTGAAACACTGCCGCCTTCATTCCATCGGCACTAAGCGAGAATATGCCAACAACAACATAACCCATATGAGCGACGGAAGAGTAGGCGACTGTTTTTTTAATGTCGCTTTGCTTAATTGCAACAAAGGAGCCGTATATAATAGATATACAACCAAGCGTAAGCATTGCAGGCTTAAAAAACTCACTTGCCATTATAAAAGCTGGCACGCCAAATCTTATAAATCCATAACCACCCATTTTAATTAGTATTGCAGCAAGTATTACCGATGCAGATGTTGGTGCTTGAACATGGGCGTCCGGCAACCAAGTGTGAAAAGGAAACAAAGGAATCTTAACCGATAAAGATAATGCAAAGCAAAGCCATAGCAAAAGCTGCTCTTTTAGCTCAAGATTTTGGCATTGAATGATAAGAGTTGAAATATCAAGAGTGCCAAATTTAACATAAAGATAAATAATTGCAATAAGCAAGAAAACCGAGCCAGCAAAAGTGTAGATGAAGAACTTATACGCGGCATAAATTTTGTCCTTACCGCCCCAAATTCCAATGAGCAGAAACATTGGTATAAGTCCAGCCTCAAAGAATATGTAAAAGGTTAGAAGATTTGATGCGGCAAAAAATGCTATGCAAAAAACTTGTAAGAGTAAAAATAAAATCATATATTTTTTAACATCCGTTTTTACAGAGTTAAAGCATGATAAAATTGCCACGCAAAACGATATATTAGTTAGCAATATCAATGAGTATGATAGGCCATCAAGCTTAGTAAAAAAGCCAAAAGTTTGTAAATTTGCAAGGCTAAAAGCGGCATTTAAATCCGTGTTTTGAGTTATGTTTGTGTAGTTAAAGTCAAAATTAAAATTACATTGCAAGCCATAAAGTAATGTTGCAAATAAGGACACAATTGCAAAGCTAAGTGCGGTGATTCTTATGTAAAAATCATTTTTAAGACTCGGTTTTACAAAGCCAATAATCAATCCACCAAGCAAAGGGCTAAGCATTGATGCAAAAATTAAAGCACAACAAGACATATCAAGCAATAAAAACTAAAATAAAATTACAAAATATTTATCAATGCAAACTTAATACGAAAACCTTCTAAAGATATATGAATGAATATCGGATATTGTTTTATAAAAGATAACATAATTTTCAAGTTTTTCAATGTAGGAGTCAATGTAGTCGGAATCATCAATTTTAGAACGCAAAATTTTTACCTCCTTAAGAGCTAAGCTAAAGTTTTTTTGTTCAAAAAGTGTATTTATATAATCAAGATTAAGTCCAGACTTTGTGAGGTAAAAGTGCCTTGCAAAAAAAGACCTTATGTATTTGCCTTGCTTTTCGTAAGTTGCCGATGATATGCGGCGTACAAACTTTTTATACTCATTAATCAGCTCGCCAGCAGTTGGTACTGATGTTTTGTCTGATATTTGCAACACAAACTCCTTAAGGTTTGAGTCAAAATCGCTTAACTTTAAAAGAGTTTTTATATCGTCTTCAAGCACGATGCCGCCGCCCAAATCCTGCTCTACTTTAATTAAGTAAGATAAAAATAATATATACCTTTTGTCAATACTTGAGGCAGAGGATAAATTGATACGCAAATCTTTTTTAAGCAAATCAACGCTCTGTTCAAGATTTGCAAGTTTTTGCTCGTGTTTACTTGTGTCGATTGCCATGCTGTCAATTTTGTCAAAAAAGTGTGTGCTTACAAGCGTTTGCGTAACACCCTCGGTTTTTGCAAGCCTTGCATTGACGGAGTTTAGGCTTTGAGTTTGCATCTCAAGCATTGTTTTTATTGCAACCTGCTGAGATATTGCCGATACATAAAGCCCGCCCAGAGAGCAAATAACTAAAAGGCAAGCAAGTAATAAGCCAATAAGCGTCTTTCTTGTCATCTATCTATTACAAAGTATTTACAAACAATTATATTAACATTTTAAGCGTAAAGCATTTAAGATAAAAGTAAAATATTTTTTTTATTTTTACAATTTCTTAAGTTTTTTTAATTGTCTTGCCTTTAGCTAATTGACATTTTAAGATTAATGTCATCATGGCAAATCTAATTTACAAATGGATTTGATGTTAAATTTATCAGTTTTATTTGCTCGTTATGACAAATACAATATCATTAACACACAGAGAGAAATATTTATTTAATAGACTGCTAAGCCTTGCTAAACTGAGGCAGCTTACATCTTATAGCGAGGAGGCTGGAAGATTAAATCCGCCGATACTAGCAAGGCATCCTTCTTATTGCAAAATGCTTGATAGAATAAACAGATATAGCTACCAAGAGTATGGTGTTTTTTTAGCTGCCATAGTTAAGCACAAGTCTAGTGATACTGTTGGTATGGGTTTTTTTATTGCTGTTTGCGATGCCCTTAAGCATCAATCGCCCAAAGACAAAATGGATTTAAAACAAAATTGGCAGTTTTACCATAGCTTTTGGAAGCAATGTATAGAAAACCTTTTTAACAATTGCCATAATATAGACCCATTGCCACTATTGTAAATGCAATGCCAATGGTTGGTATCAATAATTGCATCCACCTAGTATTGTTGCGGCTATAGATTTTGCAGTTTGAGTTTTACTTGGGGCAATTAAATGAATCTGAGAATAGTGCTCTTTATCAGTTTTAGTATTGTTATTGTTCTGTTTTTCAATTATAAATACTTCATGCTGGCTTTGTGCGCCAAAAATACTACCTCCATTACCAACGCCGTTTATTGAGTTAGCTATCATTATGTCTACATTCTTTTTTTTAAGCTTTGCTGTGCCGGCTTTGCATAGCTTGGCACCGCTTAGGTCTTCGGCTGCAAATGCAACAACTTTTTTTGGTCTTTTGTTTTCAAGCAAGGCTATTGTTTGAACTATGTCTTTGTTTTCAATAAATTCCAAATTAAGTCCATCTTGTTTTTTTACCTTGCCATGCTTGTAGTTTGCAACATAAAAATCGCAAACGGCAGCACAGGATACAAAGGCATCAATTGGATCTTTATTGTTTGCATTTTCAAAATATTTGGAAGGATGATTTATTACATCTAAACTCATTGTAAGCATTTGCATTGCAGATTGTACGCTTACGGTTCTTATTTCCTCTGGCACTGCAACGCTAATATTGCCGCAAATTAAAAGCACATTGCAGCCTAATGATTGAAGTTCCTTGGCAATTTCAATGCCCTGAATGCCCGAAGAAAAGTTTGATATATAACGAACATCGTCAATTTTTTCAATTGTTCCGCCTGTGGTGATAACTATGTTGAGGTTTGATGCTTTTTTTTGCAGCCATTCGCCATGATACTGACCTTGATTAAGTATAGCATTTTTAATTTCAAACAAACTTGCTAAATGACCCTTGCCATAATCGCCACAGGCTAACAAGCCCTCTTTGGGCTCGGCAAAAATTGCACCATCTTGCTTTAAAGTATCAATGTTACGCTGAGTTGCAGGATTGTGCCACATGTTCACATTCATTGCGGGGCAAATAACAAGGCGAGCGTTACTTGGTCTTGCAAGAACAAGGCTAAGACCCAAATTATTTGCAAATCCAGCTGCCATGCCAGCGATAAAATTTGCTGTTGCTGCAAAAATCAATATGCAATCTGCCGATTTTGCAAGAGATATATGCTCCATATGCCAAGTGTCCTCTGTGTAACATTGCTTGCCAGTTGTTGAAGATACTAAAAGTGGAGTTAAAAACTGCTGTGCCGATTTTGTAAGAATAGTCTCAAGTTCGTGACCATCTTTAATAAGCGACCTAGCAAAATCAATATATTTGTAGCAGGCTATTGACCCACAAACAACGGATACAATTCGCACTATGGTTATAAAAAAATTGACAATCTATTTTACAGCAAACTTTTTAATTAGGCTTTCAACATTAATTGCTGATTGAGTGTACTCAAAACTTGCACCATTCTCAAAAGTTTCGTCATTACTACCAGGTAATACCATAAGATATTTTGCACCAATAAAGCCGCTTGTTGCAACTGAAACGGATGAATCGCTTGGTATTTTTACATTGTTAAAGATTTTAATTTTTAATACGGACAAATAGTTTTTGTCAAGTTCAATGCCCTCTACCTCGCCAACTTTATATCCTGCAATTTTTACCTGAGAGCCTATATCTATGCCATCCGCATCGGTAAATTTTGCAAACAAATAATATCCCTCATTGCTATGCAAAGAGCCTTTTGTTTTAGTAAAAACAAAAAAAGCAAAAACGCTAGCAATTAAAATTGTTGCAACACCAATTATTGCCTCAAAATATCTGTCTTTTACCATGCTTTTTATACAAAATAATATATTAAATAAAAATATTCTATTGTCAAAAAAATACATTGCAACAAAAACATTTTTGTCTTGCAAATAAAAGTTATTTTTTTAAAATGATGTGTCGTTATTATTGTGAATATTTTTTACTTTGGTTTATATGCTGGAAGTTATAGCTGCGGTGCTTGTTTTAGCTGGCTTGGTTGTGTATGTTTTACTTGATGGTTTTGACCTAGGAATAGGCACTGCCTTTGCCTTTGCAAACTCCAAGGAGCGTAAAAATGTTTTAATGTCTAGCCTTGCACCAATTTGGGATGGTAACGAAACATGGCTTGTGTACGCTGGCGGTATGGCTTGGGCTGCTTTTCCTTTTGTTTATAGTATTGCATTGCCAGCCTTGTATGTGCCTTTAACCCTAATGCTTTTTATGCTTGCCTTTAGGGGCGTTAGCTTTGAGTTTAGGCTTAAAGCTAACGATTCCCAAAAGTTAATTTGGGATAGGGTGTTTTGCGTGTCATCTTTTGCAGTTTCAATGTTGCAAGGTATAGTTCTTGGTACTCTTGCTCGTGGTATTAGTGTTGGCGACAAAGTTTTTAACGGGGGCTCAATGGATTGGTGTCATCCTTTTAACTTTATCGTTGGATTTGCCGTTGTGGTTGCTCATCTACTTTTGGGTCTTGGATGGGCAATATACAAAACTGATGGCTCTACAAAGGACTGGGCGGTGTCGCTTTGTAAAAAAACTGCCGGATTGTTGTTTGCAATTTTTCTTGTAGCTCCATTTTTAGCATTGGAATATTCATCCTACATAAAAGAGCTTTTAGCCAGACCTTTTGTTTTGTATTTTGATATAATTAGTGCTTTGCTTGCACTGTGCTTGCTTATTGGACTTGTTTTAAGTCATGGTGGCAAGAGTTTTTACAGGAAGGACTTTTTGCCAATTGTCACAATCTTTGCAATTATAGCCTTGTGTTTGCTTAATTTAGTTGTTACTATGTGGCCGTTTGTTGTGTATCCGCGGTACACATTGTGGGATTTTGCCAATCAAAACAAGGAATCTCTTAAATTTGTTGTGGTTCTTATGTCGGTCATGTTTCCGGTTATTATATCTTATACATGTTTTGTGTATTACTCCTTTAGGGGTAAGGTTAAAAATGACGAGAACTTTTATTCTTAATTATTACTCTACAAGATGACAAAAAACATGAAAACCAGAATTTTAACAGCCTTAATCTTGGGTCCTGCAGTTATTTTTTGTATTGTGCATGGCTCGCTTGCTTTTGCAATTTTGTTGCTTGCGGTTTTTTTGGGTGCCGTCTACGAGTCTCTCTCTATAGCTTTTTGCAAAAATAACTCAAGCCTTGGTAATCCTGCCGCAACAAGCGGGTTTGGCATTGGCGACAAAAGGCAATTTGCCATATCTGCACTAAAAATAATATTAATAATAGCCTTGCCAGTAGCATCTCTTGCTTATATTAGATACTCGGACAAAGGTCCATTTATGGCAATTTGGCTCTTTGCTGCCATCTGGTCTTTTGACACATTCGCTCTAATTGGCGGCAAGGCACTTGGTGGCCCAAAGCTTGCCCCTGTTACAAGCCCTAACAAAACATGGTCAGGATTTATCTGTGGTATTGTTGCGTCCTGCCTTGTATCTTTTGCTATATATCTTGTGTTTAGCTTTAAAACCAATATATTTATTTTTATTGCCATATCGTTTTTAATAGCCGTTTTGTCGCAAATTGGCGACCTTGCAGAGTCCAAGTTTAAAAGGCATTACAAAGTTAAGGACAGCGGCAGTATTATACCAGGGCACGGAGGGGTGCTTGACCGCATGGACGGATTTTTGCTAACCGCACCCTTTATGGCATTGATTAACCTTGTATCCTTTGGCTTAAACTATGCTTTTCACATTCCTTTGATAATTACATAAATTTACATAATGTTAAATAAAACATTAAAGGATAGTCTTCTGCGGGTTGTGCTGCTTCTTTCCTTTTGTTTTGAATCAAGTTTTTCAAGGTTGTAAAAAATATTAAACTCCACAAAGTCATCAATTTTTTTATTAAAGTTAATATTTAATTGGTTTAGATTGTAGGCAGATGGTGCTGAGTAGTAAGCAATATCCGCTTTAATCTTGAAGCTTTTCTTTATCAAGAACATCTGCGGAACTTCTTTTTCAAAAGATGTTGAAAGTCTAACGAAGTTATTGCTCTTGTCGTACCTTGAGCCATCTGTTGCGTTTGCAAAGGTTTTTATGTCTCTGCCAAGCGATACAGAGGCCGAGAAAAAACCAAGATTAAGCCCCGGGCCCAAAGAAGATATAATATCCTTGGAATCGTTAGTTGATGAATTTTTTGTCTGAGTAAGAATGGAACGATTATATAGCGATAAAAAGAAATGCCTCTTGTTTCCAGTTTTAAAAGGCATAAGCTTTGAGTCCCAAATGATATTGGTAACATCGGTAACGGACGAAGATGAGTTTGCAAGAGGCGTTGTTGTGGAGTTGTTGTCAAGTCTTGAATCTAAAGATACTGGTCTTGTTTTTAAATTTAGCTTGAATGTAAAAGCTTTTGTGCTTACATTGTTTAAGGAGAACAAATCAAAGCCTAAAGAGGTTGTAAAATTAGTTTTTTTTTTACCTTCGGCTCTTCCGCTACATTGTCTTTGTTGTTCCCTGTGTCATCTTTAGACTTGGTGTGAGGTATATTATTTTCTTGGTCTTGCAGGGTTGTTAAAGTTGCTGGTTTGTCCTGCTGAAATACCAGTTCTGGGTTTTTAGCTGCAACATCGGCCAAAACTTTGTCTTCAAAGCTTTTAGACTCCTCTAGGTTTTTTACTTCGTAATCAAGCATTTCACATTCAAGAGCAAGAGTGGTGCGGAGTTTTTGCATATGGGTTTCAAGAGTGCTAGGCTTTTCCTTGAGGGACTCCGGCGTTTCGTCAAGATATGTTGGTATCTTGCTTACCAAAACTGGCTCAGGTGGCTTTTTTTGCTTGGATTTGGACTTGGATTTTGCCTTATTTTTTTTAACATTACCTGACGATGTTTTTTTAGCAATATCTTTGGTGCCATCTTTTTTTGCATTCTTTGGGTTCTTTGCTTTACTTACCTCTGTTTTGATGTTGTTTTTAGTGTTTTTTTTGGATGTTTTACCAGATTCTTTTTTTGCATCCTGCTTGATTTGCTTTGCCTCATCCTTGCTTTTTGCAAAGCTTGCATCAAGGCAAATGGTTAAGCAAAATAACAAAATACCAAGATATTTTAACATTACCTTTAAAAAAACCTAATCAATCACCAAAGTAGGCGCACTAGTGCAATAATACATCAATGCTAAGTAAATTAGCATTGCGTAAAAGCACTTAATTTGCCGTTAATGTTTTTATCCAATTTTCAAGTATGTCCTTTGACATACCGCCAACCTTTGTATCAACAGCCTTACCGCCCTTAAATGCTATAAATGTTGGTATTGACATAATGCCAAAAGAGGATGGAACCTCTTGGTTTTCGTCAACATTTATTTTGCAAAATTTTACGCTTGTAAAATTTTTTGCCGCCTCTTCAAAAATTGGAGCAACTGCCCTGCATGGCCCACACCAAGGAGCCCAAAAGTCAACTATTACAAGGGTTGTGCAGTCCAAAACATCGCTTTTAAAGCTAGCATCACTAACAATATTTACCATTGCTCAAATAAAGAATAATAAAACAAAACATATTTTTGCATAAGTCTAAGCATATAAAATATTAATTGCCCCAAAATTAATTGCAAGATAAACAAAGCATAAATTACTTTTTTATTAAAAAGATTTGACTAAAACAACTCAATAAAACAAGATGTAATAACATAATTTAATAGCTGCGTAAAGCAGCAAAAATATTTATTTATAATTTTGATTTTTTGTAGTTATTATGCCAATTGAGGTCTTGATGCCGTCCTTATCCCCTACAATGACAGAGGGTAATGTTGCAAAATGGCTTAAAAAAGAGGGGGACAAAATTAATATGGGAGACATAATTGCAGAGGTTGAAACAGACAAAGCAACAATGGAAGTTGAGGCAACTGACGAGGGAATCTTGGGTAAGATTATTGCCCCAGATGGAGCTCAGGCAGTGCAGGTCAACTCAGTAATTGCACTGCTTTTAAAAAAAGGTGAAGATGTATCGGTTTTAAATAACTACAGCGGTGGACAGGCTACAAATGTAGCGGTGCAAGCTAAGCCTGCAGAGCCAAATGCTATGCAACAAAATGCTCAAAAGCCTGCTGTTTGTAAAAATTCTACTGAAGGGGATAGAGTTGCTGCCTCGCCTCTTGCAAAAAGAATAGCTGCAAACGATGGACTTGACCTTGCTGCCATAAGCGGCACCGGCCCCCACGGCAGAATAGTTAAGCAGGATGTTTTGGATGCTGCCAAAGGTGTGGCAAAACAACCAAGCCAGCCAATTGTTGCAAGTTTTGCGGCTGGTCGTAGAGCGGACGAAACAACATCAGTGCCTCACACAAACATACGCAAGGTAATAGCTAAAAGACTCTTGGAATCAAAGCAAACCGTGCCACATTTTTATTTAAGTGCCGATTGTGTAATTGACGACCTGTTAAGCTACAGGGAGAGTATAAACGAACTTGCGCCAAAGGATGAATCTGGCAAAGTGGTATACAAAATATCCGTCAACGACATAGTTATTAAAGCATGTGCCATGGCTTTAAAAAAAGTGCCTCAGGCAAATGCCTCATGGACCGAGACCGCAAGCATTTATTACAACAATATAGATATATCTGTTGCCGTTAGCACCGATGGCGGGCTTATCACTCCAATAGTTAAAAATGCGGATATGAAGAGCCTTTCGGAAATATCTGCCGAAATGAAGCTTCTTGCAAAAAAAGCTAGGGAAAACAAACTGCAGCCGCATGAGTTTCAGGGTGGGTCATTTTCCATTTCTAACCTTGGTATGTACGGCGTTAAGGAGTTTAAAGCTATAATCAACCCGCCACAAGCGGTTATACTTGC
Source organism: Rickettsia typhi (assembly GCA_945881985.1). GTDB lineage: Bacteria > Pseudomonadota > Alphaproteobacteria > Rickettsiales > Deianiraeaceae > CAMCVL01. The sequence continues at coordinate 18,006 of CAMCVL010000008.1, read as the reverse complement.
AGTTGGGGCAAGCGAGCTTAAGCCAATTGTTGCAAAAGATGGCTCGGTTAAAGCTGCAAATGTTTTGTCAATCTCCATATCCTGCGACCACAGAATTGTTGATGGTGCACTTGCTGCAATCTTGCTGGGCGAGATAAAAAACAATCTGCAAAAACCATATCTAATGCTTGTTTAATAACGCCCAAAGATGGAGGAAGGCCGCAGTTTAACAAGCTACATCTTTTTGTTTGTGGCACTTTGCATTATGTTTTACTATGTTTATTCCAACTGGTAAAAATGCAAAATATTAAACTAACATCTAATGCTAAGATAAACCTTAATTTGCAGGTTTTAGGCAAGGGGCAAAACAATTACCATTTTATCAACACTCTTGTTGCAAAACTTGAGTTATGTGATGCAATAACAATCACCCCCAACAAGCAATCCGCCGATAGAGTTGTTTTTGAGGGGGATTTTGCAAGCAATATAAGCCAAACAAACAACACTGCCACAAAGGCAATGGAGCTTTTGCGAGAAAGGTTTAGTCAAATGAAGGATGTTTTTTACGATATCACCATAACAAAAAATATACCAAGCCTTGCGGGGCTTGGTGGGGGGTCTGGCAATGGAGCTGAGGTTTATAATTACTTTGCAAATCATTTTGGCGGGGAGGGCGAGTTAAGCAAAGCTCAGCTTTGCAAAATTGGCATGGATTGCAATTTGTTTGGTAAAAAATCTACCCTTTGCTATGCCGCAAACTTTGGCGACAGAGTTCTGCATGATGAGGACTTTTTAGCAAAAGAGGATGTTTTAAAACTCAAGAACCTGCTTAGCGACATAGATGTATTTTTATTTTTACCACAAAATTACTCAAAAGCTTCAACCGCACAATCTTATAGCGATTTAAATCTTTTAAATATCACGAGCCCACCGCAGACAAACTACTCGCAAATACTAAGCTTAGCAATACAAAAAAGCAAAGATGGCGATGATTTACTTAACTTTTTTGCAAAGAACAAACTGATTGATAACAGCTTTTTTGCAAATGTAAAACAGCAATGCCTTGAGCTTAAAAGCCTGAGCCAATTTTTAACTATAAACTCAATTGTAAATGGGCTTAGCGGTGCGGGGGCTTGTCTTTTTGCACTTTGTCAGTCAAACCTTTATGCTTTGCAAGATTTTAAAGATTGCACCGAAGATTTTAAAATAATACAGACAAAATTTTCCATCTAGCGTTAATATTACATCTTGCAAATTTCATTTTGAGATGTAACTTAAGTTTAAAAGCGGGGTAAAAAACATTGTGACATGCCTAAATATTACAGATTTTTTACATTGGATTTGGCACTTATTAAAAAACTTGATTTTGTTATTGAAAAAACTAAATAAATGTTATAATCATATTGTGTAATTATTGAGTTGTTTTTTAAAGAGAGTAATTTATGTTTGTAAAGTTTTTTAAGAGTAATGTAATTCAGGGTAAAACTGGAACGGAAAATTTATTTGACATAAAACACTTCATTAAAAATGCGGTACAAAAAGCTACGCCAGATGACATAACAAAATTTAGTGTTTTTGACATATTGGAGCCGGAGTCCAAAACCATAAAAATTATAGAAAAACTTGCGGTTGTGGCTGCAATATCCGAGGTTGTTGCCGTAATAACAAAGCTTGTTGGATATAAATACTACGAGCATGTTGTCTACGGATCTTTATATTCAAGCGTTGTTGTAACGGTGTTGCTGCCTATTGCAAAGTTTTTTGACTCAACTTCAAGCTACAAAAAACTACTTAAAGACCTAAGGGAAAACCCTCTTGACAGGGCTCTTGTTTTATCTTTTTTACTTGGTGCCTGCAGTATTATTGGTAAAGATAAGATGCTTGAGCTGCAAATGGCACAGCGTAGTTTTACAACAAGAATAAAAAATAAAGTTCGCAACTTTTGGGATAATACAAAAATACACGGTAATTTTAGCGTTGAGTTTGAGGACATTTTTGGACATGGTTCTTTTGATGTTTTTTTAAACATAATTGACGGGCTGGACGATAAGCATCTTGACATAAAGGACATACATGATGTTGTTGCTCCATTTTTTAATAGTGCCGAGCTTTGGAATAACAAAAAGGTTACTCAGGTAATGAGGGTTCTTAACTACAAAAGTAAGGGCGTTAAGGTTGATAGCAACAAGGAAATTATATCCTCGCTGGACTACCTTTTGCTTACCTATTTTAAATACGGCAAAACAGATGTTATGCACGATATTGAAAGATTTTACATTAAAAAGAGTGGTCGTAGCGTTTAGGCCGTGTAAAGCCAGTTTGCAAATTAACCAACAATCTTATATCAATTTTATAAGTGGATTTGGCATTGCTAGATAAATAATGTTTAACAAAAACAAAAAGCTTTACTTGAAAAAACATTTTTTACATACTATAATATTGAAGCATTATTGTTAAATTTATTAAAACAAAGATTTATATATTGTTGTTGTGAGCGGCATTGATGGTTTAAAAGAACTTTTTCATGGGCTTGGTATATCTGCCTATCCACTTGCGATATGCTCTATTTTGCTAGTAACGGTATTAATGGAGAGGTTTTACTTTTTGTTTATTGTTGCAAGACCTGTGCATTTAAAACTTGATCCTGTTTTAATTCATAGGTCAAATACAATTATATACTCTTTGGTGAACGAGCTTATTTCCGTCAAAAATCTTTCAAAGGACAAAAGGGATGAAGTTATGGGAATATCTTTTAGCATTGCAAAAAGGCAGCTTCATATGGGGCTTGGGCTTTTGCAATTTATCGGCACCATAGCTCCAATGTTTGGTATTTTAGGTAATGTACTTGGTATGGTTAATGCCTTTACTGCAATTCAGCAAGGGGGTGGAACAATTAATCCGGTTATGGTATCCGAGGGTCTTAAGGAGGCTATGTACACAACTGCAGTGGGCATTGGTATTGCGATTCCTGCCTTGTTTTGCGAGTTTTATTTTGGCTTTGTATCGGATTCTAGGCTTGAAAACTACCTAAACTACATTAATCGCATAAATATAAAACTGGACCAGCAGGCTGCGGCAAAAAAACAAAGTGCGTCAAACAATGCCGCTGCAAAGCCAATGCAGCGTAGCAGTCAATCTGCGTCCATTAGTTCGCGTAGATTTGCAGAGTAATTTGATAGATATTTATATAACTTTATAGCCATACTATGATTAAGCTAGATAAAGACACAGGCGGGGGCGGTGGACATTTAAACTTACCATTTTTGGTGCCAATGCTGGATATGGTGCTTATATTGCTTTTCTTTTTTATTATGATGTCCAACACGGCACAAAAAGTTTTTGACATAAAGCTACCAAGTCCAGACAAAAGCTACAACAAGGCATATGTGCCGCCAAAGGAGACGGTTTTAAAAGTTGTAATTAAGCAGGACAACTACTACATTGACGATGTAAATTTTGCAACTTACGATGAATTTAGTGCGGCTATTTTGTCCAAAATTCAAGGCACCGAAGGCGGGACTGAAGGGCTAAGAGTAACAGTTGCAAGCGACAAATCTGTTGATGTGCAAAGCTTTTTAAAAGTTATGACATTTTTGAAAAATCAAGGTCTTGAAAAAGTTGACATCATAATGGGCTCTTCCTGATTACTTAGGATATTGTTTGCGTGAATGTGAATGTTGATTTTGCAATATTTATCAAAACTCTTTTTCATCCTATTTTCACAAAGAAATTTTAAGAATTTTTCGACCGAAAAACTGCTTTTGTAACATAAACGAGCATCGCATGGTGAAAAACCCGATGGCAATATTCTAAGTAAAAATAAGATTCAAAAGAAGTCAATTAAAAAAATTTCTTGACAATTAAGACTGCATTGCGTAAAATTACCTTGACTAACAATCGCTAATGCTAAGTATATTTTACAAACCGTGGCATCTTTGAGATTGCAGCCTTATTCTTGAAATAAGGAAACTCGGATTAGGGGTTAGTCATTAAAAACCAAATAACTTTAACATCTGTATAGTCTCTTCCGTTAGCTCGTGGTAGTTTAATCCTCTAATTTTAATTCCATAATTAGGAATTTTTGAACCATGTTTATATAAAAAAGGCTGCAATATTTTTATATAGGATGTTTCAACCCCAAGTCTATCTCCTTCATATCCGTACCTTCTAAAAGCTGTTGCAAAAACATCTGCAAATTGTAATCCAGCTAACTGCTCATGATTTTTTACATCTATGTTACCAATAACATCCCATTCAATAGAAATATTTTTCTCTTCTTTTAATTCCATTAAATATTGGCGTATTTTCTCTATTTTCATTTGCTTTCTGTTTGAAAATACAATATTGACATTTCCTTTTTTGCCGCAGTTGGAACTTTCATCTCTTACTAACCAAGATACCCTTTCCAAGAGATGTCTTGCTAAATAATTAAAATAAGCCCATTTATTTTGATTGAAGTTTTGTTGATTTTTGTCGTCAATGTTAAATTTATTAGACAATACTACAATTGCTCTAAATGGTATTTTGTTTTCTAATATTTTATTGCACAAATACTTTCTTTGCTCATGCTTTAGGTCGGCAAAATGAATATTTTTCAATGGTTGTATTTTGTTTTGAGAAATCTGAGTTAATATTGATTTTTGAAATTTTGGCAAAAGTAAATCATTTTCTTTTTTAATTACCACTGCAGAAAAAGCAAATGTTTTAGAACTTTTTTCACTAAAACCCTCATCTCCACTCTCGTCTATATAGCAAACAAATTCCTGCATTTCAGTTAATCAAAAACATAAACTACAATAAATAAAACTATGCTTTTTATAATAAAAAAAATTAATTGTCAATAAAAAGTAAGAAATTACAATTGAAAGAGGCGTCAATATAAAAGCATTTAAAGCCTGATTTTACAAGACTTTAGCAATGTAGCGGTGTAGCAATACTCCTAATGCCCTAACTTAGGATATTGTTTGCGTTAAAGTTGATGTTAGTTTTGTTTCAAGCAGATAATTATCTAAAAAACTTGACAAAAAGCTAATATCCTTGTTTAAAATTTATAACTAGTTGTAAAAGTGCATTTAATAACTTTAAATTATGACACAGGAATCGCAAATTGAATTACATACCACGGCACAATTTCATGAGGAGCAAAGCATGGAATCTGCAAAACTACTACCGCCAAAAATGCGTAGCATTGTCGAAAGATTAATTCAAAGACGCACCGAGGCTCAGCTTGGGGGCGGGCTTGACAAAATTGCTCTGCAGCATGAAAAAGGCAAGCTTACCGCAAGGGAACGCATAATGCTTATTGCAGACGAGGGCAGCTTTGAGGAGTTTGACTTATATGTTGAGCACCGCTCTTACGACTTTGGGCTCGATAAGCACGGCACAGCTGGCGACGGGGTTGTAACGGGGCAGGCAACTATTGACGGCAGACCAGTTTTGATATACTCGCAGGATTTTACGGTTTTGGGTGGTAGCTTAAGCGAGACAAATGCCGAAAAGATCTGTAAAATACTTGACAAGGCAAAACTTTTAAAGCTCCCTGTTATAGGTATTAACGACTCCGGTGGGGCAAGAATACAGGAGGGCATTAAGTCCTTAGGTGGATATGGTGAAATTTTTCAACGCAATGTTGATTTGTCTGGTGTTGTGCCGCAAATTTCTCTAATTATGGGACCTTGTGCTGGTGGCGCGGTGTACTCACCCGCTCTTACAGATTTTGTGTTTATGGTTGACAGCTCATCTTACATGTTTGTAACTGGGCCAGATGTTGTAAAAAGCGTTACAAACGAGGTTGTTACAAAGGAAGACCTTGGCGGCAGTAAAGTGCATACCAAAAAAACGGGTGTTGCCGACCTAGCTTTTGAAAACGACATGCTCTGCCTTTTTGAAACTCGCAGATTACTATCGTTTTTACCTCTTTCAAACACTGATGAAGTGCCTTTTTTACACACCGGCGACGACCCAAAAAGAAGGGAGGAATCTCTTAACGACATTGTTCCTATAGACTCGGCAAAGCCATATGACATGCAAAGCATTATTGAAAAGGTTGTTGACAATGGGGACTTTTTTGAAATTAAAAAAGATTATGCAAAAAACATCGTTGTTGGCTTTGCACGCATTGGTGGCATGAGCGTTGGTATAGTTGCTAATCAGCCATTGTATCTTGCTGGCTGCCTTGACATTGCTGCAAGCCAAAAAGCTGCAAGATTTATTAGATTTTGCGATTGCTTTAACATACCAATTGTTAGCTTTGTTGATGTGCCGGGCTTTTTACCGGGTAGAGACCAAGAATACGGCGGCATCATCAAGCACGGGGCAAAGCTTTTGTATGCCTATGCCGAGGCGAGCGTGCCAAAGATTACTGTTATTACACGCAAGGCATACGGCGGAGCGTATATTGTAATGTCGTCTAAGCACCTAAAGGGTGATGTTAATTACGCATGGGCAAATGCAGAGATTGCAGTTATGGGCTCCAAGGGTGCGGTTGAGGTTTTGTTTAGAAAGGACTCTGAGGATGAGGCAAAAATGAAGTCTCACATTGAAAACTACGAAAGCCAATTCTCAAACCCATTTGCCGCTGCAAAACGAGGCTTTATTGAGGAGGTCATAAGGCCGCAAAATACAAGGTCTCGTATTTACAATTCTCTTGTGTTTTTAAAACGCAAAAAAGTTGATAAATTGTGGAAAAAGCACGACAACCTGCCATTGTAAAATCCTTGTTTGATTATCGTTATGCCAATTGCTTCTTTTGCAATTTATTTTTGCTTAGCTTTTATTTTTACAGCTGGGCTTTTTGGCGTGTTTTTACTTAAAAACAAAACGAAAAAAATTATAGCACTTAGCGGGTCTCAAAATGCACTTATTGCACTTTTTTTAGTTAGTGGCTATGTTGACGATGGCATTGCTCCAATTTTTATTCACGGCACAAGACTTAATGCGGGTATTACAATTGACCCAGTGCCATCGGTGCTAATGCTAACAGCTATAGTTGTGGGTTTTTGCATATCTTGTCTTGGATTTGTTATTGCAAGCAAAATTGATAAAAATCACGATGAAAACCCAAGCAAAAACTAACTAACATTGTTTTAAGCTGGGTTTGCTGCCTTTAGTAGTGCATAATTGTATCCATCCATTATAGCGGTTAGCGAGGCACCAATTACATCGCTTGCAACGCCGGTTGTGTGTGCGTAACATGTTGTTTCGTTAATATTTATTGCAAATTTTATATCAACCTTAACCTTGGATGCGGAGCCTCTTTTAGCACCCACTCCGTCGCCGGATATAATCTTTACCTTGTAATCTGCAATAACAAGAGCCTGAAGCTTGGTTTTAACGCTTAAAACTGCCTTTGTTACCGCCTGCATAGCGGCATCAACAGGGCCTTGGTAGCTTTGCGATGCAAAAAATTGCCCACTATTGTTAAGCTCTATGATTGCATTTGCCAAGGGTTCTTTGTTTAAGTAATGAAAAGAGGTGGATATGTTATAGGATGTAATGCTAAGCTCCTTTGTCATCTGGTTGCAAATGCTTGCTACAAGAAGTTCAAAACTTGCATCGGCATTTTCATAGCTATAACCCCAAGCCTCCTGCAGTTTAATAAAAGAAGCTATATCTGCGGCTTTTGATGTGTATTTTTCATCTTTTAATCCAATTTTGTGCAGCATTGCAACAATGTTTGCCTTGCCAGCCTGATTAGAAGTAGGTATCTTACGCACATTGCCAACTACGCTGGGGTCAACATGCTCGTAAGTTGCAGGGTTTTTAAGCACCGCAGAAGCATGCAGCCCACCCTTGTGAACAAAAGCACTCGCCCCAACATATGGCAAGTTTATTTGCGGCTCTTTGTTTAAAATGTCATCAAGCCTTTGGGAGAGAGAGGGTAGGTTTTTTAAATCTTCAATTGCAACCCCGCAGTCCAGCCCCATTTTTAACACAAGATTTGGAATTATGGAGCATAAATTTGCATTACCGCAACGCTCACCCAGCCCGTTTATAGTGCCCTGAACCAAATTTACCCCAGCCTGCACCGCAGCAATACTATTTGCAACCGCACATTCTGTGTCGTTGTGAGTATGTATGCCAAGCCTTGCATCCGGCAATGCTGACACAACATCGCTAACTATATTAAAAACCTCATCTGGCAACATGCCTCCATTTGTATCGCACAAAACAAGCCAATCTGCACCACCTTTAAGTGCTGCCTTAAGGCAGTCAAGAGCGTATTTAGGATTTGCCTTGTAGCCGTCAAAAAAATGCTCAGCGTCAAACAAAACCTCTTTTGCCTTCGTTTTTAGATATTTTACAGATTCCTCTATAACTATTAAATTATCCAGCAAAGATATGCCAAGTGCATTTACAACATGAAAATCCCATGACTTGCCCACTATGCAAAAAAAGTCAGCACGGCTGTTAACAAGCCCAGCCAATACTGGGTCGTTGTGGATTGATGTATCGTGTTTTTTAGTCATGCCAAAGGCGGTGATTTTTGTGCCTGCAAAATTTTGTCTTAGGTCAAAACATCTTGCAAAAACGCTTGTGTCAATTTCGTTTGCCCCGGGCCAGCCAGCCTCCGCATAATCAACGCCAAAATTATGTAAGGCTCTTAAAAAGTCCATTTTGTCAGCAAGGCTAAAACTAACACCACTTGTTTGCGCACCATCTCTAAGTGTTGTATCGTATATGTAAATACGCCTTGTTTTACCACCGGTCATCACAAAAACTTGGTACAAATATCAAAATATATATTAAAACTAGGGGTATTTTACCATAGTTATAATATATAAATCTAGCTTAAAAAAGGATTAAAAGCAAGATAAACTTGCAAATAGAAAAATTCTACCTCTTGCCAAAATCAAATGCTTTTGCAAAGCCAGATTTAGCATTGCATTAGCATTGCACTTTGCTGCCAAAGCCACCAATAATTGCATTATGTAAGTTTGTAAGATTTTGCAAAATGCTAGGTACATCGCCCCCTTGCCAAGCTGCAGATATAACGGATGGATAGTTAAGCCCTAAAGATACAAGATACCCAGCATTGCTAGCATCAATGCCGCCAATGCCACAAAGCATTGCACGAGGAGCTAGTGGATTTTTTACAAAATAATTATTGTAATCACTAATAATTTGAGGGGTAGCTCTTGTTTTTGCATCCTTTGTTTGGGTGTTAAAAAATGCCCCAAAGGACACATAACTTACACCTGCCAAAGAGCATTCTATGGCAAAGTTAAGCAAGTTGTAGCAGCTAATACCAAGTATTTTTGCCCTGCCTGCATTTTTGTTAGCAATTTTGTCAACCATTGCCCTAACGGAGGCAATATCGCCACCTCCGTCATCGCTGCCAATATGCAGGCCATCGGCATCAAGCTCAGTAAAAAGATTGTAGCTATCGTTGATTACAAAAGGCACGCCGTGCTTAAGGCACAATGTTTTACACAACATCCCCTGTTCGTAAAAAAATTGTTGTGACACATCTTTAAGCCTTAACTGAAACATCTGCACAAATCCACTGCCAAGAGCAGCATCCAAAAGCTCGGCATCAACCCCGCTTGGGATTGAAATTACATACAAGCCCTTTCCGTTAAGCATCTGCATATACTTAAAACAAACAATCATCATCGCCAGCAAGATTTTCTGGGCTAAAGTAGCCTATATAATCCATAGCTTTTTGCGTTAAAACCCTGCCTCTTGGCGTGCGGGCAATAAAACCAAGAGCTAGCAAAAAGGGCTCTATTGTGTCTTCTATTGAGTCTGTTTCCTCGGATAGTCCTGCACTTATTGTGTCAATGCCCACTGGTCCGCCTTTGTAGTTTTCGGCTATGTAGGTAAGGTATTTGCGGTCAAGCTCGTCCAAACCAAGCGGATCAATGTTTAAGTCGTTAAAGGCTATGTTTGCAAGTTCCTCGCTGATTGCCTCATCTGGGTTTTTTACAATTGCAAAATCGGCGACTCTTTTTAAAAGCCTGATGGATATGCGGGGCGTAAATCTGGCTCTTGCGGCAATTTGCAAAGATGCCTCGCGGTCAATATCAAAACCATCCTTTGCGGCGTTAAAGTCAATGATGTTTGCAAGCTCCTCTTTTGTGTAAAAGTTGAGGTTAAATGGTATGCCAAACCTTGTGCGTAGGGGGGCGGAGATTAGTCCAAACCTTGTAGTTGCGCCAATCAAAGTAAATGGACTAAGGGTAATTTTTATACTGCGTGCAGACGCTCCTTCGCCTATGATTATATCAACGCAAAAATCCTCCATTGCCTGATAGAGTATCTCCTCTATATTGATTGAAAGGCGGTGTATTTCGTCTATAAAAAGCACATCATTTGGCTTGAGGTTTGTGAGTATTGCAACAAGGTCGCCCCCTTTGGACAAAATTGGGCCCGAGGTTGACTTAAAGCCAACGCCAAGCTCGTTAGCAACGATTTTTGCTAAGGTTGTTTTGCCAAGCCCTGGCGGACCATAAAACAATACATGGTCCATTGCCTTACCTCTTTTTTTGCTGGCTTCAATAAAGATTTGTAGATTTTTTTTAAGCTGCTCCTGCCCTATAAACCTTGATAGAGTTTGAGGTCTTGTGCTTTCAATTGCTTGTTCCTCCTTGTTTTTTAGAGGGCTAAGGCTTCCGTCTTTTTTATACATTATGCACCAAAAGCAAAAATAATTGTGGCAAATATCGCAATTATTGCCAAGGCAACAAAATTGGTAGTAAAATTGGATAAGTTTGCAACCAATGATGGGGAATTATTTGTTAGCTTGGCTTTTATTTTGTGTTCCATTTTGTTAAACAAAATCTTGCCAGAGGTTAGTTTTGTATTAAAACTTAAAGATAGATTATTATAATTTGTTTTAAGGTTAAGGTTTAGGGTTTTAAATTCGGCGGCAAATCTTGCTCTAAAAAATTTTGTAAAACCAAGTAGCATAACATAGTATCTGGATTTGTAAAACAAAACCGATGCTATAAGGCACATAAAAAACATTACGCTTGTGTCAAATAAATAAAATTCTTTGTATGTGTTTGACCTGTTGAAGTTGATTATTAAAGCAATCACAAAAGTTGCTATGCAAACATTTATCATAAGCATTGTTATAAGCTTGTAGCTACGAGCGTAGATTGAGCTTTTTGGATATTTTAGTGTAAAAATTGGTCTTGCATACTTAAGGCAAGTAACAAAAGGCCCGCATAACCTTACAATTGCAAAGCTAATCACGGCAAAGCAGATAATTATTATGCAGTAGTTAAAAAGCCTGCTGTGAGTAAAAATTTGCAAAAACATGTAAGGAAACAAAGCCAAAGACAAAGGCGTGGACATAAGGCTTAAAGAAATTGCACACAAAAAAAATGCCTGCACCTTGTGTTTGTTTGCAAGCCCAAGTTTTGCAATTTTAATTGATATGTCACCAGGTTTGCCGGCAAAGCCACTATCTTTGTAAAGCTGATTATAGACCGCAGAGGTAAAAAGTGCAAAAACCAAAACAACAAGAGCCATGAGGGATGCGTAGTTTGTGGAGATGTTTTCAATGCACAGAAGCAATAGGGCAACAGATATGCCAAAGTTTATGAGGTTAAAGATTATCTCGTCCACTTTGCGTGCAATTGCAAGGCTAAAAGCATTTGCCGCCAAGTATATTATTGCCAAATATTTAAAGTAGTTAAAACCCGCAAAAAGCTTGATTAACAAGTAAGTAATTAAATTACAAAAAAAGCCAATATATAAGATTTTTTCCGCAAGACTCTGCTTTTTAAACAAAAAAGCAAAATTGAAGGTAAAAGGACTAAAGCCAAGCATGAGTAAAAGACAGATTATTAAAGAATGTATCATTACCACCTCAAGCCAGTCAAGGTTTGTAAGGTTAAGCATTATATCCTTAAATTGCTGAATGCTAAGAGTGTAAAACTGATTACCATTGTTAATTGCAAGTTTGTAGCAAATGAAATAAAAACAATGTATCGCAGCCAATTGAATAATCGTGCTTTTAAAGATTGCCTGTCTTTTGCCTCCACGCCTCTCGGTTAAAAAAATAATATTTAAGAGTAAGATTGTAAATTCAATATTCAATATTAAAGTACTAAGCAGGGTAGCATAAAGACAGCTAATAAAAGTGTAAATTAGCCCAGCCAAGGCGGCAAATTGAACAAAAATTATGGGCTTAATGCTAAGCCTTGTAATGAGGCTACGAATTGTAATTTTTGACCCCGCATTAGCAAGTAGCCTTGTGCCAAGATAAAGTGCCAAGGCAACAATCATTAACGACAAACTACCAAATGTTAAAAAAAAACTTTTAAGCTTTAGTAGGTCAAGCATAGTAAATTAATTATAATTGTTGTAAGTGTATTGTTTTTGTACCTGCGGTTTTTTGACGACAACTGGCACATAAACAACAGAGCTATTATCATCGCTTTCAATTGCATTTGGGTTTATTACTGCGTATCCCTTGCCGGATGGCTTGTTTCCGTAGGACCTAATCATTCCGTCGTAGTAGTAATCATTGTCGTAGTAGCTTGATGGGTCAGGCTGTGTGGCGTTGGGATTGGATGTGTAGTCGGCAATATTGCCACAGGATGTTAAAGTGCTAAGTGCAATCATTATAAAAAAAGCCAAAGGATAGACATTGGCAAAAGGCTTTACATAAAAGGACATATTTTTACATTAAAACAAGTAATAAAGCAATTGACATAACCGTAAATTAAGTATAAGCCAATTCTTACAACAATCTATTTAATTGCGTGTAGGGGTCCTAGAGCCTTGCTTAAGGTACATAATATAGGGCTACTTGTTGTGCATTATTTAAAACTTTGCACTCCATCGTTTTAACGCAATCAAAAACTAGCAAAAACTAGGTTCTTATAATTTTATTTAAACCTTAATTTTTTGTCAACTTATTTTGCAACAATTTGTTAAATTATTAACAAAAGGCTTCTTATTGATAATTAATTTGCAAAATTGCCACTACATTTGTGCCAAGCTATGCAGGCGGCAGCTATCATGGCTGCGTTGTCGGTGCACAGTGATATTGGGGGAGTTATAACTTCAATACCATCTTGTTCTAAGGCATTGATAAATCTTTGTTTTATGTACTTATTTGCAGCAACGCCGCCCGAGATTACAAGTTTGTTAAATCTTTTGCCATCGGCTTTTATCATGTTTAGTGTACGGTCAATAAGTATGGTTGCAACAATTTTTTGAAAAGAGGCACATAAATCTGCAACAACATCAAAAGGCAATAAGCTATGCAAATTTGCTGTGTTTTTTAACTCGCATGGCTGGATATTAAGATGCTGCTTTGCAAGGCTTGCGACTGTATTTAAAAAATTTGTTTTTAGTCCAGAAAACGAAAAATTAAACTCATCCCGCCGCATCATTTGCAGGGTAAAACCAAAAGCATCCGCATTGCCACTTTGTGCAAGAGCCTCAATCTTTGCTCCGCCTGGGTAGCCAAGTCCAAGTAGTTTTGCAAGCTTGTCAAATGCCTCACCTACTGAGTCGTCCAATGTTGAGCCGTATATCTTTTTGTGATTAAAGTTTTGCACGGCGATAGTTTGGCAATGCCCGCCCGAAATTAAAAGGCAATAAAAGTTTTCAATCAAATTATCTGTAAGATAGGTTGTAAAAACATGCCCGTCCAAGTGATTAATATTGATTAATGGCTTTTGCAATTGCATTGCAAGCCCTTTTGCAAAGCACATTCCCACCATTAGCCCCCCGATAAGCCCCGGATTTGTGGTAACCGCTATATGGGTTATATCCTCTGTTTTTATACCGGCATGGGTAATGGCAGCCTTGGTAAGTGCCTGAATTTTAAGAAGGTGATTGCGCGCAGCAATCTCCGGCACAACGCCTCCAAATAACTCATGCTCTTTAATTTGAGAATATGTTTTAAGCGAGAGTATTCTGTCTTGCAAATTGCTAGCGTCCTTACATATGGCAATTGATGTCTCGTCGCAGGAGCTTTCAATACCAAGGACTAGCATTTTATTTAGAATAATTGGTTCTTGCTTTTTCAAGAAGCTCAATTGCCTTTTCGGCATTTTCAATGTTTTTTACCTTTACCCACTTGCCTTTTTCAAGGTCTTTGTAATGTTCAAAAAAGTGTTTAATTTGTGCTAGTGTAGCAGGGTTAACATCGTTAACATCTTTAACATGGTCGTACATTTTGGTTACGCCAGATGATGGAACGGCTATGATTTTTTCATCCATGCCTTTCTCGTCCTCCATTATCAAAACGCCAACTGCACGGCACTCAATTGCCGAGCCAGACCTTATTGGATATGGAGATATAACTAAAACATCAGCAGGGTCGCCGTCCTCCGATAGGGTGCAAGGCACAAAGCCGTAGTTGCAAGGATAGTGCATTGGTGTTGCAACAAAGCGGTCAACAATTACAAAATCGCTCTCCTTATCATATTCGTATTTTACTGGCAAAGAGTTTGCCTCAACCTCAATAACAACATTAAAAGAGTCTGGAAAGCTTTTACCACAACCAAGTTTTGCAAGGCTAGACATAGCCAGTAAGGATTATAAATAACTAAAAAACTAAAGCAATCTACGGCTGCTAAGACCATCTGTAGATGCAAAACAATCTTAGCATAGCTTTTTAAAAATGCAACTTTTTGCTAATTTTTTATACTTTTTTTACAAAGGGATTTTGTATGAGTTTTACTTTTCGGCACAGATTGCATCTACAATTAAGTGCCCACTGGATTTGTAGCTTGATCTCATCTTGCCAATTGCTGCCTCGCACGATTGCAAGGAGGAAAACTCTACGATATTAGTGGTAAGAGCAGGATTTGCTCCTACAACAAAGGCTGGATTTATCATGATTGAAACTATCATTATTGCCGCATTCATATTGATATAACTAAAAAAATTTATCTATCTATCGCAAACTTTATGCATTGTGTCGTTTGTTTTAACAAAGCCAAAGCCAGCAAACTCGTCAACACTATAAGAGTTGTCGTTGTAAGTTGCTCTTACAAGTATTTTAGAAGATTTTTTTAAATCTTCAACAAATCTTTTATCTTCGTTGTAATCGGTAAAAAAGGCTATGTTGTCAAAGGTGTCAAGCTCGTATTGCAGGCCGTCCAAGCTTATAAAAACATTACTATACTTTGCAAGGGACTGTCCAAAGTTAACGCTTACGCGGTAAATGTCTTCCCCAAGGTAGTCTATGTCTAGGTAGTATAGTTTTTCACTGTCCTTTGATCTGTTTTGGTTGCCTATTTTAACCTTGGAATAATTAATTGCATAGCACATTTTTTTATCATCAACAAAGGCACTAAGAGCCGTCCAGTCCCCCTGTTTAATTAAAATCTTTTTATCGCTTACAACCTCGCTTTGCTCGCTTGTTTTTTGCCCCCCTGCTGCAAAAGCCTTGTTGATGCCAAATAACAACAAGGAGCCTAGAGTTAAAAATATACTAAATAAAAATATTTTTTTTATTTTTTTACTAAGGTAATCTTGAAAAGCAAGATTAAAACGAGCGGATTTTGCCAGATTCATAATGGTTTTTAGATAAATAACTTTAATTCTACAAAAAATTAATTGACATCCACTTGCTTTTTTAGCAATTTTATAGATATGTGTATAATACCTTAATTTTGGGGTTTTGTCAAACTATCTTTTACTTGCTTGTTTATTATTAATTATTGTTAAATAATGTCTACGCTTACAAGGGCTCAGCAAATTATTGCTAATTACGAGGGTGCAAACCCGGGGGTAAAGGCAAATCTTTACAGATTTTTAAATCAAGGCAAATTAGCCGGCACCGGCAAACTTGTTATACTGCCAGTTGACCAAGGCTTTGAACACGGACCAGACCGCAGCTTTGCTCTCAACCCAAGTGGCTACAATCCACACTATCACTTTAAGCTTGCAATTGATGCTGGGCTTAGTGGCTACGCTGCACCTCTTGGCATGATTGAGGCTGGGGCGGACACATTTGCAGGACAGATTCCAACCATCTTAAAGCTCAATAGCAACAACTCTTTAATGTCAAACAACAATAACACATATCAGGCAATTACTGGCAGTGTGGACGAGGCAATTAGGCTTGGTTGCAGCGGTATTGGTTTTACAATCTATCCTGCATCGGACTCATCGCTTGATATGTTCTACGAAATCTCTCAAATAACTGAGGAGGCAAAGGCAAAGGGTTTGGTTGTTGTTGTGTGGTCCTACCCTCGTGGCGGCGACTTGCCAAAGGAGCACGAAACCTCGCTTGATGTATCCTGCTACGCGGCTCACATTGCCTGCCTTTTGGGTGCTCATATTGTTAAGGTCAAGCCGCCAAAGGCTAGCGTCTACGACAAAAAAGCTCTTGAAGCCTACACAAAAACAGGGCAAGAATACTCCACCCTAGAGCAAAGAATTGCAATGGTAAAAAGAGCCTGCTTTGATGGCAAAAAAATTGTTATTTTCTCGGGCGGCGAAACAAAAGACGATGCAAGCTTGCTAAGCGAAATTGAGGCTCTTGCAAAAGGCGGAGCAAATGGGTCAATCATAGGGCGTAATGCCTTTCAGCGTCCTTACGATGAGGCGGTTAAGCTTTTAACAAAAATTGTGGAAATTTACAAGCGGGGCTAAGCAAAATGGATGCTTAGCAAGCATCCACAAGAGAGTTTTTTATATTGATAATAATTATCTTTATTGTTTTAAAATACATCAATGAATGACAAAAAGCAAAACGATATTAACGAGGAAAGGGACTATCAGGAAAAAAAATTTCTATTTGAAGAACAGACAAAGGAAATTAATAAAATAGGTGATAAATTAACTGCAAGAGTTTTTTACATTACAACCTTTTTATTTGTTATATACCTACACTCCTTTGGGGAGCTGTTAAAAATAGAGAGGTCAATTAATTATTTTGTTAAAATTTTTGGCATAGCTGGATTTTCATTTTGCTTTGCATCTATAGCAACAATGTTTTTATCTTTTTGGCACTCGCAAAGTAATGTGCAATTATTAAATGTAGTTACATTTTCTATTTTTAAAAATAGCGATATTGAAAATAGTATTTTTAAAGAATTTCTTAAATTTCAAAAAGTGCAAAAATACTTAGCAATAACCTATTTATTGCTAACTGTGCTTAGTGGGGTTTTCTATTCTGTATCTGTTATTATCATCTATTTATCATTATGAACAAAAAAACAAATTCACTGTCATATGGCAATCTTGCATCCGCTAGTTTGGTGTGGCTTGATCATCACAAACATAAGGAACAACAATTAGCTGCTCAGCAAAAATTACAAGATATAAAAGACAAAGCCGAGTCTGACATTAGCGAGAAGTCTATTGATGAAAAAGATCATGACGCAAACCAAAACTCTTAATCGTATATTGTGTTTGTTTAATTTCCATGCCTCAAATCAACTACAAAGTAGAATTTGCAAAAAAGTATTTTGATGATAGGTATTGTCAGTTTGATGTTTTAAATCAGGTTGATATAGTTTTGTTTAACAAAAAGCAAGAGGCTGTTTTGTATGTTGAAAGCAAGTTTTTGATAGCAAATCAAATTGACATAAAAAGAGCCCTAGCGCAAACAATCTTAACAAACAAAAAACAAAAGCATATTTTAAGCAGAGTTGCCTTGATTTATAAAGACCAAGAGGGTGATGATGTAATGCACCTAATTGACTGCAGCCATGATGGGGTGATGTATAACAACGACATCAATTGGAATCAGGAAAAACCAAGTAGCCCCACAAAAGACGCAGTGGATAGAATTTGGGATAGGGTGCAAAACAAAATAACAATCTACAAAAACGAGGAGATTAAGGAGGTCTACGAGGCAATTTTAAACAAAGGAGAAACTCAAATTAAAATAAGCACAAAAAATGTAAATGTAATTTACAATGCGTGGAAAAACTCTATTGACTTTATCTCTCCCGTGCAAAACGAGCAGGATTTGATAAATCTGTTTTTGGTTGATGTTTTAAACAGCACAAAATACAAGCAAAAAGTAATTGATGGTATTGGCGAGACGGAGCAGCAACTTATTAGAGAAGGAACATATTTAAATAAATACGAAATAGAAAA
>CAMCVL010000007.1 GCA_945881985.1 Rickettsia typhi | reverse complement strand
AGGTAACGGAGTTGTAGTAAGGGTTTTTAAAGCCACCAAGCCCGTTAGAGATAAATGACTTATCGCCCAAATCGGCAGCAAATGTGTATCCAAAGGCATCGGTAAAAACAGCGCCTAAGGCAGCCGCCCTCACGCCCTCAAACCCCGCCCCCCCAACAACCCCCGAGCCCACAAAAGCCGTATTGCCAAAGGTAAATTGTTTTGGGGTGGGGGTGGAGGTTGCTGAGGAGTCTATAATTCCCTCATTTTGAAAACCATAACTTGAATTGTTTATCATTTTTAATGTAAAAAAGAGATCCGCAACACCCCAGCCAAAGGCTTTTGACAGATTATTGTTTTGGTTTTCACCTTGCTTTCTGTCGTTTTTACCGCCTAGGTCAACCCCGCCTTTTGTATAGCCGTAGACCACATCTGTTAGCTGTTTATCTATTTTGTATACTTTGTTTAAGCTGTTTTGTGCAGCTATTATTGTGGCATTTGTGGTACTTGGATTTGTGTAGTTTGTAAGGCAGGAACCATTGATATTTTTTGTACAAGGTGCCTCATCTTGATAAGCCGGCTTAGCACCCTTAAACATAAACTGCACAACATCCTTAATGTCAAGACTAGGAAAGGCACTTATAATATTTGCGATAATGCCAGAAACAATTGGAGCGGCTAATGATGTGCCTTGAACTAGGGTTTGTTCGGTGCCATTTGAAGCGGATATCTTAGTTGCAATACTATCACCATAAAAACCATCTCCGCCTGGGGCGGTTATGCAGTAAGCAGCAGAACTTCCGCAAAGGTTTGAATAGGTTGCCATTATTGGTTTTGTTAAGCCTGCATCTCTGTAAAGCCCGCTTGATGCAGCAACAGTAATGTAAACCCCCTTGCTTGCAGAATCGTTAACTATACCAGCTAAAGCACCAATTGGATTTGGATTTTGAGCTGCATTAACAAGGGTAAAATTATGTTGGTAATATCGATTATCACCAAAAGTACCTACTGGAAATTGAGGGTTGTAAATCGTTAAAACACCACAATCATTCTTAGCATTGCAAGTGGCGTCGCTTAACTGTTGACCTTCGTCAGTACCTCCAAAACTGTAGCCAATCCTGTTGTTGTTTGCACCTTTCTTTATTGTAAATCTATCGTTTGATGCGGCAGCTACAAAAACGACAGCTGTTTTTGCTATTTTATCTTTAAAAAAATTACGCTCATCAGACCCAAGCTGATCATAGCTTGAGGAATATAAAGCCGGGTCTTGAGTCTCCACTCCAAAGCTCATATTTATAATCTGTGAGCCAGCATTTATAAGCGCATCAATATTTTTAAAGTCAAACCCCCTGGTAAAATATAAATCTGCTGCATATGCAACACCTTGCATTCTGCTGCCATTGGCCGAGCTTGTAATTTTGTCTCTTGTCGCAGCCAAGATTGACATTACCGCGTTTGCATGAATTGCATCTTCTTCTACTGTTTTTTTTTGAGCCTCGGTTGTACCGCTTTTGTATTTAAAGGAAGTGCTAAATGGGTTGCTAACTTTTGCTCCGTTTGAGTCAAAACCTGTTACTCTACCTTGCAGCTCAGTATCTGGTGTTAAATAATAACCACTTTCTACAACATCAACACTTTTGCCAGCATCGTCTTCCCCTTTAGGCACGGTCTCTATTATTCCAATTTTTACGCCCTTACCACCGAGTGCGTCAAAGTTTATGTACTTTGACATGTATTGATATGCCTCTGCCAGGTTAATTTGAGTAAAGGCATTGGTATTTAGCTTAAATTCATTGTTTTGTATGTCCGTAATTTTTAAATTGCTATTTAAATTTGTCACAATGGTAGTTTTTGCCGTAATGTTTTTTGATGTTTGGCAGCTACTAACAAAAGCAATGCCTATAGTTAAAAGTACAATCTTTAGGTAAAACATATGGTATTTTATATCATTAATTTGCAAAGATCGCTGGTAATTTTTTCACTCGCAACAAACCTTGTTAGCATTGGGTTAAATAGCTCTTGCTCGCATTTAAACTCACCATCGCATAATCTAACGCAATTTTTAAGAACCTGAATATATTCCGCCTTGTTAGCATCTTTTATAAAAAGCTTGTAGACCGCCTTGCTTGCCTTGCCCTCGTTAATTGTTATACCAAGAGCTTGACAGTCGGCTTTGTAGTAATTGGTAAAAAACTGCGTTTCGTAATCAAAAAATACCTTGACATTTTTACAAATAGAGTTTGCTCTGTCTTGCTTGTTAAAATCCTTGCCAAATGCAAGATTGCCACCAAGGCACAGGCTTGCAATTAAAGCCTTGCATGATAGGTGCTCTAAGGTTTTTAACACAGGCTAATCAATTAATAATTAAACATTTTTTACAATTTGATTATAGCTTACTGTTAGCTTTAATTCAAGTTATAATTTGTAAAAAATATTTAACTTTGCATAAAAAATAAAAAAACTATTGAAGTAAAAACAAAGTTTGTCATAATTTGTTTGTAGTGTTTGTTGTATTGTTATATTGTATCATGGTGCAAAATTGGCGTGTGGATTCTTGGCGTAAGTTTAACATAAAGCAGCAACCTGTATATCAGCAGCACAAGCTTGCAAAATTACTAGACACAGAGGCAGAGCTTAGCAAGTACCCTGCACTTGTTGACTTTGAGGAAATTGAGGCTTTAAAAAACAAGTTAAAACTTGTGTCCTCTGGGGAGGCTTTTATACTGCAAGGCGGTGATTGTGCTGAGGCTTTTAGCGCTTTAAGCGAGCAGGGTTTAAAAAATTATTTAAAAACATTTTTTCAAATGAACTCGGTGCTTATGTGCGGGCTTAAAAAGCCAGTTGTAAGAATTGGGCGTATAGCTGGGCAATTTGCCAAGCCTCGCAGCAATAACACTGAGGTTATTGACGGCGTAGAACATCTATCCTACCGAGGGGATATTGTTAACGGCATAGGTCTTAACACTAGGGATGCCGAGCCTCAAAGGCTTTTGGAGGCGTACTTTCAGTCGTCAGCTAGGCTTAATTTTATAAGGGCACTGACAAAATCGGGGTTTGCATCTTTTGATAATACTCAAAGATGGACGGCTGGCTTTGCAGATGCTGTAAAAAATGCAAGATTTACTCAAATAGCTCAGGAAATTACGGAGCATACAAAATTTGTTAAGGCTTGTTTGGCCGGCGGGGAAATGCCACATTTTATGAAGGAGGCTAGCTTTTTTGTATCCCATGAAGCATTGCTTTTAAATTACGAGCAATGTTTTACAAGGCAAAACAAAATTGATGGTAATTTTTACGGACTCTCCGCCCATATGTTATGGATTGGCGATAGAACCAGAGGCTTAAACGATGCACATGTTGAGTTTTTACGCGGCGTGCAAAATCCAATAGGTATCAAAGTGGGACCTGGAGCAGATTTTGCCGAAATTTGCGAAATTGTAAAAAAACTTAATCCTTCAAACGAGGCTGGTAAAATTATCTTGATAGTTCGCATGGGTAAGGACCTAATCCGTGCCAAGCTTGAGGCTTTGATTGATGAGGTTAGTAGCCAAAAGTTAAGTGTAATTTATCAAAGCGACCCAATGCATGGCAATGTTGTAAAAAGCGGCAACTTTAAAACCCGTAGATTTGAAGACATTTTAAGCGAAATAGAATCCTTTATATCGGTTTTAAAGGCAAAAGGCGAGCATCCAGGGGGGATTCACCTTGAGATGACAGGGGACGATGTAACTGAATGCACAGGCGGCGGCTATAATGCTGTGATGGATAATGACCTTGAAAAACGCTACCACACTCACTGCGACCCAAGGTTAAACGCAAACCAAAGCATTGAGCTTGCTTTTATGATTTGCGATCTTTTAAGATAAGGTAGCTTTAGGCTTTGACAAAAAAATTGTCAAAAAATAAATATAAAGAGTTTTTAAATATTCTTTGCAAGTTTATTTAGCTTTAGTCCTGCTTAAACTGAGTATTGTAAAATTTTGCATAACTAAGATTTTGTGCTATTAACTGCTGATGCGTGCCGCTTTCGACAATCTTGCCACCTTCCACCACAAAAATTATATCTGCATTTTTTATAGTTGAAAGTCTGTGTGCTATCATAATAACAGTCTTGTCCTTCATAAGATGCTCTAGGGCGTCTTTTATGTATTTTTCGGATACGCTGTCAAGAGCAGATGTTGCCTCGTCCAGTATCAATATGGGTTTGTTGTGCAGTATTGCCCTTGCAATGATGATTCTTTGCTTTTGCCCGCCCGAAAGAGCAGAACCATATTGCCCAGCCTTGTAGTTATAGCCCTCTGGCAGCTTGTCTATAAATTCATCTGCATGAGCAAGGCGTGCAGCAAGTTTAACCTCGTCCATACTTGCATCGGTTTTGTTGTATCTTATGTTTGCAGCTATCGTGTCGTTAAAAAGGGACACATCCTGCCCCACATAACTAAATTTATCCCTAAGGCTTGCAATGTCAAGTTGCTTAATGTCTGTGCCGTCAATTGTGATGGAGCCGTCGTTTACATCGTAAAATCTAAGCAACAGATTGACAATTGTAGATTTGCCCGCCCCGGTTTTGCCAACAAAGGCAACTTTTTGCCCCTTTGTAATTTTTAAAGACATCCGGTCAATGCTTTTAAGCCCATCTTTTTTGTAGCTAAATGATATGTTTTTTAGCTCAATTGCCTCGTCAAAAGATTGTAAAATTTTAGCATCTGGGCAGTTTTTTACCTCTGGTTTTTGGTCTAAAATATCGTAATATATCTTAAGGGACATAAAAAACCCCTGCACGGCAGAGTTTAACCCGCTCAAGCTTTTTGCCGGCTTGTAAGCAAGTGCCATGGAGCCTATAAAGGCAAAAAATACCCCAGGCGATGTAATGCCATTAATCACCTGATAGCCGCCGTACCAAATTACCAAGGCAAAGCCTATGGTGCTTACACCCTCAACAAGGGGGCTGGAGATATTTGAAAGGCGAATAATTTTTTTAGCAAGGCTAAGGCTGTGATTTAGAGTTTTTTGTATTCTGCCCTCCTCAAAGCCTTCAGCGTTGTAGGATTTAACAATTTTTGGCGATTTTAAAACATCGTCCACAAGTGACGAAAAAGCCTGCACCTCGCCCTGCTGGCTTAGCAAAACCTTACGCAACTTACGCGAAATTTTAACCACAGGCACCATTGCAAAAGGCATGGCAACAAGCCCTATGGCAGCCAAGGCGGGGTTTTTAATAAACAATGCCCCCACTAAAAATGCAATAGTTAAAAGCTCCCTCACCAAGTTGACCAATATCAGATTAATCCCCCCCGATATGCCATTTATTTGATTTGACAGATTAGACACAACCTCCCCGCTTGATGTAGAATGTATGGCAGAAATATCGGCACGCAGGTAGTAGCGGCAAAAATCTAAACGCATTTTTGCACTAATTTTTGCAAGTATAACCTGCATAATTGTTATCTGAAAGTAAGTGCAGGCGTTTTTCAAAAAAGCAACCCCGATAATTGCAAGGGGTATCACCGCAAGCATTTTAACATTTTTATCTACAAAAATTTTATCCAGCATGGACTGAATAATAAAAGTGTAAGACGCCGTAAGCCCCGCAATTGCAAGCATCAAAAATATCGCAAAGGCAAACATAAATCTGTGGGGGTGGATATATTCCTTAAAAAGCCTTTTAAAAAGCCTTGCATCGCTCTTAAGCGTGCTACTTAAAACTTGCTTCATGCAACTTAATTAATAAGATAATAAACTCTTCCTAAAAATTTACACAATTTAAGATTAAATGCAAGTATATATTTTTTAGATTTTTGGGTGGTTGGTATCTGCAAAGCATTATATTTGTCTTTTTACCAACTACATTTAACATTATCTCAAAAAAATAAAATAAAATCTTGCAAAAAAAAACATTATATGCAAAATATATCTATTGGCATTTAGTAATGTAAAAATAACATTATTAATTTTTTGTATTATTAATTTTTTGTATTATTATTTGATTTATTATATGGAAAGTACAAAGAAAATAAAGTATTCTTCGGGATCTGAGACATATAAAATGAAAGATATGTACTCATACACAGGCGATATGAAAGATGGCATCATAAATGATTCTTCGGGATCTGGGACATATAAAATGGAAGATGTGTACTCATACACAGGCGATATGAAAGATGGCATCCCATATGGCGTTGGCACAATAAGATATCACGAAACCGATAGGAAAAAACTTTCAGATTGGTCCTTCTTTTGCTACTCCCTTGATGCCGGAAATAGAGTTGAGTACAAAGGTGCAGTGGAGCTTTGCCACCCAGAAGGTAAAGGTACAATGAAATTCACAAATGGTGTATATACTGGTAGTTGGCATGCTGGCAAACCTCATGGTTACGGCACACTGACAAACAGTAAAGGTGCCGTTATATACGAGGGCGAATGGGTCGAAGGCCGTAAACACGGTAAGGGCACATATACATCTTCCCATGGTAATGAATGCGATGGCGAATGGTTTGAAGGTAGACCACTTAAGGGTTCCACGTTTGTAATAACTTATCCAAATGGGAATGTTTATAAAGGCAGTGTATCTCTTGATATTATATTAGGTTATGCACCACATGGCTATGGAAAATTACACGCGAAAAATTGGGGAAAGCTGGAAAATATGGATATTATATACGAGGGTGAATTTTTCGAAGGTTATATTCATGGCAAAGGTAAGATGACATGCAAAGGCAAGGGTTTCATGAATTTAAAAACTAAAACTCAGATAATGAACCAAGGAGATGTTTACGAGGGTCAATTTATATACAATCGATTCTCAGCCATACCCGGTTATTTTCATGGCGAAGGTAAGATGACATATGCCAACGACGATGTATACAAGGGCAGTTTTGTTGAGAATTTACCTCGTGGCAAAGGTAAAAAGACTTGCGCTAATGGAGATGTATATGATGGTGAGTGGCGTAACGGCAAAGAATACGGCTATTTCAATGTTTTTTACCAAGATGGAAGTCGATACTTTGGATACCTGAAGAACAACAAGCCGGATGGCCGTGGTATATTAATCACTCATGACAAAACTCATGACAAAACGACTGTGTACGATGGATATTGGCAGAATGGAAATTATAAGGGCGCTGTAGGTATATTGAAAGATAGTAACAAAAAAGAAGAAGCTAAAGAAGAAGACAAAAATTCCCTTGAGGTGCAGCAAAATCAACTCGGTGAAAGTCAGTTCAAACCATCTGAGTACAAGGGTGACAAAGCTAAAGATGGTAGGCCACATGGCAAAGGTGAGGTAGTATTTAGTTATCGTGATAAATTCAACACTTATTACAGGTATGGCAAAGATCGATCGTACGGTCCAGATGTATATCCAGTTCAAAACATGCATGATATTCGCAACAATCAATCTTTCGGCGGAGAGACTCAATATGAGTATTACCTTAGTCTTTTACAAGATCCTTATAGGAAATATCAAATTAGAGATGATATTGGTTATCCAATTAAGTATATTGGTTCTTGGCATTTTGGCTCCGAGCATGGCGAAGGTACAAAAACATATAACGACGGAACCACACACTGTGGCAATTGGGAAATGGGTCACGCCAGTGGTTACGGCAAGATAACATATCCTGATAAAACTTATTACGATGGCGATTGGAACAAGGACAAACCCGATGGTAAAGGTATAATGACATTTCCAGACGGAAGAACATACTTTGGCTCCTTTAAAAATGGTACATTGCATGGGGAGGGTATTGTGATATCTGGCAATAAGATTATACAGAATGGCATATGGGAAAACAACGAGTACCAAAGCAAAGCAAATATTCTACCTTTGTCCACGGAGGAAGAGAAAAAGTCAGATACCAAAACTGCTGATATGGGCACCCAAACAGAACTTCTAGTGCAAAATACTCTAGTCCCCACGGAGGAAGAGAAAAAGTCAGATGCCCTTGCATTTTTAAATCAAAGCACAGTGCACGCTAAAAATGGTAACCCAGAATCGTCAGGTTTTTCAATATCGGGTGTTTTGCAAAAAAATGCTTTGGAAAGCGACTCTAAATTAGAGACACAAGACGAAACGAAAAAAAATACTTCTACAAAAGTAAGAACATCAAGCGAAATAAGAACCGCATATTAATATTAATTTGTTTTAACACTATAAAAACCTTGTTTTTATAGTGTTTTACTTAACATAAAACCAAGGTCATTCAACAGGATTTAACTCAGGCAAGTATGGCTGAAGGTAGATAATTTTATGTTTTTCGGCACTTTTCATGCTTTTGATTTGCAACAATCAAATCCATCGACAACAAATGCGACTTAGGCATTATCTAGATGGTATTATGGGTGTTTGCCAGATTTTTACCATAATCAAAAAAAATCTTGTAAATTTAATGCTTTGCTTTAAGATAATTTTGTTATTGATTTGATTTGTTTTATTGAGCGTGAGCGGTAGTAATGTTTTGATGGTAGGCGGGGGGTCGTGGGGATTGGCTTTGGCTCACCTTGTTGCAAGCAATGGTAATAGAGTTTTTACCTATATTAGGGACGAGGCGGTTGCTAGGGAGGTGAACACAAAAAACACAAATAGCAAAAATTTGCATGGCTTTAGTCTTAGCCCATCGCTTAATGCATTTACAAATTTTAGCCAAATATTTAATTACATTAGCGATATTGAAACCGCATTTATTGCCATACCCACCTCTGCTTTTACGGATTTTTTTACAATATCTAACATTCACAGCCTGTTAAATATCAAAAGATTTGTGATTTGCTCCAAGGGTTTTATACAAAAAAAAGATGGTAGCTTTGTGAGTCCTGTGGATTTTATTAAGCATCATTTTGCTGGGGCGGAGGTTTTGGCACTTTCGGGCCCTAATTTTGCCGTCGAGCTTATGCAGCAAAAATCAACGATAACAAGCCTTGCAAGTGATAAGGAGTTAGATTTTAAAATAGTAAAATCCTTGCTTGCCGCCCCTTTTTTTAGCGTGCAAAAATGTAGCGACCCTAGGGCAATTGTACTCTTGGGGCTTTGCAAAAATCCTATAGCAATTGGCTGCGGCATTGTTGACGGGTCTACTGACTCATCAAATACCAAGGCAAAATTTATTACAAAAATTACCGCCGAAACCACAGAGCTGCTAAAAGCCTTTAGCTGCAACCCTGCGGAATTTTTTACCTCTGCTGGCATAGGTGATGTTTTTTTAAGCTGCAGCGATGCTAAGTCCCGCAACTTTAGCCACGGATTTAACTTTGCAAGCAGCCAAAAGCAAGATAGCAATTTTAGCGACTCACCATTTAAAGCAAAAACAACAGAGGGCTTGCAAAGCTTAAAGGCGATAAAATTTATCATAAATCAAAGGCAATTAAATTTGCCAATCTACTTAGCCTTGGCAAACTGCCTTGAGGGCAGCATTAGCGTTGCAGATTTTGTATTATCTATATAGGTTTATGTCAAAAATTTTGTTAATATCCGGCAGCGGCGACCTGCCAAAGGCAATATACTCAAGCATAGAGGCAAAAAATAATCTGGCAAATGCAAAGCAAAAAACCGAGCTTATGATTGCCGAGGTAAAAAACAATCAAGGTATTTGCCTTAACGAGGGATTTTTTAAAGAAAGAGCTGCCGAGTATCACCAGTTTGCCATCACCGATGTTAAGGCTTTTTTTGAACTTGCAAACAGATTAAAGCCAGATTCCATAATCATTGCCGGCAATGTTGATAAGCCAGATTTTAAAGACCTTGGGCTAAGGGACGACTCCAAATCCTTTGGGGCAAAGATTGCAAAAAAACTACTGGCAAGTCGCCTCTTTGGCGATGATTTGCTGCTAAGAACCGTTATCAAAAAAATAGAGGCTGGCACGGGGGTTAAGGTGGTTCAGGTTTCAAAACTTTTGCCCCATATGCTTGCTGGCAGTGGCTTAAACACCTGCAATCAGCCTAGCATGATGCAAAAATTGTCTATTGCAAAGGGCTTTAAAATGCTTAAAAAGCTCTCTGGGCTTGATGTTTCGCAGTCTATGGTGATAGACGATACCAAGGTTTTAGGCATTGAAGCCGCCGAGGGCACGGACGCACTGATTAAAAGGTGCCCATCCTACCAAACCAATACCGGCACCGCAATACTGCTTAAGGACGCAAAGGTAAAACAAACCCTAAAAGCCGACATACCAACCATTGGCATTGAAACCGCCCGTTTAATCGTTCAGCAAAATTACGCCGGCATAGCCATTAAAAAAGGCAGGGTGATAGTTTTAAACCAAGCAGAATTTAAGCAAATCATGGAGCAAAACAACAAATTTATTTATGTTGCCTAAGCTTGTTATTTAACTTATTATTTGAGATATGAAGAAACAAAATGCCACAACCCTCTCGTTTTTATGGGGTGTGGTTAAGCCTTATCAGTTATTGTCTTAGATAATCCATCTATTGTTATTTGGCAAGTCCTTAAAGAAACAATAGCTTTCGTTTGACTTTAATAAAATACTGATATACATATTTATGTATAAAGATTAAGTTAGTTATATCGCTATGTCAGTAAATACAGCAAAGGAACAAAACCACAGATATTCTCTTGATATACCTGATAGGGTTTATACTGCTCTTAAAGTTAAGGCGGCGGTTGAAAGAAAAACTGTAAGAGATATTATACTCTCCTCTTTACAAGAAGCTCTTGGAGATGACTTTGCAAGCCTACCTATAAAAGAACAAAAGGAAACCCTAAGCTTTACAGGTATGTCAGCAAAGATATTTGCAGAAGAGTGGAACTCTGAGGAAGATGACAAAGCTTTTGCTCATTTACAGAAGTATAAGAAGAAATCTTAGGTCATCTTATGCAGTACAAACAATTTGACATCATCGTTACCGAAGTCCCTTTTATAGACGATAGAACAAAGTCTAAAGTTAGACCTGCCGTAATTATTTCAAGTGATGAATACAATAAGTATACTGGCTTTATTGTGGTAGCAATGATAACCTCTGCCAAGCACTCAACGCTTTGGAATGATATTGCAATTACCGACCCTGAAGCTATTGGGTTAAAAGAGCCTTCAGTAATAAGGATGAAATTTACAAATATACTAGCAAATGAGGTGTTAGCAAAGATTGGAACTTTGCATGAGAAAAACCAGAATGCTTTACAAGAAAAGATGAATGTTTGCTTTAAGATATGAAAAAACAAAATACTACAACCATCTCGTTTTTATGGGGTGTGGTTAAGCCTTATAAATGGTGGTATTTGCTGATGATGCAGGCACCTTTTGCAAATGGAATTTACTCACTACTTTATAACTACTCAATCAAGCTTTTGATAGATTTATTTTCACAAAACAATCAAATTACTTATGGAATGGCATTTTTACCGATATTTTGGTTTGTTTTTGCAAGCATGTATCTTGACACCGCTTGGCGGATTCATAATCTAGCCGCTTGGAAGTCCATGCCCTACATTATGAAAAATGTGATGAATAAGGTTAATGATTACCTGATGGGACATTCTTACGCCTACTTTCAAAATAATCTGACAGGCTCGGTTGTAAGCAAAGTTAAGGGTATAAACGATGGTGCTCAAAAAATTCACAATGCCCTTGAGTTTGGAGTTAGCAACCCAGTTATAATGACAACTTTTACAGGAATTGCCCTTGCTCTTGTTAATCTAAAATTATTTTGCATTGTTATTTGCTTTGTTTTTGTTCAAGGTAGCATTTCATTTTGGTTTGGCAAAAGACTAAATAAAATAGAGCAAGATAAGGAGACGGCTTGGCATGGTATTGTGGGTAGAATTGCAGACAATATTTCAAACATTTTTACAGTTTTTGCTTACGGCAAGGCAAAGCAAGAGAACAAAAAGGTCTCTAGGCTTTACGACGAAATTTATGTACCGCCATCTTTAAAATGGCACAAGGTGGATTTTATAATGTCGTGCACAACTAGCGTTATTTATTGGCTATTTATTTGCTCTTTGCTCTTGTATATAATATACCTTCGTAATACAGAGCAAATAACAATTGGGGACATTGCTTACACCTTGTCCTTAACTTATATTTTTGTAGATAACTCTTGGCGTGCAATTAATACTATAAAAGATTTTACCAAAGACCTTGCAAATTTCAGGGCTTCTTTTACAATCCTGTTAACTCCGCAGGATATAATTGACAAACCTGATGCAAAACAACTTGTTATTTGATATATGAAAGTACAAAAGTTATCAACTATGTCGTTTTTATGGGGCGTTGTTAAGCCTTATAAATGGTGGTATTTACTGATTTTACAGGCACCGTTTTTTAATGCAATCTATGTAGTTTTTTTTAACTACTCGGTTAAACTGTTAATTGATTTGTTCACGCAAAACTCTTATTTAACAATGCAGATGGCGGCTAAGCCAATATTTTATTTTGTGGGCGGGGCATTTATGCTTGAGTGCAGCTGGAGGGTGCATAATCTTGCATCTTGGTTTGTTATGCCAAAGGTTTATCAAAATTTGTTCCTAAATATTTTTAAATACTGCCTTAATCATAGCTATGCGTTTTTTCAAAACACTCCAGCCGGCGTAATTGTTAGCAAGGCAAAGAGCATTGACGGCGGATACATAGCCGTGCACAGCAATCTTGAATATGCCTTAAGCAAGCCTGTTTTGTGCTGCGTTTTTACTGGGGCAATGTTATGCTTTGTTAATTTACAACTTTTTTTAATTGTTCTAATCTTTTCGGCGGTTTTTATACCTGTTTCCTCCTATACCTTTGCCTATCTTGGCGGGCTTGAGCTAAAAAGGCAGGAATCCTTCCACAAAATTGTAGGCAATTTTACGGACTGCATGACAAACATCTTTACAATCTTTGCCTTTGCTGCAAAAAACAAGGAGCTTAACTCGATTGAAGCCTATTACAAAACCACTCATACCCCCCTTGTAAAAAAGTGGCACAGGGATGACTTTTTTATCTCTTGCTTTTTGATGCTTACAATGTGGTGCTTTATTTTAGCTATCTTTTTTTATGCAATTAAGCTAAAAAATGATGGTTTAATTAGCACGGGCGATGTTGCAATCACTCTCTCGCTTACATATGTGTTTATTGATTTTTTATGGGCGGCGGTAAATCAAACAAAAACATTCTTTCAAGACCTTGCCCGCCTCTCGTCATCTCTTACCATCCTTCAAACACCGCAAGCCGTGATTGATAAGGTGGATGCTAAAGAACTTATTATTTGAGATATGAACGCTTTTAACATAAAAGCTTGAAAATATATTATAGGATTAATTTTTTGATAATATGAAAAATTTTATTCACTTTCGTGATGTTTGTTTTAAATACGAAGGTAGTAATGAGCATGCAATTAGCGGCCTAAATCTTGAAATTGCAAAGGGGCAAAAGGTGGGGATTGTGGGGCACTCGGGGGCGGGCAAGTCTACTCTTGTGAACTTGCTACTCAAAAACTTTGCGATTTCAAACTATGAGTACTGGCAAAAGCCTGCCGGCGAGCCTGTGGCAAACCCGCAGGGCGGCGATATTGTAATTGCTGGGCAGTCTATTTACGATGTATCATCTGACAGCCTCCGCTCGCAAATTTCGTTAATCCCTCAAGATATAATGCTTTTTCACCGCACGATTGGCGAAAACATTGGCTACGCAAAGGATAACGCCACGCAAAACGAAATTGAAACAGCGGCAAGGCAAGCAATGCTCCACGACTTTATCGCAGGCTTGCCTGATGGATACAATACCTTAGTGGGCGAGCGTGGAATAAAACTTAGCGGCGGGCAGCGTCAAAGAATCGCAATTGCAAGGGCAATACTTAAAAACGCACCGATTTTGATACTTGACGAGGCAACCTCTTCCCTTGATAGCGAGACTGAAAGCGAGATTCAAAAGTCAATAAACGCCATGCTACAAGCAAAAAATGCAACCGTTATTGCCATCGCCCACCGCCTTTCAACCATCAAACATATGGATAGGATAATTGTTATGGAGGGCGGAAGCATCATTGAGGACGGCACCTTTGCCGAGCTAATTGCAAAGCAGGACGGCAAGTTTAAAGAGCTTTGGGAGCATCAGGTTGATGGCATGGTGGTATAAACTTTGACATCGCTAAAGTTTATATTTACCTCTATATAGATAGGCAATATCAACCACCACAAAAGACACAGGTATTAGGATATGTTAAAAAACTCACATTTATAGTTTTAAACCAAGCAGAATTTAAGCAAATCATGGAGCAAAACAACAAATTTATTTATGTTGCTTAGGGTATATTCTAAACTAGAGAAGGTGTTAAATCTCTATTTAATATTTCAATAAAAAAAACTTACTCTAACCCGCAAGAAGTTTTTCTATTGCCTTGATTTCGTCGCGGCAGGCCATTGCCTCTTCAAACTCAAGGTTTGCGGCGTGGTCTTTCATCTTTTTTTTGAGAGCTTTAAGTTTTAAGTTTAACTGACGGTCGTCCATGTCGTGCAGATTTGTAACTAGCCTGTCGGCAGTGTCCTGCTTGTCGCCAAAGGCTATGTCAAAGATGGTTTTAATTTGCTTGATTACGGTTGTGGGGGTAATGTTATACTTTGTGTTGTGCTCTTGCTGTATTTTGCGTCTTCTGTTAGTCTCCTCCACCGCGTATTTAATGGACTTAGTCTCCTTATCGGCATACAAAAGAACTCTGCCGTTTGAGTTACGCGCCGCCCGCCCAATCATCTGTATAAGCGAGGATTTATTACGCAAAAACCCCTCCTTGTCCGCGTCAAGTATAGCAACAAGCCCGCACTCGGGTATGTCAATGCCCTCACGCAAAAGGTTGATGCCTACAATAACATCCACCTCGCCGCAGCGTAGCTTGTTGATAATTTCAATCCTCTCTATCGTGTCAATGTCCGAGTGCAAGTAAGCCGCCTTAACGCTTATCTCGTTTAGATAGGTTGTTAGCTGCTCCGCCATTTTTTTAGTGAGCGTAAGTGCCAAAACCCTAAGCCCCTGCTCTTTTAGCTTTTTACATTCTGCAACAAGGTCATCCACCTGAAACTCCGCAGGCCTAATCTCGCAAAGAGGGTCCAAAAGCCCAGTGGGTCTAATAATTTGCTCCACAACCTCGCCTGAGGTTTTGTTAAACTCAAACTCGGCAGGCGTGGCAGAAACATAAATTGTTTGATTACGCCTTGTGTCCCATTCTTCAAACTTAAGCGGGCGGTTGTCAAGGGCGGAGGTTAGTCTAAACCCGTAGTTCACAAGATTTGTCTTGCGGCTTCTATCCCCCTCGTACATCGCTCCTATTTGCGGCACAGATATGTGGCTTTCGTCCACAAAGATTATTGCATCCTTTGGCAGGTAGTCAAACAGAGTGTAAGGCGGCTCGCCGGGGCTGCGTCCATCTAGGTATCTTGAGTAGTTTTCAATACCCTTACACATGCCAGTTGTTAGCATCAGCTCTATGTCGTATTTGGTTCTTTGCTGCAGCCTTTGAGCCTCCACAAGCATGCCCCTTTGCTCAAATGCCTTAACTTGAACCTCAAGGTCAATTTTTATCTGCTCTATTGCCTTAACAAGGATGTTCTCTGGGGTTACAAAGTGCTTTGCAGGGTAGATAACAACAAAGTCGTGCTCCATTATCTTGCGTCCTGTTAGGGGGTCAAACTCTAGTATTCTTTCAATCTCGTCGCCAAAGAACTCAAAACGCCAAGCTCTGTCCTCAAGATGGGAAGGGAAGATGTCTAAAATATCCCCCCTTACCCTAAAGCTGGTTCTGGTAAAATTTAGGTCGTTTCGCTCGTATTGCATGGCAACAAACTCGGTTAAAACCTTATCCATGCTAACAATTTGCTTTTTTTTAAGCACGCTCTTCATATGGCTATAGTTGCCAACATCGCCAAGCCCATAAATTGCAGACACAGAGGCAATAATAATCGTATCCCGCCGCTCCAAGATGCTCCTTGTTGCGGAGTGCCGCATAAGGTCAATTTGCTCGTTGATTGCCGAGTCCTTCTCGATATAGGTATCAGTTTTTGCAATGTATGCCTCGGGCTGGTAGTAGTCGTAGTACGACACAAAGTATTCAACCGCATTATCAGGAAAGAACTCCTTAAACTCGCCGTAAAGCTGTGCCGCAAGGGTTTTGTTGTGTGCCATTATCATTGCTGGCCTGTTTAAATTTTGTATGATATTTGCCATGGTAAATGTTTTGCCCGTGCCTGTTGCCCCAAGCAAAACTTGGTCTTTTTTGCCATCCTCAATGCCGCGGCACAGCTTTTTTATTGCCTCTGGCTGGTCGCCACTTGGCTTGTATTTAGATTGTAAATTAAACATTTGACAGACAAATTAAAAGACTACTACATTGTTTTTTACATTGTTTTTTGCATAATTTTTTGCACGATTTTTTGAACTATGGGCGAGACAAAAAAAGCAACAGGAAAAGCCGTGCAAAAACCTATCACAAAGGACTTCGTCCAAGCTTTTATAAAAAATGGCACAGGACCAAGGTTAACAAGCGTCATCACCCCGGACATAAAAAATGCCATAAACAATGCCATAAAAAACGGAAACAAAACCCTAGGCTTAACCAAAGCCTTTTTAACCGCCTGCATCAAAGACATAAAAATACTAAAAAATAAAAACAATAAATAACAATAAAAAATTAATTTTGAATATTCTTTACCTCCTTCTCGTTTTTATTAACAAGCTCAATGCTTGCCTTTATTGCGTCCAGCTTGGTGCTGCAATAGGTTTTTAAAAACAGGGCTCTTTCGTAGAGGGAGGGCAGTTTGTCAAGCTCTATATCCTCAAGCTCTAGTTTTTTGCAAATTGATTCAAGTTCTTCAATTGCGGACTCAAAGGATAGACTTGCATCATCTTGCTGCTGCTTGTTAGCTTGGTTGCTTGCTTGGTTGCTTGCTTGGTTACTTGTTTTTGAAGTCATCAAGAAAAATAAAAATAAAATAGCTACAACTAAATGTTAAAACATATTTTTTGCTTTTACAAGAAAATACAAGAAAAACAACTTGCAAAAAAAACAACTTTTTTACAAAAAAGCTTGACAAGTGTAAAATTAGATATAAATTATATACAACGAAAGATTAATTACAAGAGGGCAAATTTTGCTTTGTAATTAGCTTGCGGGTGTAGCACAGTGGTAGTGCGCAACCTTGCCAAGGTTGAGGTCGTGGGTTCAAGTCCCATCACCCGCTCCAAATAAATCAGCAATTATATTTATTAAAACTTCACTCTGTAACTTTAACATAGATTTTAACTTACACCTTAAAGCCCTTTTGGAGCCCTTCTGGCACTTTTAATCGCCCTAAAGGATACTAAATAGCGTTTGAATATAGTAAAGATAGGAGGCATGAAGTGGTAAATATTTTACTTTTGGCTTTCAATGTCAAATTTTCACACCAAGACTAAGCTTACCTTAAACGCTAAGCTTAGCCCGCTACAGACCAACTTGTTTTACATTTGATAGCTATTTTTAGGGCTATTATTATTGCTTTGTTTTTTCTCTTCATTTTTAGGTAGTAATTCTGTGATAATGCTTTGTTTTTTCTCTTTATCTTCAGAGGCTAATTCTACGATAGCAACACTTTGCTTGTCATCTTCTTTTTTACCACCTAAGTCCCCATTATTTGCCCCGTTTGATGAATTCAAGCTTCTTGGTATATCGCTCTCTTTTACCTCTTCTTGGTTATCAATTTTCGCTGCCCCGTTTAACGAATTCAACCCTAACGGCTGTTGCACATTGGCTAATAAGTGATGGTTTTCACCTCCCTCTTTATAACTCTCTTTTATCTCTTCTTCGTTATCAATTTTCACATCCTCTTGTTTTTTGTCATCTTCTGTTTTGCCAATTATATTAGTTAGTGCATTATATTTTTTTTCAATATCTGGGCATTTATCACAAAATTCATAAAATTCTTGAAAAACAGGACTAAGTGCAGGATGAATGTGTAGCAAATATTTTTCACGATTTCCAAAAGCCTTAATATTTTCCCTAGTCCTCTGATAAGTCTTATATGTAAGCGCAATATAATCTAAATACCCCAAAAGCATAGCTTTCGAGGTCAGTCCAACCTTGTAATTCTCTTGTGCCTTCAAAAATGATGTTACAACTGTAAATGCAGAGCTATGTAAAAATTGTTTTGAAGTAGTTTGAGGAACAGGGTTTTGCAATTTACCCAAACTTTTCGCCTTAAAGCTAAATGCATTTGCTAAACTAATGTCATCATTCTTAATTTCAATATATCTTTGCATGTTATCAATCACCTTTTTGTCAAGTTTATCTTTTATTTTTTCTACATCAAACAAAAGTTCGTGTTTGTTAGTTTGCGGATTAAATTGAGACAAAAGACCATTGCACAAAAGGCTATTCAAAATCTCTTGCATTACCTCTTTTGGAAAAGCTTGAGGATTGCTTTCTGAAGCCTCTATTATAAATTCAACAAGACATTCTATATCTAAAGGTTTTTCTTCTTGAATTTTAAACACAGTCCTACGACGCTCATGATTTAACTTCAATACTGCTTTTATTCCAATTAAATAATTGTCTTTATTAAATTGCAAAGATAATTCGTGATTATAAAATTGCTGACTGTCTATGTAGTAATAAACTTCGGTAAAATCACTAGGATCAACTTTTGAGGATTTTATTGTTTTTTCTATTTCCACTCTAGATGCAGCATTGTCCATTAGACGATAAATGGCATGTTGAGTAATGCCTGTAGTATTGTTTGTAGACTGTACATAGCCATCCTCTTTACCGCGGTGAAAATTACCTTCTACAGTTTTATCTCCTTTAACCCTAGTTATAAATCCCTGTGGCAGCATAACGCCATTGCCCATTAAGCTAAAATCGCCTAACGCATAAGTACCATTTGAAAAAGACAGCTTACCACTCATAATCAAATCCGGCCGGCGTATAGATTTGCCATCAAAAGTATATTCATGCAATGCACTAGAGATGTATATAGGGTTGTTATGAGCAATTTTACCATTAATCATAACGCATGTTACCTTCATGTTACGAGAATGGGTTTGTGTTCCATTGTTACTTTTGATAGTTCCACGCTTCAGGTATACAAACTCTCCATTCATTTTATCATCTGCCCATTCGCCATCATACAAAATATCGTATTTACCTTTATTATTAAGCTCTTCCGCCTCGTATCCCAGTCCATGTTTTTTATCATTTTTAAATTCACCAACATAGATTTTTTGATTTTTATATGTCAACATCCCAAGTCCTTCAGGCCAACCGTTGTTATATTCGCCAATACAGTTATCATAGATAGATTGTTGTTCGTATTTCGTGCAGCCAATTCCTTGCGGACAAATAACACCGTCGTTAAGCGTTGCAAAGCCAGTGTATGTAGCATTGCTAAGGACTTCACCTTCGCAAAAAATAAGATTTATCACCTTTTTATCTTTACCTGTGGTCATAGTCCAATTGTCACTTAGTGTACCATCTTCCTTAACAGTAACTCGGTATTCTTTGGAGTTATACTTAACAACAACCGTTTTGCCATCGTCCTCAATTTCTACATTAAGTCTATTTTCACATTGTAACTTTGGTTTAAATGGTAAAATTCTTGGATCTATATCTTGCGGTATAAAAGGTGAGAGCTTTTCATAAACCTTTTTCTTAAGAGGTTCATTTTTTTCTTTTAAAGAGAGTTTCTTATTTTCCATTTTTCAAAGTAAAAAACAATATACATACTAATTGACCAACTGGATAATAAATTAGTTTTTTACTTACAGTTGATTCAATTTTACAAAATTATTATATATTTTTTTAAAAGCAATCTTTTTCGTTATAGTTTTTATAATTTAAAAATATTGTTAATTTATTTTGGTTAAAATTGTTTTACAGGTTAATATCATCAACGCCAGCTCTTTGTTAAGTGGGCGTAGATAAATTGTATATTTACATTCCGCTTGCGTTTTTAAAGGCAAGGTTTTTTAGGGGGCTAATTTGATTAAAAACATCAAGCCCAGCCGTGCGGATTAGTTTTGTGAGCGGATTTGCATTTGAGTAGAGTTTTACCAAAAAATGTGTTGCAATATTTAAGGAGAGGTGATGCTTGATTCTGGCGTTTGCAGCCTCGTTTAGGCAGGTTGCAAGTCCAGCATCTAAGCCTAAGCTTAAATGACCTTGCACCGCCTCTTTTAAGATTGCAGCATCTTTAACGCCCATGTTAAAAGCCTGCCCGGCAACGGGGTGGATTGCGTTATAAGCATCGCCGGCAAAATAAAATCTGCCGCAATACATTTTACTAAGCACAGATATGCTTAAAGGATAGACTCTTGGCTTGCTAACAATTTGCTTAACAAAGCCTATATTTTTAAGCCTTTTACACTCCTCGTTTAAGTGCATAACTAGCCTGTGCTGAGGCATGGCAAGCAGGGCATCTGCAAGGGTGCCGTTAAGGGACCAAACAACCCCGCTTTGATTTTTATTTGCAAGCGGCAAGGTGGCAAAAGGTCCATTTGGCGTAAACTGCTCCACTGCAATGTTTTTATGCTCTGCCTCGTGCTCTATTACAAAGCTCAAGGCTTTTTGATTGTAGCTACTACCGTATCTTTTTACCCCAAGTAACTTAGCTGACGGCGATGTTTTGCCATCGCACACCACGCAAAGCTCCGCCCCAAGTTGCCCCCCGTTAATTAGGGCAAGGTCAGCTGTGCTTGCAAGCTCGGTGATTTCATATCCGTTTTTAATTTCAATATTGCTAAGCTCCTGCATTTTGTTGTAAAGAGCCTTTAAAAGCACGCCGCCCCTAACTATCCACCCGATTGGCTCATTGTTATTTTGCTCCTTTGCAAACTCAAGGATTGGCTTTGTAGATTTTTCAAAGGTATATATATAATCTATAACGCCCAAGGGCTCCGCCTCAATGTCAATCTTAAGCTCACTAAGTAAATTTGTTGTAAAGCCAGAGAGTGCAATTGTGCGATTGTCAAGCTCAAACCTCTTTAAAGGCTCGGCATCCTTGTCCATAATGCAAACACTTGGGGCATCGCCACTTGCAAGCCTTAGTCCAGCAAGGCAGATTGCATTAAGCATTCCGTTCATCCCCATGCCAATCACGGCAAAATTATGCGTAGATTTTTGTGTCATAGCCACTTTAAAAAAGATAATTTTAGTTATTTTTTATTCTTTTTATTTCATCTAGCGGGTAAAAATGCTTAACCACAATATAGGCTATTGCAACAACCTTTGTAAAACCAACCGATATTAATATATTTAGCGTAACTGGACTAAGTTTTATAGAATACCCAATCCAAATGGTAAAAAACAGCAATAATGTAAAAGCACTTAAATAACCCATTATAAAGTGCGACCAACTTTTTTTACTAAATCTGTCATCTTCAAGCTGTTTGGCTTTTGTTTGCTTCATTTGAGTGTCAATTTCAGAACGTTTTTTAATTTCAGAAGCCTCAGAATCTCCTTCAGTTAAAGCATCATCATCTTTTGCCGATTCAGTGAATTTTTGTTTTTTAAATTGTTTTTCCAAAAATTCTATTTCCTTTTTAGCTATATCTTCGTCAGTAAGTTCGTTCCTCATAATGTCATTCATAATGTCATAAAAAATTTACAATCATCTATTTGTTTTCAAATGCTATCTTTGGTTTCTCATACTCTTTGGTATATTTGTTTCTTATTTCATCTGCTTTAGATTTTATCTTATCTATATCAAGATTAAAAAGATCTTCTTTTTGCAACTTATCAAAATAGCCTTTTATTAAAAAACTTTCAATTTTACATCCAAAAGTATTGTATTTATCGCAGACAAATTTCCAAGGTGAACCATCTTGATGCGACCAATTACTTAATTCCAAAGCTTTTTTCTTTGGAATGTTGCTGACAATAAACTCTTGCAAGATGTACTTCATTATCTCCTCATCTCTTTGTTGAGATATACTCTTGCCTTCTTTTACTTCGTAAAATGGTTTGTAGTTCACACTAAAAGCTTCGGTAGTTAATTGAGAATAGTTTTGGTAAATATTTTTAAAAACAGGTCCATATGGCCAAGCTTCAGGTAGTTCGTCAAACAGAGATAGAACAACTTTTCCTTCATTGTTTAACACCGATGTTT
This sequence comes from Rickettsia typhi, assembly GCA_945881985.1. Classification (GTDB taxonomy): domain Bacteria; phylum Pseudomonadota; class Alphaproteobacteria; order Rickettsiales; family Deianiraeaceae; genus CAMCVL01. Next base: position 64,825 of record CAMCVL010000007.1, on the reverse strand, counting down.
TTGGTATCATGTCAACCTTTAAAGCAACTCCCATTACTATATACATTATTTTTTGCAATTTTGTGTTGCTAAGCTCAACATTTTTACCTTTTGGTGTATTTTCAGTACCAATATTGTATATATCCATCAAAAAAATTAGGTCTTTTGCTACATCTACGGCTTTCATAACGGATTGTTAATAAATTAACATAATGCAATTTTAATTACAGGCACAAGCCTCTTGATAAAAATGTAATGTAAAAATAATAAAATGCAAGTTTAAAGTCGTGAGTTTTGCAGCGTTTTCATTTAAGTTTTTATTTGCAATTAAGGTTAAAACACCTTGCCAAAATAGCAACAAACAAATATCCATTATAACAATTTTCTGTAGTAATTAGATATCTCTTGATACTCATTCCTATTGTAAATCCTCCTACCCAGCCCCTTTGTATCATTGCTATAAAGATTACACAAACCTAGATGAACCAGAGCTATCCTTTGGTACTAAAAATCTTGCCCATCTTTGCTACAATTTTTACATAAAGGGGTGGCGGGCATGCTGGTTAATGAGTGTATGGCGGCGTTAAAAAGGTGGCGTTACAAAGGCGGTGCTACAAAGGTAAAGAGATGCAATTGTAATCATGCTTTAGATTTTTTAGTGGTGGGCGATGAGGGACTCAAACCCCCGACCTCAGCTACGTCAAAGCTGCGTTCTAATCAGCTGAACTAATCGCCCAGAGTAAAATGGGTAATCAAGAGCAATGATTATGCAGCTGTAGTTTGAGACTCTTCAGGTTCACTCGCAACCTCAGTTTTACGAAGCAATTGACTTGGTGTTTTACCCCTAAGACTTGCAAGAGTACTAATTGAACAAAGTTGAGATAGTGCATCTATAGTTGCAATTACCATAGCATTTTTGTTAGCTGATGAGCCAAAAGATTTGCAAACAACATCTTTAAAACCGATAATTTCAAGCAATTGTTTTACTGCACCACCTGCAATAACACCTGTACCGGGTCTTGCTGGCCTAATTAACACACTACTTGCACCGCAAGAACCCATAACTGTGTGAGATACGGTTCTTTTGTCCCTAATTGCAACGGAGTGCAATCTTTTTTTAGCGGAATTGAATGCTTTTTTACGAGCATTTACCATTTCTTTTGCTTTGCCTCTACCAAAGCCAAATCTACCGTTGCCATCGCCCACGATAACAGTAACGGCATAGGTAAAATTACGACCACCCTTAACAACCTTTGTTGTTTTTTGGCTTGAAACTAGTTTTTCAGTAAGTGCAAGAGACTGAGCAAACTTGCTACCTGGAATAATCCTTCTAAGAAAAGTCATAACAAATTAAAACTAAATTATAAAAATAGAATTCAATCAAGTCTACACAGCAATTTTTGTTAGTCAACAAATAATTACATTTTCTTTAAAAAATATCACTAAACTAAGGAGCTTGGACTTGCAATCTTGCCAGCAAAAGCACTTGCAACCGCGGTAATTGGGCTTGCAAGATGGGTTCGCCCCCCTCTGCCCTGCCTGCCTTCAAAGTTACGATTGGATGTTGAAACGCATCTTTCGCCATCGCTTAGTCTGTCGTTGTTCATAGCAAGGCACATAGAGCACCCCGGCTCACGCCATTCAAATCCTGCTGCAATAAAAATTTTGTCAAGACCCTCCTGTTCCGCCTGTATCTTAACAAGCCCCGAGCCCGGCACAACCATAGCAAGTTTAATGTTTGGTGCAATTTTTTTGCCAGCCTTAACAAACTTGTCAGCAAGGGCGGCTGCGTCTCTAAAGTCCTCAATTCTTGCATTTGTGCAGGAGCCGATAAATACTTTGTCTATTGATATATCTGTAATTTTTTGCCCCTCCTCTATACCCATGTAAGCAATTGATCTTTTAAAAGATTCTCTACGACCCTCGTTAGCATAGCTACTTGCAAAAGGTATTGAGCCGGATATTCCGCAAACATCCTCAGGGCTTGTTCCCCATGTAATTTGAGGCTCAAGTGTGTTTGCATCAAGCTCAATTTTAGCATCAAAGATTGCATCAGAGTCGGTTTTTAAAGTCTTCCAGTAGGCAAGAGCATCGTCAAAAGCCTTGCCCTTTGGTGATAGTTCCTTGCCCCTTAGATATTCAAAAGTTTTTTCGTCAGGAGCTATAAGCCCCGCCCTAGCACCAGCCTCAATTGTCATGTTGCAGATTGTCATTCTTTGTTCTATGCTAAGGGCTTCAATTGCCTCGCCTGCGTATTCAATAACATAGCCAGTGCCGCCTGCGGTGCCAAGTTTGCCAATTATAGCCATTATTACATCCTTTGCACGCACGCCATTTTGCAGCTTGCCATTAACTTTAACAAGCATATTTTTGGATTTTTTTTGCCTGAGTGTTTGGGTAGCCAAAACATGCTCCACCTCGCTTGTACCTATGCCAAAAGCCAAAGCACCAAACGCCCCGTGTGTTGATGTGTGAGAATCTCCGCAAACAATTGTCATACCCGGTTGAGTAAAGCCAAGCTCGGGCCCCACAACATGCACTATACCCTGATTAACATCACCTAAGGAAAAAACCCTAATGCCATGTTTTTTGCAGTTTTCCTCAAGAGCTGCAACTTGGTCTCTCGACTCTTTATCCTTTATGCCACCTTGCCTCCAGTGGCCGTCAGTTGGCACATTGTGGTCGGCAACTGCAAGATTAAAGCTAGGATTTTTAACCTTACGCCCGGCAAGCTCTATGCCCTCAAAAGCCTGAGGGCTTGTTACCTCGTGTATCAGCTGCCTGTCTATGTAAATAAGGGAGTCCTCGTTGTTAGTTTGAATTTTGTGCTGCGACCAAATTTTGTCATATAAAGTTGTGCCTGTCATTGCGTAGACAATAAAAATATTAATCATAAAATACGACACAACTTAAAACACATTTTGTAAAAAGCAAGACAATATTCTTTTTTAATGATTAATTAGTTGATTTTAATTTTAGCCGCTTTACATTTAAGCCTAAATATTTTTAATTTTTGTTTTTTGTGTATGAAAAAATACTCCATAGCAGTAGCAGGTGCCACTGGCAATGTTGGCCGCAAGATGATTGATGTTTTGCTTGAAAGGGGCTTTCCGTATTCAAAAATAACACCCTTAGCATCGGCTAGGTCTGCCGGCAAGGATATTAAAATTGGCGAGCAAATAGTAAAGGTGCAAAACCTTGCTACATTTGATTTTAGAGGCACAGATATAGTTTTGTCATCCCCTGGCTCTTCTGTTTCAAAGGAGTTTGCACCGCTTGCAGCAAGCAAGGGTGCTGTGGTTATTGATAATACTTCTTATTTTAGGATGGACCCAGAGGTGCCGCTTATAATACCAGAGGTTAACCCAGATGCCGTTGAAGGCTTTAAGGCAAAGGGCATAATTGCAAACCCAAACTGCTCAACCGCGCAAATGCTGGTGCCACTTAAACCACTGCACGACAAGTTTGGCATTAAAAGAATCGTTGTGTCCACCTATCAGTCCGTCTCCGGTGCTGGCAAGGAGGCTATGGATGAGCTTTACAATCACACCAAGACGCATTTTGAGGGCAGAGCTAACCTTAACAAGCCGCAAAAATTTACAAAAGACATTTCCTTTAACTGCATCCCTCATATTGACAGCTTTATGGAAGGCGGCAAAACCAAGGAGGAATGGAAGATGGAGGTTGAAACTAAAAAAATTCTTGACCCAAAAATTGAAGTATCAGCAACCTGCGTAAGGGTGCCTGTTTTTACCTGCCACTGTGAGTCCGTAAATGTTGAGTTTGAAAAACCTTTTCAAAACATCGAGCAAATTCGCAAAATCCTTGAATCCGCAGATGGTGTTTTACTGCAGGACAGCCCAGACAACAACCAATACGCAACCCCTAGAGACTGCGTTAGAACCTTCCCAGTTTTTGTATCCCGTCTAAGAGTGGACACAAGCAAGCCAAACTGCATAAATATGTGGATAGTTGCCGATAATGTTTATGGCAAGGGTGCAGCTTTAAACTCGGTACAAATAGCGGAGCTTTTGATTAAAAAAGGTCTGATATAATATATCATAATTTAAAACATTTTACTGCATTTTTATGGCGGGGCAAAAGGTAAAAATTGGTATTGCAGGCTGGAAGCTAATCGTAGTAGGAGATTCAATACTACTTGGGCCAATTTTTAACTTCTACAAAGATCTTTACGGCAATGACGGATTTGAAATAACACTCTTTACCCCAAGACGCAACAAATACATAACGGAACTTTTACTAAGTAAATATATAAAAGATGGAATCTTAAAAATAGAATACAATGACACCGATAAAAAAAAATTAGCTAGATTTACTAGTTTATTTAATCTTATTAAGCAAATTAGAGGATGTAAATTTGACTATTTTTTTAATACAAGACCCAATTCTGAGCTTTGGGCTTTGATTACTTTTTTTGCAAAGGCAAAAATAAAGAGTGTTATTACCAATAGCTTTCCATTTAATGGATTTTTTAAACGAATCTTTATTAAGCCTGACGCTGTAAGTCAAAAAACCGCTTGTTTAAAAACTCACAGAATGCAAAAAACAATTGACGACCTAAACAAAATTCACGGCTCAAACATAACTTTGCGACCTATTGAGATTGAGGATGGTAAGTTTAATCCTCACCAATTTGCAAAACCAACAATTGGCTTTTATATTGCGGCAAGTCACGCTCACAAAAGCATACACCCAAGGCTATGGGCTAGGCTCTTAAAATACATTAAGCAAAAGTATCAAGATAGCTTTGATATTGCTATTTTTGGCTTTGGCGAGCTTTACAACACAAGGCTTGCAGCTTTTAAGCAAGAGGTTTTAAACCTTGGACTAGGCGAGGGCGATTACAGGCCATACAACAATAATCCACTTGAACAGGATATTAGCTACTGCGGCGGGCTTAGCCTTGCGGTTACTAACGATAGCGGATTTATGCATGTTGCATCGGTTTTTAAAATACCAACCTTGTCGTTTTTTGGCTTTTCGCCAGCCGATAAATTTATGACTCAGCTTGGCAACGAGGATAAATTTTTCACCTCTCAAAGCCACCTTGCATGCTCGCCATGCATGGCGGTGCATAAGTGCAAGTTAATGGGGCAAGAATACGGGGATGAAATGCCCCTTTGCATGGAGCACGAGAGGCCAGACATCTACGCAAAGCTTGATGCTGCCCTTGAGCTTAGTTTAAGTAAAACAGAAGCTGGGGATGAAAAAATTAAAGAGCTTTTTAACACCACAAGCACAAAGAGGCAAGTGGAGATAATTGCAGAATGCTCTGTTGATTTAGATAGACAAATAAATCATAATCTTTTGTTTAAAATTGCAAAGAGGCTGGATAGTGAAAAAATCTGCTTCAATGCCCCTCAAAACATTAACAAAAAATTGCTAAACATAGACCTTTGCGGCACTGGGGGGGATGGTAAAAACACGCTTAATGTATCCACCGCAGCAGGGCTTTTGCTAGCAAAAATGGCAAAATTCAATGTGTTTAAGCATGGCGGTAGGGCGGTGTCCTCTGCCTCTGGCTCGGCAGATGTAATGGAGCTTTTAAAAAATGACGGCGATGTAAATATACCGCAAAATTTTTACTTCTTAAATGCCGCAGAGCATCACCCTGCCCTTGCAAACCTGCGTGAGGCAAGGTTGCAATTTGGCAAAAAAAGTATCTTTAACCTGCTTGGTCCAATGCTAAACCCATTTAACGAGCTTAGCCTTCAAGTAATTGGCACCTTTAGCAGCGATGTAATAGGTTATGCAAAGGCTTTGCAGCTGCTAAAACCAAACCTTACATTTGCAATAGTCAATAGTTTGGACGGCATGGATGAGCTTTCAATATTTCACCTAAATCGCCTTGCAATCAATAATATCAATGGGGATGTCTTGTATTTTGAGGTCTTTTACAAGGGCAACCTGCAAAATACACAGCCTCAAAGCCTTGGGGGCGGGGATGTTAATTTTAACTATGCGGAGCTTAAAAAGCTAGTCTTGGGGGATAAAGCTAACATAACTTACGCAAAAACTGTTTGCTTTAACATGGCACTTTGCATCTTTTTGCAAAGCTTGCAAAATACTGACATTAAAAGCCTTACAAGTCAAAAAATCAGCTCGGATTTAACGGTAATTTGCGACGATATTTTTGCATCAATCTAATGCAATTTTTTAATTACGAGGAGCTTGATTCAACCCAGACACTTGCAAAAGCAATGCTTGATGGTAAAAATCAAGACCTGCCATTTTGCATAACTGCCCAAAGCCAAACATCTGGCACTGGGCGTGGCGGCAAGGTTTGGAGCTCTGATGAGGGTAATTTTTATTGCAGCATAGTGCTTGACAGGCTCTTTTTTTACGAGCCAAAACTCACTCCTTACTACTCTGCCCTTGCCGTTTTTAATTTAATACAAAAAATCTGCGGCAAAGCTTGCAATTTAAGCCAGCTTAAGGTTAAGTTCCCCAACGACATAATGCTTAACGGCAAAAAACTTTGCGGAATCTTAACCTGGGGCAGCAAGGATGCAATAATTATAGGCATTGGCATAAACATAGCCAACCACCCAAATCTTGAGGGGCAGCCTTACAGGGCAACAAGCCTTGCTAGCGAATTTGCCTTTAATAACCCTCTGCAAAACAACCAGATAGCAAGCGAGCTTTGGCAGATAATGCTTGGGCTTCAAAACACTCAGCCAAGCACATTGCTACGAGGTATAAATGAGGTTTTGTTTAAAAAAAACGAAGAAGTAACAATAACTAACACAAGATACAACAAGGCTGTAAGCGGCACAAACAATGGCATTGATGCAGAGGGCAACCTGCAAGTGATGGACGGCGGCGGCAATGTTGCAAGCCTTAACTTTGGGGATGTTAATGTTGATTTTTAGTTTGTAAGTTGTAAAAATGCTTATAAGTTTTGGCAAAATAAAAAATTGCAATTTATTTACAGCTGCCTTTATTGCCAGCTGCCTTGCACTTTGCGTGGTTTGGGGTTATCAAATTTTTGCAAAAGTCATGCCCTGCCACCTTTGCCTTTTAGAGCGTTTGCCGCTTTACGCCTATCTAGGTGCGTTTGCAATTTATAGCCTTGTTAAAAGATTTTTCAATAAAAAATGGCTAGATTTTTGCCTTGCCACAATCGGCTCATTGCTTTTTGTAAGTGGTGCCTGCCTTGCCTTTTATCACATTTTGGTGGTGCTTGAAGTTGTAAGCTCATCCTGCGGGCTAAGCCTTGAGGACATAACATCAACCATCAATCAAACCGCACCAAGCCTTGCAAGTTGCACCGATACATCATTTGCGATACTGGGGCTGCCGGCGGTGTATCTATGCTTTGCGTTTTTTACCCTGCTTAGCTTGTGCTTTTGCATTTGTGCAACAACTTTTGCAACAAACCTTTACAAAAAATAAAAATACCCCACCCAACCTCCCCTAACAGGGGAGGGGTTATCTGAGGCCCTCCCTTAAAGGGGAGGGGTTATAGTGCAAATAAAACCTCCCCTAGCAGGGGAGGAAGCTAGGCTTTAGCCTGTGGGCGGGGTTGTTTTTCTTCTAACGGGTGGGGTTGCTATGTTGTTGCTTGGGCTATAAATACCCCACCCAACCTCCCCTAAAAGGGGAGGGGTTATCTGAGTGTCTCTCCAAAAGGGGAGGAGTTTTTGATTGACATCCTTAAAGGGGAGGCACCCCTCTCTCCTCTCCCTCTCCCTTTGGGGGCTGGATACCCACTTTTCCTCCCTCTCCCTTTTTCTTTAAATATCGGGGAGGGCTGGGGTGGGGGCTTAAGATACAGGCTTCTTTTAAATGGGCTTTAGTTTAACCTCCACCACCGCACCACTTTTTTTAGCCAGCTGTGCCTGCTGCCTCTACTAACAACTACAGAGGGCAGGATTTTCAAAACTATCAATAAGCTTAATTTTTTGCAAAGCAAAAAATATTGCCCCAGCCCTAGGCGGCAAAGCCGCTAGGGGATCTGGGGCTGGGGCAAAGCACCCAAAGAGAGTGGGGATGTTGCATAGATTTGATGATTACGGTTTTGCTATAAAAGAGTTTAATAAGATTACTTAGAGGTAATAATAGCTTATCAATCTAAAAAATTTTAATTAAACCCCCTCACCCCCATTAGCCAGCTCCGCCTGCTGGCTTTGCCAGCAAGGGGGGGAGGCGGGCTGGCTAGAATTGCAGAGAGGAGGGATTATTAGACTTTATTATTTAAAATAGTGACGCGTTCTCTATGGGTTTTTTAAGCTCGCCGGTTATTTCAAGTATTGTATATCTTTCGGTTTTGTTGATTTTTCTGCCATCATTATCCGTTGCAAAATCAATTCTTAACCTAACAGGCAAACGAGATCCTTTTGACAGACCTTTCTCCGCCAATTGCTTTAATCTTTCTTTAATTGCATCGCTATAATCCGGAGTTATATCTATGCCGGTATATGTAAAAACCCAATTTTTTCCATTATCAAAATTAAAACTTGGTGCTTTAATTTCTATATCAGTTAAAACCTCTTGATAGATTGAAAGCGAAAATGGATTAAACTGCGTTGAAAATTCACCAAATTCCTGTCTTGAGTCATATGTAGATCTATCACTTTTATATTTATCATCTTTTAAGTCTGGCTTACGTAGTTTATATTCCTTATAAAGTTCATTGCAAACATTTGTGTCAAGTCTAATACTATCGCATTGAACTATATTGCCATTCATGTTATATTGTATCTTTTTAACAACACCCAGATTATAAATTTTCAAAAGCTCACAAAAACTCGGATTAGATAACTTTTCGTTAATTTTATCTTTAAACTCTTGAGTAAAATTGTCGCTATGTTCGGTTACTGCAAATTTCAAATATTCACTATAAAATTCAATAAAATCGTCTATGGATTTTTCTTTCATTATTAGATCCATGTAGTAAAGTGGATGACGATTTTCATAGCCTATTTTTATAGATTTTAACTTTGCAACTTCTTTTGCATTTTTTTTGTAAATTGGAGTAGTCAATATAGGTAATAAATATATTGCGGCAAAAGTCATTACAACTGGAAAAAGAATGTCGTAACAGAGATAGTAAAATACATAATTAAGCTTACTATCTATCCAAGGACAAAAACATAAAAATGAAGAAAATTTAGCATTCGAACATTGCGTGTATCCGTAATAATTACGCAAAAATTCCAGAGTTTCGGTATTGCCAGTTATTATTAAAATAAAATCAAAGTTTAAAATTAACCACCATGTAAAAAATGTTACAAAAAATGGATTGGTAATTCTTTGATATAGCGTTGTTTTTATATTTTGATTTATTACATCTTCCATTATAAAATTAAATTAATAACTTTAACAAAATCACTCACCACCCACTACTGGCACGCTAGGCACTCGTCGTAGAGGCTGCTGGTTGCTGGGGCTGGGGGCTCGTTTTTTGCAGTGTCAATTTTAATTGCACCGGTTAATACTGGGTTTGAGACCTTGTCCGCCCTTTGTACTGACCTGCTGCGGCAGTAGTAAAGGCTTTTTACGCCCTTCTTCCATGCGTCAAAGTGTATTGTGTGGAGGGTTTTTTTGGATACATTACCCGCAAAAAACAGGTTTGTGGATTGTGCTTGGCAAACAAAAGGGGTTCTGTCCGCTGCGTGCTCCACTATCCAAGCTTGATTGAGCTCAAAGGCGGTTTTAAAAACTGCCTTTTCCTCTGGGGTTAAAAAGTCCAGATGTTGCACCGAGCCGTCGCTTACCGCTATGCTGGACCATACTTCTGAGTTGTCTTTGGATTTTTCGGCAAGAAGCTTTTTAAGATGCTTGTTTTTAACAACAAAGGAGCCGCTGAGCGTTTTTTGCGTAAAAACATTTGCTGCATATGGCTCTATGCCGGGGCTACTTTCGCCGCAGATGTTTGATATGCTTGCCGTTGGAGCTATGGCAATTTTGTTTGAAAATCTCTCTTCAAACCCAGCATCCTTAGCGTCCGGGCAGGCACCTCTTTGTTTTGCAATGTCTCTTGACGCCTTGTCGCATTCTTCCTTGATATGGCTAAAAATTCTTTTGTTCCAAGACTTAGCCATCACGCCCTCAAAGGCAACCTTTTGCGATTGCAAAAAAGAGTGAAACCCCATCACGCCAAGCCCCACGCTGCGTTCACGCATTGCAGAGTATTTTGCCCTTTGCATTGAGCTTGGTGCTTTGGTGATAAAGTCTTCAAGCACATTGTCCAAAAACCTCATAACATCTGGTATTATGTCCTTGTTGCCCTCCCAGTCCTTGTAGTATTCTAGGTTAAGTGATGAGAGACAGCAAACTGCGGTTCTTTCGGCGCCAAGGTGGTCAATGCCCGTAGGCAAGGTAATCTCGGAGCAAAGATTTGATGTCTTAACTTTAAGCCCAAGTTTTGTTTGGTGAGCTGGCAGGTGCTTGTTGACGGTGTCGATAAACAATAGATAAGGCTCACCGGTTTCAACCCTTGCGGTAAGCATTTTTATCCAAAGCTCACGGGCCGAAACCTCGCTTAAAATTTTGCCAGATGCTGGGCTTTTAAGCTGCCAGCTTTTGCCTAGGTCAACGGCCTCCATAAATTCATCACTTATTGCAACGCCGTGGTGCAGGTTAAGGCACCTTCTATTGGAGTCGCCAATTGGGCGTCTTACATCCACAAATTCTTCAATTTCGGGGTGATTGTCGTTTAAGTAAATTGCCGCACTACCACGCCTTACACTACCCTGAGAAATTGCAATCGTCATTGAGTCCATCACCTTTAAAAAAGGCATAATGCCAGAGCTTGTGCCCTTGTTTGCAATCGGCTCGCCTATTGACCTCACGCCGCCCCAGTAGCTACCAATGCCTCCGCCGTTTGATGCTAATGCGATATTTTCGGAATACAAATCCTTAATGCTTTCAATACTATCCTGCACCTCGTTTAAAAAACAAGATATTGGCAAACCCCTTGTGGTACCCCCGTTTGAAAGCACTGGCGTTGCCGGCATAAACCAAAGGTTTGAAATATAATCATACATTCTTTTTGCATGCTCTTGATCGTCTGCATAATAGGATGCAACACGCCAAAATAAATCCTGAAAATCCTCCCCTTTAAGCAAATAACGCTCCGATAGAGTTGTTTTGCCAAAGCTGGTTAGATTGTCGTTTTTTGAGTAATCTATATAGGTAGACATGCAAACATAAACAAAAAATACAAAACAATTTTAAAGCCAATATCAACTTGGCAAATAAGGCAAAACATGCCTACCCTTTAAAAACTTACGATGAAGTTGAAGATATAGAAAAAACCTAAAATTTTATCTTTGCAACAATTTTTTTTGTATTTTTTTCTTGCAAAGATTGCATTCAATACTAGCAAGCTTTAGATTGCCCTTGCTTAACACAATCCAACCATTATAAAATTATTTCAACTTATTTCAACTCAAATACCCCACCCAACCTCCCCTAAAAGGGGAGGGGTTATCTGAGGCCATCCCTTAAAGGGGAGGAGTTATCTGAGGGTCTCCCTTAAAGGGGAGGGGTTATAGTGCAAATAAAACCTCCCCTAACAAGGGAGGAAGCTAGGCTTTAGCCTGTGGGCGGGGGAGCTTTGTTTTTAAATGACAAATTTGCACTTAAAAAGATTAGTTAAACATTAAATCTAAAGTGAAACACATCACCATCCTCCACTTCATAATCGGCACCTTCAAGGCGTAATCTTCCAGCCTCCTTAGCTTTAAGCTCGCCCTCGTATTTAATGTAATCTTGATAAGATATTGTCTCGGCCCTTATAAAGCCCTTTTCAAAATCTGTGTGTATCACGCCAGCGGCCTGAGGGGCAAGTAAGCCCTTTTTAAGAGTCCAAGCATGGGCCTCCTTTGGTCCTATGGTAAAAAATGTTATAAGATTAAGAATTTCAAAGCCTTTTTGAGCAAGGGAGTCAAGCCCGGATCGTTCAAGACCTATTTCACTCAAAAAAAAGCTTCTTTCCTCAATGTCCTCAATTTGTGCAATTTCGGATTCTATTTTTACAGAAATAACCGCAAACTGCGAAGCATTTTGCAAAGCAAAACCCTCAAGAGCCTTGCTGTAGGCATTGCCGTTTTTAACATCGCCCTCGCTAACATTTGCAACATAGATAACCTGTTTTGCGGTAATTAGATGGAAGGATTGAGCTATGGCAAGCTCTTCCTTAGTCATTTTAGCAGTTGCGGTGATTGCCATATGCCCTTGATTTAAAACAAGTTTTAGCCTGTTTAGCACATCAAGTTCTTGAGCAGCTTTTTTGTCAGTTTTTAGTTTTTTTTCAATTTTGATAGCTTGTTTTTCAAGGCTTTCAATGTCCGCAAGACAAAGCTCTGTATTAATAATTGAGGCATCACGCACTGGGTCAACGGTACCCTCAACATGGGTAATATCTTTGTCGTCAAAGCATCTAACAAGGTGAAAGATAGCATCCACCTCTCTAATATGCGATAAAAACTTGTTGCCAAGCCCATCACCCTTGCTTGCACCCTTTACAAGGCCTGCTATGTCTACAATTTCAATAAAATTTGGAATAATCTCGGCAGAACCTGCAATTTTTGCTAAGTTTGTGAGCCTTTCGTCGCTAACTGCAACCTTGCCAGAGTTTGGCTCAATGGTGCAAAATGGATAATTTGCAGCTTGAGCAGCCTGAGTTTTTGTGATTGCATTAAAAAGAGTAGATTTGCCAACATTTGGCAGACCCACTATTCCGCACTTTAACGACATATCTTTGCAACAAACTAAGCAACAATTAAAGGCTTGCCAGAGCTGACAAGCTCCTGCAATTTGTCACTTGTAATGTTTGTGTATTTTTTGGTAATTTTTGAGTATAGTGTTTCGTAGATTCTTTTTTGCTGAACCATTCTTTTGATATTTTCCTTATGTTTTGGGTCCTGATAATATTGAAAAACCTCAAAAGGTGATATACCTTTTTTTGCAGCATCCTCCATTAAATAGCGATATACCTCTTCGTCTGTTGGAGCTACAACATTTTGTGCGGCAAATTTTTGCAAATAAAGAGTAAGCATGATGTCCTTTTTTGCAGATTTTTCAAGCTCAGCAACAAGCTCCAACTCCGATTTTCTTTCGCCCTCCGGTAAAAGTTGATTTTGTTTAATGGTTTCAGCTTTTTTGTCTTCAGTAATTTTACTTACAAAAATACTTGGTATTTCAAAATCCAAGGCGTCTGCCAAAAGGTCGCTTACATGATCCTCAACGGAATCTGCAATTAAAGAATCGTAATACTTTTGAATACTTTGCTTTACCTCGTTTTCAAATTCCTCAATTGTTTGGTGTTTGGTGTATTGCTTAAGAGCTTCGTCTGTCATTTCGCCAGTTGTTATGCTTGCTATAGAGTTAAGTTTTACCTCAAAAACTGCAGGCTTACCAGCAAGATTTTTTTGCCCATAATTTTGAGGAAAGGTAACATGAACCTCAAATGTCTCCCCTGGCATTCTACCTATAAGCTGGTCTTCAAAACCATCAATAAAAGATTTTGAACCTATTACAATTTTGTGCCCCTGTGCGGTTCCACCTTCAAAAGCAATGCCGTCCATCATACCTTTAAAATCAATATTTACGCTGTCGCCACTTTGGCTAGCTCTGCCTTCCACAGGCTCTTCCTTTTGTAAATATTGCTCTCTAAATCTAAGAATTGATTTTTTAACATCGTCCTCCGAAGGCTCAATTTTATATGTGTGAACCAAAATATTTTCAAGGCTAACATCAGGAATTTCGTCAAAGACGGTAAATGTTAAAGTAACTTCAACATCCTTGTTTTGAAGGATGCTGTCAGCGTCAAAATCGGCATTAGGGTTTGTAGCAAGGGATAGGTTGCAGGATTTTGCAATCTCGGCAATTTGCTTGTTTAAAAGTTTTTCAAAGCAGTCAACTCTAATGCCCTGTCCGTATTTTTCCTCAACAAGCTTTGCAGGAACATTGCCCTTTCTAAACCCTGGGATGTTGATGTTTTTTGCAATTTTTGCAAATTCACTTGCGTATAACTCGTTAACGCTTGCTGCCAAAATTGTTATTTTAATTACTTTGGATGTTTTTTCGTCCTTTATAAAGTTGTAATCCGCTTTAGACATATAACTATTAATACAAATACCTGTTAAATCTTGCAAAACAATACATTGCAAGCTATCAATTTTAAATAAACTAATTTTTATTTGCAATATTTTTTTTACCTTTGCAAAATTTTTACAAAACAAACAAAAACCCAGACTGAAAGATATTTTACTTGCATTTGTATTAGCTTGGCTTAAAAATATATTTACTACTTTATTTAATGCCTAAAGATATGCTAATTGACACCCATTGCCACTTGGATTACTTTGACGATCCTTTGCTTATTGCATCCGAGTGCCTTGAAGGCAACCAGATGGAGTTTAAAACAAGCCACTTAATTACAATAAGCACAAAACTTAGCGAGTTTGACAAAATTTTGGCAATAGCAAACTCAAGGCAAAACATTTTTTGCAGCCTTGGCAACCACCCCTGCAATGTGCATAGCGAGCAACCACTTAACATAACAAAGGCAATGGCAATTTGCACCGCACACAAAGATAAAATTGTTGCAATAGGCGAAACCGGCTTGGACTACTACCACGATGCCTCTTACAAAACGCTGCAAAAAGAGGAGTTTTTAAAGCATATTGAGCTTGCGTCCTCTTGTAACTTGGCAATTGTGGTGCATGTTAGGGACGCTTGGGATGATGCTATTGCAATTATCACACGGAGCCTTAAGGCAAATCCTAGCCTAAGATTTGTTATACACTGCTTTACCGGCGGCGTTAAAGAGGCACAGGCGTTAAACGAGCTTGGATGTTATATGTCAATTTCTGGCATTGTAACTTTTAAAAGCAGCAAAATGCTACAAGATGCAGTTAAAATAATACGCAAGGACAGATTGTTGGTTGAAACCGACAGCCCCTTTCTAGCTCCAACCCCTCACAGAGGCAAACAAAACCATCCATCATATGTAAGTTATGTGTTAAGCGAGGTTGTTAAGCTTGCACAGGTGCAGCCGGCACAGATATATCAAAATTCTAAAGATGCTTTTAATTTAAAAATATAATAATTACAATTTTGAAATTTTTTTCTTAAAGAATGTTTTTTGCCGAAGTTTTTTTAATATCAGCACTCTTTTTTGCAATTTTTGCAAGTGGCAGCCTGCATGGTGCTGGCTTGGTGTTTTTAACAGGCTCTTGCCTTGCAAGCCTTGCTATATTTTATTACCTTGAAAGCCTGCTATATAAAGACTACCTAGCAAGCCTCAATCCATCGGGGGGCAAAAACATAGCTTTAAAAAAAACTGCATGGAAGCTTCGCAACCGCAGGCTTGTATTTGTACGCTTTTTTACCTTGCTTAACTATGTAGTTTTTATGCTAAAAGAGATGATAATATCAAGCTTTAAGCTTTGTTGCGATTTTTACAAGACGCGTGGCAAGCTAAAAAGCGGCTTTGTGTACTATAGTTTTGCAGATAGTAAATTTTTGCAAATTCCATCCAATTTATACATTTTTGCCGTCTCGGTTACCTTAACGCCATCAACAATTACTTATAGCATAGACGAAGAACTAAAAATTATCAAGATACACTATTGTTGCAATCTGCAAAGCGAGGCTGATGTATTGCAGTCTACAAGGCAATTTGAGGCACGCCTTTGTAAAATTATTAGCTAAAAACAATAGCATATAAAATTGAATAATCGGCTAAGATTGGCTTTACTCTATCAAAAAATCATTGACTATTGAAAAACATCTTCTATCATTTTATAAGTAAGCCCATTTGATAAGATTGTTGGGCACATCAATTATTAATAAAAACAATGGAACTTGAACTTGAGCTTGAAGTAAGAGACCTAGACTTAACAGACAATATCTTGGCAAGTCTTAACAAAAACCAAAGAGAGGCGGTAGTTATTAACAACACACCCTTATTGATACTTGCAGGTGCTGGCACTGGCAAAACAAATACAATTACCAAAAAAATTGCTTATATTATAGCATCTGGCTTTGCAAAACCCCAGCAAATTTTAGCAATAACCTTTACAAACAAGGCTGCAAACGAAATGCGCGAAAGAATCTGTAAAACCGCCGAAAATGGCATAGATGTCAACATAGGCACCTTTCACTCCATCTGTCTTAAAATGCTAAGATTTAATCACTCGGCAATTGGCATGGATAAAAACTTTGTGGTAATTGACGCACAAGATCAAAGAGATGTAATAAAAGCAATAGCAAAAGACCTTGGTATTTGCACCAAGACTTACCCCGTTAAAAACTTAGCCTCAATTATTTCAAAGGCAAAAGATGCTGACACGGAGGACTTTTCAAAGGCAAAATTTGTGCCAGAGGCAATGCGTGGTGCTGAGCTTAATGTTTTGTTTAGCGAGTATAACAAAAAGCTTAAAGCTTTAAATGCCTTAGACTTTGACGACTTACTACTTAAAGCCGTTAAAATGCTACAAAATAACGAGCTGATACTGGACTACTACCAGCAAAAATATAAATATATAATGGTGGACGAGTATCAGGACACAAACACAATTCAATACAAACTTATCAAGCTTTTAGCGGGTAAAAATTCAAATATTTGCGTTGTAGGCGATGATGACCAGTCCATTTACGGCTGGCGAGGTGCTGATATTGAAAACATCTTGAGGTTTTCAAAGGAATTTAAAGGCGCAAAAACTATAAGGCTTGAGGAAAACTACCGCTCAACCCCAAGCATACTTGATTGTGCCAATGTTTTAATTAGTAATAATTCTAACAGGCTTGGTAAAAATCTTGTTTCCACAAAAAAAACTGATAAGCCTGTCATTATCCGCCAGCACATTGACGAGCGAAACGAGGTTACCTTTATAATCAACCAAATAATGCACTTAAATCAAATTAACAATGTGCCTCTTTCCAAGATTGCAATATTGCTTCGTTCCTCAGCACTCTCGCGTTATTTGGAGGAGAGTTTAATAAAATCCAACATATCCTACAAAATTGTTGGCGGGCTTAGGTTTTACGAAAGAAAGGAAGTAAAAGATATAGTGTCCTACCTTAGAGTCTTGGGCAACGACATGGATTTCATCTCCCTTAAAAGGGCTATATTAAACCCAAAGAGGGGTATTGGCGAGACTAACTTGGACAAGGTAGAGTCCTTTGCTGCCGAAAACGGACTTGGCATAACCGAAACTCTCAAGATAATCTCAGAGGATGGGTTTTTCTCGGGCACTAACCTAAACTTAAGGCTTGTGTCAAAGGCTAAGGAGGCCGTAAGTCAATTTTATAAACAGCTTGTAAAATGGCAAAACATTGTCAACACTCAAAATATTAGGCTTGACTTTTTAGCCGAGGAGATAATGAACGATATTAACTACGAAGACTTTTTACGCTCCGAAAGCGAGGACACAAGAGAGTGCGAGACAAAGATGGAAAACTTAAGTGAGCTTTCCCGTCTTTTGTCCGATTTTAGTTCTATAGATGCGTTTTTGGAATACTCAAGCCTTGCTACGGATGAGATTTTAACCAAAGAAGGCGAGATTACAAAAGAATCTATATCTATAATGACCGTGCACGCCTCCAAAGGTTTGGAATTTGAGGCTGTTTTTGTGCCGTTTTTAGAAGATGGAATCTTTCCTAATCAAAGGTCTATTGACGAGTCCAAAGATGGCAGTGTTGAAGAGGAACGCAGGCTTGGCTATGTTGCCCTTACAAGAGCTATGCGTTATTTGTATTTGACATTTTCTAAGCATAGATTTTTTGCAGGTTCCTTAGTGCCAACTACAAGGTCTAGGTTTATTGACGAAATTACGGCCGTGCAAAATCAGTCATTTGAATTTTTGCGTCAGGAATTCTCTCCGCTATTTAATCAAAAAAAGCCAAAATCTAGCTACGAAGATGAGGATGGCTCGGTAAAAGTAAAGGTTAAAAACTCAGGTTATAGTCCAAACCCAAAAAGGGCAGTAAGGCTAAACCAAGGCTTTACAAAAAATCTTGCAATTGGTAGCGGCGTAAGTCACAAAATTTTTGGTGCCGGCAAGGTTGTAAAATTGGACGGATTGTTTTATGAAGTAATCTTTGACAACGACGGTCAAAAGCGTAGCATCCGTAAAGACTTTTTGGAAAGTTTGTAAAAAAGCCTAAGTTAAAATGCTGCAAATGTATAAAAAAATTGCTTTAACTTTATTGATAAACTTTTTACTTTACCTAAGTGCATTAAATTGCTTTGCCTTTTGCAAAAATGCAATTCTTAACATACCAAATGCAAGCTATAATAAAATTGGAGCAACTCTTGACGGCTACGACATAACCGTTGGTTGTAATACAATCAACTACATGGACTATGTTACGCCGGAAGGAATGTCTATTTTTAAAATATCTTGTATTGATGGTAATTGGCGATTGTTTGACTCTCATAAATGCGAGCCACCACCATTTAAGCCAATCTACACTGGTATAAAAAACCTTAACTGCAATGGGGAGTCTTTAAATATTGGCAATGCAGTTGCAAAATACAATAATGTAAATGTTTTACCTACGACCAAAATTATGGACGGCACAAAAATTGACATACAATGCAATGCAGGATATTACGCAACAATAAACGGCAATGTTAAAGACTCAAACGGTGATTATAGCGTAGACGAAGAATCTATAGACAATACCCTTACAACTAGCGTTGCAAGCTATCAAGTTTTATGCTCCCACGGAGTGCTTTATGGGCAAAAAAACTGCAATCCGATATGCAGCGTTGACAAGCTTAATACAAGCCTTACAACATCGACGGTTAATTATACTACATTTGAATCCGTTTCGGCAGCCAGAGTTTTATCGGGATCTACAATAAAAACAATGCCAAATACCGGTGAAAAATACATAGCTGCTGGCGAGGTTGCAGAGGCTGTTTGTCCAGGTAGTACAGGCATAGAAGAGACTGGGGAAGTGTCCTTTAAGCTTGAGTGTAAATATGAAAAAATTTGCTATGCTGACGACGATGCAAACTGTGAACTTACCTCTTTTTTTGCCCTAAGGGACGCCACAAGTGACACAACAACAGTTTTAAACAAAGACATGAACGATGCAACAAGCGAGGTAATTCTTGGTAAATTACCCATCTGCAAGCAAAACTATCAAAAGTGCAAGTATAGCGACATAGATACTGCCATCACAAAATCCCTTTTAAGCGACGACTACAATATGGATGGCCTTACCTTTGCAAAAAATGGCATAAGTATAAGGCTAACATGCAACGATAGCGTTTTTAGAACATCATCTGCACTTGGCACAACTTACACAATTACGCAAAACTCCACTCAAAAAAGTGTAGATGTAAAACTACTAGACCAAAATAGCACAAGTAACATCGTTGACAATAGCTATTTAAGCGCAATTGACCAATCTTTGTATAACTCGTTCACAAGTTCCTCTGGTAAAAGCTTAATTACACTGGTAAAACTTGACCAATACGGCAGGCAATATCTGGATATAATTTGCCGCGGCGGATTATGGGAGCCTAAGCCATCAAGCTTACAATGCCCCGGAGAAACAAAAACCGATGCAACAGTAACGCCATAAAATGAATATTATAAACATAAAGGTTTACCCTCAGGCAAAAAAACAAGAAATTGTAAAATGTGAAGATCTATTTGGCGAAATTAGCTATAAAGCATTTTTAAAATCGCCCCCAGAGGATGGCAAGGCAAACAAGGAGCTTACCGAAGTGCTTGCAGCCTATTTTAATTGCAAAAAGCAAGATGTAAAAATCATCAAAGGCGAGCTTAACCGGAGCAAGGTTGTTAAAATTACACCAAGTTCAATCTAATTTTTAAGTTCTTTGATATAGTAAATCTAACATATCATATCTTGTTTTTTTACAAGCCTTAGGCAGCCACTAATTTTTGCAAAGTCATCAGCCCACCCCTCCCCTTGTTAGCCGAGACTAACATATGGAGCTGACAAAAGGATGCCTAGGGGCAAAACTTAAACTCTTTACTTTGATGATAAGCTATAATAGCTTTTTAATGATAAAATTAGCTTGTATCTTTGCCAGTACGCCAAAAAGTTCCTAATCGTCCCCAGTGATGAATGAAGACTAAAAGAACGTAAGGAATAATCATTGCGAACTTTCACCACCAATTTCTTTACCCTCCAATATAAATTCCATTTGCATCAATTAAGTCTTTGCAATTAATTTCCGCCATTCCAAGGTTATTCATGATAATATTAGATATCCGTAAATCAATACTTTTTTTGTTGCAAATAATTTTATCATCTTTTATATCAAAAATCGGCATTATTTGCCTTCCGTAATCATAAAAAAATAATTGACTTTGATAAACAAGTAAGCCAGACAAATAGACAGAAATGTTAAAAATACCTCTTTCGCTACCCGAAAGAGCGTTGATTGCCATATGTGAATACTTTTCATATTTTCTCACCGGAGTTTTATTGATAACTTTTTGTTCAAATCTCTCGTACCACCCGCCAACACCAAGAGACAAAGATTGTTTACGGTAGTTCTCCAAAGTATCTTCACCTGTAATTTTGATGATAAAGCTAGAATCTGAAAAACTAACAAGTTGACCGTCCTGAAATTGCCATTCTTGCTCTTTAAATATTAGTTTTGTAAATTTTTCATTAAGCTCTTTTTTATTTAAAACTTTATCTGGTAAAATTTCCAAATTGCTTGGCAGTCTTTGTGAATTATTTATTAGTTTTTTTGAAAGAATAATGTTCCAACAAAAGTTAATTATACACAAAGCAAGACATAAAACCAAAAGCAAAAATTTCATGTTTTCTAAATTTTCTTAAATAAATACAAACATCTTGAGCATTTAATTGGTTGATTGACTTAGTAAATATTATTAAATATTTATGGGTAGTAAAATATATCCATCTCCTTAAAAATAAACAGGCTAAATTACCGGCTGAAAATAAGGGGATGGAATAGGTAGCATTAATCCCTGTCTCTGTTACCAAAGTTAGGTCTGCCCCTGTCGCCGCCAAAGTCTTTTCTTGGAGGTCTTGAGTCAAAGTCCCTTCTAGGAGGTCTTGAGCCAAAGCCGCCTCTGTCGCCGCCTCTGTCGTCTCTGTCTCTAAAAGATGGTCTGCCACCTCTATCGCCGCCTCTGTCGTCTCTGTCTCTAAAGGATGGTCTGCCACCTCTATCGTCTCTGTCTCTGCCGCCAAAGCTAGGTCTGCCGCCTCTGTCGCCGCCAAAGTCCCTTCTAGGAGGTCTTGAGCCAAAGTCCCTTCTTGGGCCTCTGTCGCCAAAGCTTGGTCTTGTTGAGGGAGCTGATTTTCTTTTCAAAAATCTAATATCGTCTTTAATGTCAACAAGAGAAGATGATACTAAGTATTCAATAAAGTCCTGAATAGCATCGCAAAGCTTAGGGCTAGCACCAGCCTCAGCAGCGGTGTTTTTAAAGAGTTCAACATATTTGCCAAACTCAATTTTAGCTTTTTCCTTTTTTGCTTTAATAGCTTCCTCACTAAATTCATCATCTTGTTTTGAAGCTTTTTTGCCATTAACACCTTCAATTTCAATGTCACCTTCATCATCGGTTTCATCTTCTTCGCCTTCTTCTAGAATTTCGTCAAGTTCGTCAAAGTCCTCGCCTTCAACATCAGCTTTGTTAGCTAAACCCCCTGCTTGATTTTGATTTGTTTCAACATCTTGCTCGGTTGATTTTTGAGTGTTTAAATTTTCTTCAACCTCAATTTTAGTTTCGTTATTATTAGACATAGTTTTGTTCAGATTTAATATTATTATAAATATGCTCCTCGTAAATTTTACCATTTAAGAGCAGCTTTTCCTTATCATAAAGCAGTTCATCAGCAGTCAGGGTCGCAAACTCAAAGTTGTTCGTTAGCACGACAGCATCCACAGGGCATGCCTCTTGGCATAAGCCGCAGTAAATACATTTTGTCATGTCAATGTCGTACCTTGTGGTTTTTCGTGAACCATCAGCTCTTTCCTCCGCATCTATGGTGATTGCTTGAGCAGGGCAAACGGCCTCGCAAAGTTTGCAGGCTATGCAACGCTCCTCACCATTTGGATAAAGTCTTAATGCATGCTCCCCCCTAAAACGGGAAGAAACAGGAGATTTTTCAAAAGGATAGTTAAGGGTTGCCGGTTTTTTTGCAAGCATGTAGTAAAAAGTTTTACCCATGCCCTTAGCAACATCCAGCAATAAAAACTGCTTCAAAAAATCAGCCATCATACAAAAGCCATTATGCAAACAATACAAAGTTAGCTAGGCAAACCCAAGTAAAAGTTAGCCACATTACAAATTTATAACATTTGTAATAACATGTCAAGTTATTAAATCTATTTTTTAAAAACATCAAACAATCCGTTTTTGGGCTGTGGTTTTTAATGTGCCTTAAAACGGCTTGCTAAAATTTATAATAACATATTAAATTGTTAAATCTATTTTTTAACAATTATTTTTTAACAAATATCCAAAGCACTCATCCAACCACGCATCGCTACCACAAATTGTTTTGCTTTGCATAGCTAACAAGCCCACCCCTAAAGGCAGGAAAGCCAGTGCCCATAATCATAGCAATGTCAATGTGGTCGGGGTTTTGAACGATTCCCTCCTCCACAATCAGTTTTGCCTCGTTAATGGCAACTTTAAGGCAGGTTTGTATAATTTGCTTATCGCTTAAAACCTCTTGCTTTTGCGGGAGTATTCTAAGTATTGCCTTTAGCGATGGATTTACCC
Organism: Rickettsia typhi; assembly: GCA_945881985.1. GTDB lineage: Bacteria > Pseudomonadota > Alphaproteobacteria > Rickettsiales > Deianiraeaceae > CAMCVL01. The sequence goes on along the minus strand of CAMCVL010000007.1, from coordinate 42,116 downwards.
CCTGCTGCACTCCGTCTTTGTAAGTGTAAAAACCTGCCCCGCCCTTTTTGCCAAGCAGGTGCTGGTCTTTGTAGAGTCTTTCAAGCATCTGGGATGGCTTTGCCCTCTCGCCAAATGCAGCATACAAATTTTGTGCAACCTTGTAACAAACATCAAGCCCCACCTCGTCTGCCAAGGTAAAAGGACCCATTGGCATGCCAAATTTTACAAAAATTTCGTCTATTAACTTTGTGTCGCCTGTTGTTTCAAGGCATTTAAGTGCCTCGTTCATGTAAAGCATTAATATACGATTTACAACAAAACCCGCACAATCACCCACAACAACAGGTATCTTGCCCGCCTGCCTTGCAATTTGAACCACTGTTTGAACCACTGCTGGGCTTGTGTCCTTGGTTTTAATCACCTCAATTAGCGGCATTTTGTTAACCGGATTAAAAAAATGCATGCCAATAAATCTGTCCTTGTGCTGCAAATTTTTTGCTATATCGCTCACTAGTAAAGACGATGTATTTGTTGCAATGATTGCATCTTTTTTAACAACGCTCTCGGTATTTGCAAGCACTTTTTGTTTAATACTTAGGTCTTCCACTATCGCCTCAATTACAAGGTCGCAGTTTTTAAGGTCAGCATCCTCCATGGTAAAGGTTACAAGATTATACTTTTGATTTACCTGCTCTGGCTTAATCTTGCGTTTTTTAAGCATGGACTTGTAGTTATTAGCTATCTGCCCAAAGCCAAGTGCTATTGCCTTAAGATTTACATCCTTCATCTTTACCCCCTTGTTTAGCATTGTCATAAGCCAAGCTATGCCGCCACCCATTACGCCCGCCCCCAAAACCGCTGTTTCATCTACATTTAAAGATGTGGTGCCCTCTGCCACCTCAAAGCTATCTTTTTTTAAAGCCTCAAGTTTAAAAAAGACATCAATGAGGTTTTTGGAAATATCGCCCGTGCAAAGCTCGCAAAAAGCCTCAAGCTCAATTTGCAGCTCTTTTTTGATGTTCTTTGTAGTAAAAAATGTGCGGTGCAAAACATCCACAGCCTTAAGCGGAGCTGGATAGTGCCCCTTTGTAAGCTTTAAAACATTTGTTTTTGCCTGCATTAAAATAAGATACTTAAATAACACTTGGCTTAAAAACTTGCTTCTTTTCACCTTAAATTGTGCACTTAATATGCTTTGCAGCAACTTGTTGCAATGTTCTTCAAAAAAAGCTAAGGGGGCAATGTAGTCAATTAGACCCTGCTTTTGCGCTTTTTTTGCATCAACTGGGGCACCGCTTAGTATCATTTGGGATGCGTTAATTAAACCAATAAGCCTAGGCAGCCTTACACAGCCGCCAAAACCCGGTATAATGCCAAGATTAACCTCCGGCAAGGCAAGTTTTGTTTTTGCATTATCGCTTACAAGCCTGTAGGTGCAGGCAAGAGCCAGCTCCAAGCCTCCGCCCATACACGCCCCGTTAATTAAGGCAATTGTTTGGCAAGGCAGAGTGCTAATTTTATGCAAAATTGCCTGCCCTCTGGCAACCTTAGCTTTGGCTTCTTGCTTGGTTTTTATTTCTTTTATTTCGTTAATATCCGCCCCTGCAATAAAAATATCCTGCTTTGCCGAGACAAAGGCAACAAGCTTAATCTGTGTGCCGCCTTTAATTTTAGCCTCAATTGCCTCAAGCAAGGCTTCAAGCTCGCCCAGCACCGGCGCACTGAGCGTGTTAACCTTGTTATTTTGCTGATTAAAAACAAGTTTTATAACAACATCATTGCCAAAGCTTGCATCGTACACATCTATATTACTAGGCTTAAACCCATCTTTATGCAAAAGATTGGATGCTTTAAAAACAATAGCAGACTGCTGAAATTGCATGGCTTGCAAAAAAAATAGCTAACAAAATAATTACCCTGTATAATACTTGATTTTACAAAACTTTGCAAGAGCTTTACAAGATTTTTTGCTACAACCCCCTTATTTCGCCTGTTTTATTGGCAAGGCTGCGTTTTTTAATTTCGTCTGCGTAAAACTCGTAAAACCAGTTGACAAACATAGACACCGAGTCGCAAATGTCATCGTGCTTAACACTAGGGAACTGCGTTAGTTGATGCACGACATTTTTATATTCATGCATGGCGGCGTTGATGTTTATACGCCCCTTTTCAAAAAAATAAGATGCAAAGGTTAGCCTTAGCTGCTTAGAACTTGTTGGCACCCTGCCAAACACCGGCACCCTTACCGCGTGCTGCAGGTGCTGTATTAGCTGGGCACCCGAGGCTGCATCCTCAATTATCACCGCAAGAGGCCCATATTTTGCAATAAGCTCACACACAAGACACACAATTTGCGGATAGCTTAGCTTTTGGTTAATCACCTCCTCCAAGAACAAATCTTGATTTGTTGGATTAAGATTAAACTGCGGCACTTTAAGCTCGCTTAAAATACCCCCAAGCCCAAGCCTTGTAACAGCCTCCGCCCCAGCCTTGCTCCATTTGCCTATTTTCTCCGCTTCGTCCTCGTAAAAAATATTATTTTTAATTGCCTCCTGCCGCTTGAGGGCAAGATGTTTTTTTAATGCCTCTGGGTCGGGGTCTTTAAACCTATACCAGATGGATATAGCCGTGTAGTCGTTACTTGCCCCAGCCTTAACCGCTGCATCAATGGAGATAAAATACTCCTTCTCGCTCTTTGGCACTTGCACCTCCGGCTCTTCGTAAGGCTTTATCCAAGACTTTTTGATAACCGTGCCATCCTGCGACTGCGGGTTTTGCTGATACTGTGCCATAAAAATATCCTCACCTACATCGTATTTTAGAGCCTCAATCTCTTCAATACCATCTCTTGCCTCGTGCAGAATATGCCCCGCCGGCCTTTTGTAGTGATAGTAATTTTTATTTTTAATGATAATTTCCCTTTCCTCTGGCGTCACAAGCTCTAGGTTTAACACAAACCATTCCTTGCGTTTGTCGCGCTCTATTATGTGTCCCACGAGGTCGTCGCAGTGCAATCTTTGCATCACCACAACCACCGCCCCGTTTTTTTTGCTATTAAGCCTAGACATAAAACTGCCCCTAAACCACTCCTGCACCCTTTCACGCGACCTCTTGCTTACAATGTCAACAGGCTTTTGCGGGTCATCGGCTATCAAAATATCCGCCCCCTCCCCTGTTAGCGTACCATTAATTGAGGTTGCAAATCTAAAGCCTTTTTGCTCTGTGCATATCTTGTTTTTAAGCCCCGTGTTTTTTGTAATCTTAGTATCCGGAAAGAGCCTTTTATACCAATCGCTCTGCATCACCCGCTTTACCTGATTTAAAAAGTTATTGCTAAGCTGCTGATTATAACTTGCCGATATAATTTTTTTGTGCGGATACCTACCTAAAAGCCACAAACTAAATGCAACATTTACGCAGTGCGACTTTAGGTATCTTGGCGGCATGCAAATCACCACCCTTTTAAGCTCCCCCTTTGCAACAAGCTCCAGCGTTTTAGCTATCGCCTCTATGTGCCAATTTGGCAAGAAGTCAATACCGGGGTTAAGCTCCAAAAAAGATTCTTCTATAATGTATTCTAAATTACAAAACTCGCTCGCCCTGCTTTCAAACTTTCGCACCGCATCGCAAAATACCTCTTTGATGTGGGGGTCTAGATTCTTTGCATCTTGATTATTTTGAAAAAAAGGCATAATCGGCTTAAAATAATACTAAAATGTTTAAAACCCTCACCCCAAAGGGAGCGTAAGGAATAAGTGTTTGTTTAAATACCCCACCCAACCTCCCCTAAAAGGGGAGGAGCTATCTCTTGGCACCCCTAAAAGGGGAGGGACTATCTCTTGACCTCCTTAAAGGGGAGAGGGTGGACTACCTCTAGCAAACCTCCCCTAACATAGGAGGAGGCTAGGCTTTAGCCTAGCAGGCGGGGTTGTTAGTATCGTCTGGGCTTAGTAAAAGCTCTAGGACTCAACCTCTACAAGAACAAGCTCGCCGCTTTGCTCAAAACCAGTGTCAAGATACTTAAGACAAAGGCTTGGCGTATCAAAACGCACGCAGGCGTCAAAAGTAAAGCTTGCACTAAGATTTTTAACATCTTGCTTTGTGGCAAAGGTTATCGTGCCGGTGTTTGCATCCAAGGTGTAATCGGTTAAAATGCTATTTAATTTTACATTCTTAAGCACAAGGCTTTGCTCCACAGGCTTTGTAATAAGCCTTGTAAAGCTAAATGCCTGCCCCTGCTCGTTGTTTAAAAAATAAGACTTAGCAAGCCTAAAGCTAAAACCATCCTGCCCTAGCGGCACCAAAAGCTCATCGCTTGCCGTGCAATCGGTTACATCCCTAAATCTAAAGCTTTTTAAGCTGCCGCCCACAAGGTAAAAAAAGCTAAAAAGCTCGCTTACCTCCTCTTGTTTTAACTTGTTTAAAAATATTTTATACCTCCTTTTAGGCGGCAAAGAGCTAAAGCTACGCACCTCCGCTCCCCCGCGGGAGGCAAAGATATTCACGCCCGCATCCATGGCAAACTCGGTGCCAAAGGGCACTTTTTGCAAAAATCTAATGTTTAAAAAATTATTATTGCTTGCTTGCATATTACTTGTATAAAAAATTAAAATTTACCCCCTACAGACACTAAGCAACCTGCAAGATTTTAATAGCATCACCGTTAATAACATCCCCGCCGAGCTTTTTAAGGGCATAAAACTTAACAAAAGGCTTTTCTGTAAGTTCGTCCCTTGCAAGGAGGATATTTGTTTTGTCAACAACTTGATAACCATATGTAAAGTTTGCAAAGATTATCGGGGTTTTGCCAGATGATGCATCAGGCATATCCTGCGTTGTGTAGATAGGATAACCAAGCAAGCTTGCATTAGCCGCCCCGTTAGCCGCCTGATAGATAAACTGCCCCCTTGCATCTTTCAGATTTTTTATAATCTGCTCGGTGCGGCGGTTCATAAGCAGGCACGCTCCTTCAAGATAGATGTCCGGCAAGGAGCCAACAAGGGCTTCAATTGCATCTACATCAAAAGATTTGTGAATTCTTTCAATATTCTGCTCGTCGTAAGTTAGGATACCTCTTGGCATATCCTCGCCCTGCCCTGTTAAAAAAGATTTGTTTTCGGCACGAGAAAATGCATCCGCAATTTTAACATACATAAAACTCTCCGCACCGCTACCTGCATCTTCCAAAAACTTTTGAGTTGCCTTTGGCTGCACCATAAGCTCGTGAGTTCTGATAAGCTTTTTTTTGACAGGGGAATTGTTTAAAATTGTCCCCCAAGCTGCAGCATTATTAATATCCTCGTAGACAACCTCAAAGGAGTCGTTAGAAATTGTAATATTGCTTGCAAGCTTTCTTACCACACTGGTTCTTTGAACTAAGGAGTTAACCTGCGCCTCGGATTGCTGGCTCATTAAAACCTGCTGCCCCCCGCTAAAAGAGGACTTAACTTCAAGACCATCCGTCTTACCGCTTACAATAAAGTTGTTCATGCTGGCGTCTGTAGCTGATGATTTAACTTCAAAAAGCCCATCCTTAGTGTTTGCGGTTTTTGATGTTTCAAGTTCGCTAAATTTTTTGTCAAGATTGTTTTGAAAGCTAACAAATTCGTTTTTAGATACAAATCCATCTTGGTTTAAGTTTAGGTCAGTCATAATAACTAAATAAAAGTTGAAATAAACAATTGCAAACTTTGCAAAAAAATTCCTCTGCAAAATAAGCATAAAAAACCCCTAATGCCTAATTGTTTAAAAGATTGTAAGATTAGGAGCTCCTCACAAATATTGTTTTTACTTTTGTAAAATAGCTTAAGCAATATTTTATTTTTTCTGTAAGTTTATATCAAAGATTTTTTTACAAAAAGAAATAGTATAACTTAATAATACATGTTTTATATTAAAAAAAAAATTTCCTTGCTTAATAAATATTTTATTTTACAATTTTGCCAAATGACTAAAATTTATCTAATTTATTTCATTTGTTAATTAAATATTATTTATTAATTTCAGATATGGAAAGTATAGAAGATGATCTCAACACACTACTTAACCCCTTTGATTCTCAAAAAGAAGGCTATGAAAAATTACTCAAAGAACACAATGAAAACTGCAGTATAGAATACAAAACTTGTATAAAAAACGAAATAATAAAAAGAATAAATGAATGCAGCAATGAAGAACTTGACCTTTCGGGCTTTGGAGCCGATGAGTTTGACAAAGATGAGGTAGCATTTGTTTTAAACGAGGTATTTAAAGGCTCTACTTTTGCAGATAAGCTTGCAAAGGTGAAAATACTTAATCTATCATACAACAAACTATACAGAATGCCTGATATTTCGGCGTTTCAAAGTTTAAATAGAATAAAATTAATCGGTAATGATATAGAAGAATTGCCGGTTGTTAATGGAAAACAGATAGAGAATACAGATATTTTTGATTTTGAAGAAGAGCCTAAACAAGACAAAAGGATTGAGGCGGAAATAAAATCTATAACACTCAAGTATTTAAATGCAAAAAAAGCAGCGAAAATGCAATACAAAGAAGATTGCATAAAAGAAATAAAAAAAAGAATAAATGAATGCAACAATAGAGAGCTTGACCTTTCGGGCTTTGGAGCCGATGGGTTTGACGGCAATGAAGTATTATCTGTGTTAAACGAAGTATTTAATGACCAAGCTTTTGCACCTAAACTTGCAAAGGTGAAAATACTTAATCTATCATACAACAAACTAGAAGAATTGCCTGATATTTCGGCTTTTACACAATTAAAAACTCTGGATTTAAGTTATAATGAATTTAAAAATATTCCTGTCTTTGATGGATGCGATAAAATTGAAGAGCTAGATATGTCTAGAAATGATATTGGAGAATTTAACGAACAAAATGCGTCAGCTTACAAAAATCTAAAGATACTAAAATTAAACGATAATGACAATATAAATATTATTGCACAATTACCAGAAGCTTTAGAAGAGTTGCAAATTAGAGGACTTAACATCTATCCTTTTGACGAGGACTTTAAATCCGGTTCTAAATTAACAATATTAGATATTGCCGCGCTTAGCGATATTGGCATAGAAGAAAATAATGATCTTTTTACACAACTTTATAAAAATGGTTTTTCAACAGTAAAAATACTTAATGTGTCAGGCGTGTATGTAAGTGCGATTGATGCAGACATTGAACGCTTTCAAAATTTAGAATATCTTGATATATCTGGTAACGATTGTATTAAATCTATTCACTCCAATATTTTAAAATTACCAAATTTAAAAACCCTTATTATTGACCAAGATTGTGCAGACTCCTTAGACGAAGACAGCAAAAAAACACTAGAGAAATTAAAAAAGAAGGGCGTTAACATCATTGATGAAGATGGCAATGACATTGAACTTTATAAAGAACATGAAGAGGGAGAAGAAGAGGAGCATGAATACGAAGAGGAATATGGAGAAGAAGAGGAGAATGAATACGGAGAGGAATACGGAGAGGAAGAAAATAAAAGACGACGTCTAACAACAGAAAAATATTCATCAAGTGAAAACGAAGAAAGTAGCAGTGAGCTCAACAACACTAGCAATCCAGTCCTTAATACAGTCCTTGGAAAAAGACCGCCAGAAAATCCGCCACTAGATGGCAATAACAATGCAAAGAGACAAAAAACTAACGATGACAATCCAAGCAGGCTAGGCACAATGGCAAACCAAACAATGGCAAACCAAGAGGAGGAACAAAAAAATGAACCGAAAGAGGAACTTAAACAAAGTGAAATTGATGCACTTAAAAAACAACAAAAAGAAAAAGAAAAAGAAGACAATGATAATAAAAGGGGGCGTCGGAGATAAGTTTTAGTAATAAACTAAGTTAAGGCTACCTCTTAAGTTAATTATATGTGCCAGTTTTTAAAGATCTGCAACAAACCCTCTGTGCAGCCTTAACAACTTTTGCTAAATGTAATTTAATTACAAAAATAGGATTTAAAAGTTCATTGTTGCAGCAGCAAAAATCCTTAAATTGCCTTTATCTTAATTTGCTTTTTTGCCTTATGATAATTGCAACAACTATCAAATTGCCAGCAATGGTTGCGGCTTGAAAAATGATATTTGTTAAAATTTTCTCATCAAGAGCAATGATAGAAAATACATTCCTCAGGGATGTTAATGTAAACATTGAAACGCTGTCGCTATAAGGGTCTTTAATTACTTTTTTGATTGTTGGAACATAGCCAGTAACATCTATGGCGGTTAAAAGTAAAACCGCCCATAGAGGGTCTTTTGTAGCAACCCATACTGGAATTGCAAGCATGCCAGACAAAAAACATACCCAATCGGATTTTGAAATATTTTTGTCACACCTTTTTACAAAGGATAGCATTGCTATAAATCCACTAATACAACCCGATAAACCTATTGACCAACATCCAATTCCCGCCCCGCTAGATAGCTCTGCAAAAAATACAGTTAAAGTTGCCGAAGACCAAATAACCCATGTAAAGATATGAGGTCTTGTCTTGCCCGTTAAAATGCTTAATACATAGGGGGTAAAGGCTATCAGAGTTATGATAATTGCAAAAAATCCGGAGTACTGCTTAAATAAAGTGTAATACATTTTTAAATTATAAATTTTGTAGCATTTTGGCAATTGTATCTTCATTTTTACCAATAATCGCCCTATCGCCACAGATAATTATTGGTCTTTGTAAAAGTTTTGGATTTTGTATTATTGTGTCAAGCATTTCTTCATCCGATAGATTTTTATGTGCTAGACCCAAATGCCTGTATGTAAGTCCGTTTTTTTTAATAAGGGAGCTTGGTTTTTCAAGGCTAAGGAGCCTCATTAAATAACAAACTTCCTCCTTTGCAAGCCCAGTATCACAGTAAAGAATTATCTTTGGCTCTATGTTTTTGCTGCGTAAAAATGCAAGTGCAGCATTGCTAGTGGAACACTTTGGATAGTGATAGATTGTAAAATTACCTGACATAAAAAAGTAAATTAACAAAATTGAATATTGTAAAGTTTTTATATCTCGTAAAATTTAACATTCTTAAGCACATCAGATGATGCAATAAAAATACCCTGACTTGTAAGATCGTTACTTAAAATATTAATTTTATATGTGCCAGAAAGCAAAGTTTTGGATATTAATTTCATTTTAAGCGTTTTGATCTCACCATCGGCATCACGGTTTAAACTTGCAGAATATTTACTAATTAAGTTGACAAAATTTAAATCGCACTCGCTTAGATTGATGTTGTAGACTTTGTTTAACTTAAGCTGTTGCAGCCTTTGTGAATTTTGCATTATTAAAAAAATTACCAAAAAAGATATGTAAATCCAAGGCTTGAAACAACAGGATTTGACTTGGCAAGAGGATGTTTTTTGGTCAATACATCAACAGTTGCGGTAGCTGCAAACTTATTTAAAAAAATAAATCTAAGCCCAGCGGTAATCTTAGGACTTGTTGATTTTAGCTTAACGCCAGTTTGCGTATCCTTGTAGCTAAGGGTTGTTGTGCCGCCGCCTATTACTGTTTCAAGCCCGTTGCCAAGCAAACGGATAATTGGTAGGTTTAAATGAAGGGCTATTCCGTAGTTTTCAACATCATATGTAGACTTACTTATACCATCCGTTTTAAACTGGCTTAAACCCGGGCTTAGGGTGGACTGATATTTTGAAACCCTAAAATTTGAATAATCGGCCTCAATACTTGCAAGACCCACTGCCCTTATACCAAAAGCAAGCTTTGTGTTTGAAGGATATTTGTTTAACTCTCGTGAATTACCATCCGAGTAATCTGCAAGGGACACAGTTGCATATGGCTTAACAAACAAACCTATAGCTCCGGTAACTAAGGCAAAAGAGCTCTGCCAGCAAGCAAAAAAGGTGATAAATACAATTAAAAATAGCTTAACGGGTCTTAAAAAGCTAGATTTTTTGTAAGCTTTACGATATTTTTTTTTAATTAACATACTACTTTATACGAAACAAAAATAACTAAGATACAATAAGTTTAGTTGCAAAAAATCCATCGGCCGCCCCTTTATTGTTGGCAAGCAAATCTTGCTGAGTGCTGGCAACAGGACTATCATCACTACGATACTCATTGGTTGTAGGTTTTGTTACATGAAACATAGGTTTTGCATTCTCTGTATCAGCAAGAATAGCCTTAGATACCCAGTTTACAACGGTTGAAACCGATGTTTCAAAACACTCTTGCTCCTCGCTTGCAATGTGTATTTTGGCAATTTTTACTATATTTTGAATTGTCATACCCTGTAATCATTACTTAAGTTTTGCTGCTAATAATGCAAAATGGGCAACCTGCTGGTGGAGCTTTAGTTGCTGCGTTTCCGCCCTGGCTGGTTAAACACCAACAGCACCTGCCCACCTTAATCTTAACATTTATCTTGCTATTTGCAAGTATTTTAATAAAAATATTACAAAGTTTATTAAAACAAAGCTACCTAAGCCTAACTGCGGTAATCGCCGTTAATTGATATATACTCGTGAGTTAAATCGCATGTGTAGACATTGGCATCAATGTCGCCAGCATTAAGAACAACTTTAATTGTTATAAAATCGTTTTTTTTGATATAATCCGTCGCCTCATCATCGCTGTAGTTTTGAGGGCTCCAGTTTTTTGCAAGTAGTATGTCGCCAAAGTAGATTTCAACATCCTCTCGCTTTACATCCTCAAGAGTTTTGCCAATTGCCATTGCAATACGCCCCCAGTTTGCATCCCCCCCAGCAATTGCGGTTTTTACAAGCGGGGAGTTAGCTATTGCCTTACCTATTATCTTTGCCTGAGCATAACTTTTTGCCTTTTTAACCTCTATAGTTATAAACTTACTTGCCCCCTCGCCGTCCATAACAACAAGCTTTGCCAGCTTTAGCATAACAGCCTTAAATGCAGCCTTAAAGTCTGCAATCAATGGGTCGTTTATATCTAAAGGCACCAAATGCTCATTTGCCCCGCTTGCAAATGCCAAAATTGTGTCGCTTGTTGAACTATCGCTATCTACGGTTATTGAGTTAAATGTGTCATCCTTAAACTCGCTTAACATCTGCTGCAAGATGACCGGCGGAATTGTCGCATCGGTAAAGATATATCCAAGCATTGTTGCCATATTAGGCTCCACCATGCCGCTACCCTTAATAACGCCAGTAATTGTTACCTCTACCTGCCCCCCTTGCTTGGCAATTGTGGCTTTTTGAGAATAGATTTTTTCAAAGGTATCAGTTGTTTGAATCGCCTTTGTTAATGTCAAAAAATCATCCTTGGTTTTAGGTGTAAATTTTAACTCATTAAATTTTGCAATCGCAGAGGGTATAAGAGCCTCGTTAAAAGGCTTACCTATCACCCCAGTAGAACTAACAAAAACCTCGTGCAAGGCACAGCTAAAAAACTTTGCAGCCGCACTGCAAGCCGCATTTATTATACTCATGCCAGCCTCACCCGTGTATGTGTTGGAGCAGCCAGAATTAACAATCAGCACCCTTGCAAGCCCTCTGCCCTTTACAAGAGCCTCCCTGCACCACAAAACTGGGTCGCTTGCCATTTTAGAGAGCGTAAAAACCCCAGCAACGCTAGCCGGCTTTGAAAAGTGCAAAACCATCAAATCATCCTTGTGTTTGTAAAGCCCTATGTTTGTGGTCATTGCCTCAAAGCCAAGTTCGCAAAACAGCTCAGGATTTTGCTTAATCAAATTATCAAGCTCGCTAGCCGCAAGCTTTGCAAAAGGCGACACCTTTGTAACAAGAGCCATAAAAATACAGAAAAATAAAATAAATATTATAATTTTGGTATCTCTTCAATTCTTCCATCTTTTACAATTTCATTAATGTCTTTTGTAAAAGAGTGTATATGATTATACAAGTGAATTAAATGCTCCCTATAGTCAGCTACATCGCAATAATCAATGGTAAAGCCGTTATCATCTTTTTTTAAAAAAGCAATTGTTACATCCCCGCCAACACCACCCGAGCTTGAATCAATTGTATGCTGTATGGTCCAGTGTGCTATGATTAAAGCCTCATCTACAGAAGGCATTGATTTAACATTAAGCAGTTTATTAATTAAACTAATGCAAGGATTGCCAACGAACCAACCGCTCCCTATTATCTTGTACCAAGTGCAGCCCTCTCTAACGATGCTAAACTGCAAGTTTCTTTCGGTTTGATATAGATAAAAATTATTACCAATATAAAAACCCAACAACAGAGCAAGGCTACCATTTTCAATTTGCGTATCAAACTCTTTTAGTATTTTAGCTTTTAATTCCTCTGGATAGCTGTCGTGTATTTTGTGATAATATTTAATAAAACTAGAACATACTTCACCAACAAGAATATTGGGATCTTTGGGCAGTAGCCATTTTTCACTTAGATATCGCTCTAAAGAAGTAACAAAGTGCTTCATTATTGCATCGTCACCAGCAAAGGCGCATATAAACTTGTTATCAACAATATGAACTTTTAAATTATCAAGACCCATAAAATTATAACTTCTCCCTTCGGAATCTTGAAAATTTAAAGATGCCATGCCATCCGATGCCAAAACAACGCCGTTTTTACAAAGAATGCCAAGAGATATTGTCATTGTGGTTTTTTGATTAATACGCTTCTTTTTGCCATCTCGGGGAACTCTTTGTATACGGAATAGCAGAGGTCAAAAAAACTTTTAGATTTAATAAAGGGCACCAAGTCATTTAGAATAAAATTTTTCTTTTTCTCGTCTAAAAAGCCAGCAATATCAAGTTGTTGGTTGATTGAGTAATGTTTTATGCCGTCTATAATGGATGATGTAATGTGTTCTTGCCTTTCAAGCTTTACAAGTAAGGTTGCAAGCTCTTCGTCATATGGGCCATAGTGATAGGGGGTAAATTTGAAGTATTTTGCCTCCTTGCCTATTCGTTTTTCAAGTAAAAAAAACAATTTTTGAACCTGAATTGGCGAAAATGAAAACGAGTGCAACAAGCTCAAAACTCTCAATACAAATTCCTCTTTACTTGATAAAGACATAACCACATATACAAATTAACAATCTAATTTTAAACATAAAAAAACACAAGTTGCAAGAAAAATCTAGGTAAAGCAAAAAAAGCAAAAAATATGTTTGATTTATAAAAGCAAATTGTTAAGCTTGGTAAGATATAATATACTTTGCTTAATTATTATTTATTTTGTCGTAAAATGAGTTCTTCAGTAAAAATTACAGTTGTTTTGCCAGATGCAACAAGTGTTGTGCTGGACGCACCAATTGGCATATCCATATTGGAACTAATGCACCGCAACAAGCTGCCGCTTGAGGGTGCTTGTGAAGGGTCGCTTGCATGCTCTACTTGTCATGTAATTTTTGAATCCGAGCATTTTAACAACCTGCCACAGGCAAGTGAGGACGAGGAGGACATGCTTGACCTTGCATTTGGACTAACCCCCACATCAAGGCTTGGTTGCCAGATAATTGTTGATGGTGCTTTGGACGGGGCGGTGATTAAAATACCAGCCGTCAACCGCAATTTTAACAGCGGCACAAATTAAAAATAAATCAAAGATTATTTGTGTAAAACTAACAATGGCTAATCAATTTAACGACTACAAGGTTTGCGACATAGCCTTAGCCTCTTTTGGCAAAAGCGAGGTGCGTATTGCAGAGCACGAGATGCCGGGGCTTATGGCTCTGCGTGAAAGATACTCTGCAACAAAGCCACTTAAAGGTGCTAAAATTGCCGGCAGCCTGCATATGACGCTTGAAACCGCAGTTTTAATCGAAACTCTAGCAATTTTAGGTGCCGAGATAAGGTGGTCTTCCTGCAATATATATTCAACTCAGGACCATGCGGCTGCTTATATAGCCTCAATTGGCATACCTGTTTTTGCTTGGAAGAATGAAACCGAAGCCGAATATAACTGGTGCCTTAAGCAAACATACAAGCCAGATAATGGCTCGTGGAGACCAAATATGATACTGGACGACGGGGGCGACCTTACCAAAATGATACTTGAGGATGCGGAGATTGACAAAAAAACAATCTACGGCGTAAGCGAGGAGACAACCACAGGTGTTAAAAGGCTTGAGGCTTTGTTTAAGGCTGGGCTTTTGGCGTTTCCTGCTTTTAATGTTAACGATTCCGTCACCAAGTCCAAGTTTGACAATATCTTTGGATGCAAGGAGTCCGTGCTGGACGGCATAAAACGCGCAACAAGCATAATGCTTGCTGGCAAGGTTGTTGTTATTGCCGGTTTTGGCGATGTAGGTAAGGGATGTGCCGAAGCCTTTAGGGGGCAAGGCTCAAGGGTTGTAATAACAGAGATTGACCCAATCTGTGCCCTGCAAGCTGCAAGCCTTGGCTTTGAGGTGATGAAGATGGATAAAGCCTGCGAAATTGGCGATATTTTTGTAACCGCAACAGGCAATACATCGGTAATTAACTACGGGCATATGTGCAAGATGAAAGACATGGCAATAGTAAGCAACATTGGGCACTTTGATAGCGAGATTGATGTTGCATCCTTGCACCATCTTACCTGGCAGGAGGTTAAGCCTCAGGTGGATATGGTTAGCTTTTCAAACGGCAAGAGACTGATTGTTCTTGCAAAAGGCAGGCTTATGAACCTTGCCTGTGCCAAAGGGCACCCAAGCTTTGTTATGTCCATGAGCTTTACAAATCAGGTGCTTGCACAAATTGAGCTTTATGCTAATAGAGGTAATTACAAAAATCAAGTCTATACTCTGCCAAAAAAATTAGATGAAGAGGTTGCAAGACTACATCTTGCAAAGCTTGGCGTGCAAATTGACACCCTAACTCAAAAACAAGCGGACTACATTGCTGTAAGTATAGATGGTCCATTTAAACCCGAAGCCTATAGATATTAACAAAACCATGGGGCAATTTAATATCTTATTTATTGGCTACGGCAAGATGGGTGCCTGCCTTGGCGGCTTAATTACCAATGGACACTCCGCCTTAGGCTTAAAAGTTAAAACATACAAATTTACCTCAAGCATCAACGAGCTTGCGGATGCCAACTTAAAGACAGTAAAATTTAATCTTGTTTGCATTTTTACAAAACCGCAAAATACCCTAGCCGCTTTTGCCAGCCTAGCAAAAGCTACAAAGAGCAATATTGCCTCCTGCTTTAACAAGGATACGGTTTTTATATCTATCCTTGCCGGCAAAGATTACGATTTTATCAAACAATCCCTCTTGGCAATCAATTACAACCCCCAAGATAGCTTTAAATACGCAAGACTTATGCCAAATCTTGGTCTTTTGGGCGGCAGGGGCTTTATTAGTGCCTTTTTTAAAGACCTCCCCCAGCAGGCAAAAGATAATTTACTAGCTTGCTTTAAAAATCACGGCAGGGTTTTTGAGGTTGATGCAGAGGAAAAAATAGACCCCCTAACCGCCGTTTTTGGCTGCGGCAGCGGCTTTGCAGCCTTTGTGGCAAATGCTTTTAATACGGCAGCTGAGCACTTTTTGCAAAGCCAAGATATAAAGGGTTTAGACAAATCAGATTTTACAAACATCTTTACCTCTGTGTTTAGCCTAGCTTTGCAAGATAAGTCTTTTAACCTTGAAACTTTTGCAAACAATGTTGCAAGCAAGGGCGGAGCTACTGAGGCAGGCTACAATGCAATGCTTAACTGCGGCGGATGCGATGATATTGAGGATGTTTTTGCAAAAACCTTCGGCGCCGCTCTTAATAGGGCAAAAGAGCTAAAAGTAAATTAAATGTTTGACTGTATGTCCAATGATAAGTCTTGGCAAGGCTTTATGCAAAACGCCCTAGATTCAAGGGCTAAAAACGGGCTTTTAAAGCAGGAAATTTTGTTTGACAGGTCGCACTTCCCCCTGCTTAAATACGATGGGCGGGAGCTTGTGTCCTTCTCATGCAATGATTACCTTGGGCTTGGAGCCAGTAAGGAGCTTGCTAATGCGGTGCAAAATGCGGCTAAAAGTTACGGCGGGGGGGCTGGGGGCTCAAAGTTTATCACCGGCTCCTGCGAGGTTTTAAAAGACATTGAGGAACTTACGGCAAAGCTTAAAAATGCAGAGGCTTCTGTCGTGTTTTCATCTGGCTATCTTGCAAACCTTGGGGTTATTAGTGCTTTTTTGGGCGAGGAGGACATTGTTTTTGCCGATAAGGAGGTTCATGCCTCCATCATTGATGGCATTTTGCTAAGCAAGGCAAGGCTTGTTAGATACGCGCACCTAAACCACTCCCACCTGCGGCTTTTAATTGCAAAACACTGCGATGGCGGCTTTAAGGGCAGGGTTTGTGTTGTAAGCGAGACTGTGTTTTCAATGTCTGGCAGCGTAGAAAACACCTCAAGCCTTGCGGAAATTGCAAAACAATATAATGCCCTATTAATCTTAGACGATGCACATGGCTTTGGCGTTTTACCATCGCAAAAAATAAATTACGAGCTTTTGGTGTGGACTGGCACATATTCAAAAGCCGCAGGACTAGTGGGCGGATATACCTGCGGAAGTGCGGAAGTTTGCAGGTTTTTAAAAAATTTTGCTCGTAGTCAAATTTACAACACGGCACTGCCGCCGCCAATATTGCAGGCAATTTTAAAATCCTTGCAAATAATACAATATCAAGGCAAGGCTTTGCAGGCTAAGCTTTTTGGTAATATTGAAGAATTTTGCAGGCTATCTACCTCTACCCCTAAAGGGGCGGCAATTTTGCCAATTTACTTTAAGAACTCAGAGGCTTGCCGTCAAAAATCACTTGACCTTATGCAAAAAGGATTTTTTGTAAAAGCAATCTTTGCCCCAACAAGCCAAGTGCCAATGCTAAGGCTTAGCTTTAGCGCTGCTCACAATTTGCAGCAAATTAACCAACTTTGCCTAGCTTTAGCAAGTTAAGTAAAAATTATTTCTTGACTTAACAGAAGGTTTTTGTAAATTTGTATTACTTTTGTATCCATATGTATTTTGCTAATTTGTTTTACTAGGTAAATTATGTCTATAGCTATACTTGGTTTTGGCAACATTGGCGGCGAAACATACAAACTTATTAAGCAAAATAGCCAGCTTGTGTCAAAGGCTTTAAAGTTTAGCGGGGCGGATGGCGATGGCTCGGTTGTGTCCTATATAATGACGCGTAACCAAATAGACAAAAACATAATATCCGGCACAAAGTGGACCGACAGCTTAGACGAGATACTACATGACCCATCAGTTAAGCTTGTTGCAGAGAGCATAGGCGGCACTGACCTTGCTTTTGAATATTGCAAAAAAATTATCACTTCTGGCAGGCATTTAATTAGTGCAAATAAGGACCTTATAGCATCCAGAGCTTTAGAACTTGCAAGCCTTGCCGAAAAACATAATGTTAAATTTTTATTTGAAGCAAGCTGCTGCGGGGGCATACCAATCATTAAAATTTTAAAAGACAGAGCGCGTTTTGCAAAAATTAATTCCTTTTGCGGCATAGTCAACGGCACATCAAATTACATATTAAGCCAGATGTATCACGGGGGGCTGGATTTTAATCAAGCATTAAAACAGGCACAAAACCTTGGATACGCCGAGGCAAACCCTAAAAGCGATGTTGAAGGATACGATGCCGCTTACAAGGCAACAATTATGTCTTCAATTTGCCTTGGGCAGCTTGTAAGCTTTGCCAGCGTTAGCTTTAAGGGCATTTTAGATATTACACAAGCTGACATAAATTATGCAAAATCAATTAATGCAAAAATCAAGCTTGTTGCCATTATGCAAAATTTTGACCATGGCAAGCCACTTGTGTGCGTTTTACCTTGTATGGTGCAAAACACAAACAAGCTATACTTTGTTGACGATGCAATAAACGGGGTTGATTTTGATGCCGGCGAGCAGGGCAGGTTCTTTTTTAGCGGACCTGGGGCGGGTGGCAAACAAACAGCAGCTTCAATGTTTAACGACATAATGGATGCCTTGCTTGACTCATCGCAAAATCATTTTGGCTTTAGTGTTGTAAACAGCACGGAGCCCGCAAGTAATGCAATACAAAACCTCTCAGCCGATGCTGCTTTTGAGGCAATTATCTGCACTAACAACAGCTATACTGAGGAGGCAGATTTTAAACCCTTGCATAATGACCTGCAAAACACAAAATTCTTTATTAAGCTTAAGTAGTAATGGCGGATAATTTAAACCTTCAAAACTGGGGCAAAAATACCCATGAGGTTATAAAACATAAGCTTTTGACACTTTTATCTAAAACGCCCTGCTCTTTAAATCAAATTATAGACTTTTTACAAATTGAAATAAAATTTATAACGCCAGCCCTTAGCGAGCTTGAGCTTGACGGCAAAATTATGCGTCTTAAAGGCGGTTTTTATGTAAAATCTTAGTAATATCTTAACCAGATTATTTGTTGCCAATTTTTGTTGCCAATTGCAAACAAATTTGGTGCGTAAATTATACCATTTTTCATTTTAAAACAGAGCATATCTTTACTATTGCCTTGTTCTGTATCCAAAACCTATCCTAGCATTTTTTGTAGTGGCTAGATAAGTATTTTATATTATTTTAAAAAAGCGTGGCATCGTAAAACGCCCAAAATGATGTTAATAGCATTAAATGATAAAACCAAGCCCAAAGCCAATGGTGCTTAACTGAGTATATTTTGTGTTACCAACATAAACGACTCCGCTATTTGCTGGTAATCTTGGATTATTTCTGTCAAACTCATTAAGATTTTTAAGTTTAAAAGACTCAGCAAAGGCATAAAAATTTAAGGATAGATCCTTGCTAATTTTTTGCACAGATTCAAGCCTTAAAAGCAAAGTTCTTGAGTTTTTCATTGCCGAAAAACCTCTTGACTGAAGCTTCCAGTCGTAGTCGCCATCTATATTATATCCCCAGTTATATTGCTTGCTTGAAAAATAATAAGGTAGATATGTTTGCACCTGCACCGCAAAGTAATTGCCATCTGGAGATGTTTCAAGCTTGTATCTAAGCCCTAGGTTTAAGCCAAATGTCTTCATTTTTACATTTTGCGAATCTCCATTGTAATAAGTAACATTGGTGTCCCCTTGGTATATTTGATAAACTCCGTTAGGGTCAAGGTTTAAATTTTGAGCTTCCAAGCCACCAATAAAAGATAATATTGAATTTTTATAAACATTTAAAGGAGCAGTTGTAAGAAGTTGTAGCTTTAAATAACTACCAGTCATTTTTTCTGTCTCGCTAAACACCCCGGGCTCGTTCGAATTATAAGCATTTTTTATATCGTAGTCGCTCATCTGCCCGCCGCTTAAATTTGCATATTTTAAATTTAGACGAAGAGCAGACTGTTTTTTTTCATCTTTTTTTTCAATAAAACTAAGAGCTACACCCCTACCTCTTAAATCACGCCATTTTAAAACCGAGTCCGCAGCTGTAAGCATTGAGTAGTCAAGATTGGAATATTCGTAAGCAAGGTTTAAATTAAATGGTAAGTTTTGTGATTTTGATTTTAAAGGCAAGGATTGCAAATCTGGCTTTGCAACCTGCAAGTCCTGACTTTTGGCAATTAGCTCTTTAGCCTGCTGGCTTTGAGGTTGGTCTGTAGCGTTTAAGCTTGAAGGTGAATTTTGCAAAGCTTCAATTTGTTTTTGTGTTTTGACCTCTGTTTTTTTAGACTTAGCCTTTGATGTATTAAAGCATACAACACACAAAGGAATTATTATTGTTACAATTTTTTTTAACATATAAAATACAAAAAGAAAACACAAAAACTTAATTTTTTCATCAATAATAAATCCAATTATTATTGCAACATTACACCAATAGTTAGCCATTTATCCTAAATGGATATTGGTAAAATATGTATAGCAAATCCAAATGGAGATATGAATAAAATATTAAAAATCCAAACAAAAGATGGGGAAAGTATTTTGTTGAATTACAACTTTAAATGGACTTGTTATAATTTTTTTTTACAACCCTAGACTTTGTTTTGGAGTTGTTTGTTTTATATTTTTTATTAACAACTCTCTCTTTTGATGTCCTTACTATAGCATAACCATCCTTAATTTTTGCAGCAAAAGCTTGAGTGGATGCAAAGCTCACAACCAAAGCAATTGCAACAAAAACCTTACTTAGCATATCTTTGCAAAACAAACTAATTTTGTTCTTTGTCAACAAGTTTGTTTTTTGCAATCCAAGGCATCATAGCTCTAAGCTTTGCACCAACGCCTGAAATTTGGGAGCCATTAAGCTCCTCACGCCATTTTTTAAGATTCTCGTATTTTGGTTTATTGCTACCACTACCAGCTTCAATCATCCAGTTACGAGCAAATTCACCTTTTTGAATTCTCTCCAAAACTTCCTTCATTCTTTTTTTAGCCTCAGTTTTTGGCAAAACGGCTTCGCCGCTAACATATGCACCGTATTCTGCGGTGTTGGATATTGAATACATCATGTTTTCAATGCCACCTTCGTACATAAGGTCAACAATTAGTTTAAGCTCGTGCAGGCATTCAAAATAAGCCATTTCAGCTGGGTAACCAGCCTCAACAAGCGTTTCAAATCCTGCTCTAACAAGATTGTTTAAGCCGCCGCAAAGCACAGCCTGCTCGCCAAATAGGTCAGTTTCGCACTCGTCTTTAAATGTTGTCTCGATTATTCCACTACGCCCACCGCCAACATTTGTTGCATATGAAAGTGCGGTTTTTTTAGCACCGCCACTTGCATCCTTGTAGACGGCAATCAAGCAAGGCACGCCGCCGCCCTTAACAAACTCGCCCCTAACAGTGTGACCCGGGCCCTTAGGTGCAACCATTATAACATCAACATCCTCTCTTGGTACAATGTATTTAAAATGCACTGAAAATCCGTGAGAAAACATCAAAGTAGAATTAGGCTTTAAGTTGTCTTTAAGCTCGTTGTTGTATAGGTCAGCCTGTAGCTCGTCTGGTATAAGTATCATCACAACATCAGCAAGCTTTGCCGCCTCAGTAGGAGTAACAACTTTAAAATTTGCATTTTGTGCCTTTTTTACGGACTCCGAGCCCTCCCTAAGCCCTATAATAACATTAACGCCGCTGTCTCTTAGGTTTTGTGCCTGAGCATGCCCCTGCGAGCCGTAGCCAATCACGGCAACGGTTTTGTTTTTTAAAATTGAAGCATCACAATCCTTGTCGTAATACACATTGAGACCGATAGACATACAAAAAATACAAATAACACAAAAAATATTTAATCTATTGTTGCTGGCTAGCCTGCTGCTGAGGACTTGTAAGGCTTAAATTTTTTGAAGCCTTGGAGCCCACCGAAGCAATAGCTATTGCATTAATAAAAAAAGCTATAACAATAAAACTTGTTACCTTTGTTAAAAAGCTTGCAACCTCGTCGCCGCTCATAAAAGGATTTTTATTTGTAGCGGTAAGCAAACCCTCGCCACTAGTTTTTTGAAACACAATCACAATACCCAAAAGAGCACAAATTACAACATGCACCGTAAGCAGGGTATAAAACAGACTCACCATAAATAAAACATAAACAAATAATCGTAAAATTTTATATCCATTTTTTTTATATGCAAGACAAAAAAAAATTAATTGTCAAAGTAAAGCATAATAAACTTTTTGTAGATATTTTTTAGTTTAATTAAGCCATCTATGTTCTCGCATTCGTCAATTTGATGCGCGGTTTTATTGACCGAGCCAAACTCAACAACCCTAGCGTAGTCTTTAATAAATCTGGCATCCGATGTGCCGCCGCTTGTTGAAAGTACGGGGGCATCGCCGCAAACATCCTTAACTGCGGCAATTATGCTTTGTGCTAAATGAGTATCTGGGTTTGTTAAAAATGCCTCGCCGCTTGTTTTGTGATTTACCGAGGCAGAGTATTTAAAGCTAGAGCCACTTGCTTGCAGCTGCAAGTTGGCATGACTTACTGCTGTATTTATAATATCTTGCACGGCTTTTATGATGCCCTGCGGCGTTTGCAGGCTGCAAAATCTTATGTTAAAACCTAGGCTTGCAGATTGCGGAACCACATTTGTAGAGCCACTTTCGCAGCTAAATTTGAATATTTCAAGGTTTGTGGGGTCAAAAAACTCGTTGCCCGCATCAAAAATGTGATTTTTTAAGCTCAGCACAATTTGCGAGGCAAGATAGGCTGGGTTTAAAAAATTTTGTTTATAGGCTATGTGGCCTTGCTTGCCTTCAATTTCGGCAAAAAAAGTGATGGAGCCACGCCGCCCGTTTTTAACCATCTGACCCACAAAGTCTGGGTTTGTAGGCTCGCCCACTATGCAGTCGTCAATAACAATCTTGCTATTTGCAAGGTGCTGGAGCATTTTTTTGGTGCCGTTTTCACCGCTACCTTCCTCATCGCCAGTTATCAAAAGCGAGAGGGTACCAGAGGGCACAAAACCATCCTCGCAAATAAGCTCCTGCAGAGCGGTAATGTAAGCCGCTATCGCCCCCTTCATGTCGCTTGTGCCCCTGCCGTAAATCACGCCGTTTTCAATAGTGGGCTCAAAGGGCGGATAGGTCCATTTAAACTCTTTACCGGGGTGCACAACATCAACATGCCCAGCAAAACAAAGGTTTTTACCACCTTGCTTAAAGCTGCATGAAGAATATAAATTTAACACTTTTTCAACCTCCTCCTTGCCATTAACATCTTTTTTGGAAGAGAACTCCTTTACCTCATTTTCAAATCCAAGCTTAGATAGAAAATCAGATATATATTTTATAATGCCATCGTCCACTGGGGTGATGGACTTAAATTTTACAAGGTCGCAAAGGGTATTAATTAATTTTTTATCCTTCATTTTTAGCTAAAAAATTTGAGTCAAAAAATTAATGCCCAGTCCACTCAATTTTGGATAGATCAATGCCCTCCTTATACATCTCCCACAACGGAGAGAGCTCCCTAAGGGCGGCAATCTTACTTTTAATTAAATCAATTGCAAAGTCAACCTCCTCATCTGTTGTCATACGCCCAAAGCCAAAGCGGATAGATGTATGAGCCAGCTCCTCGCTTACCCCAATTGCCTTGATAACATAACTTGGCTCAAGGCTTGAAGATGTGCATGCCGAGCCCGAAGAAACCGCCAAATCCTTAATTGCCATAATCATGGACTCGCCCTCAATAAAGGCAAAAGATATGTTCATATTGCCTTTGTATCTAAGGTCTTTGTCGCCGTTTAGATAAACTTGATCTATGCCACCTACAATTTCCTTATAAAATTTATCAAAATATTTTGATGCCTTCGCCTCGTCAGCAACCATATCAAGCTTTGCAACCCTTGCAGCCTCGCCAAGCCCAGCAACAATTGGCAGAGGTAGAGTGCCGCTTCTAAGCCCTCTTTCCTGTCCGCCGCCATGAATTAAAGGGGTAAGTCTAACTCTTTTTGGTCTACGCCTAACATACAAAGCACCAATGCCCTTTGGTCCATATATCTTATGCCCCGAAATAGACATCAAATCAATACCCATATCATCAACATCAAGGGCAATTTTGCCAAAAGCCTGTGCCGCATCGGTATGAAAAAACACATCACGCTTTTTGCAAAGCTCACCAATTGCTTTAAGTGGCTGTATCACGCCAATTTCGTTGTTCACCGCCATAACGGACACAAGCAAAGTTTGTTCACTAATTAAAGCCTCAAGCTTGTTTAGGTCTATGATTCCGTTTTGCTCAACTGGTAAAAATGTAACCTTAAAACCTTTTGCCTCAAGCTGGCGAGCGGCGTTGATAACGCATTTATGCTCTGTCACCACGGTAATTATATGGTTTTTTTTGCCCTCGTAAAAACTTGCAAGCCCAGCAATTGCCATATTGTTGGACTCCGTTGCCCCCGAGGTAAATATAATATCCTTAGCATCGCAGTTAATTACCGATGCCACTTGCTCCCTTGCAATCTCGCAAATGCTCTCTGCCTCCCAGCCGTATCTGTGCGTGCGTGAGTGGGGGTTGCCAAAAACATCCAGATTTTTTATTATCACCTCTTTCACTCTTGGGTCAATTGGCGTTGTTGATTGATAGTCAAGATAAATAGGTTTTTTTATAGACATATTTAGACTAAGTAATATTTTTTAAAAAATCTTTACACATAGTTTAAAAACTACTATCTTGTTTGCAATAATTTTTTGATTAATTTTTTGCAGATGGGGCTATTTTTGTGCCGATGAGTTCAAGCCTGTGGCTTGTAAGTTTATAACCAAGTTTTTGTGCGATTTTATTTTTTAAATTTTCAAGTTCTTCGTCGTAAAACTCAATTACATCGCCGCTAAGCTCGTCAATAAGGTGGTCGTGGTGATTTGACTCATCGTCAAACTCATACCTTGCCTTGCCGTCGCCAAAATGGTGCTTTAGGATTATTTTGGCATTCTCTAAAATTGACAAAAATCTGTAAATTGTTGCAATGCCAAGGCTTGGGTCAGTTTTTTTGACATCCATGTAAATTTCGTCAACATCGGGGTGTTTGCCCTCGGAGTATAGCTTACAAACGGACTTGATAATCTCCTCCCTTTGCCTTGTAATTGATATGTCTTTGTTTTTACATATCGTTAGAACCTGTTGTAGTTTCATTTATATCATTACATAAAATTAAATTAACCGCAAACAAAGCATTTGCAGGGCCATTGTTCCAAGGCTCGCTAGAGTTTAACTCGCCTTCAAAATTATAATCCCTGTCGTTTGCAACTTTTTTAAGCTTTACTGCTGCCTTATAGGAGGTTTCCAGCTCGCTTTCGACAATTTCAAAAGATTTTAGATTGATGTTGAAGTTTTTTTCGGCAAGTTCGTAATCTTCTCCGGTTTCAAGGTCAAAAACAACCGATTCCCCAGTTAGCCTGTCAATAAAAGCAAATTTACAATAGGGTTTTTTTTGTTCTTGAATAGCTGATGTCTTGCTTACAATATCCATCGCCTCCTTTAGCTGCTGCCTTTGGCTTGGTTGATTTGCTTGGCTTGGTTTTTGCTTGGCAAGCTGGGAATTTTTGCTTTTTTTTACCTCCTTTGCCTTTGCTGTGTTTGCATTTGCCTTGCTTAATGGCATAATAAGGCACATAGCAAGCAGAGCAAGCAAGGATGTAAATTTTATTTTTTTTAGCATTTTGTTAGCAACCATAATATTCAAGTATTTCCTTTGGGCTTACAGATTCCATTTTAGCTGCCTCGGTCTCCTTCATTTCAATGTAATTATTGATAAAGTCTTGGTCAAAAACACCGCCTTCAAGCAAAAAGGCATTGTCGGCTTCAAGGGCTTCGGCTGCGTCTTTTAATGATTTAGCAACAGCGTTTTTTCTAAGCGGGTCCTTTCTGTCAAGTTCGTAAAGATTTACCTCAGTTGCCTCGCCTGGGTGAATTTTGTTTTTAATACCATCAAGCCCAGCCATCAAAAGTGCAGCACAGGTAAGGTAAGGGTTTGAAGCAGGGTCCGGAAATCTTGCCTCAATCCTTTTAGCATTATCCCCAGCAGAGTAAGGAATACGGATAGATGCTGACCTATTGCATGCTGAGTAAGCAAGGTAAATAGGTGCCTCATAGCCCGGAACCAGCCTTTTGTAGCTGTTTGTTATTGGGTTTGTGATGGCATTTAATGCCTTGCCATGTTTTATTATGCCGCCGATGTAGTAGAGAGCGGTTTCGGATAGTCCAGCGTAGCCAGAGCCAGCAAATGTGTTTTTACCACCCTTCCAAATTGACTGGTGAACATGCATGCCGCTACCATTATCACCGTCCAAAGGCTTAGGCATAAAGGTAACGCTTTTACCAAAGCTGTCCGCAACATTTTTTACTATGTATTTAAATTTTTGTAGCTGGTCCGCTGTGTCAACAAGGGTTGAAAACTTAAATCCAATCTCGCACTGGCTTGCAGCAACCTCGTGGTGATGTAAAACCGCCTCAATACCGCATTCCTCAAGCACTAGGCACATCTCAGACCTAATATCAACAAAATGGTCAACAGGCTGACAAGGGAAGTACCCTTGCTTTTTTAGAGGCCTATGCCCCATGTTGCCATTTGGATAGTCCTTGTTAAAGTGGTCGGAGGTTTCACTTGAAGATAATTTTGACATAAAAATATTACCGCTTGCCTCCATTTTTACATCGTCAAAGATAAAAAACTCAGGCTCTGGCCCAAAATAAACAGCATCACCAAAACCTGTGGATTTAAAAAAGCTCTCCGCCTTTTTTGCAATATTACGAGGGTCGCGGTTGTAGCCTTTTTGTGTTTGCGGGTCAACAACATCGCAGTACACTATAACTGTTGGCTGAGCCGTAAATGGGTCAATAAAAGCAGTGGTTACATCTGGTATAAAGTACATGTCGGATTGGTGAATATCCTTCCAGCCGTGAATGGAAGAGCCATCAAAGGTTATGCCATCAACAAAATCGCTAGCGGAAGTATGCTTAACCGCCCTTGTAATGTGGTGCCACTTACCTGATATGTCTGTAAATCTAAAATCTATAAACAGAATTGATTTTTCCTTTAATTTGGCAAAAAAATCATTAACAGTTTTGCAATCAAGTTTGCTTGACATAATGGCTATTATAAAAACAAAATAAAACAACTTATCAATTTTAGCTTAATTATTACAAAAATCAAAAGATTTTTAAAAAACTTTGCAAATGCCACTCCTTACCTTAAATTAATTACTCTTTGCCAAGAAGTAAGGATTGCAAAATTTGAGATATTTCGCCGTCCATAATCTTGTCAATTTGCGAGGTTTCAAAGCCACTCCTTAAGTCCTTTACAAGTTTGTAGGGGGCAAAAACATAGTTGCGAATTTGATTTCCCCAAGAAATATCGCTCTTTTGCACCGCATTTTGCTCTGCTCTTTTAATATCCTGTTGCATTTTATATAGTTTTGAGTAAAGTATCTTAAAGGCAATCTCTCGGTTGCGATGCTGCGACCTATCATCTTGGCAGGCGGCAACTATGCCGGTGGGTAGGTGAGTTATTCTTATTGCGGACTCAGTTTTGTTAACATGCTGCCCCCCTGCTCCACTACTGCGATAGGTGTCAATTTTTAAATCGCTGTCCTTAATTTCAATCTTGATGCTATCGTCCACAACTGGGCTTGTTAAAACGCTAACAAAGCTTGTTTGTCGCTTTGCATTTGCGTTAAATGGTGATATTCTTACAAATCTGTGAATGCCAGTTTCGTTTTTAAGCAAACCATATGCGTTTTCACCGCTAATTTCAATAAGGCTTTGCTTTATGCCAGCCTCCTCGCCGCTTAACCTGTAAATTACCGATGCTTCAAAACCAGCGATTGCGGCGTATCTTAAGTACATGCGTTCCAGCATTTGAGCTAGGTCTTGGCTATCGGTGCCGCCTGTGCCCGCGTTAATTTCAAGATAGCAATTTAAGCTATCCGATGGCTCTTTAAAAAGCGTCCTTAGCTTAAGTTCCATGCTTAAAGCTTCAAGCTCGCCGAGCTCAGGCTCAGCCTCGGTTAGTAATGCCTCGTCTTCTAGGCTTACAAGCTCTGTCAGGTAGTTTAAAAGCTCATATGGTCTTGTGATTTTTTGTATTGATTTTTCAAGACTAGCCTTTTGCTTACAAAGCTCAGCCATAACCTCTTGGTCGCCCCAGTTTTTACCATCAGCAAGAGAATCCTGAACGCACAAAAGTTTTTGCTTTGCGGCACCCGTGTCAAACCAAGCCCTTAAGCTGGGCTAGGCTCTGTGTAATTTGGTTGAGTTTTAGCTTAAATTCTTCCGCCTTCATAAAGAGCTTAAATCAATTTTTTGTAAATTATATTACGCATTTTTAATATTTTACTAGAGTCGTAAAAGGCATATTGTGCAAAATTAGCCTCCAAATAGGCAAGCCTTTTTGCTGCCGCAATGAGGTTGTTTGCGTTTAAGTAATACTGAGCAACGGATAGCTCGGAGTCGTAGATTAGCTTTTCGGTTTTTAAAAATTCTTTTTGCAAAACACCATTATACTTGCTATTTTTAAAGTTTTGAAGATGATAGACAATGTTGTCTTTTGTAAGCTTCATTGCAGAGGCGTCCCTTTTGCTACCGATAATTGTTTTAGTTAAAGACATTGCCCTTATAAACATTACATAGCTAATGTCCTGCTCAAAGGGGTAAAACTTGTAGTAGACCTCACTAAGAGACACTGCATCCTCGTAGTTTTTAAGCGAGTAATTGCAGTAGATTTCCATAACTAAAGATTTTTTTGCTATGTCAGAATAGGGGTAGGTCTCGCTTGCCCTTTCAAAGTAATCAATGGCTGTCATACAAGAGCCGCTATAGGCATCCTTTAAGCCATTTTCGTAGAGCTTTGTTGCCTGAGTTTTGTAGTCTGCATCGGTGGTTTGTTTTTTTGAGCAACCGCTAAGCAAAAACCAAAAGCCAAAGCCAAAAACCGCTACAATAAACAGCACATTTAGCATTGGAAACTCACTAAAAGACGAAAAAATAAAAGGCACCGCCACAATAATGCCAAATATTGCAACCGCCCCCCAAAATGTTAAGTCGTGCATAAAAGATATATTAAATTATTATTTTACAATTTTTATTATTCCGTCAAACCATCCCTTAGGCTGCACCCAAGTTTTTCAACAAGAGCAACAACATCAGCAATGATAACATCATCAATTTGCTCCTTTGTAAGGGTTGCATCGCCCTGCTTTATGTTAAGCGATATGGATATTGACTTATTACCCTCGCCAAGCCTTGCAGAATCTTTAAAGACATCTGTTATGCGGACGCCTTCAATATTTTTATTTTTTAAAACAGCCTTAACAACAAGCCCAGCCTCCAAGTTTAATGGTGCAATAAAGGATAGGTCTCTTTTAACGCTTTGCAAAATACGCTCCTCGTAGACAGCCTTGCTTTTTTTGGGCTCTGGCAGATTTGCAAGATAAAGCTCTGCAAAAAACACATTTAATCTTTTTACTTCAAAATTATTTTGCAAGTAAAGCGGGTGCACCTGCCCCATTATGCCAATTACTGTTTTACCAAGAGTGATTTTGTATGAATTAAATGGATTAAAAACATCCTGAGCAACGCCGCCCTCCTGCACCAAAAGCTCAAAGCCTAAGCTTTGCTCCTTAATGCCAAAAACATTTAACACAAGACTTGCAAGATATTGCTTTACATCTGCAATTTGATAGTTAGCCTGCTTTGTAAAAGCCGACTGTAATGTTTTGGTTCCGCTTAAAACAAAGGCTGCGTTTTGTAGTTGCAGGTTAAAATCGTAAAAACAAGTACCAATTTCAAACAATTTTAAATCCTCCTCGCCAAAGCTTTTGTTTAGGGCAATGTTTTTAATCAAGCCTGGCACCAAAGAGTCCCGCATTGTTTTAAGAGATGGATTGATTGGATTTGCAACATTTATCGCAGCCGAGCCCTTGTGTTTGTAGTTAAACTTGGCAAAATCTTGTTCTTTAAAAAAAGAATAGTTCACACATTCGTTAAAGCCAAAGATTGCAAAGTTTTGCCTGATACTTGCCGCAACGGCATAGCTAAGTATTGCAGCAGCATCCCTGAGGTAAGTTTTACCCTCCATATTCAATGGCTGCGGGGTGATGTTGTTGTAGCCAATAGATATTGCAAGCTCCTCGGCAATGTCGTGCTGCTTGTTTATATCGTGCCTATAGGCAGGTATTTTTAGGCTTATTTTGTCATTATTTGTTAAGGCTGGCTGCATGCCAAGCAATTGCAATCTTGTTATTATATCTGCCGTGTCAAGCTTTAATCCAAGCTTTGTACTTAGATAATCTGGCGAAACTTCAATCAACTTTGCATTTTGCAGGTCGGCATCCTCAAACACGCAAGCCGCCTCAATCACGCCCCCGCAGTATTTGGTAATATAGCTAGCCAAAAGTAAGGCACATTGCTTTGTAAAGGCTGGATCTATGCCTCTTTCAAAACGATAGCAAGAGTCACTCCCAAGCCCGCTAAGCCTTGAGGACAAGGTTATGGACTCCCCATTAAAAAATGCAGATTCAATTATTATATCGCTTGTTTGCTCGCTAACGGCACAATCCGCCCCGCCCATAATCCCACTTAATGCAAGTATGTTTTGGCTATTTGCATCCTTTAAAACAAGGCAACCCGCCTTAAGCAAAACATCCCCATCCGTTTTGCCAGCAATTGGTTTAAAGCTAAGCTCCTGCCCCTCTTTTACCTCTGTTAGCAAGATGTTTTGCGGCATTTTAGCAGCATCAAAAACATGGCAAGGCTGCCCGTAAAACATCATTAAGTAATTTGATATGTCAATTAAAAAGTTTTTTGAGGCAAAGCCCACAACGCCCAGTGCATCAGCAAGCCAAGATGGGCTCTTGCAATTTTGCACCCCCTTAATTTTAACAAGATTGATTGCCTTGCAGGCGGAGGTTTGTATATCAAGATTAATCTTTGGTAATTTGGTAAGGTCGGTATTTATAATTTTATCACCTAGCTCTTGGTAAGAAATTGGCTTTAAACTTGCATAGCCGTAGCTAGCTAAAGCTTTTGCAACCCCGTACACACTTGCACAATCACCCCTGTTTGGCGTGATTGTTATGTCAATAATCTTAGGCTCTATATTAAGGTAATTAATGTATTTGTCGCCTACTTTATGGCTTTCGCCCAGCTCTATTATACCATCTGCGTCGCCGCCAAGGCAAAGCTCAGATGCCGAGCATATCATTCCGCAGCTTTCAACCCCCCTTATATTTGCCTTTTTAATAACAAAATTATCCCTTGGTATAAAGGTGCCAATTCTTGCAAACACAACATTTAGACCCTCTCTTACATTAGCCGCCCCGCACACAACTTGCAGCAATGCCCCGCTGCCATCGTCCACTTTGCAAAGGTTTAACTTTGAGGACTCCGGGTGCTTTACGCAGCTTACAACCCTAGCAACAACAAAGGGGGCAAGAATAGCCGCATTATCCTTAACATCCTCAACCTCAAGCCCTATTTTTGTAAGGGAGGCAATAAGCTCGTCGTCACTAAGCTCCGTGTGTAAAAAATACTTTAACTGATTTATGCCAAGCTTCATTTTAACCTTGATTACTAATAAACTTAACCATTATAAACTACCCAAAAAGGCATTGCAAAAATGCAAGCCACTAATATAGCAAAGTTAAACAAAGCCAAGCATAAATGCAAGATAAATTTATGCCAAATCTAATTGCAAATCTAATTGCAAAGCCAATACCCCACCCAACCTCCCCTAAAAGGGGAGGGGTTATCTGAGGGTCTCTCTAAAAAAAGGGGATGGGTTTTTGATTGACATCCTAAAAGGGGAGGGGTTGTTTGTGCAAATTAAGACCTCCCCTAGTAGGGGAGGAAGCGACAAAGTCGCAGGTGGGGTTGTTTTAGCAGGTGGGGTTGTTATTTTTGCAGGTGGGGTTATGTAAATTTATAATTCGAATACCCCACCCAACCTCCCCTTAAAGGGGAGGGGTTATATTTGTACGCCTTGTTGCCTTTGATCGTTCCTCGCCACATTGCTATTAATGTTGTTACTAGCTTGATGAACACTACTAAAACCTTTTTGCAACTCTTTTTTAAGAGGGACGACGCCTTTACCACCACTCTTGCTTGGCTTTGCATTCTCTTTTTCAGTTGTTGCCTGCTGGATAGGTTTTTGTGCCCCATCATATTTTTTCTTGCCTTGCTGTAGCTGAGTCAAATCATTACTATTTGTTTTTTGCTGATTATCCAATGTATCAATTTTTGTGTCCAACTCTGTAGCGTCCATCGGAAACTCTTTTTTTGCATCTCGAAGAGCTTCATATTTTTGTTTCAAATTTATCAATTCTTGATTGTGTTTTGTTAGATTTTCTTCATATTTTTCAAGTCCTTTTGTAAAGCAGTTGGATATGCTGTTCACTTCATCTGTATTTAAAGAAAGATTTGCATGATTAGTTTGTTTTGGCTTTCCAATTGATTCACTATTCTTAGCTTGCTTAGAAACGGCTTCTTTCATATCTGCAATGTGTTGATATGCATTCGCAGGATATTTATTTATCTTATCTTTAGCCTGAAGCATTGGCTTAAGAACATAGTTGTTAAAAGCAGCTTGTTTACCGCTACCTAATTTTTTATGGTCGTCATCGCTTATAATTTGTTTGGCATCAGTATCTTTAACACAGTTAGCTTTTTCGAAATCTATTTTATTTGCATCAAATTTGTTAAAAGCGTCAGTTGGTATTTCAATCTTTTTGCCTTTATCGTCCTTGCCTTTTTCATTTTTTTCAACATCTATCTTGATTTTGTGTTGTAAATCAGTCATTATTCCAAACTTTGGCGCACTTTTTGTTAATTGTTCCATTTGTTTATCTAGTTCTTTTAGTTTGTCATCAAAATCATGTTTTGTCATTGGCGGCTTTTTTTCTTCTTCTATACTTTGTTTTTTGTCATTTGCTGCTTTTTTTGCCTCACTAAGAGCTTTATTTTTGACATCCAAATCATTTTGCTTACTCTGTAAAGCATCAATATTTACATTGCATTGCTGTTGCTTATTTACTGCATCTTGCAACTCCTTTTTTGCTGCTTCAATTTTAGTAAAATCATTATCAACCTTTGGTAAGGCGTTTGTTTGATTTTCCACATCTTGTGCTTTTTTGTTATACATTGTGGTCTGTGCCGGCTTATCTGCACCATTCTCCCCTTGTTTGACATCTTTTTCTATTGTGTCAACTGCACCATTTGCAGTTTGTAGGGCAGCTTTGTCTTCCTCAAGCTTTTGTTTTGCTTCTTCTAGCAATTTAGTTAATGCTTCTTGCTTTTCTTTAACTTCCTCATCTAAGCTAGTCTTTTTCAGTTCTTCTGCTTTAAATTCATTCTCGTTAGCTTGCAAGGCATTGTCAACTTCTTGTTGTTTTGCATCAATTTGTTGTATCATTGCATTTGCTGCATTCTCGTCAGTTAAAGTGTTTATATCATCCGTTGCAACATCTGTAATGTCTACAGAATTACCAGCGTCAACATTAGCAGCAATATTAACATCAGCAACAACATCATTTTTAAGCTTACTTAACTCATCCTCTTGCTCTTGTATTTTATTTTGAGATTCTGCAGCCCCTCTTTCAAACTCTGTCAGCTTTTCTTGGTATCCTGCCTTTGCCTTACTTAGATCGCCTTGTTGTTTTTTTTCTTCCTCTTGTCTTTGTCTTTCCTCCTCCGCCTCCTCTTCCTGTCTTTGTCTTTCCGCCTCCTCATCTTGTCTTTTTTGCTCTTTAAAGCCATCTATTTGCTCTCCGGCATCTTTGATGACGGCTTCTAAGTCTTTCCCCTTCGCCTCCAAATTTTGTTGTGTTTGCTTTAATCCATCAACTTCTTTTTGTTTCTCGTTTATTTCTTCTTGTAATTTTGTCAACCCTTCTATTTTCTTCTCTATGTCTGCAAAATCTTGTTTGTTAATATCTTGTTTCATTTCTTCACTCTGTCTTTGCACCTCTGCAGTTGCCTTTTTGTAAGCCTCTGCGTTTTTATTGTGGTCCTCTGCAGTTGTTGCGTCTTTTTCTGTTAAACCTTGAGGTTCTGCGGCTTTAATACCATCTGCTATATTTTTATCTAAACTTAACTTCTGTTTGTATTGTTCTATTTTACCTTCAAGCTCTTTTTTTTGGTTCTCAAATTCTGCTTTTTTTTCATTCAATGCCTTTTCTTGCTCGCCTAATGTAGTCCGATTAGCATCCAAAGCTTCTGTATTTTTCTTAAACTCTTGCTCTTGCTTAGCTTTAAATTCCTCTGCTGCTTTTAATTTTTCTTCCGTTGATTTGTTTGTATCCGCTGTAAACTCTGGAACTTTGTTACCTTGCTCCGCTGCAGGCTCCTTTGCACCTGTTAACTCTATTTGACTGACTTCTTCCGCCTTCTTCTCTGCTTTCAGTATTTCTTCATCAAATTTGCCAAGCTTTGCTTCTTTGGCTGCATTAAAACCACCTACAGCTTGTTCATAATCTTTTTTTGCCCCTTCGGATGCACCCTTTGCATCATTAAGTTTTTTTTCCTCCTCCTGTCTTTTTCTTTCCTCTTCCTCCTGTTTTTTTCTTTCCTCCTCGGCTTTAGCCTGCTCCTCTTGTCTTTTTTTGTCGTAATCTGTATCTTTAAAAAGATTGTTGTCAATGTCAATAGATAACATGTTCATTTCTTCAATTTTATTATCTATTTTTTCTTGCATACCCTGCAAGTTTTCAATTTCGTTTTGCAATTTATTATATTTATCCGCTTGTTGTTGCAAGTCTTGCAATTCTGCATTTAGTTCATTAAGTTTATCTGCAGCTTCTGTTAATGCTTTAGTATTATCTTTCAAGCCTGCTTTGGCTTGGTCTTTTTTGTCATTATCTGTTCCTTGTAATTTTGTAACATTATCATCCCCTTGTTTAGCTTGTTCTGTAATTTGTTTTTTTTGTTCTTCAATTTGTTTTTGAGCTTTCTCAATTTGTCTATTAATATCTTCAATGTTAATGCCTTCCATCTCATTTGTTTTTTCTTCTATATCTTGCTGATTTTTCTTTTGCAGTGTTTGCAATTCCTCTAAGGTTTTACTTTCAATATCAGTAAATTCAATTTTAATATCATTAATATCCAAACCATTATCGTCTTTTTTCACACTCTCTTCAGCTTTTCCCAGACTCTTCTCGGCTTCTTCTAAACCCTGATTGGCTTTTGTTTTTGCTTGATTAAAAGCGGTTATTTCTGCTGTATAGTCTTTTACAGGCGGGGTAGTAACTGGCTGCTTTAAACCCGCATCCAAACCTTGTATGTCTAATTTTTCTAGCTCTTTTCGCATCTCTGGGGTAATTTCGCCCTTGCCTAAAAAGGCTTCCATTCTTTGCATTCTGATTTGCTTCAGGGCTTCAATTGCATCTTTTTCCTCCATTTTTTCTCCTTTGCCATATGTTTTTGATAAAGAATTTACACTCTTTAACATCTCAATGTCTGCATCTGTCAAGTTTGTCATGAAGCTATTTTTCATCTTTAGAGCATCTTCCTTTGGTATAAATATATAATCTGTTAGTTTTTTAGCATCATTTGGATCCATGCCACCAACCTCCAAGGAGTCCTTAAATGTCTTTGCCCACATCTCTCTGTAAAGATTGTAAGTTGCCCCAGCTTTTAGCATTTCCCTGTGGGCCTCTGCACCACTGGACTTAATCTTACTATCCATAATACCAAGCTGCTCAGCAAAGCCTTTTATATTGTCAATGCTTATTTTTTGATCTGCGTCTTTAACAAACTTACCACTTTCATCAATAAAATCGCCTTTACACAATGTTCCGTCTTTATTTAACACTGGGCTATTTCCACTTTGTAAATCATTTATTCTAGTCGAGTATTCCGCCATCATCTGCCTGCCTATTTCGGCATTTGCAAGGGTTGCCATGTCCGCTCTTTGGGTAGCATCCATTTTTGTGTATCTTTCAACAAACTTTGTTAATTCAATATCATTAACCTTACCAGCTGTCATGCACATTGCAAAAAGGCAAATACCCATTTGGGCTGCATGCTGTGGTGTTGCCTCGTTGCTGTAAAGCTCTGGCACGCCTTTTTTTTCATCTTTCGAGTCTTTTCCCGTATATGTTTTATAAAGCTCAGGAGCTTTTTGCAAACAGGTTGCAAGGATATGTATATTACTTGGTGTAAATATTTTATAAAAACTTGTTGCGTTTTGACCCTCCCCAAGCCCATCACCAACTCTTGCCTTAAGCCCAGTAAGCAATTGGTCTGCTGCCTTGCCGTTTGATACATTAAAAATTCTACCAAGATTATTAAATGCATAATTATCTTGGCTTGATTCCCTTAGTTTTTCCTTTTCTTTTATATCGCTAAAATTACCATCTTTATATTCTTGTATTTGATCTTGCCGTTCTTTATATTCCTGCCTGTACTCATACCTAAACATATTTTTAAAAGCCTCCCATCCATTTTCAGAATTGGCACCATTGTCTATGCCGTACTGTAAATTACTATTCATAACATCCTTCCACATCTCCAAAGCCCCAGCTGTTGCTGAGGTAGCTGGAGTGGATGGAGTAGCCGGAGTGGATAGATTAACCTTAGGGGATTGAGTTGTGCTTGTATTGTTGTCATCGTCGTCAATTGCTTGCGTTGCTGCAGGTTGAATTGCCGTAGGTTGATTAGTAGCCGGAGTTACACCTGCAACGCTGCCATTGCTATTGCCATTATTACTATTCTGCATACCCTGCAATATTAAAAATAATTTGTTTTTTTGTATTATACTGGAATACTGAAGTTGTTTCAACAGAAAATTTTATTGCATTTAACTTATATGCAAAGATAATCTAAGACGCTTAAAAAATATTATTTATTTAATTTAATTATGGGATTTATTAAAAGAACTCTTTCTACGGTTCTGCTAATTACCTTTCCAATAAAAATTGTACTTTGGGTACTTGCAATACTCTGCCTTTTTTGCGTTATTGCAATTAAGGGATTGATAACTAATGATAACTTTTATTACAAAACCTTGTTGCAACAAGAGCTTGAGGCCAAACATGATAAGTTTTTAACAAAAAATTGTACCGAAAAAGGCTTTAATGCCTGCCTTTTGAGCTCCGTTAGCTTTTCTGACGATGGTAAAAATTTAATTACATCTTACGCAAAAACATTCAACAACTTACCAAAACCTGATAAATCTCCATCTGATTTAAAAATTAAAGGACAGAAAGATGTTGATTTTGAAAAGGCAAAACAAGGTAATCTTAAAATACTAAAGTCAATCAAAAAGGGTTGCGTGCAGCTAAACGAATCGGCAAATGCATTGCTTGACTATTTTGACCTCAAGCAATCAATGCCTCAGCAGGACACGCAGTATAACTGGGTCTATCTTTGTTTTAAAAAAGATTCCTATCTTGCATTTTTTACTAAGGGCAAGCCATGCGAAACATGTACAGTAGAGCTTAGCGACTACTTTAATGCAAGGTCGTATTCTATGTTTTACGGCTACAAAAACGGCTTTTTTGACAGAAGCGCCAGATTTACCTTTGATTTTGTAAATACATTCTTTAGCCAAAGAATCAAAAGTATCAAACTTGGTATTACCAATATAGTATTATCAACCGCCAAATACATTACATCCAAGCTACCAAAGGATGTTGATTCACCAAATACTGAGGATTTAACCACAAAGCCCCAAGCTAAAACGCCCACAAAAACCGATGCAAAAGATGGAAAGCAACCATCTCTAAAAGACGACTTTGAAAGCGTGTATGACGACTCAATGCCACCAGAGAACGACTAAAAAACCCCTCAGTTTTAACAGACTTAAACCAAGAGCCTTACCCTATTAGTGGGGGTTTGGTATTGCTACAACCCCACCTGCTAAAACAACCCCACCTGCGACTTTGTCGCTTCCTCCCCTACTAGGGGAGGTCTTAATTTACACAAACACCCCCTCCCCTTTTAGGGAGACCCTCAGATAACCCCTCCCCTTTAAGGGGAGGTTGGGTGGGGTATTTTAATAAATAAATATTTCAAGCAACAATTGAGTAGCTGTTATCAAGATTGCTTAACCTTGTCGCTATCCTTGCCGTTTTTAAGTCTTAGTTCTATCTCTTGGTCTATCTGAGTAAGCTCTATGTTTTTGGATATGCAAATTGCGGTGAGGTGATACAGCATATCGGCAATCTCGCTAACAAGCTTGTGGTTATCTTCGTTTTTTGCAGCTATCACAACTTCAACTGCCTCCTCGCCAAACTTTTTGATTATTTCGTCCAAGCCCTTGCTAAAAAGTTTTATTGTGTATGATGGCTTTTGATCAACTTCCCCCTCCTTAAGCCTTTGCTGCATGAGGGATTTTAATTGCTCTAGGCTTTTCATGGCTAAATATTAAAAATTATGCAATTGCAAAAAGATATACTCGCTAAGGTGCGGCAGTAGTGGAGCAGTAATCTTGCAAAGATTTAGCAAAACCGTGTAAAGAGTGTTATATGCGTTTTGCTTGTCCGCGTCCTTTTCACTCTTCCAAAACCTATCCTTGCTACGCCTTATGTACCAGTTGTTTAGCACTTCGGCAAAGGCGGTAATTTTTTTGCAAGCCTCAGGTGTGTTGTAATTATCCATTGCTTCTTTAACCGAGGATGCAAGCTCTGTAAGCTTGGATAAAATATACACATCCATCACATTGCCGGATTCAAAGCTTTGAATGGGTTTTATACCGTCCGCCTTGCAGTAGATTTCAAAAAAAGTATAGGCATTATGCAGGGGTTTAAGCACAAGGCGTACTGCGTCCTTAATCTCCTGCCCGTCTTGACTCATAAGCAAGTCCCCGCCTTGCATCACAGGGGCGGATACAACAAACCACCGCATTGCATCGCTGCTGATTTCATCAAAAACCTGCATTGGGTCAGGATAGTTGCGTAGCCTTTTTGATAGCTTTTGCCCCTTTGAGTCCAAAATTACGCCGTGGCAAATGCAGTTTTTAAAAGGTGCCTCACTAAACAAAGCCGTGCCAAGCACCATAAGAGTGTAAAACCAGCCTCTTGTTTGCGCCGCATATTCAACAATAAAATCTGCCGGATAAGTTGCAGGCTTTGCCCCTTCGCCCTTAAAGCCCACTGAAGCAAAGGGCATGGAGCCGGACTCAAACCAGCAATCCAAAACATCGCTAACTCTTGTGTATTCTTCGCCGTCTTTTTGTATCTTTACTTCATCAATAAATGGGCGGTGCAGGTCAGTAATTTTTTGCCCGCTTGCAGCCTCAAGCTCGGCAAGGGAGCCAAAAACTAAAAGCTTGCCGCTAGCACTCTTCCAAACCGGTATGGGGCAACCCCAGTATCTGTTACGGCTAATTGACCAATCCCTTGAGCCCTCAAGCCATTTGCCAAACTGCCCATCCCTAATGTGCGACGGTATCCAGTTTATGCCCCTTGGCTTAAACTCCTTTGTGGCTGGCTTTTCAAGCTCGTAGTAAAACTCCGTGTAGTCTTTTGTTTTACTGCCCTTTGGGTTTTGGCTTTTTTTTGTAAGCACAAGCTTAAAGCCAAGCTTATCTGCAATTTTTTGCGATTGCTTGTTTTGCTCAAGAGTTGCAAGGGCAATTTTTTGAAGTGGATAGTTGTCAAAAGCCATGTCTATAAGTGCCTTAGAAATCTCAGTTGCATAGCCCTTACCCTCCCCCTCTTTGGTAAAAATGTAGGATATTTCAACCGAGCCTTTTTTAAAATCTTCGCAGGCTGGGTCGTAAAAACAAAGCCCCGCAAGCCCCGCAAACTGCCCTGCCCTGCCCTCTGGCGTTTTGGTAAAAACAAGGTATCTTGGCAGGTTGTGATTGTTTAATTGCTCTAAATAATACTTAAACTGTGCCCTTGCGGTTTGCCAGCTTTGCACGGGCTCGTCTTGATAAATGTGGTTGCGTCTAACATATTCATTGCTTAAGATGTTTTTAAACACAAGGTCAAAATGCTGCTCGTCTTTAATTAGTATGGTGGTTAGTCTTTCTGTTTCAATAAACAAGCCTTTGTTTAGGGCTATCATCTTGTCCTTAATCACTGGGTTGGTAACCTCAACATACCAAGACGAAACCGCCTTGTAGATAAGCGGAGTGTCTGTCCTCCAGCAATGTGGGTAGTTATGCGTGATTTGCTCGGTTTTTAGCCAAGTGCCGGCAAGCTTGAGGTATTTAATTATGTCGTCATTTACCCCGTCGTAGTTTTTGGTTCCTTTGTCGTTTGTTGCCTCCTCAAGCACGCATCTGCCTTTTAGGCTAAGAACAAAGCCGTCAATTGCAAGGTCAACAATTCTAGGGTCGCTAAAGCATGCACCCTCGTCCACAGGGCAAATTACCTCTATGCCGTTTTTCTCGCAAACTAACTGGTCATCCTCACCAAAGGCTGGAGCAAGGTGAACTATGCCTGTGCCGTCCTCAGTTGTTACAAAATCTGCAAGCAATACCTTAAATGCGTTTTTTGCATCCTTGCTGCCGGCAAAATAGCTAAACAAAGGCTCGTAAGAACATCCTGCAAGTGCCTCGCCCTTAAAGCTAAAATCTACTTGTAAGGCTTGTTTAAAATCGCCGCTTTCAAGACTCATTTTTTTGTAAGCCACGCCGCCCTCGCTAACTAGCTTGCCACTAAAGGTAAAGCCAAGTTTTGAGTAAAATCTTTCAATAGCAGCCGCCCTTTGAGCCCTATCCTCGCCCTCGTAAATAAGGGGGCTTGCAAAGGCTTTTGTTGCCCCTTTGTTAAAATAATGGCTTAAAATGCTGGATAAAAACCTTGCCCCAAGCCCCATGCCTCTAAGCTCCTTTACAATTGCAAGGCGAGAGATGGTAAGGGTGCCGTTTTCATTTAAAATTCTGATTGTTGCCACAGGCTTAAAATTGCTGTATAATATATAATGCTCGTAAGATTCATCCGTGCCGTCCCATTCAAAGCTTTTGTCAAGTTTTTTGTCTTTTACAAAAACATCGGCGCGTATTTGCTTGCAAAGCTTAATGTCCGCCTCGCTTTGGGCTTTGGATATATAGCTTGCATCGCAGCCTTCAAGCTCTTTTTTGTATCTAGAGGCAAGATTTTTTGCGATAATAAAGCTCTCGCCTGTGGCTTTGTTTGTTAGCTTAACATAGTCAATATCCGCCCCCACTGCAACAGCTAGGTTTGAGGGCAAGGTCCAAGGCGTAGTGGTCCACCCCAAAAGGCAAGAGCCTGCAAAGGTGCCATCCGTAAGTTTAAATTTTACCGTTACGGTTTTAGATTGCTTTTCGCGGTAGGCGTTGTCTAGCTTGGTTTCAAAGTTAGACAGGGGGGTTTGGCACTTCCACGAATAGGGCATAACGCGGTACTTCTCGTAAAGCAAGCCTTTTTTGTAAAGCTCGCTAAAAGCCCAGATAACGGACTCCATATAAGACTTATCCATGGTTCTATAATCGTCCTTAAAGTCCACCCATCTGCCCGATTTTGTAATGTAATCCTGCCATTCCTGCGTGTATTTCATCACGCCAGACTTGCAAGCCTCGTTAAATTTTGCAATGCCGTATTGTTCTATTGCAATCTTGCCAGAGATTTTAAGGCTCTTCTCCGTCTCCATCTCGGCTGGCAAGCCGTGACAGTCCCAGCCAAAACGCCTTTGCGTTTTGCGGCCCTGCATGGTTTGGTACCTTGCAAAGATGTCCTTAACAAAGCTTGTAAGCAAATGCCCGTAGTGCGGCAAGCCGTTTGCAAAAGGCGGCCCGTCGTAAAACACAAACTCCTCGCCGGCCTTAAGGCTAGGGTTACTGTTAACCGATTTTTCAAAAAACCCACCCTCCTGCCAATGCTGCCTAATTTGCCTCTCCATTGTAGTAAAGGTAAATTGAACCTGAGAGCCTGATGCTCTAGCTTGATTACCGTTAGTATTTAATGCATCAAGATTATTGCCTGTCATAGCCTTAAAAAAATTAAAATAAAACTTGCTTTTTATAAAAATGAACATAAAAAAAGTATTGCATAGCTATATTATTTTGCAAGACAAGATTTTGTAAATCTAAAGAAATCTTTTGAGAGCTGAGCAATTTAAAAAGTACGAATAAATTGTTTGATATTTTTATTGTTGTAATAATGATTAAGATTTTAGTAACTGGTGCTGGGGGTTTTATTGGTCATCACTTAGTAAGTTATTTAAAAAACAAAGGATATTGGGTTCGTGGCGTTGATATAAAATATCCAGAGTATCAGCAAAGCAAAGCTGATGAGTTTGAAATACTAGACTTAAGAGATAAAGATAAAGCTTTGATTGCCTGTAGAGGCATTGATGAAATTTATCACTTAGCAGCCGATATGGGTGGCATTGGCTACATTGAAACCGCTAGAGCAACTATTTGTAAAAACTCAACAGCCATAAACATGAATACAATTGAGGCAGCAAGGTTAATGAATGTGAAAAAATTTCTTTTTACTTCGTCGGCATGTGTATACCCTCATTACAAACAAAACATAGCGGATGTAACCCCGTTAAAGGAAGAGGACGCTTACCCCGCTGATGCAGAACCAGGATATGGATGGGAAAAATTGTATTTCGAGCTAGTTTGCCAATACTACAATGAAGACTTTGGCATAGACACTAGAGTTGTTCGTTTTCATAATGTTTATGGTCCTTTGGGTACATATGATGGCGGTAAGGAAAAATCGCCAGCAGCTTTATGTCGTAAAATTGCAAAAATAAAAGATTCTCATGGCGAAATAGAGGTATGGGGAGATGGCGAACAAACAAGATCCTATATGTACATAGACGATTGCG
>CAMCVL010000006.1 GCA_945881985.1 Rickettsia typhi | reverse complement strand
GTCTACAATTCATCTTTTTGCTATACAGAAGATATAATATACCCAGAGGCAACAACATTTGTAATGACTGGTAAAAATTTAAAATACTTATTGGTATTGCTAAATTCAAAGCCTTGCACTTGGGCTTTTAAAACATTTTATGCTGGTGGCGGTCTTGGCTCCAAAGGGTTTAGATATAAGAAAATGTTTTTAGAAAAACTCCCCATCCCCATCATCCCCCAAGATGCCCAAAAGCCATTTGAAGAAAAGGCAGAGGCAATGCTTAAGTTAAACAAGGATTTAAAAACCCATTCCAGCCAGATGGTAGAGTTTTTGGTAGATAAGTTTTTACCTTACCACAAACCAAAATCTAAAAAACAAGCCCTAGAAGAATTTGAAGCCCTAAAAACAGATACAGACTATAACAAGTCCATTCCAGAGA
Organism: Rickettsia typhi; assembly: GCA_945881985.1. GTDB lineage: Bacteria > Pseudomonadota > Alphaproteobacteria > Rickettsiales > Deianiraeaceae > CAMCVL01. The sequence continues at coordinate 94,775 of CAMCVL010000006.1, read as the reverse complement.
TTAACCGTGTTGCAAATCACAACAACTCTCTTGCTAAAAAACTTAATAAAGATATGCAAGAGACCCTAGGGGAGGAGGATATTTACAAACTAAAATCAAAACTATCAAAATGGTACGAAACAGGCTTTAATCTAGCAAGTGTGTTTGAAGTATTGCAAAAGTTTAACATCATAGTGCCAAGTAAAGAGCAATTTGCCTTTAGCCTAGAATTTAACGACACCTTTACCACCAAAGCAAAAGAGTGCCAATCTCTACAAACCCAAATCTCTGTTTTAGACAAAGAGATAGACCAGATGGTCTATAAGCTTTATGGCTTGACAAGGGAGGAGATTGAGGTGGTGGAGGGATAGGATAGGGTATATAGGACATATCAGTATTTTTTTATTTAATACAAAAAAGTTGTCAATTAAAAAAACCTTACCCAACAAACACACACGCCCGCTGGCAAAGCCAGCTGGGGGGCGGGGGCGTGTGTGTTTAATTGGTTATGTATTTATAGGTGGGAGAAAAACAATTGATTATAAGCATATGTGAGGCGGGCTCACGCTAAAATTGCAGAGAGTGAGCATTGTAAAAACACTGCATTAATAATTAATTTTTTGCTTTGCAAAAAATAAAACTACCGCACAAGAAGCACTGGTGCATCACTAATATTGCGGATAGGTGGTATTGTAATAATATTTTACTGAGGATGGAAGGTGTCTGGCTAGCTATGGATTTTTACCAAATTAAGCGTGAAGCCTTTGATTGTTTTTACACATTTATGTCTTGCAATTAAGTAGATAATTTTTACACTTGTTTAAGCCGTAAGGAATGTTTTAAAATGTGTTAATTAATGTATCAAGATGACATCAAACTTAAGCAATGGCACAAGCCGTTGCATTACTATAGCAATTGCCGGCGAGCCAAATGTGGGTAAGTCTACCATTGTAAATTTAATTTCGGGCAAAGATGTTTCAATTGCCACAAACAAGCCACAAACTACAAGGTTTAATGTTAAAGGTATTTACAGCCAAGGCGAGCATCAGATAATTTTTGTTGACACTCCGGGTGTGTTTAAGTTTAAGGGGCGTAGCGGGCTTGAAAAATACATCATTTCAAACGCATGGACCGGCATTAGAAGCAGCGATAAGATTATGCTTGTTGTTGACCCTAAAAAAAAGCTTTCGGATGGTTTTAAATATTTACAATCCGAGATTGAAAGAAGCGGCGAGCAAGCAATTTTAGTAATCAACAAAATAGACATAACAAAACCAGAGGAACTTGAGGAATTTGAAGCCTCAATACCAAATAAACATCTATTTGACAAAATTTTTAGACTCTCGGCAAAGGCAGACCTTGGCGTTGTGCCATTAATTGAATATCTAAAAGACATATCCCCCGTCGCCCCTTGGGCTTTTAAAGATGGAGAAGTGACAGACTTGGACATAGAGGAAACTCTATCCGAAATCACCCGTAAGCACATCTTTTTAAACTTTAAACAGGAGATACCTTATAGCAGCAGGGTGGAAACCATCAGCATATCCCAGCCTTACCAGCAGATAATTAAGACAAAAACTACCAATCTAAAGCAACCAAACAGAGTTGAGGATTTGCTAAATGACGACTACGATGAAGACCAAGGTAATGAAAACGAAAGTGGTGAGGTGGTTTTAAAAACCATTGATGTAATTCAAAATGTGATTGTTGACAAAGATAATCATAAAAAAATTGTTATAGGGGCAAAGGGCGTGATGCTTACAAAGCTTTTAAAAGATGCCTCAGCCGATATGCAGGAGTTTTTGGCGGACGGCACAAGGGTAAAACTAAGACTTGTTGTTAAGGTTAAGCCAAACTGGAGGGAAAAAATTAATTATTAATTAACCATATGGCCGTAAAGCTTTACGATAAAAACGATTTTGAACAGATGCAAAAGGCAGGCACTTTAGCAGCACAGGTGCTTGACTACATTGAGGATTTTGTGAAGGTTGGCGTATCCACTTTGCATCTAAACAACCTTTGTCACGATTTTATAATTAAACATGGTGCTATACCTGCTCCGTTAAATTACAAAGGATTTCCAAAATCTATCTGCACATCGGTTAATCATGTTATTTGCCACGGCATACCATCCGATTCTAAAATACTTAAGGATGGCGACATAATAAATATAGATGTAACCGTGATACTTAACGGCTACTATGGCGATACAAGCCGCATGTTTATCGCAGGTAAAGGCAGGACGGATGGTATTAGACTTTGCCAAGTAACTTACGAGGCAATGATGCTTGGCATTGATGCCGCAAAACCGGGCAACACTCTAAGGGACATTGCAATTGCAATAGAGACTCATGTAAAGAGGTTTTCATACTCTGTTGTTCGTGATTTTTGCGGACATGGAATCTGCAAAGTTTTTCACGACGAACCCCATGTTGTGCATTACAACGAAAAATCTAGCAAATATCAGGATATGATTTTAAAGCCCGGCATGATTTTTACTATTGAGCCAATGATAAATCAGGGCACCTATCATGCAATAGTTAGCAAGATTGACGGATGGACAGCGACAACAAAGGATAAAAAACTATCAGCTCAATACGAGCACACCATTGGTCTTGTTGAAGGTGGTAATATTATTTTTACAAGCTCACCAAAACACGGCTTAAAAAATTTCATTTAACGATTGATAATTCGTTAGTGTAGTTTTCGCTAAACAACGCTAAACAAAAAATAAAGTCAGCTAGGTGGCGTGCTTTTTACAAAGAAGCAAAATAGACAAAAAAACAATATCTATAAATCTTTTTGACCAAAATTTTGTATTAGGCTTAGTATTATTGTAAGGTATTGATAAAAGTCATAATTTCCTTAGCAATAGGGGCGGCGGCGACCGAGCCAAAACCACCATGCTCGTTAATTATTGAAATTGCATAACGGGGGTTGTCAAATGGGGCAAAGCCTACAAAGAGTCCGTGAGTGTTTTCCTTGAGGCTGCGTTTTGCGTGCTTGTCAATAAAACGCGATACCGCCTGAGCACTACCTGTTTTGCCGGACATAACAAAGTTATTGTCGTTAACAAGATGCGAGCCATAACAAGTGCCGCCCGCCTCGTTTGCCGCCATAAACATACCTTGCTTTATTATATCAATTGCGGATTGTGGGATTTTAAGAGCTTCAAATTTGGATGGATCAAAATGCTCGTTATGCAAAAAACCAGGCTCCACAAGCCTGCCACTTAGCATGCGTGTAAGCATAAGTCCAAGCTGAAAGCAATTAACCAAGTTAAAACCTTGCCCTATGGAAAAGTTTAAGTTGTCGCCGCCATGCCATTCTTCACGCCTATTTTTCACCTTCCAATGCTTAGTTGGTATATTACCTTTTTTGTAGTTAAGATTTATCAATAGGTCGTTATAAGGCAATGCCCCAAGCCCAAGTTTGTTTGCAAGGGCCGCCGTTTTGTCTATGTCAATAAAACCGGAAAGCCTGTAAAAATACACATTGCAAGAGTTTTTGATTGCACCAAGCATGTCAAGTGAGCCATGACCCTTTGTTTGCCAACAGTTAAACTTACGCCCCCCGTAAGTAATATGCCCGTTGCAAGTGTATTTTGTTGAAGGGTCAAAACCATCCACCAAAGCTGATAATGCAACTGGTATTTTAAAAATTGAACCGGGTGGATATAGAGCCGAGAATGGCCTGTTTAGCAGCGGTTTTGATGGGTCGTTAACAAGCCTCCACCACTCGCCACTTGTTGTTTGTTTGGAAAGCAAATTTGAGTCAAACCCCGGGGTTGAAATGCAAGCAAGTAATGAATTTTTTGTAATATCAAATATGCAAACCGATACCATCTGGTCTTTTGTAAGCTCGTAGAGCTTTTCCTGTACTCTTGCATCAACTGACAAACGCACAGAAGATGGCTCCTTTGCATCCTGCGTAATAAATGAGTTTACAAACTTATTTGAACTATCAACCTCAATTGCCCTAATGCCAGGCGTGCCGGATACTTGATTATTAAAGTGCTTTTCAAGCCCAGACTTACCCTCTTTTGCATCCGCATTGTTGAGTAGTCTTAAGCCTTCGTCAAAACTATCGGATACTTGACCTATGTACCCCAGTAAAGAAGAATAGGCAAAAGGATTTGTGTAAAAACGCAAAAAAGACTCCTCAATGGAAACCCCCTCAAGATACACAAAGTAATAATTAATTCTAACAAGCTCCTCTCTCGTTAAAAATCTATACAAAACAAAGCTAACACCGCTACTACCACGATAGCGTTTTAGCATCTCGGCGTAAGTTTTTTGGTCTGTATTTAAAATTTTTGCAACTTTTTTAATGGAATTTAAATCCTTGATCCTATTGCGGCTTGGGGTAAAAATCAGTCTATGATACATCTTGCTAAAAGCAAGTTTTTGTCCATTTTTATCCAAAAACTCCCCTCTATTTGGTATAACAAGCACATTGCGTGTGCGGTTGCTGTTTGATAATTTTTTGTAAGATTTGTGGTCCAAAACCTGCAACTTAAAACTACGAACAATCAATGTGCCAAAGGCTAATGATTTTATCGCCCCAACGATAAACATTCGCCTTGCTAAAATTGTTTTGCGTTTTACATCAAAGGACATAGCTACAAAACAGAACTATCTTTGTTTTGCAATGCTTTAAGGGCAGTCTTTGCAATGCCATCGGCATCAATAGAATATTTTGCCTGCACTGCCTCTGGGGTGTTGTGTTCCAAAAATACATCTTCAAGCCTTAGTGTAATGCAGTTCATATGCTTATATTGATAAAAAAACTCAAGCAAAATGCTACATAATCCGCCGGCAGAGCCTTCCTCCGCCACAATAACAATTGAATGCTCCCTTGCAATATCTGCAAAAAGGTTTTTGTCAATTGGTTTTGCAAAAACTGCATCAACAATACTCACTTTAAAGCCTTCGGCCTCAAGATTTTGTGCTGCCTTAAGGCAGTTGGCAACAGTAATGCCAAAACCCACAAGGCAAACGCCGCTACCACCATTGCTTTTAAATCCATCTTTACCATGCCATTTTGCTTTAAATGGCTCAAATACTTCATCTTGCCCATATATACTACATACCTTTGCCTTTGGATATCTAAGTGCAATGGGGGAAGAGTTGTGATTGTAGCAAAGCTCTGTAAGCTTAATTAAAGATACTTCGTCACTTGCCCCGCAAAGCACAATGTTGGGAATAATGCTTAAAAATGCAGTGTCAAAAACCCCGTTGTGAGTAGCTCCATCAGCACCTACAAAGCCAGCTCTGTCAATCATAAACCTCACGGGGAGGTTTTGTATGCAAACATCGTGTATTACTTGGTCGTAGGCTCTTTGTAAAAAAGTTGAGTATATGCAAGCAAAGGGCTTAAAGCCAGAGTATGCAAGGCCGGCGGCAAATGTCACCGCGTGCTGCTCGGCAATACCTACATCGTAAAGCTGCTTTGGTAAGGATTTTTCAAAGATGTCAAGAGCGGTTCCACTCTTCATGGCTGCGGTGATTGCAATAAGCTTTGGGTCATTTTTTGCAAGGCTAGTTAAAGTTGTGGCAAAAATTGAACTATAACTTTTGGAACTGCTTTGCTTTTGCTCCCCTGTTTTTACATCAAAGCTTGCAACGCCATGAAACTTATCCTCTGCCATTTCAGCTGGTGCGTATCCCTTACCCTTTTTGGTAATAAGATGCACAAGTACTGGCTCACTCTCGTCAAAATTATTTTTTATGTTTTGAAAAAGGCTCACAAGAGCCTTTGCATCATGCCCATCCACTGGGCATATGTATCTAAAACCCATTTCTTCAAAAATATTACTGCCAATTGCAAGGTCTTTAATGGATTTTTCGGTTCTTTTAGCAAGCCCCAGCATGCCAAGCTTTGAAGACAGCTTGTAATACGCATCCCTTGCAACATTATAAGGTTTTGAACTTGCAAGCCTTGGCAGGTATCTGCTAATTGCACCCGTTGGCTTGGAAATTGACATGTTATTGTCGTTTAACACAACAATGAGCCTCTTGCCGGCTTCGGTTGCGTTGTTAAGTGCCTCGTAAGCCATGCCTGCAGATATTGCCCCATCGCCTATCACAGCAATGGCAAAGTTACCGCTGCCATTTAACTTGTTTGCAATTGCCATGCCAAGAGCTGCTGATATTGATGTTGAACTATGCCCCGCACCAAAGCTATCGTGAATGCTTTCAAAGATGCTCAAAAACCCAGATATCCCCCCCGGTTGGCGTATTGTGTGCATTTGATTTTTACGCCCAGTAAGTATTTTGTGGGGATATGCCTGATGCCCTATGTCCCACACAATTTTGTCCTGAGGGGAGTTAAAGGCATAGTGTAATGCAATTGTTAGCTCCACAACACCAAGAGCGGCACCCAAGTGCCCCCCAGTTTTGGATACGGTTTGTATCAAAAAGTCTCTAATTTCATCGGCTAAAAGGCTAAGGTCTTCAAGTTCTAGTTTTTTTACATCTTCAGGGCAGTCAACCCTGCTTAATATCTTGTATTCTTTGCCGCCAGCAAAGCTGCCACAATTATTATCAGCACCACTCACAGCTGCAAAGCCAAAAATACAAACAAAATCTAATAGCTAAACCTATAAATTAAGATAAGATATAAAATATATTGCAAGTTTTTTTTGCAATTTTGGATAGCATAATCAAATGCACTTAAAAAACCAGACTTAACAAAATGGTAAAATGTAAAAAAACTTGCTAAAAATTATCACTTTGTTTAAACTATCTGCGTTATTGTTTTGTATGATACATTGATACATAAATATTGCTATGCAAAAAATTGTTAAGGTAAAAAATCTTGAATTTGCAAACAACAAAAAGCTTTGCCTTATTGCTGGCCCATGCCAGATGGAAAGCAGAGACCATGCCTTTAAAATTGCAGAATCTCTTAAAAACATCTGTCAAAAAATTGGTGTTGATTTAGTATTTAAAAGCTCTTTTGACAAAGCCAATAGAACCAGCGTATCCGGCAAAAGAGGCATAGGGCTTGCAAAAGCAAGTGAGGTTTTTAATGAGCTAAAAACGCAGCTTAACTTGCCTATTATTACCGATATTCACAAGGAGGAGCATGCAAAAGAGCTTGATGGCATTGTTGATATGATGCAAATTCCGGCTTTTTTATGCAGGCAAACTGACCTACTGGAGGCAGCGGCAAAAACATCGGCAGTTATAAATGTAAAAAAGGGGCAATTTTTAGCCCCTCAGGATGCGATAAATATCGTTAAAAAGCTTGAACACTTTGGCAAAACCGATATTTTGCTAACCGAGCGTGGCACAAGTTTTGGCTACAATAATCTGGTTGTGGATATGAGGGGCATGGAGGTGATGAAAAACCAAACTCTTTACCCAGTAATTTTTGACGCAACCCACTCAACCCAAGCACCAGGCGGGCTTGGCGGGGCAAGCGGCGGGGATAGAAAAATGGCTTTTGTTTTAGCAAAAGCAGCTACTGCAATCGGCATTGCCGGCATTTTTGCCGAAGTGCACGACGACCCAGACAACGCCCCAAGCGATGGTCCATGCATGATAAAGCTTGACACTTTTGAAGGCTTTTTAAGGGATGTAATGTTAATTGATGCAATTATTAAAAATAAATAAAATGAAGACAATCTTAATTATTGACTTTGGCTCACAGGTTACAAAGCTCATAGCTCGCAGAGTCCGTGAAATAGGCGTGTTCTCGGTTATCGTAAATCACCACAACATTGAAGCAAAGATTAAAGAGGTTAATCCTAGCGGGATAATTTTTTCCGGCTCGCATCACTCTGTCTACGAGGCTGGGGCACCGTCAGTGCCCCAAAGCATTTTTGACCTTAACTTGCCAATCTTAGGCATTTGCTACGGGCAGCAACTTATTGCTCATTTAAATGGGGGCGAGGTTAAAGCTGGGGCGGCAAAGGAGTTTGGAAGGGCAATCTTAGATATATCTAGCTACAAATGCCTTTTTGCAGGCTTGCAAAATGCGACTACCAAACAAGTTTGGATGAGTCACGGCGATTATGTGGCAAAATTACCAAAAGACTTTGAAGTTATTGCAACAACAAATCATGCACCATTTGCAGCCTTTAAATACAATAACAAGCATATTTATGGGGTGCAGTTTCACCCAGAGGTATATCACTCGCTTATTGGCAAGGAGATAATTGAAAACTTTGCGGTGAATATTTGCGGCTGCACAAGAGAGTGGAATGCTGCTGGCTTTTTAGAGTCTGCAAAAGAGCATGTAACCAGCATTTACGACGGCAAAAGCAAGGTTATCTGCGGGCTTAGCGGCGGGGTGGACAGCTCGGTTGCAGCCGTTGCAACAAACAAATTTATTGGCGGGGGGCTTGAGTGCATTTTTGTTGACACAGGTTTGCTACGCAAAAACGAGGGCTTACAAGTAAAGCAAACCTTTGAAAGCAATTTTAACATGAAGCTTACATATGTAGACGCAAAACAAAAATTTATGACCGCTCTTAGCGGAATTGCCGACCCAGAACAAAAACGCAAGATAATTGGCAGATTATTTATTGAAATTTTTGAAGAAGAGGCAAAAAAAATAGATAATGCAAAATACTTGGTGCAGGGCACTATTTATCCCGATGTTATCGAGTCCTCAAATGTTGGGGCGGGGCAAACAATTAAGTCTCACCACAATGTTGGTGGCTTGCCCGAAAAAATGAATCTTAAAATCATAGAACCACTAAGAGAGCTTTTTAAAGATGAAGTACGCCTTTTAGGCACAGAGCTTGGCATTAGCGGAGAGATTGTTAATCGGCATCCCTTTCCTGGCCCGGGGCTTGCAATAAGGATACTTGGTGAAGTTACTGAGGAAAAGATTAAAATACTACAGGATGCTGATGATGTGTTTATCTCTCACCTTAAAGCAAAAGGATTATACGACAAAATTTGGCAAGCATTTTGCGTTTTGCTACCTACAAAAACCGTGGGCGTAATGGGGGATGCCAGAACCTACGAGTATGTTCTTGCGATTCGCAGCGTCAACTCCGTTGACGGAATGACGGCGGATTTTTACCATTTTGACATGAACTTCCTCTCGGAGGTGTCAACCCGCATAACAAACGAGGTTAGGGGTGTTAATAGAGTTGTCTACGACATAACATCAAAGCCGCCAGCAACAATTGAATGGGAATAGGTTATATGAAAAAGCTTCTTACCACATTGTTCTTTTGCATCTCTTGGGGGGTAAAAATTACTCTAGCAGCAGATGTTGTTGACCTGCAAAGAGCACTGCAAATTACATCACAAAACAACGGATACATACTTGCGGCAAGCCAAGCTGCAGCGGCAAAGCAAAAGGGGGCATTGCAGGCAAAAGCATTTAACAACCCAAGGCTTAGGGCAACACTAGGGCATGAAAAAACCGAAGACATAGAGCAGGACATACCTTTTTACTCAAAGCGAAGCAAAGCTTTTGCCGTTGCAAACACAGATGCAACAATAGCACAAAAACAATCCATAAAAACAAGCCTTGAGGTAAAAACAGAAGTAATAAAAAAAATGTATGCTTACTCGGTTATCTTGAAAAAACACAACTTGGCAGAGCTTAGAATTAAAAGATTTAAACACCTACAAACCTATATAAATACAAGGCTTTTTGCATCGCCACAAAAAAAAGTGCAAAAACATATTGTTGAAACCCGTCTTGCCCTTGTTGCAAAACAGCTTGCCGAGATTGAAAACGAAGAGCAAATTGCTTGGAACGAGCTTAATCTTTTTTTAAATCTTGAAAAGCAAAATACAATTATCTCCGTGCCATTTGCCGTAAATCCAAAACCACTTAACCTTAGTAGCTTGATATCAAAGGCAATAGATGCAAATCCAGAGCTTAGCATTGTGCGTAGCGAAATTGACTTAGTTAAAAACGAGACCGCCCTTGCAAAAGTGGAATACCTGCCAGACTTTGTTGTTGGGGCAACTAGGTCCAATCAAAACGCTGAGCATGCTACTCATAGTTTAGTTATAGGGGCATCTGTGCCTTTGTTTAACCAAAACAAGGCAAAAATTGCGGGCCTTAAAACTCTTGAACTTGCAAGGCAAACAAAATACAACTTTGACCTAAAAGTTTTACAAAACAAAATGCAAAATCTTTTTACCGAGTATCAAAAACAAGCACAAATTATTGCCATCTTGCCAATGAACAAAATTGAGGAAGGACTTAAAAACCTAGACGAGGCAGATAAAAACTTTTTACGCGACACAATTGAATTTTTAACATACATTGAGTACGACATGCAAAGCTACGAAATGTTTTTTGAGGTTCTTAACGCCCAGTACAATTACGCAGCAACAATTGCCGAGCTTATGCTTGCCAGCGGTCAGATTGACACAGATATTTTTAGTTAGCACCAATATTAAAAATTGCATTTGATTTTATCAATGGTTTTATACAATTGGGATTGGGATTGATTTATAAAAATTTTGTTAGAAAATTTTTACAAAATATAGATAATGGAATTACTATTTTAAAACAAAAGACTTAAAATAGTTAAGCGTTTTAGATTAAATACTACCCCATTTTTGCAAAAAAATGGGGAATGTTTTATTAAAGAACAGTAACATTAATAGCTCTTACTCTACCGTCTTTGTCAAGTTCGGTTGAAAAAGAAACATCAGCCTCAGGTCTAAAAGCGTCCTCAGGTGATAGGCATGAAGTTATGTGAAAAAACACATCCTTGCCATCGTTTGCAGTAATAAAACCAAAACCTTTATCCTTTTTAAAAAATTTAATAACTCCTTTTTGAGAGTTGCTTTTGTTGTCAGCCACAGAAATACAAAAAAATACAATAAACAAATTTTAAACTATCAAAACAAGGCAACAAGTGCATTATCAAAGATAATTCAAGTAAATCTTATATCACTTAATTGCAGATGTCAAGCTATTAAAGTAAATCCATTTTTCATTTTACCAAGCCAATTTAAAGCCTATCAAGCCAATGCACCTAAATTAAACTATCCACCTCCTCCATCTTTTTTACGCTATACTCCAGCACCTTTATGATGTTTTGAATATGCTTTAAGTCATCAGATATATTAGTATCCTTACGAGATTTTAAATATTTATCAAGCACTTGGTAGCCACCTATTTTAAATTCCCAAACTGCAGGAGATACCCCAGTAAAATAACAAGTTTTGTTAAAATAAAGCCTTTGTGTTGGCTGGTTGTAAGATACCTTTTCTACAACAAAGTTTTGCTCGCCGTCAAACTCAGGATTGCCAATGCTAAGACCCCACCAACCTCCCCTAACAGGGGAGGAAGAAGGAGGGGTTTGCATCAAATGAGCCTCAATTAGCTCCTGCCCTAGTGATGCAAGGCGTTTAAATTCCTGAATTGAAACATCAAATGGAATCTTAGGGAAGTCAATCTTTAAAAAGTCTAAATACCTTGTTCTGTAATTGTTAGAGTGCAAAACGGCATAGATGTAGGCTAAAATTTGTTCTGGAGTAGGAGGGGTATCACCCTCCCCTTGAGGGAGGGTAGAATTTGCCTGCAAATTCTGGGAGGGGTTGTTGTTATTAAACTCCCCACCAAAATCTTTGCAAGATTCCAGCTCCCCCTCAAGGGGGTTGTTTTTACCTAGATTCGCAATCATCTTTAAAAACTCTGGTTGAAAGTTTGGTGTTTTCTCTTCCATTCCAAGGTTGTCGGTGTAGAGGTAGAGGGGGGCGAGGTATGAGCCTATTGGCAGTAAGTGTAAGTCAATTATGTGTTTTGAAATAAAAACATTATCGTAGTAGCTAGCACCTTGTTGGTTGCGAACAAAGACAAGGGATATGTTTTGTTTGCCAAGAAGATGGTTAGTCATTTTTTTAACAGTTCGCCAAACAAGAGCATCGTGATAAATAATATGCCTTGCGTCAAAGGGGCGGTAATCTATTTTACAAATCAAGTTATCAATATCGTTTGCAGAAAGCACCTGAAGCTCCTCCCAAGCTTTTAAAATATCCCATCCTGCCTTTTTGTTGACATTGAATTTATCGTGCAAATCCAAACTTTTCTCTGATTTTTGAAACTCTGTAAATTTATTCACAAGTTTTTCTTTCTTAAAATCAACAACAAAATCATCGTGAGCACTTGTAATACCAACCCCACTCTCTATAAAAACATCCCTTAAGCTCCAGCCCTTGTCGTACTGGGCTCTTAGGGTATTATCTTGCGGTACAAACAAGTAAAATGGGGCACAAGGCTCAAGCTTTGTAAACGCCGATGTTTCTAAATCTATCTCGCTAATTTGTTTGAACTTTGGTAGCCTTTTGCCGTAGATGTCCATGTGGTACACCTCTGCTAGTTTTTTCATAAAATATTAATAATTATAGTAAGTAAATAGTGTTAAAGCTTTCGCGGCTTCCTCATTAGCCAGCTCCGCCTGCTGGCTTTGCCAGCAAGGGGGGAGGCGGGCTGGCTATACCTAAACAAAGGTTTTGTCATAGTATTTTTAATAATTAATTAACAATTAGTTATTAAATAATGCGGTATTGGTTAAAGTCAAACACTTTGTATTGTTTTTACTTAATGATTGTATTAAATTGTAATTTTAAAATGTGATTTTGCTATAAGCTTTTAATTGTTTTATTAAAGCTCTCGGCAAATTCATCAACCTCAGATTTACCAATAATTAAAGGGGGTAGGATACGAATAACATTTTGCCCAGCAGTTGCAAGTAGCAAGTTATTTGCCCTTGCAGCCTCCACAAAAACCGATGCCTGCAATGCAGCAGAGCATTCAATACCTCGCATCAATCCAAGCCCTCTAGGCTTTACAAACAAATCAGGGTGGCTAGCAATAATATTTTTAAGTTTTTCATCAAGATAATCTGCAACCTCTTTTACGCCATGTAAAAAATTTGGATTTGAAATAATACCAAACACACAAGAACCCACTGCCATAGCAAGAGGATTACTACCATATGTTGTGCCATGAGTGCCGGGTGTTATTGCACTTGCAGCATCCCCAGTGGCAAGGCACCCACCTAAAGGAAAGCCGTTTGCTATACCCTTGGCAAATGCTAAAACATCAGGCTTTATACCAGCCTGCTCGTAAGCAAATAAAGTGCCAGTACGCCCCATACCACACTGAACCTCGTCCAATGCAAGTAATATATTTTTTTGATTACAAAGCTCTCTTAAGTCTTGCAAAAAAGCAGCACCAACAAAGTTCACACCCCCCTCGCCCTGCACCGGCTCTATTATAATACCAGCCGTTTTATCGGTGATTGTTTTTTTAACAAGCTCTATATCGCCGCAATCTATGCAGTCAAAACCATCCAAAAAAGGGGCAAAACCCTCCATGTATTTATAGTTGGCAGAGGCACAAACAGTTGCAATTGTCCGCCCGTGAAAGGAATTTTTAAATGTAATAATCCGATTTTTTTGTGGCTGATTTTTCAAAAAAAAATATCTTCTAATTATTTTTATCATGCACTCCACAGCCTCAGCACCCGAGTTGCAAAAAAAAGCCTTGTCAGCAAAGGTAAAATCGCACATTTGCTTTGCAAATGCCTCTGCCTCACTAATTGTGTAAAGGTTTGATACATGCCAAAGTTTGTTTGCTTGCTTGGTTAAAGCTTTGTTGACCTCTGGGTGGCAGTGCCCCAAGGAGTTGACGGCTATGCCGGATGCAAAGTCGAGATATTTATTATTTGCCTCGTCAAATAAATAGCAACCCTGCCCCATTGCAAATGCAATACCAGACCTATTATGGGTATTAAATAAAAAAGACATAAAGTGCTATTTAAGACTTACTTACAAACCGCTAAAACTTGCAAGCAACTTTGCTTTTGAAGGATTTTTGTTGCTTGGCGCACTTGAAAGGATTCGAACCCTTGACCTTCTGATCCGTAGTCAGATGCTCTATCCAGCTGAGCTACAAGTGCACATAGTAAAGCAATACAAGTTTACAAAAAACAAAAGCTTTGTCAATAAGTATTTGCAATTTTAATATTTTAATTTTAAACTATATTATATTTATGGTATTATTTGTTTTTAAAGGCATGAATAAGTTTAGGTTTTTGTTGATGCTTGCAGGTATCTTTTTAGCCTGCGTATCCTGTAGTAAAAAAAAGGGGGAGCAGCTTAAAAGCCCTTGTAGCTCTGCACCATCTGGGCCTTGCGACGATAGAATTAATCCTAATTTTGGATGGATGCAACGCACATCATAATTTAATTTATATAAATTTTTAAGGTATCAAAGGTGACTATTAACGATTTGAAAAAAAAAGATTTAAAGTTTCAGCATATCTTTAATCTTTTAAGCGAGCTTGATAAGCAAAGTAAAAACATTGCATCTTTAATTGGCTTTACAAACAAGGCATTTGATGTCAATTTTGGCAATAGTGAAAAACTTGAGGTTTTAAATCTTGTAAATCAAACTAAAGCAAGCGATGCAAGTATTAACGAGCTTGTGCTTGCAATTTTTGGTCTGTTTAAAATGGTGGGCTTGCAGTTAAGATTTTGTGCCTCAGCAAATAGGGTCTCGGTTTATCAAACTCTTGTTGCAAAATGGCTTTTTAAAACCATTAAAAAAACACAATCTTATCGCAAAATCATAGACGAAGATGCAAGACAAAAGCTAAAATCAATGCTAGAGCTTGCCGTTGCAATCAATCAACAATCCATAGAACAGCTCAAAATTTTATGCCTCTCGGAGATTGAAATTTTAGATGCCGCACAAAATCCAGTCTCTCTTGACAAAAAAATTGATGATATGTATAACTCAATCAAAAGAGAGATGAAATCTCGCATTAAAAGCACAAATGCAAAGGGCATAGTGGGTTGTTATGCAATTATTGAAATTGCAAAGATTATTGAAAGAGTCTCCGACTACTCAATCTACAACCACTTTACGGTTAAGTATGTTGCAAGCGGGCAAGATTTTATTGCAGACCTTGATAATGATATGTAATAATAAAAGATATGCAAATAAAATTAAGCCAACAAGATATTTTTAACGCTTCAAAATGCAAATATAAAGCAATTTCTGCCGAGCTTGAAGCCGACATGACAACCCCAATGCTTGCATTAACAAGAATTAAAAACTCAAGTCTTGAATGCCTAGACTACTTTTTTTACGACTCCGTAATAACAAACTCAAACAAGGCAAGATACTCAATTATTGCAATAGGATGCAACGAAAAACACTCGCTTAACTCCTCCCCCTCGCTAAGCAGCAAAATGGAGACCTTGGTGCAAAATCTTGAAGTTGACACCTTAGGCAAAAACATGCCAGATTTTGTCTCTTCTTACTTTTTTTATCTATCTTACAACTGCACGGAGGCACTTTATTTAATTGATGCAAGTAAGCAAGTTAAGGATGTGTCAATACCAGATTGCGTTATCACCTTGCCAAAGTATATAGTTTATTTTGACAAACTTTTTGATAAAATGACAATTGTTGCCATTTGCCAAAGCGGAGAAGGTTACATTAATGCCAAGCAAAGATTGCAAAATATTAAAGAGATTGTTTTGGGTATCGTGCCTGAGGCTGCAAAAATTAATTCACCGCAAAAACAGATTATGCCAAGCCCACAAGGCGGCGTCTACACAAAGGAGCATCTTGTTAAAATTACCGATATTGGAGAGGTTAAACTTATGTCCGATACCTCAAAACAAGACTACCTAAACAAAGTGCAAAAGTGTATTGATTACGCAAGGGAGGGGGATTGCTTTCAGGTTGTTCCATCCTTGCGACTTATAAAAGATACCGACGAAGGCTTTGAGCCACTCTCGTTTTACAGAGCACTTAGAGGCATAAATCCATCGCCCTTTATGTTTTGCGTTAAAATTGATGACTTTTACATTATAGGCTCCAGCCCCGAAATAATGGTAAGAGTAAAAAATGGCGAAGTATTCATCAAGCCTCTTGCCGGCACAAGACCAAAGGGCAAGAGTGAGGCTGAGGACAAAAAAATTGCCGAGGATTTACTTGCCGACCAAAAGGAAGTATCCGAGCACCTGATACTCTTGGACCTTGCCCGCAACGATGTTGGCATTGTTTGCAAGGATGGCTCAGTTGAAGTTGCAAGACAGATGGAGGTTGAGTTTTACTCGCATGTAATGCATATATCTTCTACCGTAAAAGGATTGTTACGAGATGACAAGAGCGTTGTGGATGCTATGTTTGCTGGGTTTCCGGCGGGAACACTCTCTGGCGGGCCAAAAATTAGGGCAATGCAGATAATTGCAGAGCTTGAAAATATAAAAAGATGTTTTTATGCTGGCTGCCTTGGTTATGTCAACAAAAATACTCTTGAAACCTGCATAATGCTACGCACCGCACTGGTTAAAGATTGTAAAATTTTTATGCAGGCAGGTGCAGGGGTTGTGTATCATAGCGAGCCCGAAAGTGAATATAATGAATGCATAAACAAGATGATGGCTTTGATAAAAAGTCTTTACTTGTCAAAAGAATTTGTTTAAGATAATGACAGCAATTATTTGTGCCTTAAAATGAATTTTTTTTCTAGCGGGAGTGTTAAAAGGTTTATCAAAAATCTTTTATTAATTCTTGTTGCAACATCAATCATTGCATCCTGCAAAGGCAAAAACAAGGGGTGCATATCAAAAGACATAGCAGACCAAGGCACTGGAGCTATAGGAAGCAGTGCAGCTGGCATACAGCAACAATTTAACAAAGGTGTTTTTGGTACTTGGTTAGCAAGCCTTATTATAGGGCAACTTACCACAAGAATATACGGGGACTCAAGTTTTTGGAAGACAAATGATGTTGATGCAGGCAAGGGAATGTTGCAAAAACGCAACGATTCAGGATTTAATGGCATAATACATTCCACTGTGAAAAATTTTTTAGGTGATAGGGATGTTAAACTTGTTGTATCAATGTGTATAATACTATACATTACTCTTTATGGCGTAGGGATTATTGTAGGGACTAAATCAATTGCAATTAAAGATGTATTACCAGATGTGTTTAGAATTTTTGTTGTTATACTTTTTACAAGTGCAAAAGGTTGGGATTATTACTTTGACTTTATAATAAGACCCCTGCTCTTTGGTGCTAAGTACTTAGCTTATAAATTTAATGTGTCCTTAAGCGGCGGTGCAAACCCCGAGACCCCTTTTGGACTTTTAGACCAAGCCCTATTCTATGTTTTTTCCCCTCTTGCGATGGAAAAAATCTTAGCTTTTGTTATAAGTGGTTACTTTGGATTTTTCTATCTAATTGCAATAATGTTTGCAGTATTGTCTTTGTTAATACTTAATTTTAGAGGCATTTTATTATATGCCTCAACCATGGTGATTGCTGGGTTTATGCTTTGTGCCGGCCCTATATTTATTATAATGCTGATATTTGACAGAACAAAAGATTTTTTTAAAACATGGTTTAAGGCACTTGCGGCTCTGTCTTTGCAGCAATTTATGATATATGTTGTTTTAATATTAACAAACTATATACTAATTGCCTTCATCAAAACAGCAATGCTTTACGAAGTTTGCTGGGGCACCGTTTTAGGCATAACATTTAAAATTCCATTACCGTCTTGGCTTGCAACAATCTTTAACACCGAATACATCCTTAAAGTAACAATACCTTTTATGTTTGGGTATAAATTTTTACCAAGCGTGTCAAACCCCTACCCAGATATATTAACCAATATTGGATGCCTTATTGTAATGAGCTTGGCATCGCAAAAAATGCTTGATGCCGCAGTGGAAATATCAGGTGCATTAATATCCGGTGGCATAAATACCAAATCTGGCTCAATTGGCGCAATGTACGACAAATCTGCAGCTCTAAACAAAGGTTTAAACGAAGGTGCGGCAGCTTTAGCATGGGAGAATGCAAAGGCAGCATACTCCAATGTTGCAGATAGAATTAGCGGTAAGGGGGCTCAAGATAATGTAAAAAGAATTGAACAGAGAAACAAAGATATTGCAAAAAATGAAGCAGAAATTAAAAAACTTGAAGAAGAAGGTGGGTTTTTCAATAAATTAGAAGCAACATGGAAAAAAGGAATGAATGCAATAGATAAGTTCAACAATGCCACTGATACCGCGTCAAAAGGCACAAATTTGGACTTGCTTGGCAACCAAGCAGCAGAGAATGCTATTGAAAAAAATAAAAAAAATACCGATATCTTAAACAATGTTAAAGGCAAAGCAGGTAGCGATGTGATGAATGCGTATAACGCTAAACTTGATGATTACAACCAAGCTGTTTCGCAAGGCGAGGATGCCAGACAAGGATTTTTAAACAATCCAGAAAATGGGGATTTTGCAAAGGCAAGAGAAAGCCTGCTTACGGATTACCAAAATGATTCCATTAAAAACGGAGGAATGGTTGCTATTAATCACGGCTTTCGCAAGGATGGCATGATAAGAGGAGCGACAGGCTCTGAAGCTGACAAAAAAGCTATGGAAAAAGACTTTGATGCCTACAATGCAAGACAAGCAGCAACATCCAAATTAAAGCCTCCTAGCGGAGCATCGGGCTCCGGCTCTGGGGCTAAATCCAATGTAATTAGCGACGATGCATCTGGCGGCGATGGTAACGATAGCAAACCTAAATCACCTTTAAGAGATGAGGCTGGTGACAAGGCAGGTGACAAGACAGGTGATAAAGGAGGTGACAAATCAAACATTGCGTCCAAAGATGGAACAAAAGGAATGGAAGACGAAGAAGAAAACAAAACAGGTGACAATCCTTTGCCAGAAACTGAAGATCAAGATAACATGGCAGAAAGAGGAAAAATTACTCCAATGGAACAATATTCAACAGAGAGCGAAGAGGAAAACAAAGAAGAAGAAAGTGGAGGAGCGGAAGGAGATGGAGGTGGTAATGAAGTTCTGTTTGACGGTGAAGGCGTTGACAACCTTGACAGCGACAACCTTGACAGCGTTGAGGATCCAGATGATAACTCTACCTCTGGCGAAGAAGAAGGAGGTGCAGGAGATGTAAATGAGGGCTCGGACTCTAGTAATGGGGATGGGGGTAGTTTTTCACCAAATGATAACATTGAATTTGAAGAGCCTGCCCGTCCGCAATCAGCACCATCTGGTGAGAGCTCTGCCCCAAACTCAAATCCTCCAGCTAGACCGTCAAGTGCACCATCCAAGCCACCAAGACGCAGAGGAAGCTATATGGACTCAACTGTTAGTAGTAGGGCAAAACAAACAAACAAAAGGTAAAGATTTAAATTATGTTTTATTTATATTTAATTTTGCTGCCAGTTTTTTCTGGGTGCGTTTCGTTTTTAAAGCTTAATAAAAACCTAAGGGCTTTTATAGCTAGCATTATTTGCATGGTGTTTTTTTTGTTAGTGGATTTTTTGTTTAAAAATTACTTGTTACAACTTTCCCTTAGTCCTGTTAAAATTAGGGCATTTTTGGAAATTTCGTTTTTGTTAGACAACTGGTCCTTAAGTTTTTTACGCTTGCTATCTTTTTTGTGGCCCCTTTGCAACATATACTGCATTTATTACACTGAGGATTTAAAGCCTAATCAGGCTTTTTCTAAGGAGGACTTTTATGCTTTTTATCAATTTAGCATAGCTGCTTGCGTTGGTGGTATTTTAGCTGGGGACTTGCTGACAATGTTCTTGTTTTATGAAGTTTTGAGTCTTGTTACAATCCCTCTTATAAACATAAATCATAGCAAGGAAGGTGCAGCCGCCTTAAAATACTACATTTTTCACCTTGTTGGCTGCTCAGCATTTTTTATATTTTCGGCTCTTGTGGTATGTCTTGTGGATGGCGGCAGCTTGTCATTTACCGAGAGCAACAATTTATCATCGGCATCATCTTTAAAAACTACCATAGTAATGCTTGGATTTGTTTTTGGTTCTGCAAAATTTGCAATTTTTCCTTTGCACTCTTGGCTGCCAAGAGCAATGGTTGCCCCTGTGCCGGTAAGTGCTCTTTTGCATGCTGTTGCGGTTGTTAAACTTGGTGCATTTTTTGTTTTTAGAGCCTTGCATGATGTAATTGGATTTGCAAATATTAAACTCTCATCCGTTTCAAGCTTGCTTGGCGGATGGTGGCTTGTGTATCTTGCGTGTTTTAGTGCAATTTATGGCTCGTTTTTGGCACTTAGGCAAAAAGAGCTTAAAAAGATGCTCGCTTATTCAACTATATCTCAGCTTAGTTATATAGCTATTGCTATTGCAATGTTTAGCGACCAATCAGCCAAAATAGTCTTTACCCAGATTGCTGCACATGCCCTTAGTAAGATAACTTTATTTTTTTGTTGCGGAATTATACTTATGCACAACAAGGCAATCACGGTTCAAAAAATTCATGGGCTTGCAAAAATGTTGCCAATTACCTGTTTTTGCTTTTGTATTGCAGCTTTTGCGATGATTGGACTACCCCTTACAAGCGGATACATAGTTAAACAGCAAATGCTTGAGGCAAGCTTTGGTGCTGGCGGAGGGCTTTTTGTGCAGTTTTGCCTCCTGTTAAGCACCATTTTAACCGCAATGTATTTCTTACCAATTATATACCGAATGTTCTTTGCAAACTCTGCAAAAGCAATATCTGTAAAAAGTTTTTTTAAACTTCAAGAATGTAATACAATGCTATTACTTGTAATTATTGTGTTTAGTGTGTTAAATTTCTTGTTTTTTAAAAATTTATTAATTACAATTTTGTAGTTATTGTAGCTTATTGTTTTAGTATTGTTATATGTCTTCAAATATCTTAAAAGGTAAAAAGGTTTTGGTTATGGGTGTTGCAAACAATAAATCTATAGCTTGGGGAATTGCAAAAGCTTGCCACGATCACGGTGCCGAGCTTGCATTTACATATCAGGGCGAGGTTCTTGAAAAACGCGTTAAACCACTTGCAGAGGAAGTGGGCTCGAATTTAGTGATACCATGCGATGTTTCAAACGAGGCGTCAATAGACGAGGCATTTGATGTAATTAAGCAAAAATGGGGCAAGATTGATTATTTGGTGCATGCTATTGCCTTTTCGGACAAAAACGAACTTAGGGGCAATTTTTACGACACAACAAAGGACAACTTCTTGCTTACAATGAACATATCTTGCTATTCCTTTATTGCCGTTTGCAAAAGGGCAAAGGAGTGTATGGATAAAAACGGCAGTATCGTTACCCTTACTTACTTTGGTGCCGAAAAATTCATTCCCCACTACAATGTTATGGGTGTTGCAAAGGCAGCTTTGGAGGCGAGTGTTCGATATTTAGCCTGCGACTTTGGTCCTCACGGAATCCGTGTTAATGCAATATCAGCAGGACCAATTAAAACACTTGCGGCATCTGGCATAGGTGATTTTTCATTGATGAGTAAGTGGAACGAGGTTAACGCTCCACTAAAACGCAATGCAACAATTGAGGATGTTGGCGGTTGCGGTGTTTTTTTAGCCTCTGACCTATCTACAGCGATTACTGGGGAGGTTATTTATGTTGATGCCGGTTACAACATCACTGGCATGGCTACGGATCACGAGCTTGTTAAATTTTGCGGCGATCTTGCAACCAAAAGACACGGCGAATAAGCTTGAGTGTATGCTCTTTATCCCTTTTGTAAAAGCAGTTTCAAAACTAATATTAACTAGCGTTTTGCTTTTTTGCATTCTATTACCTAGCGTTAAAGCCGAGCAGAGTAGTCAAGTTTATCCTTCTGTCTACCCCATTAGACTATCTCTTAAAATTGCCTCTGGCAATACGGCTGGTGCCTATTATGCAATTGCGGATAAAATCTGCAATAATTTTAACGATAAGCACAATCAAAACCAGCTTAAGTGCGTCAACCTTATTAGCAAAGGCCCGGTACGCAACTTAAGCCTGCTGGCAAATGGCAAGGTTGATGTAGCTATTGTTAAATCGCTGGAATTTAGTAAAATGTTCAATCAAAATGCCGTAAATCTATACTCTAAAATCAAACCCATTGCAATTGTTGGCGAGGAGCACCTGACGATACTTGCAAAAAAATCAAGTAAAATAAAAACAATTTACGACCTAAGCGGCAAGCTGGTCAACATTGGCACCCCCAAGGCTCACAACACTCAAATTACAACAGCAATTTTAAAAGCACTTGGAATTAAACCAAGAGCTGTTTTTGATATAGACTTAGATTCCGCCGTGCAAGCTTTGTGCAAAAGCAAGGAGCTTGATGCTTGGATTTATTTTTTGCCCCACCCAAACTTTCAAATTTATGACAATCTGCGTAAATGCGGCTTGACTTTGGTGCCTTTAAGCATTGAGGATGTAGTTAAAATTTCTCAAAAAATTAAGTTTCTTCGCCCATCCAAAATACCGCAAAATACTTATTTAGATTTTTCCGATGATTTACAAAGCATAAGCCTGCAGCTAATCTTGGCTGCAAAAGCAAACATAGACGCCGAGGCATTTAAATACTTTAAAAATATTACTTCAAACTCACTTAAAAAATAACCAACATTCAAATCCACTCGGTGCAATTTTAATTTTAAATTAGATTTTGCCTTAATTTACCTCCTCACAAATTAACACTTTAAAAAGCTCACCCATCTGCTCGGGCGATATAATGCGGGAGACTGCAATTTTTGCAAGCTCTGCTTTTTGCGGATTTGCACTTTGCTTTGCAAGATATTTATTAAGACGCACCTCAATGCCAAGGGACCTAAAAAAATCACCCTGATTTATCACACCAAAGGTTACAAGACCATTTTTGATTGCAATGTTTTGCAAGTTGTCAAAATTTACTAAATAAGTAATGTCAGCATCACCAAGATTTGTCAAAACATCAACTTCTTTATGAGCCCTAACCGCCTTAATACTTGACCTAAAATTAGGCTTAACATACCCGTAGTCTATGGTTAAAAACACACCGCCTTGCTTTTTTACCTGTTTTGCAAAAAAGTTAAAGCATTCAAGTGCCTCACCTGCAATCTCAATAATACTCTCCTCTTCAAGCTCGTAGTTAATGTTATTTGCCGTTAAAAAAGCCTGCATTTGCTCGTTGTAGTTAAGCCTTTTGTCGCAACCAAACTCAAGCTCGCCACTTTCCTCGCCTATTGTAATTACTGCCTCGTGCCAATTACCATCGTTCAAGACAAATTGCTTTAATGCAAAGGCATCAAAAAACTCATTTGAAAAAACAAAGAGTTTAGAACTCTCGTCTGCATCCTCAAGGGCATCTTGATATTGTTTTTTCCAAGTGATTTCAATGTCGTCAAAAAAAGGCGCTAAGATTTGCTTTTGCTGCCTTGTTAAAGCATCAGAGCTTTCAACCATCACAACAGAGAGCCTTTTATAAACATCAGGGACAAGCTTTAACAAACTAAGACAGTCTCGCATAAAAAAGCCGCCGCCGCCGCCAAGCTCGCAAAGTGTCAGCTTTGAAGCTGAACTAAATCTTTTATAACAAGAAGCGATAAAAAGCCCTATCATCTCACCAAATAGGCTAGTCATTTGCGGAGCGGTTACAAAGTCGCCGTCCGCCCCAAAAGGATTTTTGGTTTTGTAATAGCCAAAATCATCATGGTAAAGACAAAGATTAATAAATTTATCCACTTCAATAAAGCCATTTGCTTTGATAATTTCTGTAATAATATACTTTAAGGATTGCTTTGCCTCAATGTTGTCAGTAAAATCAGTGTTAGCTTCGTAGGTCATAGTCCTCAGTTAAAATGTAGTCAAGTTTTACATCAAAATCATTTGTATTAAAATCATTACATTCTTGCATGCTAAATGCAAGTCCTATTTTTAACTGAACTTTACTTTTGTGCTCTGCAAGATATCTGTCGTAAAAACCCCCCCCATAGCCAAGTCTATAAAGATTTTTGTTAAAAGCAACCAATGGCACGGCAACAACGCTTGGCACAATATCTGCGATATCATTTGCAGGATTTGCAAAGTGCATCACACCATTTTTTTTATCCGTAATAACCGGCAATAAGTAATTTGGATATTCACTTGCAAGCAAAGCGGTATCAACCTCGTTTTTAATAGGTGAGTAGATTGCAATATATTCATCACTCTTGCCTATAATATTAATAAATTTTTTGCAAATAATAGCAGATGCCTCTTTAATAAACGCGGTATTTAATTCAAGGCGTTTTGCAAGCATAGCATGCCTTGCCTCTGCCTTGCCACTAACAATCATTCCTTGCAACTATAAATAAAAAATATGTCAATTATAGTATTATTATCTATTGGCTAAATGTCAATATAATGTCAATGTTAAATCCAAAGCAAAGAAAAAAAGATAGATTATTTTGCAAATAGGATTTAAGATTTATAAGAAAATTGTTTTGTAATATAATATGCCAAACTTTTGCATTATTGCCGATGAGTTTAACGAGCAGGCAATTGCCTTTGCCTTGCAGCTTGAGGCTATGCTTGATATAAAATACTGCACCATTGCAGGGCTTAAAGGTGGGGAGGCAAAAAGTGAGCCTACAGTAGTTATTTGCATTGGCGGGGATGGATTTTTGCTAAAGGTAATACAAAGATTTTTAGGGCTTGGCGGCATTAGCTTTTACGGCATCAACTTTGGCACCTTTGGCTTTTTACTTAACGCAAAAAAAGCCGCAGCCGATGTTATGCAAAGCATTGCAGATGCTAAGACCACAACAATTTACCCCCTCAAGGCAAGCCTTGTTAAAACAAACGGAATGCAAAAAGATGTTTATGCCGTCAACGAGATTTCTTTTTTGCGGCAAACAAATCAGGCTTCGCACTTTTGCATTAGCATTGACGGCAAGCAAAGAATACCAGACCTAGTCTCTGACGGGCTTTTAATTGCAAGCCCCGCTGGGTCAACGGCTTACAACTTTTCGGTTCATGGTCCAATCTTTACCCCAGAGTCCAACTTGGTAAGTATATGCCCCATTAGCCCCTTTAGACCAAGACACTGGCGTGGCGCGCTTATTTCTAACGACTCGGTGATAGATGTTGCAATCAACAACACTAACAAAAGACCCACAAATCTTAGCGGCGACAGTGCCTTTAAAACAAATGTTGAAAGAGCAAGAATAATAACGGACAAAACAAAGCCAATCCACCTGCTTTTTGATGCAAACAAACCCTTTGCCGAAAAGCTCCTTGAAGAACAATTTGCCGTTTGATTTTAAGTTATGCAAGGTAAAATTTTTGACGACGCAAACTTTTACAACACCTTAGGGGCAGATGATAACCCATCCGCTTACAGCCTGCTATGCGAGCTTTTGCAAAAATACAACATTGCCGAAATTGAAGATAAACTTGGCATACATAGCGGAACCTCCAAAAGATGGTTAAGCCAGCAAAAAGTGCCAAACAATTATTTTAATGACCTAAACCACCTGCTTGGCACAAAATACACCCCTCAGGATACATATAGGCAAAAAGACCAGTTTTACACAAATGAGGAGGTCTCGCTCTTTTGCTACAAAAAAACTTTAGAGGTTTTAACCGAGCTTGGCATAAAACACAATGAATATACATTTATTGAGCCTAGTGCTGGTTGCTGCAATTTTTATAATCTTTTGCCTGCAGCCAGAAGGATTGGCGTTGACATAGACCCAAAGGGAGCTCTTGCAAAAGAGTTAATTTGTAGCAACTATTTAGATTTTACCCCTGAATGCAAAAATTCAAATTCTGGCAAATATATAGTAATTGGCAATCCTCCATTTGGTCTTAGGGGTAATTTAGCATTAAGATTTATCAATCACTCGGCACAATTTGCAGATGTTGTTGCATTTATATTGCCACCACTTTTTAATAGCACTGGCAAGGGCGTGCCAATGAAGAGAGTCAACCCAGAATACTCCCTTGCCTATAGCCAAAAATTGCCACAAAATTCATTTATGTATCCAGATGGCAGGGCGGTTGATATTGCAACTATCTTTCAGGTATGGACAAAGCTTGGCAAGGATAAAATAAAAACAACGCCCCAGCAAACATGCAAAGGCTTTGCAAAAGTCTACTCACTATCGGATGGTGGCACACCAAGTAGCACTCGCAACAAAAAAATGCTTAATTGCTGCGATGTTTATTTGCCATCAACATGTTTTAGCGGAATGGCGGCTTACAAAAGCTTTGCAGAACTGCCAAACAAAAGGGGCTATGGCATTGTGTTTTTACAGCAAAAAGAAAGGCTAAAACAAATCTTTTTTAACGATGTGTGCTGGAAGGATGTTGCCTTTTTATCAACAAACAGTGCTCTTAATCTACGCACTGACCTTATTGAACAACAACTTATTATTAGGGGATTTTATGACAAATAGTATAAATGATATTGACGAAATTGCTATACCAATTTTAAAAGCTGTCTTAAAAGAAGCTCAAAATGAATGGTTAGACCCAAATAGCAAATATAAAGAATATAGAAATTTACAAATAGACAAGAGAGGTAGCTTTGGCGAAAGGTTTTTTGCACAAGTTTTAACTCAGATATACTTTAGAAGGCTTAAGATAGAATATAACGATGGAGATCAAGGCGATTGGGATTTAAAATTTAACGATATAAAATTTGAAATTAAAACATCCTCCATAGATGTAAATCAAAAATTTCAAAACGAAGGAATTAAGGAAGATGGAGACTATGAGGGGATTTTATTTTTAGGGGTTAAGCCAAATCAACTTTTTGTTAAGTTTTTTGTAAAAAACAACATCCCTTTTGAAAAACTTCATAATCGTAAAAAGCAAGGCACCGGCTCTGGCTATAAATGGGATTTTAAAGAAAAAGACATGATAGAGGTAAAAACACTTGAGGACATTAAGATAGAATTTGAAAAACATTTTAAATCATTGTTAAAAATTAAGTAATTATTAATATATTTATGCAAGCTACTCTCTTCATCATCTTGGCGGCGGGCAAGGGTACAAGAATGAAATCATCACTGCCAAAGGTAATGCACAAAATTGCTGGCGAGGCAATGGTTGACATTTGCATTAACAAGGTTCTAAACAGCCATTACGGCGAGGGGGGCAAGTTTGTGATTGTTTGCTCCGAGGATAATGCCGAGGTAATATCTAAAACATATCTTGATAGTGCTAATGTTGCAATAGCGGTGCAACAGCAAAGGCTTGGCACCGGGCATGCGGTTAGTATAGGACTTACAGAGGCAATTAAGCAATGGGGCGATGATGGTTTTGCAAAGCTTGCGGTTTTATACGGGGATACTCCTTTGTTTAAAATATCTTGCATAGATGGGCTGTTAAAGGGCAAGGAGGATGTAAATTTTGCAGGATTTGTAAAGCATGACCCCAGCCTGCAATTTGGCAGATTTGTGTTTAACAAGAAGGGGCAAGTTGTTGATATTGTGGAGTTTAAGGATGCAAGCCAAGAGCAAAAACAAGAGCTTAACACATTTAATGCTGGCTTTGCTGGCGGTGGTTTTGCAGCCTTTAAAGCCTTGTTGCCAATGCTTAAAAACAACAACAAGGCAGAGGAATTTTATTTAACTGACCTAGCACACCTTGCCCCGCAAAACGGCTTTACCTGCGGGCTTACACTTTGTAGCGAAACCGAAGCCTTTGGCGTGAACGACAGGCTTGACCTTAGTAAAGCCGAGGCACTAATGCAGCAGGAGCTTAGGGAAGATTTTATGAAAAACGGAGTGAGCTTTACTGACCCAGCATCCGTGTTTTTAAGCCTTGACACAATAATTGAGCCAGATGTAACAATAGAGCCTAATGTGTTTATTGGCAAGGGTGTAAAGATTAAAAGCGGGGCGGCAATTAAGGCATTTTGCTATCTTGAAGATGTGTTAATTGAAGAGGGGGCAAGCATTGGACCCTTTGCAAGAATCCGCGGTAAAACAAAGATTGGCAAAAAGTGCAAGATTGGTAATTTTGTTGAAGTTAAAAACTCCGAGCTTAAACACGGGGTAAAAGCAGGGCATCTTGCATACATTGGCGATGCTGAGCTTGGCGATGGCGTAAATATTGGTGCAGGAGCGGTTTTTTGCAACTACGACGGAGTGCTTAAACACAAGGCAATTGTGGGCGATGGGGCATTTATAGGGTCAAACACAAGCCTTATATCTCCGCTAAAGATTGGTAAAAATGCCCTAATTGCCGCCGCAAGCGTTGCAGATAAAGATGTTGAAGAAGACGCAATATACATCTCCCGCCCCCAAGGTAAAATTGCAAGCAAAAAAGCTAGTCAGTTTTTTGAAGGTAAAAAAAGATCACGCCTTTAAACAACCCAAGTAACAGCCGCTCTGTAAATTTGTAGGATTATTTTTTAAACAATAGCTAAAACTTACCTAGTTTTAATTTTTTGCAAAAATGATATGGCAAGCTACATGCAATCGCTCTGCGGCTATCGGCTATAATTATAAATAATTTTTACTTAAATAATCTTTTTTACTTGCAAATCTTGTAAAGCAATCTAAATCTTAGATATGTTTATATTCAACCGCAAAAGATAATTGCTAGATTGAATTGCATAAATTTTAATTAATGATATTTTTTATTTGCCATTATGATAAAATCTGTTTTAAATGGAGTTAAAATTGCCTCCGTAGCCGCAGCAATTTACGCTACTAGCTTTAGCCTTGCATCCGCTGATTATTTGAGCGACATTGCAAAAATACCATCCGGTAATTATGCGATTGAAAAAACCCATGCAAGCCTAACATTTAAAGTTAATCACATTGGCTTGTCTTTTTACACGGCAAGATTTACCGACATTAAAGCCGATGTAAATCTTAATAGTGCCGATGTTGAAAAATCATCTGTCAACGCAGAAGTAAAGTTAAAATCTGTTAAAACAGATTACCCCTTCCCTAAAAAGGAAAACTTTGACGCAGAAATAGCAAAAAAGTTCTTTAATGCAAAAAAATATCCTGTGGCAAGCTTTGCTAGCAAAAGCATCAAAAAAACAGGGGCAAACACAGGTGTTATAACCGGCGACTTAACAATGCACGGGCAAACTCAAACCATTACCTTGGATGCTGTGTTTAATGGCGGCTACGACGCTCACCCTTACACAAAAAACCCAGCTTTTGGTATATCTGCAAAAACAAAAATCAAACGCAGCCAATGGGGTATAAACGAGTACATTCCATATGTTGGGGACGAGGTTGAACTTGCTTTAGAACTTGAATTTGTAAAAAAATAATATGCAAACCTCGGCAAATATCGCTACAAAAAACTACAACAAGGCAAATGTGTTTTACAAGATAATTCAAGGCGAGCTTGATGCAAAAATTATCTACGAAGACAACAACTTGCTTTGTTTTTACGATGCCTATCCAAAATGCAAAACTCACGCCTTATTGATACCAAAGGCTTTAGTTGTAGATTTTGACGATTTTGTTGCGGCTTGCCAAAACTCACCACTGCAAATTGCCGATTTTTTTGCCAAGGCTAAGCATATTGCTGCAAATGTCTTAGGACTTAAAAACTATCAGCTTCACACAAATAATGGGGCGGGGGCGGGGCAGGTTGTGTTTCATTTTCATCTGCATATTATGTCAAATGAGTAATGAATAAGTTATAGATTTTTATTTGTTTTTAAAATGCAACAGGCAAGTTTAAATTATGTAGCTAAGTCCAGCCTTAAGGATGGTGCTAAGCCAAAAAATCTTATTATTTGCTCGCATGGCTATGGGGCGGATGCCTCAAATCTTGTGCCAATTTGGCGTGATTTTGATGGCGTTTTTGAGGATGCTGTTTTTATCTTTCCTAACGCTCCTGAGGTTTTTGAGTTTGGTCCTCCGGGGTTTCAATGGTATTCCTTGCTTGACAGATCCCGTGAGGTTTTACTTAACCATTCCTACCGAGTGCAGCAAATTTTGACAGATTTTATATCTCAAATGCTTACAAAATACGAGCTTAGCCATGCAAATCTTAGCTTGTTTGGTTTTTCGCAGGGGGCAATGGTGTCGCTTTTTACCGGCATAAGATTACAACAGCAAATTAAATGTATTATTGGCTTTTCTGGCACATTAATTGCCCCAGACCTTGCAGGCACTGAGGCAGCTTGCAAGCCGCCAGTATGCCTTATTCACGGCGATGAAGATGTTGTTGTGCCAATTGCTCTTAGTAAGGTTGCAAATACTTACCTTAAAGAGGCTGGCTTTAATACTAATTTTTGCAAAATTGCGGGACTTGAGCATTCAATTGACTCTGCCGCAATAGATGCAGCAAAAAGCTTTATTGCCAAACTTTAAAAATGCAAACTAATATTACAAAACTTGGGGCATTTGAAGTTTTTAAAATCGCTCCAAACTTTAACATAAACAAGGCACAGCTTGAGGCAAACCTTTTACAGCTCCAGCAACAATACCATCCAGACAAAGTGTTAAAACAACAAGATATTTTTTTTGCAAGCCTTGCCTCGGCACACATTAACACTTGCTATGGTATTTTAGTCAATGATACTCAAAGAGCCGCCTATCTAACAAAACTGTGGCTTGAAGTTGACATACAAAACAACGAGCATAGACTAAGCCTTAATGCCTACCCAGATGTTCTTGAGGCAATTTTTAACATAGAGGAACTCTTTGAGTCCTCCGCAGAATCCGCCATCGCTAAAGCCAAAACCTTAAGGCTTAATGCCTTGCAAATATTGCAAACTAACCTAACGAGCAAACAGGCTGCAATTAACGCAAGGGACGAAGTGCTAAAGGCGGTGCAAATTTTAAAATACACAGATGGCAAAGTTTGATTTTAAATTTAACAAACCCTTAACCACCTAAAACCCCTTAGCACTATACCCTGTAAAAACCATAGCCTATCATATCAAAGGCTATCTCGCTTGCAAGCTCGTTTTGCAAGGTGGTAAATTCTGTTTTTAAAGTTTTAAATTCATCATTGTCCTTAAGCGTTTGCCAAACAATTTTGCGGCTAACTGAATAATTTGTAGTGCTTTGATGAATTTTGCTATAATAAAGCATATAAATTTGCCTAGCGGCTTCAAGCAATTTACTTGCTGTTTCGCCAAATTGATATTGCATAACAAAATTATACACACTTAAATCCCGCCCAGAGCTATGCAGACCCAGCTCGCTGTCCTTAAACAGGCACCAATCTGCATGATTTTGCCTATGAAAAAGTGCAAAAGCAACGCAATTTGCAATAAAATTTGTATCTTTTTGATATTCATATTCGTGGATACAAGACTCCCCACTCTCATTTGCATAAAGCCCCGTATCATCAGTAGTTTTGACAATTTTTGTTGGATGCAAAAGCTGGTCCCTATCGTTAATCCAAGTACATTTTATACAATGCCTTAAGGCTAGGTATATCAAGGCTTTTTCAAGATTTGCAAAGCTAAGTGCAACTGGTCTAGTTGGCTTTGTCGATACAAAGTACACTCCATTTTGATGGGAAAAATCACCCGGCTCATGCTGGCAGTAGCCAAGTATTTCACTTGCATCTTTTTTCTCTCTGTAAAACCAAGTGTTAATAGCATCTTTTTTGTCGGTTGCAAATACGGTTTTGCTACCCTCTGTGTCGTAGACATCAAATGTGAGTGACTTTTTAAAATCAAGATTTAAAGCGCAATCCCAAATTTGAAAGGATATCGGAAACTGCCCCTTAACATTGTCAAAAGTATTGGACTTGCAAATAAAGCCGCCACAGAATTTTGCTTTAAAAAAGCTTCTAAAACCTTCAAAATTAGGTGAGACGCAATTTTTTAATGTCGAGAAGGCTGCAATTTTACACACCTTAATTCTTGTGTAAATATTGTAATAAAACTGCACAAAAAGCTCGTTACTTGCCCTGCCGAGGTTTTTGTTGTCAGTTTTCATCTCGCCCTTGGTGATGGTTTGAGTTAGTCCTGCGTAATTTGTTGTTTTGCCAAGCATTGTTTCCTTGTTGCTGTCCTCTTTGTAAGGTGGGTTGATGTAAATGATTAACTTTTGCGGCTCGTTTTGTATAATTTGCCACAGATTATTAGGTATCTTGCCGCCTTGAGAGAGTGGCTTCCACTCGTCATTTAAAAAATCAAATTGAAAGAGGGTGGAATCTGGCATAAAGCAGCTCTCTTTTATTATGTCTATGCACTGTTGCATGATGTCGGACATAAAAACCCTCTCCTGATTAATAAGCCCCACCTCCAAGTTGCCAGTGCCGCAGCAACAATCCCAGATGTAGTAATTATCCTGCCAATCCTCGCCAAAGGCTTTGGCTAGATATTTTTTGCTTTCCTGCGAAAATGTTGACGGCGTGTAAAAGGCACCATTTTTTTGCCTATCCTTGTTAAAAACCAAGAGGTCTCGCCTTGTGAGTATTAGGTTTCTAAAATCTTGGGCTGGGGGGCGTTTGTATTTGTTCCAAAATGTATTATAAACATCGTAATTTGTTATTTTTATGTCGTCTTTTAAGTCAAAGCCTGTTCTGTCCCTTGGTATGTAATAATACTCTCTGTCCACTGTCCTGCGTATTAAGGTAAGCTTTTGAGTGATTGTTTTGTCGCCGTCCTCATCAATCATTATATCTGCTAAAAAGCAATCTGCTTTTAGGTTTTCAAGCATCTTGGGGTCTCTAAAGGTTAAAATTTTACCGATGGTTGCAAGCCAGTCGTGATAAATTGAAATTACATTGTTCTTTGTGATCTCGCTTTGCCTTAGGTAATTTGTGCTGGCAATTTGCTTTAAAGCCTTGCCAAAGTCTGTTAAGTTGTAAAAAATTTGTTTATTTTTTAAAGTGGAGGCAATAATTGCAACGGTTTGCTCGTTGATTTTTGAAGGGGTTTGGTTCCAGTTCACACTAGGGTGGCTTAGTGCCTCGTGTATGTCGTCCTCGTGTATAATTGCCCCGCAAAGCTGGTTAAAGCATCCTAGGTAAGGCGGCAAAGCCTCGCATAGAGTGGCACTTTGTATTCTTGCGGTAAAGATTATCTGTGCCAGCATTTTATCTATATCTTCAGCGCCTTTTTTTGCCTCTATCCAGATGTTTTTTAGCTTAGCATCAATCCTGCCTAGGGTGTAATCTTTGCCGGCTACAAAGCCCCAAGCGGTAAGGCACTCCGCCTTAAAGCTCTCTTCCGTTTTATTATTCATAATTTTGCTATTCATAATTTTGACTCCGTGTATTGCGTTTTAAATACTTCCTTTGAAATATCATCGGCAATCATGCTTGCAAGAGCGGCAACGGAATAATCCTGCGACGCCAAGGTTGTAGCATGCAAAGTGTTAAACTGATAGTAAAAAGATTGTTCCTTGTAGCCGCTAACAACCTCGCCCATTGGCGGCACTATTGTGTAGCTTGCCCTAAGGTTGATTATATTTAGCTTTTGTATCTTGGTTTCATCCTCCCAGTTGGTAAAGTTGTTATTTATATCGCTAAGGTCAACCTCAATGATTCCGCCAAATGTATTGCTTGCCCTTGCTTTTAAAAGGGTTAAAACCTCGTGACAAAAGGAGTAATTTTTTGCATTACATAAAAAATTACTTTGTAAAACCCCAATTGACTCGTCGTGCCTAGCATCATATGCCCCATCGGCAATATATTTAAAGCCGCAGGAGCTTAAAACGCACAGACTAAAAAGTATGGCAATGGAATTTTTTAACATTGGCTTTGCAGGATAAAATCTTTAATTAGGTCGTGCTTGGCAGGCAAATTGTAGCATTTTTGCTGCTGGTTAGATTGCTTTTTAGCCGTGATGATTGCTGGCATGGTTGCCTCAAGAGCGTGGGCCGGCACCCCAGCAGATAAAACAGCATCGCTAAACTTTACCCCGCTTGCGGTTGCAAAGGTAATTACAAGATAACCTTGTGCCTCCTGTGCTTTTAAAAAGCAATTTGCCGCATAAAGCCCAGCCGCCGTGTGTGGCTCGCTCACCTCGCAGGTAAGATTGTATAGGTTTTGTATTTCCTGCTTCATGTCATCCTCCTGTGCTTTAAAGGCAACAAAGTTTTGCGTTAAAGCGTTAAGCTCAGCAGCACTAAATGTAATTTTACCAAAGGACTTAAGATCCTGCATTTTTGCCGCGGTTAAGTCGGCGTTGCAGTTAAGGGCGGAGTATAAAAATCTTTCAAAATTACTTGCAATAGATATGTCTATGCTTGGCGAAATTGTGGGGCTAATTTGCTTAACCGAGTAGTCGCCTGCATTAAAAAAGCGATATAGTATGTCGTTTTTGTTGGTTGCCACGATAAATTTGTCAATCTTTAGCCCCATCTGCTTTGCAAGCATTGCCGAGTAGATATTGCCAAAGTTGCCACTTGGCACGCTAACCGCAATTTTGCAGCCCTGATTAAGCCTAGAACAAGTGTAAAAATAATACACTGCCTGTGCCAAAATACGCATAAAATTTACGGAATTAACCGCCACAAGGTCCTTACCAAGCTTTGACAAAAAGTCTTCATCAACAAACAAATCTTTTACAATGTTTTGGCAGTCGTCAAATGTGCCGTCAACCTCAAGGGGGTACACGCTAGGCGAGCCAGTGCTTACCATCTGCATTTTTTGAAACTGCGATACCATTCCACGCGGAAACAAAATATAAACAGATGCCGCATCCAAATTTTTGCATCCGTAGATAGCTGCCGAGCCTGTGTCGCCAGATGTTGCCCCAATTATCACGGCTTTTTTGTTTTTAATTTTTACAAAATACTCTATCATCTGCCCTAAAAGACTAAGAGCAAAATCCTTAAAGGCAAAGGTCTCGCCGTAAAACATCTCCGCCATATAATGATTGTGCGACACCTGCTTTAAAGGCAAAACCGCCTTGTGGGTAAAGCTTGAATACGCTCTGTCAATCATAGCTCTAAGCTCTTGCTGGGGCAAAACACCATCTGTAAATTTACTTACAACTGCAAAACAAACATCTTGATAGCTTTGCGTTGCAAACAAATTTATCTCCTCCTTGCTAAAAGATGGCAAGGTTTGCGGCATAAAAAGCCCCCCTCTGTCGCATGTTCCCCTTAAGATGATTTGGTCAAGGGTGTAGCTTTGATGGGAGTTGCGTGTGCTTGTAAAAAGCATTTTTGTTGGGCTGGACATGAAAACATTAAACAACAATGTTCCTCAATAATTTAATATAGCAATATCAAAGCCAGCAATTACCTCCGGCTTTTAAGCAAGCATACTTAGATTAAAGCAAGTGTTGTTAAATGCAAGATAAAAGTAATAATCACAAGGATAAATATATGCAAAAAGGTATAAAAAACTCTTGAAATTTCAATTTGATAAATACTTGAAACACTTTTGTAAAAACAAAAGCCTTAATCGTAGTACAGGAGAGTATGTAAAAAATGATGTTTATAAAAATGTAACAGAAGGTTATTTTAGTTTGGTAAAAAGAACTATAAATTAAACTGGGTACTGGGTTGGTTCAAAATATTTGAACTCTTATTTGAGCGAAATAAATTATCGTTATAGCATCGCAAAATCAAAAATTTTCTTGCTTTTTAGGTAATTTAAAAAGAAGATCAAGGTATAAAAATCTTATTTCAAAATAATATGAAAAAAAAAGAAAAAACAACAAAAATAAATCAAACAGATGTTAATTCTATTAAAAAAATAGATAATAACAAAAAAGAAAAAATAAACTACAGCACACCATTCAAACCTGAAATGAGCTTTGATGGGGCAGTTAGCATGGCTGGGAGGATTGGTGTTAGTAAGAGAGGTAGAGGTGAAATAGATAAAAATAATTGGTATTGTATTAAATTTGATACGCCAAAAAATATTACAGCTCTTGAATTTTCAAAAAAAATGAATGCTTTTCTTGAAGAAATAGAAGCCTTTAATCATTCAATCGTTAATGGAATTGATGAAACCTATACAGTAGCTTCATATGTTGAAGATTTTGAAACAGGAAGTGTAAAGTGGTGGCTCTTGGATAAGTTGCAAAAAACAGATGATAAAGCAATAGAAAAATTTGTAGATAGCCCAGTAAAAACAACTATTGCTGGTATTTTGAAATTTGCAAAAACAAAAGCAATTGAGGCATTGCAAAATGATTTAACTAAAGAAGAAAGAAAAATCAAGATCATTAATCCAATTGTTGAAGAAATAGAAAAAAAAAGATTAGAGCTAGAAAGACACGAACTATCATCACCAATTAAATTAAATGAAGATAAGATGTTTTCTTCGTTGTCAAATATGTCTAATATTTCAAAAAGTTTAGATGGAAAAGTGAGCTTTATTGAAAAGTTTGAAGAAAATAAAGAAAACGAAAAAGTAATCGCCATACCTCAAAACTTTGAGTATAAAGCAGAAAATAACACTGACAACAATAAAGAAACAATTGATTACCCAGCCATTATTGTAAACGAGCCCTTTATTTGTCTAACACCAACATCCAAAGAAAATTGTTTATGGGAATTTGAGGATGGTGATAACAAAATTCAATGCAAAATGGACGATGCTCAATTTTTTAAAGAATATGTTTCTGGGTTAAAAAAGTTAGGTGGAAGAGAAAAGATGCAACTTCAAATGAAAATAGAAAAATTTGAATTAAACCGCAAAATAAAAAAGCGTTATACAATTTTAAAAGTTGAAAAATTGTTAGGTTGCGAAGATTTATTCAGTGAATAATTTTAATTAATTTTATAATCATTACCCTTTTGTATACACTTACCATACCAACGCCAAGGGCTAAGCTCAATTATTAATCCGCCAAGGTTCTCTCGTCCAAGATTTCGTAATTTGTTATTTTTAGTCCAAGCGGGTTAATCATTGAGTCGTCATATGACATATTGGTGGTGTTAAAGTCGTATTTAAGAGTAACTTGATAATTTTTTACAACCTGCGTAGCACCTTGAGAGGCTGCCGTGACCTTGCTGATTCTAAAAATAAAAGTATTACTTTTGATTTTAGGCACAACCTGCTTAATAATAACATCGGTTTTGCCATTTTTGCCAAGTGTTACTATGGGGCTTGTTTTTTCATCTTT
Source organism: Rickettsia typhi (assembly GCA_945881985.1). GTDB lineage: Bacteria > Pseudomonadota > Alphaproteobacteria > Rickettsiales > Deianiraeaceae > CAMCVL01. The sequence continues at coordinate 58,027 of CAMCVL010000006.1, read as the reverse complement.
CATTTCGCTCAAAAACTGCCCAAAAATTTGGTCAGCCGAGAATGTCTTAACAACAACATTGTAATCATAGTTGTAAGACGCTGGGTCATATGTCTCCCTCCTTTTTACATAATGAGTAACGAAGTGCTCTATTACAATGGGGTTTGCCTCGGCATATGTTTTAACACTCTCGGTTGATATATGGGTTGGAATCAAACTTGCATCGCTCACCTCAATTACATATGGTTCTATTGAGTTTTTTTCAATCATCACCTTAATTACAAGCAAGCTTGCAATAAGAGCCACAAAACAGGCTAGGCAAAAAATAAATAAAAAGTTACGCTGCACTAAGGATATAAAGTATCTGTCCGTGTACCAAGAGTTTGACATTCTAAGGTCGCTTAGCTCCTGCTTAGTTAGTTTTTCCTTCATCTTTAAACAAAATACAAATAGCTACAAGGCATTCTTAGTTAAATTGTAATACAAAAAAAACAATCTGTCAAGCTATGGTGTTTGGATTTGGTATATTATTACCAAATAATAACAATTAGTAAATATTATCTTGCATAAATTATAATGCATATTTAGATTTATATAGTGCCAAATTTAATTGAAATTGCATTGTAATTTTGCCATTGATAATTAAATTTTTGCAATGGCTTGGCACCGAGGCCTAGTGCCTCTTTAGTTTAAGGAAGTTTATTTTATAGTTTGTATCGTGATTAATAAGTCAACCATTACACAATTTTGCGGCACCGAGCCTGCAACTGGGCTTGTGCCAGTTGTTATTGATGGTAGCGGCGTAGGTGAGCGTGCTTTTGATATATTCTCGCGTCTTTTACGGGAACGCATAATATTTGTAACCGGCGAGGTTGAAGACCATATGGCAAGTTTAATTGTGGCTCAGCTATTATTTTTGGAGGCAGAGGCACCAGAAAAAGACATCCATATGTATATAAATTCCCCCGGCGGAGTTGTAACTGCTGGGCTGTCCATTTACGACACAATGCAATACATTAAGCCAAAAATTACAACCATTTGCCTAGGACAGGCATGCTCTATGGGGTCCTTGCTTTTAACAGCTGGTGCAAAAGGGCGTAGATACTGCTTGCCAAATGCAAGGGTTATGATACATCAGCCATCTGGTGGATTTAGAGGGCAGGCAACGGATATTGAGATTCATGCAAAGGAGATACTTGGCATTAAAAAACGCCTTAATCAAATTTATGTTGAACATACAGGCAAAAAAATGAGCGAGATAGAAAAAGCAATGGAACGGGATAACTTTATGAGTGCCGAAGAGGCTCTAAAGTTTGGTCTTGTTGATAAAGTTATTACAAGCCGTAAGGAAATTAAATAAACAACCTAATGTTTAGGGATATTTTTTGCAAAAACAATAGATTTTTAAAAGATAGACATCCCTTTACCATCTGCAAAGCTGCGGATCTTTGTAGCTTAAAAACTCTTGATTTTAACCTTGCAACACACAACCCAGCGGCAGCTGATTTTGTCGCCTTTGTTAAGCATCAAGTGCAATGCGTTGTTAAAGATATATTTATTTTAATGCAAGGTAAGGAGGATAAAATTGGACATAGTTTTTTTACCCTGCATTACAAAAATAACATAAAAACCTTGCTTAGCGAAATAAAAAATGAGCTAAAAACAAATAAAATAGATATATTTTGCGGTGCATTTTTTGGGGTAAAAAATCTGCAGGAGTTAGCTTTAACAAGTTTAAACTTGCAAACTAAAATGATAAAAGGTGCCTATCAAATGACAATGCCCGGAATTGACACTCAAATACTTGGCATGCTTATGTCGCAGGCTGGGTTTGGAGATCCTAGCGTTTTAAATTTAAGCTATCAGCTGCAATTTACCAGTTTTAAAAAAATGCTAAGCTTTACAAGAGAGCTTGGCGGACCTGTTTGCGTGCAAGGTGGATTTGCAAAAGGCGTGTTGCCAAAAAGCTTTTTTTACAATCTGGAAAAAGAATATATTGAAAAATATAAAAAACTTTGCATAACTTTAGATGTAAATTGTTTTATTGCGGTAGTTTAGTAATTATCAAATATATGTTAAAAATTTGTTTAGTTTTTTTGTGCATTGTTTTGCAACCTTTGTGTGGATACGCAGCAAGCGACGCCCTAAAGGTGAAGGACGAAGCATCTACATACAAAAATTTTAACTTACCTACGCAAACAATTGAGGATTTTTTTAATAATCTTAAAAGCTTTACCGCCGACTTTGTGCAAACAGATGGCTCTGGCTTTACGGTGAGCGGTAAGCTTTTTATAAAAAGACCTAATAAAATTTTGCTACAATACGACGATGCCCTACCCTTGACAGTTGTTGTTAATAACGGTGTTATCACCTATTACGACCGCAAGAGAGATCAGGTAAGTTTTCTATCTGCCGAAAAAACCATAGTATCACTTTTGATAAAAAGAGTATTTTTATTTAGCGATAGCGATGTTAAAGTTATATCTCAGCAGGAAACTGACACATCGGTATCGGTAGAGTTTGAAAAAACAGACATGCCACAGGAAGGTTCTTTTAAACTCCTTTTTGCAAAAAAAGCAAATGGCAGCCTAGATTTAAAGCAAATATTTGTTATATCAAAGGAAGACTCCTCCGCAAAGGCTGTGCTAAACATGACCAAAACCAACTACGACAATGCCATCAAGGATAGTATTTTTGATGTAACAACAAAAACCCAAACGCCTGATAGATTTAAAAAGTAATGTATGTCAACTTCCTTAACTGAGTTAAGCGAAATTTATCGCAAAACATTTAACGATTTTCCGGTTATTAAAGGAATAACAGACAAAGATGGTAACAGATACATCTTACGCAAACATAGCGATGATGATGCGGCAGATTACTATGCTTTTTACAACTCCCCAGGCATTAGAGAATTTTTGCCAGACGGCTTGGTTTTTAAAACAAAAGCTGAGGCAATGGATGAGCTTAGGCACAGAGTCTCTGGCTTTTATAAAAGAGAAATGCTTTACTGGTGCATAGCCGAGGAAAAAACAAATAGCCTAATTGGTGGCTGCGGATTTATTGATTGGAACAAATATCATCGCAGACTTGAGCTTGCCTACGACATAATGCCAAGCTACCAAGGCAGGGGCATTATTACATCTGTTTTGCGTTTTGTGTCCGCCTTTGCTTTTTTAAACCTACATGCAGTAAGGCTACAAGCAACAACTACAAAGGATAATCATAGGTCAATACACATTCTTAAAAACAAGCTTGGATTTAAGCACGAAGGGCTTTTGCAAAACTACAAATTTTGGAAAGGCGAATATATTGATGTTAACATCTTCTCGCTTAGCTTGCAGCAATTTGTTGACTATATTCAAAAAGGCAATTACCATTTTTTGGATGCAAGCTGGATAAGTTTTGCAAAAGATTTAGAGCAAAGATTGTTTAATACAAATGATAAATAACTAATAAAATTACTATATTAAAAAACATGATTAAATTAATTAAACATTATACAAACCTAGCAAGGCAAAACAATGGTAAAAAGATGATACTATTTATGTTTTGCCTTTTTGCAACTTTATACACGGCGGACAGACTAACAAAGTTTGCCGTCTGTGCAAGCTTAGTTACAAGCGAAGCTCATTTTGAAGTTACCTCTTTTTTTAACATAGTTTTTGTTTTAAACGACGGAGTAAGTTTTGGCTTTATGTCTGGCCTTGGGGCAAGATGGTTTTTGCTTTTTGTTGCTGGTTTTATATCTATTGTTGTTTTTGTGCTAGCTGCAACATCTTCCAGTTTTTACGAAAAGCTTGCCTTTACCGCTATACTAGCTGGTGCCGCAGGTAACATTACCGATAGGGCAAGCATTGGGGGCGTTGTGGATTTTTTAGATTTTCACATATACAACCATCACTGGCCAGCTTTTAACATTGCCGATGCATCAATTTGCATTGGCACTGCAATATTGCTTTTGCTTGAAATACGCAAGAGTTTTACAATTCGCTAATAAATATTTTGTAATTATCTTTAAATCACTGTGCTTATTGCAAATGTTAATAAGTAAAATAAAAAATCAATTAACATTTTGCGGTTTGGTTTTTATTTTTATTTCATGCATATCATCTTTTTTAACTGCCAAAGCTGACCTATCTAACATACTTCTTATTAAAGTTGGTACATTTATCTGCATATTTACACTGCAAATACTTATTTTGCATTTAGTTTCCGCGCTCTTTAGCTTTAATGCAACTTTGTTTAAAATGATTTTCTTTGTGATTGTTTTAACTTCGGCACTTACAATAACATTGCAAATTAACAATGGATTCATCATAACGCCACAAACTCTTTATGCGGCATTACACCCAGAGCACAACGAAGCATCTACAATTATGGGGGTAATGGACTATGTAATTATTGCTATTGTTGTAAGCGTAAGTTTTGTTTTTGTTTTTGCAAATAGGGATTGCATTAAATTGACATCTACAAGGTTTTACCTTGGTTTTTTAGCTACTTTTTGCTGTGCAACTTTATTATTTTGCTTTGCAATGCCGCAAAGCTTTTGGCATAAAACATTTGGTTCTCAAAAAAAGAATAACATACATAAAGCTTACTTTATCAAAAACATCATCCACTCTGCACCGGTAAGCGTACTGTATTCTGCTTTGATGTTAGTTAATACTGGCAACAAAAACAATGCCGCAGTACAAATTGAAACCTTTGACCCTCATAATGGCGACTCAGACCTAAAAATTTACTACATAATTGGCGAATCCCTAAGGTTTGACAGAATGGGTATTAATGGATACGGTAAAAACACAACCCCAAACTTAATTAAGGAAAGCAAAAGTGGTAGATTAATTAATTTTAAAATGCCAGCTATATCTTGTGGCATTACAACCGCACAATCAGTGCCTTGCATGCTAAGCGGAAGTTTATCTGGTAGTAATTTTGACTTGCTAAAGATATTTAAATCTGCCGGTTTTTACACAACACTTCGCAGTCCTCATAGTACACATATTTTTAAGCCTATATTACCTTCTTTGCTTACAAACTGTAATTTAAATCTTAATAATTACATTAGGGATGGCGACATTGAAGTCTTTATTAAAAAAGATGTTATAGAATTTAAAAATCGCAAAACATTTAGTGTTGTTCAAATGCTTGGCTCCCATTCTTATTACGGCATAGAAAAACTTATAGCAAACAAGAGTAATATCCTAATGCCAATCTGTAAAAAGCAATCCTTAAAAGCCTGCTTTAAAACTGATGGTAAATTAGCTATGGATAATAGCTACGATAATACGGTAATTTATACCGACGAAATTTTGGCAAAAATTTTTAAACTTTTACAAGATGAAAATGCAATAATATTTTTTGCCCCAGATCATGCCGAAATGCTGGGTAAGGTGGTAAATATAGTCACGGAATTGTTTTACCAAATGGCAAAGAGCCAGAAATTCAAAAACAAATACCATTTTTTGTTTGGATGTCCTCAAAGTACATTAAGCAACATAAGGATATTTATGACTCAATCCTTAATAAATCAACAAAACCAACAAATCACTTGGCAATATATCAGTCAATCATATCTTGTAGCGGTATTAAGGTAAAAAATCTAGATACAATAGAAGGGGGATTTTGCAATAGTAAATCCAATTTAAAATTATGATTATCACCAAGTTATCTCACAAGATTTAATTTGACCCAGAACTATATCCCGTACTTTGCCTCGTATCTACGGGATAAAACCATTGCCACAAAGCTTATTAACAAAGTTGTTAAAAAAAGGGCAAAAGATAAGGCAAATGCAGATAGGCTTTTAACAGAGCCAAACTCGCTATCACCAGTTAAAAGCTCTGCAATTTGAACGGTTATGGTCGTTGAGCTTTCAAAAGGATTTAAACTAAGATTTGCCATAAGACCAGCGGACATAACAACTATCATTGTCTCGCCCATGGCACGGGACAGGGCTAAGGTGACAACGCTAAAAAGCTTTGGCTTTGCATATGGCAACAAAACCTCTTTTATCATCTCGTATTTTGTAATTCCCATAGCAAAGGAATAGTGCCTTAAGCTTGATGGCATTGCCCTAAATATGTCGTAGCAGAGGCTTGCAACATATGGCACAATCATTACACCTATTACAAAAGATGCGTTAATTGCACTTTCAAAAGATACATTAAAACCAACAAATCCCCAAAATTTTACAAAAAATGGCGAAAACACAAAGGCGGCAAAATAGCCATACACTATTGTTGGCACCCCAGATAACACCTCTAAAACAGATTTTAAGATGCCGTTTGCGGACTCGCTTGCATATTCCGATATGTAAATTGCACAGCAAACACCAACTGGCAAGGCAAAGCAGATGGATAAAATTGATGTTAGCATTGTGCCTAAAAACAAAGGAACAAAACCAAAAGCTTTTGAACCTTCAAAATCATAGTCGTCTGGATACCATTTTAGCCCAAACAAAAAGTCCAACACTGGCACGCTTTTAAAAAATTTGTAGCTTTCAAGGCAAAGGGTTATAAAGGTTATTATGGTTATGGCTATTGAAAAATACACAACAAGCTTCATAAAAAACTTTGTTGTGCCATCAACATACTTTGATATATTGGTAAGCTTGGTTTTTTTTGCCTTTTTGAATATAAAGATATTTGTTGCAAACAAAAAAACTGCAACAAAAATGCAGGCAATAAAAAGCTCCAAAATTTGATTATGACCAGCAAAGCTCTGAAAAAACACCAGCATAGCAACAAAGCTCACCCCTAGCCAAATACTTGTTAAAAGAGATAGAGATGTTGAATTGACATATAAAAAGTTACGACCATGCTTTTGCAGGCTCTTTTTTTTGATAATCTTAGTTGCAATCTTTGATATTGCAAAATAAGCAATCAAGATTGCAAAAAGATAAAGCAAGAGCCTCATAGTCTAAACAAATTGATATTAAAACTTGTCGCTTTCTGGGTTAAATTCCTCACCAGTTTCCTGATTGATATTTTTGATGGAAAACTTCATTCTACCGCTATCGCCAAAGTCAAGAAGCTTTGCTTTTAGTCTTTCACCCTCGCAAAGAGCAAAGGATATGTTTTCAAGGTTAGAATGAGACACATCGGTAATGTGTAGCATGCCTGTTTTGCCGCTTTCGGTTGTTACAATTGCATAGCTGTCAACAACTTTTGTTACCATTACATCGTAGATCTTGCCTTCTTCAAGTCTAAACAAAACATCTTCAATAGCTTGGCGAGCTTTTGCAAGTCCAGCGTTTGAGTCGGCGGTGATTTTAATTGTTCCGTCCCGCGATACATCAATGCTAGCACCCGAGTATTCCGAGATGGACTTAATTACGCTACCACCCTGCCCTATTACCTCACGCACTCTGTTTGCATCAATTGAAATAGATAAAAACTTTGGCATCGAAGGTCTCTCCGCCTCCGATGGCTTGCAAATAACTGCGTCCATTTTTGCCTCAATGTAGGACCTGCCAGCCTTTGCCTGCTCGATTGCCGTTTTAAGTAAAGCAACATCAACACCTGTAATTTTTATATCCATTTGCAAAGCGGTAATACCATCCCTTGTACCGGCAACTTTAAAGTCCATATCGCCTAAAAAGTCCTCGTCACCCAAGATGTCCGACAACACTGCAACCTTGTCACCCTCCTTAACAAGCCCCATTGCTATGCCGGCAACATGCTTTTTAAAAGGCACGCCTGCGTCCATTAAAGCAAGGGATGAACCGCAAACTGTAGCCATTGATGATGAGCCGTTGGACTCCAAAATCTCAGATACAATTCTTATTGCATGAGGGTAATAATCCTTAGATGGCAAGCACACCTCAATTGCTTTAAACGCAAGCTTGCCGTGCCCCACTTCCCTTCTGCCAATGCCAGAGTATCTACCTACCTCGTTGACAGAGAATGCAGGAAAGTTGTAATGCAGCATAAATCTATTTTTTGTGACCCCATCAAGGTTTTCAATGAGTTGTTCCTCTTTTTCTCCACCAAGAGTAAGCACTGCAAGAGCCTGCGTTTCGCCCCTTGTGAACAATGCAGAGCCATGAGCCGATGGTAAAACTGATGTGCGTATGGAAATTGGTCTAATTTCGTCAAGCTTACGCCCGTCGATTCTTATACCTTCGTCTGTAATTCTTTTACGCACAAGTTCCTTTTGTATTGACTTAAACACCTCAAGAACAAGCTTTTCGCTAGGCTCGGCACCATCTTTACCAGCAAATTTTGCTACAACTAAAGCTTTAATTTCGTCAATTTTTGCGTATCTTTCGGTTTTTGTAGTAATTTTTACAGCCTCATCAATCGCCTGTTTAAAGTCCGCTTCAATTGCGGCTTTAAGGGCAGAATTATCTTTTGGCTCGCAAACAAATCTTGGTTTTGAGCCAGCCTCCTCAGCAAATGCGTCAACAAAGGTACAAAGCTCAGAAAGCTTTGCCTGAGCTAGTTCAATTGCCCCAACAATCTGCGATTCACTTAGCTCTTTTGCTTGGCTTTCAACCATCAATATGGAATCCTTTGTACCGGACACAAACAAGTCCAAACTAGACTCTTGGCTTGGGTTGACAATATATTCCCCTTTGTCGTAACCAATTTTTACCCCTGCAGGAGTGTGCAAAATAGGCACTCCACTAAGCTTTAAAGCTGCAGAGGCAGCAAGCATTGCGGTAAAGTCCGTAGGGTAGTTTTTGTCGTAGGATAAAACTGTGCAAATAACCTGAACATCGTTTGTAAAGCTCTCGTCAAAAAGTGGTCTAATACTGCGGTCAATAAGCCTTGAGGTTAAAATCTCAGTCTCGCTAGGCTTGCCCTCCCTTTTTAAAAAACCACCCGGAATTCGCCCACAAGCGTAGTATTTTTCCTGATAAACAACCATTAACGGGAAGAAATCGTTACTAACCCCCTTTTTTTTGTCATAAACAACATTACACAAAACCATTGTACCACCAAAGGTTGCAAGCACTGATGCATCTGCAAGCCTTGCAAGCTCGCCAGTTTCAAGCGATATTGTTTTACCTCCTATTTCAAAGCTTTTTTTAGTAATTTTAAACATAATAAATAAATCAAAAAATACAGCACAAAGTGCTAAATGCCAGTAGCTTAAGGCAGGCAAAGCTGCAACTGCCAATTAACTTGCAAAATTATTTTAACTAAAAACCCATATCAAGGGCTATAATGTAACAAAAGCAAGCTACTAAAACCAAAGCACAAAGTGCAACACAATATAAAAAATATACAAAAATTTGCGTTACAAAGCGGCAGTAGCTACCCTTTTTTATGATGTTAGCATTAGCATTAAACCGCAATACAGCATAAAAAAAGGCACCTCTCGCCCCACAAAGCAAACAAATAAAATATATTTTAAGCTTTGTATAATTGCAACAAGTATTTACATATTTATCTTTTGTTTGTAACATCTTGTTTTATGATTTTTTTGATTCCGCTACAAGCTTAACTTGTAAAGAGCAATAAGATTGCAATCTTTGCAGTGGGTATTTTACACAATAAAACCTTGCAACAAACTTAATACTTATCCAATGTGATTATATTATAATTTTTATCTTGTTATATTTAAAGTTTATTGTTGATGAGTATAATATTCAGCATTTTTAAGAATAGCACAACCATAAAGTGTAATTTTATCATAATTTTTTTATTTTTTTATTGACAATATAAATATATATAACACACTACTTTTTAAGCTTTATATATCTTAAAAATTAGTTTAAAGTAATAAGATTTTCTTGTAAGTTGTAAAGTGTTTAAGATAGATTGTAAGGCTATATATAATAATGCATTTTAAGTTTAATTGCATTTAAATTGTTTTTTATCTATTATTTTATGAAGATACAATACGAAAATCTAATTCCAAACAACAACATCAAAAACAAAATTATCAGCAAATGTAAAGCTAATCTAGGTCAGCTTGACTACGATGATTTTACATTTACCATAGATACTCAAAAGCAAAATAGTGATTTTATATGCACTGTTTTTGTAAGGCACTCTTCAAAAACAATATTAAATATAACATCTAAGGGCAAGGGTCAAGACATTGAAGATGCAATACAAATTGCCTTAACCCAACTTGAGTCCAAGGTTAGAAGACACAAAGAAAAAATTAAAAAACATCTACAAAATGCCGAAGGTTTGATAAACACCCGTAACAAGGTTAATAAAATTGCATTAAGTACTGAAATTTTAAATATAGAAGATTTTGTTGATGATTTTTTAGAACTTAGCTACACAGGACTTAAAACAAATCCAAAAGAAGTAAAAAATTACTGGGGCACTAGCAATCTTGAGGCATTGGCAATGACAATAGAAGAGGCATACATGAAAATGGACCTTGAAAACTTAAGCCTACTTGTTTTTATTAGCAAGGATACCGGTTTAATTAGCATACTTCACAAAAAACCAAATGGGCAAATCGTAGCCATTAGGGACCTAATAGTCAACCCTCAAGAGCAAAACCTAAAAGAACAAAATAGATCAATGAAAGATATGTTGGCAAAGCTGGAATCTTTACAAAAACCATTGGCAACAAAAGCTGTAAAAACAGCAGTTGCAAAAACTACTCCTACCAAAAAACAAAAGATAACTTTAACCAAAACCCAAGTTAAAGCCAAAACAAAACAATCGGTAAGCCAAAAAAATACATCTGCACCAATTAAGTCAATTGTAAAAAGTTCTACAACAAAACAACCTTCTGCAGCATCAAAATTGCAGCCTGTTGTAAGTAAGTTAAAACAAAGCGATAAACTTGCAAAACCTGCAAAATTAGAAATAAAAAATACAAGTGTTAACAAAAAAATCTCTGCCAAAAAAGAGGTTGTTAAAAAAAATACCCAAACTACAAAAAAATCTAACGCAGTTGCTGCAGCTAAGCAAAAAATTACCAAAAAAAATACTGATGCAAAACTGCAGCAAAAACTACCTAATTTATCAAATGTAAAGAAAGCTAAAAACCTAGCGGCAAACAACAAGCAAAAAGCACAAGTATCACGCCCTCAACTTAAATTGATTATTAATAACTCAAAAAAACAAGAGGAGGCAAAGGTAAAACAAGCTAATAAGGTATTGCAAAAAACACCTGCAAAGCAGTTGTTAAAAGCAAGTGTATCTACTAAAAAAAACCAAATTATCAAGCGTAATGCCTAATATATAATCCAATTGTAAAATTGGATTATATCGTTTTGACTTCAAAATTGCCCTTGTAGCAAAATATTTATCCACCTCTGTCCCTTTGAGCATGGTAGAGTGAGCAATGATATAATCTAATTTTATAATTAAAAATCGCTTTATTTCAAACCAGATTTTAAAATTAGATTTGGCATAAAAACTATGTAAATCAAGGGTTGTAAAAAATTATTTACAAAAATATTTACAAAAGACAAAAGCTGTTATTAAATGTATTATATAATATTTTGTTGTTTATTTGTGTGGCTTAAAATGATTAACATTCTGCCGTTTTTTGTTGTCTTTCCCTGCATTTTTGCAAGTTTTTTTGTATGGCTTTTTTTGCATAAGCTTAACGGCACAAAGGCATCTTTAATTACAACTGCAAGCGTTTGCATAGCCTTTATTGCCTCTTGCTTTAACTTTTACAACACAACAATTCTTGGTAATGTTACAGATTATCATTTTTTTGACTGGATACAGATGGGCTCTTTTCAATCCTATTGGTCTTTCTACTCCGATGGTTTAACTGCGGCAATGCTATTGGTTGTAACTGGCGTGTCAAGCCTTGTGCATATCTACTCCATTGGCTACATGAGTCACGATGGGCACAGACAAAGATTTATGGCATATTTGTGCCTTTTTACCTTTTTTATGATAATTTTGGTTACCGCATCGGACTTTTTACAACTATTTGTAGGCTGGGAGGGCGTGGGGCTTAGCTCTTACCTTTTGATTGGCTTTTGGTTTAAAAAAGATAGTGCAAATGCAGCATCAATAAAAGCCTTTGTAACAAACAGAGTGGGGGATTTTGCCTTGATAATTGGCATAGCTGCAATTTACCTCCTTTTTGGCACCTTAAATTTTAGAGAGGTTTTTGACTCATTGCACACATTTGCCGAGGCAAAAATCAATATCTTTGGCTTTGAATTTAGCTATTTATCCTTTGCCGCACTCATGCTTTTTGTTGGCTGCATGGGCAAATCGGCTCAGCTTGGGCTGCATGTTTGGTTGCCGGATGCAATGGAAGGACCAACGCCAGTGTCAGCCCTAATTCACGCAGCAACAATGGTAACTGCCGGCGTTTTTTTGCTTGTTAGATGCTCCGCTCTTTTTGACTACGCACCTTTAGTTAAGGACTTTATAGTTTTAACCGGTGCATTAACCGCTATATTTGCTGCAAGCATAGCTCTTACTCAAAATGATATTAAAAAAATTATCGCTTATTCAACCTGTAGCCAGCTTGGCTATATGTTTTTTGCCTGCGGGGTTGGGGCTTATACATCGGCTATGTTTCATTTGATTACACATGCGTTTTTTAAAGCCTTGCTGTTTTTATCTGCTGGCTCGGTTATTCACGCTGTGGACGGCGAACAGGATATTAACAAAATGGGCGGTCTTTACAAAAAAATACCATTTACCTTTACCTGTTTTATGATAGGCTCAGTTGCTATAGCTGGTATCTTTCCTTTGGCTGGGTTCTTTTCAAAGGATGCTATACTTGAGGCAGCCTATATCTCAAATTCCAGCTTTGCATCCCTAGCTTTTTATCTTGGTATAGCTGCTGCTTGCTGCACAACAGTGTACTCTTGGAGGCTTATTACTTTGGTGTTTCACGGCAATTTTAAAGGCACAAAGGAGGCCGAGGAGCATATTCACGAATCTCCTTTATCAATGACACTGCCTCTTGGTATACTTTGTTTGTTTTCGGTTGTTTCGGGCTATGTTTTGGAATACTTCTTTTTAATAAATCACAAAACATCATTGTTTTGGACTGGCATTTTTACCCAAGGCACTGCCGCACTTCACCACGCAGAGGAGGCTGCTCACCACATATCCCCGCTAATTAAATACCTACCTATGATGCTATCCATTATACTAATTACTATATCTTATTTAATGTTTTTAAAAACAAAATTACCTTCCTTAATTGCAAAGGCTTTTTACCCTATTTACAAACTTTTTGCCGGCAAGTACTTTTTTGACGAAATCTACAAATACACCCTAGTTTGGCTAACATTTAAAACCGCAAAAGTATCCGCCATTGCCGATAAAAAAGTAATAGACAACTCTCTTGTTGGCTCTTTTGTTGTTGCTACATCCGGCATGTCAAAGCTTGCAAAAGTTTTGCAAAACGGCAAAATTAACCTATACATCCTGCCAGCTTTTGCTTTTGTTGGCATGGTTTTTGTGCTTTGTTTTACAATTTAATCTTAATATTTATCTAAAATAAATGCTTACGGGTGTTAATGTTAAAATCAAAACTGCTCTTGTGTCCGTGTCAAACAAGGCAGGCATAGTGGAGCTTTGTAAAAAACTTGCAGATGATTACGGGGTAAAAATTATCTCAACAGGTGGCACCTATAACCTGCTTAAGCAAAACGGCATTGATGCAACCGAAATATCCTCCTACACAAACAGCCCCGAGATGATGGATGGCAGGGTTAAAACACTCCACCCCAAGATACATGGCGGCCTTCTTTGCAACATGAGCGATGCAAAACACACAAAGGAGCTTGCCGAAAACGGCTTTGAAAAAATTGACCTTGTGATAGTCAATCTTTACCCTTTTTACGAAACCGTTTTAAAAACCACAGACCATACCCAGATAATTGAAAACATTGACATAGGGGGGCCTTCAATGATTAGGTCTGGGGCTAAAAACTTTGCCTCAACAACCGTCCTTACAGATGCCGATGATTACCAAGAGTTTTTAAACGAGCTTACAAATTTACAAGGTTCTACAGGTTACGATTTTAGATTAAAATGTGCCAAAAAAGCCTTTTTGCAAACCGCTTATTACGATGCGGTAATATCCTCGCACCTTACAAAATCAGACGATTTATTTGGCTATAAAAACTTAGCCCTACCACTTGAGCTAAAGCAAGAGCTTAGATACGGCGAAAATCCACAACAACAAGCCGCATTTTATCAAGTGCCCCTTGTAGATGCACTTAACAATTTTACTCAGCTACAAGGCAAGGAGCTTAGCTACAACAACATAGCCGATGCAATGGCAGCATGCGAGGCAGTAAGTCACTTTACCCAAAACACAATCTGCATAGTTAAGCACACAAACCCTTGTTGCTTTGCAAGCGGCAAGCTTAGCGGGGCGGAGCTTTACAAAAAAGCATTGCAAAACGGGGACGCTGTTAGTGCTTTTGGCGGCATAGTTGCAATCAACACTATTATTGACGCGGAGCTTGCAAATGAGCTTGCCACAGTGTTTTTTGAAGTGATAATTTGCCGCGAAGTAGAGCCAGCAGCTCTTGAAATCTTAGCAAAAAAGAAGAACCTCCGCCTTTTAACAAGTAAAACATTTAGCCAAAACGATTCAAGCCAAAAGAGCATATTTGCCGGCAAAACGCTAAAGGTTGACGCGGGCGTTGCACTTATTCAAAGCAACGACACCTACGAGCCAGAGCCCAGCAACATACATATTGTAAGTGGCAATATTGATGCTAAAATGCAAGAGCAAATGCTATTTTCGGTTAAGCTTGTAAAGTTTTTTAAGTCCAACGCGGTTTGTATAACAAAGGATGCAAGCTTTATAGCAGGTGGATTTGGACAAACCTCGCGTATTGACAGCGTAAAAATTGCCTGCCAAAAAGCTCTGCAAAAAGCTGGCGAACTTGGCATTGAGGCAGGGGATCTTGTGATTGCAAGCGATGCCTTCTTTCCTTTTACCGACAACATAGATGTAATACATTCCTACGGCATTAAAAATATCGTTGCCCCAATGGGCTCCGTGCGTGACGGTGAGGTTGTTGCTAGAGCAAAAGAGCTAGGACTCAATCTTGCCTTTGTACCAAATCGTTTTTTTAGACATTAATTTAAGGTCAAAACATGCTCCACGCAATACTTAATGCTGGCATTATTGTTAGTATTTTGTGCTTTGCTGGCATTTTGGTTTGGATTTTTACTTTTCAAAAACAAGCACCAACAGATCAAAATGACCTAGCTAACAAAGAGCAAAATAATAAATCCTACGCAAAGCCACAAAGCGAGGATGAAATTACTCATAAAACAACAGAGGCTCTGCCAAAAAAACGCAGAGGCACAGATATTGAGATTGCTGGCTTTGAAAAAGCCTGCGATGCCACAAGCTACGAGCTGCACAATGCCGAAATTAAAGAAAAATTCTCAGCCTTTGCAAAAAATGAAGCATCTCAAAACAACGATGAACCAGAACTTAGTGAAACAAACGAGATAACAACTGACAAATACCGCGATTCAGGGCAGTTTAAAGACATAGTGGACGACCTAAACGAGAACATGAGAAGAGGTAAAAACAGCGCTCTTGACGCACATTATGTTGCAAAGGAACTTCTATCTCAAGGCAAGAGCGTTGGCAGATTTTAGGTGCTTTTGCAAATTACAAATCTACTAGATATAACTAAAAATTAATTTGGAATTTTTATTTAAATAGTCCGGAGGCAAAGTCCGTTAAATGGGGTTTGTTTTGCTTTGCTATGTAGTTTTCAAGATTTTCAATTGACTTGTTAAAGGACAGCTCGCTAATACGAGACTGATGCAAAGCCCAAAATAAATAAAGCACAAAAGTGCAAAGTGCATCCTGCTCACAGTAGTTTCTGATTTGCTCTAGTTTGCCATCTTTGTACATTTGATACACAGAGCTGCCGTCGCCGTCCAGCTTGCATGGTATTTTAAAAAGCGATGCAACTTCGGATATTTTTATGCGTGCCGAAGTGCCAAAATCCGAAAATGCCTCCAGTAAATCCGTATGCCAGTCCAAAGAGTATCTATTGCCGTAGTTGCTCCATTTGCTACCTGTTCTGTAAAGCCACGGAGCTGGTATTTTATGCATCATTGACCTATATTTAATCACGGGCAAGTCAAACCCTCTGCCGTTAAAGCTTGCAAGCCTTGGGCGTTCCTTGTTTAAGTAAGTAAAAAGCCCCCTTAGTATATCCGCCTCGCCGGCGTCTAAACTACCCCCGCTAGCAACCGAAACAACGGAATAAACCTCGCCATCCCTCTCGTAATCAACATTGCACTGAACATAACTAATACAAGCAATCTTATGAAAAAGCTGCCTATAAAAAGCATTATTGCCAGATGTAATATCAAGATGATACTTGGTTAGGGCATCAACAACCTCTTCCTCGCTCTCGTTTTTTAAACCTAAGTGACGCCTTGCTAAATCTACATCTGGTATGGTTTCTATATCAAAACAAAAAAGTTTTGATTGTTTTACTTCATCAAACATAATAAGCTTTATTATATAGTAAGTTATCAATTTTTTATTAGCAAAATGCTAAAGTTTTTTTTGCATAAAGCAAGAGCAACTAAATTATGCAGGCAAAAATTTGCTTGTAAAGTAAAACTTTATTTAGCCACCTTGCTTATGGCAAGCAATTGTTTTGCAGCTCAAAACGATAGACATGTCAGCGAAATAACTTCAATAATTGCAGCACAAAATTTAGAGGACAAAAAAGGTCTAATTAGAGCCATTACGCCTGCGGAGCTTGAAAAACTAAAAAAATACCAAATATATAATGATCTGTGCGATGATGTAATCACGAGAATTGTTGCCGTTGAAGTTGAGTATGTAGACTTCCATCAAAAAATCAATAGGGGTTTAATATATGTGTTTGATGCAATCGCACCATTGGTTGTTGACTTGTTTAAAGATCTGCAAAAAAACAAAATACCTGTCTACGGCATAAGTGCTTTTGAAGGAGTGAAATTTATAACAAACAACAACATTACAAATATCATACCCCAAACTAACTACAATTACACTGGCTCCTTTGCCTGCCGTAATAGCAGGGGGCTTAACTCAAGGTCAATGCATGCAGCTGGCATGGCAATTGACTTTAACCCGCTACAAAATCCTTTTTTACAAATTGATGATGCAAGTGGCAAGGTTGTTAGCGTTCACCCCTTTGATGGCGTAAAAAATGTGAATAAAAAAACCAAATTACGCATAAACCCTAAGCAAAAAGGCTTTATTGACGCTAAAACGCAAAAAATATTCGCCAAGCATCTTTTTGTCACTTGGGGCGGTAACTGGCATTCTCCTGTTGACTACCATCACTTTGAACTTGACAAACAAGTTGCAAATCTGCTAAAAATTGCACCTCTGGCATATGGCAAAATTATCATAGAGCTCATAACACAAAACAATACTGATGATGATAAAATAAATAAAATCAAAGAGCTTTTTAAATCGCAATCAAGCAATTCAAAACAGCTAACTCTTGCGGAGCATTACACTCAAAATCCAAATAACTTTATGCAAAAGATTATTTTGGAACTTAATACCGAGCCAAATACCCATACTCCTACAAAATAATCACACAATACCAAAAAATGCCAAAAACTATTCCACTGCCGAACAAGATTTAATTTGCACAAAAAAACTTGGCTCTTTAATATCGTATTTTTCACATCTAAATATTTTACTACAATTTCAATGTACCTAAAGATGATATTATTTATCAATTGCAAGCTTATGTAGCAAGCCTAATGCAATCTTGCAATGTTATTTTGTATTAGAAATTTTTAATTGTTTGACATCAAAAAAAATAATATTAAATTTAGATAATGTTATTTTTGTTAATTATGATACCCGTTATTATTTGCGGCGGTTCTGGGTCAAGGCTTGAGCCTCTTACATCAAAATCGTTGCCAAAGCAGTTTATTGATATTTTTGATGACGAAACTCTCTTTGAAAAAACACTTGCTAGAGCCATGGGGCTTGGAGCTAAGGATATTTTGGTTGTGTCTAACCAAGCTTACAAGGATATTGCAGAGCATTTTGCTACAAAAGTTAAGGGCGACAGCCCAGTAAATATACATTTTATTTACGAGCCTTGCAAACGCAATACCGCACCTGCAATTTGCCTTGCCTTAGCTTTTGCAAAGCAAAGAGGATTTGATGGTAGCTTGTTAATTTTGCCATCTGACCATTTAATTTTGGATTATGATAACTTTTGCAAGGATGTAGGCGTTGCAAATCAATTTGCTAAAGATGGAAAATTTGTTGTTTTTGGCGTGCAACCAAGCTTTGCATCAACGGAGTATGGATATATTGAGTGCGATGATACAAGCGTTTTATCTTTTACTGAAAAGCCAAATAAAGATACTGCAGAACATTATTTAAAAAAAGGTAATTACTTGTGGAATGCTGGAATGTTTATGGTAAGCACAAGCATTTTGGAGGCTTCCTTTAAGCAATATTCTCCTCAAACTTTAGATATCGTAACAAAAAGTTTATCAACAAATTTAGCCGTTAACAAAGATTTGTTTTGCCAAGTGCAAGATATATCTATTGACTACGCAGTAACCGAGAACATGGCGGCAAAAAATCCATCATCCCTTGCGGTTGTAAGTGCCGGTTTTAGATGGCATGATGTTGGGTCTTTTGATGTTCTGTCCTCAGTGTTACCAAAGGATAAAGAAGGTAACACTTACATCGGGATGGTAAAAAGCGTAAACAGCAAAAATTGTACCGTTTTTAGTGATAGGTCAAGCATTGTATCTGTACTTGGACTTGAGGATTGCATAATTGCTGCAAATGCTGGTAATATTTTAGTTTGTAAAAAAGGTAGCTCAAATCTTGTTAAACAACTGGATAGTAATCAAAACTCCCGCCGCACCATAAGACCTTGGGGGTATTACGATGAGCTTGCTGGCAATGATTATGCAGGCTTTAAGGTTAAAAAAATCTGCGTCCATCCCGGCCAAAGACTCTCTTACCAGATGCACTACAAGAGGCAGGAAAACTGGACGGTGCTAAAAGGTGTTGCAACCGTAGTGCTTGAGGGGCAGGAATTTACCCTAAACCCAGGTGAGGCAATCTTTATACCGATTGGTGCAAAGCATAGACTTGTAAACAAAGGTGATGATGATGTTGAAATTGTTGAACTGCAAACAGGCACCTATCTTGGCGAGGATGATATTGTTAGATTTGACGACGACTACGGCAGGGGTTAAGCAGTTATTAAAATTGAATTGAAAATAGTCTTGAAAATGGTTAATTATCTACCTTAACGGCTTGGCACTAAGTTGCTAATGTTGCTAACGATAATTTTTGCAAAGTAATCAAATTCAATATTACACATATTATTTACCGATGTATCCAATAGGCTAAGGGTTGTGTTTTGCCAAGTGTGAGGTATGATACAAACTTCAAGAGTATTTTTAAACACATTATTTATAGTTAAAGACACTCCGTCAATACAAATTGAACCTTTTTTTATAAGATATTTTGCATTTTTTATGCTACACTCAAAACCAAGCACATAGCTATCACCCAAAGTTTTTTTTGATACAAGTTTTGCAACCTCATCTACATGCCCGCTAACCAAATGCCCACCAAACCTTGATGATGCAAGCATTGCAAGCTCAGCGTTGATTCTTGTCCCGTTATTTAGTAGCATGATTGTTGTTTTTGCAACGGTTTCTCTTGATACAAAAAATTCTAAACTGCTTTTTTGGCTATTTATCTTTACAACCGTTAGGCATATGCCATTTATTGCAACCGAATCACCGATGTTAATAGAGGAGAAGTTAAAATGATTTTGATTTTGCTGATTTTTTACAAATTGAACCTCAAGAAGTCTTGATAAATCTTGCAAGGCTTCGTTTTTAACAACCAAACCGCTTTGATAAATAATGCCAGTGAACATAGAAGTGGTTTTAATAGGATATGTTTGGCTTTTAAATGGCGGGATTGACGGGACTTGAACCCGCGGCCTTCTGCGTGACAGGCAGACGCTCTAACCAACTGAGCTACAACCCCAAAGTATTTAAAAATTGTAATTAATACTTTTCTATGTGTCAAGTATTTTTCATTTTTTTAATTTTTATTTAATTTTATGAAGTTAAATTTTTTTATCAGTCTTTTTAAGTAAAGTGTTTAAGTACTAAAAAATATTGATACAAAACAAAATATTACCAAATACTAATGTAATTCTTCAGGTAAAAACTTAGTAACAGTGTTTATTTAGCTAACATTGTAAAAAGAATAAAAGATATTTACTTGCTACAGTTAGGCTGTTTAAATTAATTTGTTTTAGTCTGGCTTTGTTGACCTTGGAATACTTGATAAATTAAAACAATAAAATGCCTCATCTAGATTGCTTACAATCTTAAGTAATGTATCTGTCAATGTGTTTTTACCTATAGCAATTTACAGATGCAAAATGGCATCTTTTACTTGTCATAGTCAAAAAAATAGATATGGCAAATCATAGATTTGTATATTGCTTGTAATTGTCAATAGAGTTTTGTAATCTACAGTTATCAATTACAAAACCATAAACAGATGTTTTGCAGCAAAGAAGTTATTAACAATAAACAAGAAAATACAAAGCAATTTTAAAAGCTTTATTGCCAAATAAAAAAGTTTAGTATTGGATGTTTAGTGATAAATGCACAAAAAATCTGGTAAAAGTCACTTAGATTATTAAGCAACTAGTGAAGTTATTTTTTGTGCTGCATCCTCAAGGTCGTTAGCTGCAACAATTGCCAAGCCGGACTCGTTAAGAATTTTTTTACCTAGGTCAACATTTGTCCCCTCAAGCCTTACAACTAAAGGTACAGTAATGCCAATTTCCTTAGCTGCAGCAATAACACCGTTTGCAATAATGTCGCATCTCATAATACCACCAAAGATGTTGACAAGAATACCTTTAACCGCTGGGTCGGATAGAATGATTTTAAAAGCTGCAGTTACTTTTTCCTGCGTTGCACCACCGCCAACATCCAAAAAGTTAGCTGGCTCCTTGCCGTATAGCTTAATAATATCCATAGTAGACATAGCAAGCCCAGCACCATTAACCATGCAACCAATGTTACCATCCATTTTAACATAGCTTAGGTCGTATTTTGACGCCTCAATTTCAAGAGGCTCTTCCTCGTTAAAGTCCCTTAGTTCAACTATATCTTTGTGTTTGTAAAGAGCATTTGTGTCAAAACCTACTTTTGCGTCTAGAGCTATAAACTCGCCTTCGGCAGTTTCAACCAAGGGGTTGATTTCAACCTGAGACGCGTCTTTGTCAACAAAAAAGTTGTAGACACCCTCAACCACCTTGCTAAATTCCTTAACTTGAGTAGCGTTTAAGCCAATTGCAAAACCAAGGGTTCTTGCATATGAAGAGAAGTAGCCAGACTTAGGGTCAATGCTAAGTCTTATAACTTTTTCAGGGTGTTTTTCAGCAACTTCCTCAATTTCAACCCCGCCTTCCTCCGATGCTATAAAAACTATGGAAGAGGTTGCCCTGTCAAGCACGGCAGATAGGTAGTATTCCTTTTTAATGTTACAGCCAGATTCAATGTAAAGCCTTTTAACTTCCCTGCCCTCAGGCCCAGTTTGATGAGTTACAAGCACCTTACCCAATATCTCGCTAGCATATTTTTTAACATCGTCCTCAGTTTTAGCAATTTTAACACCGCCCGCCTTGCCTCTGCCACCAGCATGAATTTGCGCCTTAACAACCTTAACAGGTGTTGTAAGTTTTTTTGCAACGGACACTGCCTCGTCAACTGTAAAAGCAGGATGACCCTCCAAAATTTTAACCCCGTATTTTGCAAGTAATTGTTTAGCTTGATGCTCGTGAATGTTCATGGTAAAAACAAAAAATACCCAAATTATAAAAACTAATCAATTTTAAATATCTTGATTTAATAAGCAAGTAAGTTTTTCAAAATCTTTAAAAATAATTTTTAAAACTATTATTTACCTAGTTCAAGACTTGTTAATCTTGATTCCTTTAGCTTTGCAAAATCGCTATCGGCATGGTAGGAGGATCTTGTTAGCGGGCTTGAGGCAACAAGTAAAAATCCTTTTGCATATCCAATTTTCTCGTAAAACTTAAAGGTCTCAGGCGTTATAAAATCCTTAACATCGGCATGTTTTTTTGTAGGCTGTAGGTATTGTCCTATTGTTAAAAAGTCAACCCCTGCACTACGCATATCGTCCATAACCTGCAAAACTTCCTCTTTTTTTTCACCCAGCCCCACCATAATGCCAGACTTTGTAAAAACCTCAGGGGAAACCTCCTTAACCCTTTGTAAAAGTCTTAAAGAGCCGTAGTATCTTGCCCCCGGGCGTATTTTTTGGTAGAGAGATGGCACGGTCTCAAGATTATGATTATACACATCTGGCTTTGCGGCGGCAACTGTGTCAATGGCGTTTTTTTTGTTTCTAAAGTCTGGAGTAAGTATTTCTATTGTCGTTAAGCTTGTTCTTTTGCGAATCTCCTCTATACATTTTACAAATTGCATAGCTCCGCCGTCCTCAAGGTCGTCCCTGTCAACCGAGGTGATAACAACATGCTTTAAACCAAGCTCCGCCACCATCTCGGCAAGTCTTTGTGGCTCGTGGGGGTCAAGCTTGTCTGGCACACCGGTTTTAATGTTGCAAAAGGCACATGCACGGGTGCAAACCGAGCCTAAAATCATTACAGTCACATGCTTTTTTGCCCAGCATTCGCCAATGTTGGGGCAGGCAGCCTCCTCGCAAACTGTGTTAAGCTTCAGCCCCTTTACAAGCTCGTTTGTTGCTTTAAATTCCTGCGAGGTAGGTGCTTTAACTCTTATCCAGCTTGGCTTTTTTTGAGCCGCATTACCAAGGGAATTTTGCATATCGTTAAGCTACAGATATTTTTACAATATTTTTTTTGCCGCACTTAAGCAAAAATGTGCCGCTTTTTAAAGTAAAGGCTATGTCTTTTACAACTTGCTCGGCAGATTCATCGGCAATTTTTACGCCGCCGCCTGCAATTAGTTTTTTTGCCTCAGAGTTTGAACTTGCAAAGCCAAGTTCCACTAAAACCTCTGTAATTTTTGCATCAAGTTTTATATTTTTTATTTGCATGTTAAGCTGGTTTGCACCGGCATTTTCGGATTGATTAAACAAATTTTTTGCATCTTCAAGACATTTGATTGCCGCCTCCGTGCCTCTGCAAATTTTGGTGGCTTCAAAGGCTAAAACCTCCTTTGCTTTGTTTATATCCCTGCCTTTAAGGCTTGCAAGAGACTCTATCTCCTCCTCGCTAAGCATTGTAAAGGTTTGCAGGAGCTTTTTTACCTCCGTGTCCTCTGTGTTTCTAAAAAACTGAAAGTAAGCAAAATCGCTAAGCTTGTCGCTATTTACCCAAACAGCGCCGCCCTCGCTTTTACCCATCTTTGAGCCATCTGCCTTGGTTAGTAGTGGTATTGTAAGTCCAAAAACCTCCTTACCAAGCTTTTTACGCACAAGCTCCGTGCCGCTTGTAATATTTCCCCATTGGTCCGAGCCACCAATTTGCAGAGTGCATCCGTAATTTTTTGCCAAGTGGTAAAAGTCGTAGCCTTGCAAAATGCTATAGTTAAACTCGGTAAAGGATATGCTCTGCTCTCTGTCAAGCCTTATTTTAACGGATTCCAAGCCAAGCATTTTTGCAAGAGTATAATGTCTGCCCACCTCGTTTAGTAATTCAATGTAGCTTAGTTTTTCAAGCCAGTCGTTGTTGTCAACAAAGGTCACAGCAGGATTATTCTTGCCAAGTATCTGCTCCACGCCCCTTATTATACCTTGCTTGTTTGCGTTTATTGTGTCCTGCGTGATGATTGGACGCTCTTTATCCTTGCCGCTTGGGTCGCCAATTTTTGTGGTGCCGCCGCCAAACAAAAAAAGGCACTTATGCCCTGCATCAATAAGCCTTTTTGCAAGCATCAAGCCGCTTAAATGCCCTATATGTATGCCATCCGCCGTTAGGTCAATGCCAATGTAGAATGTAAGTTTTTGCTCTTCAAGCAAGTTTGTTAAAACGGCTGTATTGGTACAGTCCTTAACAATGCCCCTGCTGATTAAGCTTTTTAAAAACATATATTTTAGCCATTAAATTTTTTAAAGGCAACAGAGATATTCGTGCCACCAAAGCCAAAGGAGTTAGATATTGCATAGTCAACACTTGCCTCAATTGCCTTGTTTGGCACTAGATTAAAATACTCAGCGTTGTCACAAGGGTCGCTAAGATTGAGCGTTGGTGGTATTATGCCATTTTGTATTGCACAGATTGACAGCACAGCCTCAAGGCTGCCCGCTGCCCCAAGCAAGTGCCCAGTTGATGATTTTGTGGATGACATTATCACTTTTTTGTCAAGACTAGGGTTTAAAACCGCCTTTACCGCGTTAAGCTCAATTTGGTCGCCAAGAGGGGTTGATGTACCGTGAGCGTTGACATAACCAACCTGCTCCGGATTTATACCACCAAGCTTAAGTGCCATTTCCATTGCGTATCTTGCACCTCTACCGTCCTCAGCTGGGGCGGTAATGTGGTAAGCATCGCCAGACATACCAGCGGACACATACTCAGCAAGTATCTTAGCACCTCTTTTTTTTGCGTGCTCGTAGGATTCCAAAACCAATATCCCCGCACCCTCGCCCATAACAAAGCCGTCTCTTGCTTTGTCCCAAGGTCTTGAGGCTTCAGTTGGTCTGTCGTTAAAAGCGGTTGAAAGTGCCTTTGCAGCGTTAAAGCCACCTATGCCAATTTTGCAAACTGAGGACTCCGCCCCGCCGCAAACAACAACATCCGCCATGTTGTTTTTAATAAGCATTGCAGCATCGTAGACGGCATGCCCGCCTGTTGCACATGCGGTAACAACCGAGTGATTTGGTCCCATAAACCCGTATTTGATAGAAACCC
Source organism: Rickettsia typhi (assembly GCA_945881985.1). Taxonomy (GTDB): domain Bacteria; phylum Pseudomonadota; class Alphaproteobacteria; order Rickettsiales; family Deianiraeaceae; genus CAMCVL01. The sequence goes on along the minus strand of CAMCVL010000006.1, from coordinate 33,204 downwards.
AGCCCGAAGCCAAGTTAATCAATGCCCTTGGTATAAAAAACGGAGAGATTCTTTTTACGCCCTTTGCCTCCATGTCAATTGTTTGGTCTTGTATTGGCTCCAGCCCCCCAATACCCGCCCCAATAACAACGCCTGTGCGTTTAAGGGACTCCTCGTCCTTTGGCTTCCACCCTGCTTGAGTCAAGGCTTCCTCGCTTGCTTTTAAGGCATACATGATAAATTTATCCATCTTTTTTTGGTCTTTAAAGTCCACAACCTGCAATGGGTCAAAGAAGTATTCGTCAGCTTTTTGCTCTTCAGTTTTTGCAAATTTTACCTCAGCTGCAATTTTTGTTTCGCAGCCAGCAGCGTCAACATCAAAGTGAGTGATTTTTGACACACCACTCTTGCCGGCAATTATGTTGGCAAAGCTTGTTTTAACACTAGCACCAAGAGGCGACACCGCCCCAAGCCCCGTAATAACGATTCTTTTGTTTAAGTCAAAAGACATAATTTTGTAACCACTAATAGCAAAAATCTATAATTTAACTAATCTTACTTGCTTTGTTTTATTTTTCAAATGTTTTTTTAAATGCTTTGGTAAATATATACTTAACAAGCCTTAATAACAAAACTATTTCTTAAGAGTAGCTTTTGCAATGTCTTTTTCAATTTTTTTTACATCTTTTGTTAATTCTTGCATTCTAGGGCGTTCTTTAACTTGCTTGCCGTGAGGTAAATTTTGCACGAAACTATCCTTAGTTACAACCTTGCTACCTATTTTGTTTTCATATGCTTTTCGTGCCTCACCAGCACTAGAACCACCATCTCTTGCCGCTTTTTTATTTTGTTCAAAACCTTGAGCGTTTCTTTGTTTTGTAACTTCTATCGTTGCCTCCTCCCCTAGTCTTTGAAAAATTAATTCAATATTTGTCATGTTATCTCGCAGATTTTCTCTTTTTAATCCCTTTATTTCCTTGTGTTTGCTTACGGATACGCCAAATGTTTCTTGCGATATAATGTTAGTTAATGTTGCATACTCCTGACCTTCCTTTACCCCTCTTTCTTTCCACTCGCCCGTTAATTCGTTTCTTGTAAATTGACCATCTATTCTATTTTGAATCCATTGCTTATCTCTTCCCTGTAGTTCGTAATACAAGATTGCTCTTTTTACAGTTAAGTCAGGATTTTGCTGCTCCTGTATTCTTTCAAACCCAACTTTTGCTAACCACTTTTTAAATGGCTCCGCATTTTTAGAGGGAATTGATTGAATTATTCTTAAGATACCTTCAATATTTGCACAATCAGTAGAGTAGTATTTACCATCTTTTTTTGATGGCAGTTTCAGTTTCTCGAATTTTTCGAGAAACTGGAATCCTTCCTCTTTTTTCATCTTATTTTGCAAGTCTATCCAGTATTCACTTGGTCTTTCGGTTTCAACGACCGCTTCAATTACATCAACTATTGAAAACCACCATTCATTATTATGGAAAGTTTTTCTAACTTCTTTTTTTAAAAATTTTGCAACGACGCACTCTCCTTGCTTTGGTATTAAAACACTTTGATCTTCTTTTTTACTCATACAATTCTAAAAAAATAACAACTACTGCTTAAAATTTGCGGCAATACTTTGCTTTGCCTGCATGGATTTTAGGGTTTTTTCGACATTTGCAGGCACAAAGCTTGAAATATCGCCGCCTATGTCAAAAACACTCTTTATCATGCGAGAGGAGATAAAGTGCATGTCGTCTCTTGAGGGTAAAAAAATTGTGTGGATTCCGGCGTCTAAGCGATAATTAATTGCAGACATCTGAAACTCGTATTCATAGTCCGAAAACGCCCTTAGTCCACGCACAATAACATTTGCGTTGTTTGTGCGGGCAAAGTCTATCAAAAGCCCCGAAAAGCCCCTCACTTCAACATCAAGCCCAAAGCTGTCAACGGCATCTTGCACCATGGCTATTCTGTCGGCGGCGTTAAACATTGTGGTTTTTAAGTTATTATCCTCGGCAACGCAAACAATTACATTGTCAAAAATTTCTCTCGTGCGTTTTACAAGGTCAAGATGACCGTTTGTTATAGGGTCAAAGGTGCCGGGGTAAATTGCTTTCATTTTGTTAATTATCAAATGTTGTTAATGTTTCGTTTGCAAAAATTTGCTCGTAGGTTTCGGGCTTGCGGATTTTTTTTATATTTAAGCTTTTGTCAATTAAATACTCGCCCAAGAGGGGTCTTGTGTTGTATCTACTAGCCATTACACTACCATATGCCCCAGAGTTTGTAATTGCCAAAACATCACCCTGCTGCACCTTGGCAAGCCTCACGCCCTTTGCAAAGCAGCATGCACTCTCGCACACTGGCCCTACAACATCGTATACCTCTTGGTCACTGCCACCTGCGGTATTGTTTAGATTGAAAATTAAATGCTTTGCGTCGTAAAGGGCGGGTCTTATTAGGTCATTCATGCCGGCGTCCAAAACAACAAACTTTTTGCCAGAGCTTTGCTTTACATAAAGCACCTTGGCAAGTAAAATACCTGCTCTTGCAGCTATAAATCTACCGGGTTCAATGATGAGCTTTGGCTTGGATTTTAGCATTTTAAAAGCTTTAAAGATAACAGAGGCGTAGTCGGCGGCCGGCAAGACAAATTCACTACCATATTGCACGCCAAGCCCCCCGCCAAAGTCAATTGTTTTAATGCTGTATCCAAGGTCAGTAAAATGATTGCTTAAGTTTGCAAGTTTAAAAAACACCTCTTCAAGAGGGGCGATTTCTGTAATTTGCGAGCCTATGTGGGTTGAAAATCCATTCAAATCTAGATTGTTAAATTTTTTAAGGGCAGATGGCAACTCTGTAATTATTTGCTCGTAAGCTATGCCAAATTTATTGTCTTTTTTGCCCGTGGTGATGTGGGAGTGAGTTTTGGCGTCAATGTCAGGGTTCATTCTAAGGCACACCCTTGCCCTTGCCCCAAGCTCTCCCGCAACAAGATTGATAAACTCCAGCTCCTCAAAGGATTCAGCATTAATTTGCAAAATATCACTTTTAATTGCAAGCTCAATCTCCGCCCTACTCTTGCCAACGCCAGCAAAAACAACTTTTTGCATATCAATGCCTGCAGCTTTTGCCCTTAGTATTTCCCCGCCGGACACAACATCCACCCCTGAGCCTAGCCCCCCCAAGAGCCTTACAATGTTAATATTTGAGCAGCATTTAATTGAAAAACAAATTGTGTAAGCATCATCACTTTTAAAATAAGACCTAAACAGATTGTCAAGTTCCAAATAATGCCCCTCAAGCAAGTGCTGCGAGTATATATAGCAAGGGCTTGTGATGGATGGATTGCTTGCAATTGAACTTAAATTTAACTCCGCCCCATCTGCAACATTCCATTGCAAGGCACCAAACTGGTTGTATTTAAAAAACATATCTGTTTAATCAATTATTTGTTTTTTGTTTTATCGGACTCGTTAGCAGAATCATCTTTAAGCTCCTTACGCAAGCCTTTAATACCCTTACCAATTTGCGACATAACATTTGGCAGCTTGCCCGCACCAAACAAAATAAGTATTGCTAAGAGGATAAGTAAAATTTCCCAAAAACCAAGGTTCATAATATAAAAAACTAAAAATTAATGATATATTTTACTTGGCATTACTTTGCTAGCAAAATTTTTTACAATAGATACGCCTTTGATATGAGTATCTATTATCTTAGATACCGCCACCGAGATATCACTACCATCAAAACCCTTTGCCGCATACACGGCTTTGCATGCGTTAAAGATAGCTAAAAGGCTAGCTCTTTTTGTGTAAAAATCCACACCAACTGAGGCGTCCCCTGCAAGCTTCCAACAAAAATCAACAATTTTGCAGTCAAGCTTTGCCGCCAAGGGTAAAAAGTTTGGTCTTAGTAGCATAAAAGATAATCTTTTTGCAAAACCATCATGCAAGCTTAGCTCGGCAAAATATAAATTTAAAATAGATTTAATTTTACCAGACAATCCATCAGGCTCCTGCTCTTTATAAATGTTTGCAACATTTTGCAGCAAGGTATCAAAGTAAAATTCAATAATTTCTCTCTCGCCATCGTTAAAAAGCAAGATGATTTCCTCTTTTGCAATTGAAGCCTCAATTGCAACCATGTCCAAAAGTCTTTTGCTATAGCCATTTTCGCTTAATATTTTTACAAAGCTATTTGCAATTGATGTTTTTACATCTTGAGTTCCGTAGGTACTATTTTTGCTGCTAGTCATAGCTTAAAGCATTATAAAAACAAAAATTAAAGACTTAAACCAAGTGTAAAGTTTTTATGCTTAGTGTCAAGATTAATTATAATACTTGATTTATGCAATCTTAGTTAGATAATTACTTGTGCTTTATGTTATGTATTAGTAAAGAATCTGTGTTTATATTTTTTTTGTTTTTGCTTGGGCTGTTTGCCGGCTCTTTTGCAAGTGCTGTAACTTACAGATTTATCATTGACGACAAATACACTCAAAGCTATTACGAGTGCCCTGCCTGTTATGCAAAAATTTTAAAAATTCATTCAATACCACTTATTAGTTACTTTTTGATTCTTAGGAGGCACTGTTTTTTTTGCTACGCAAAAATTAGCACTATTTATCCAGTGATTGAGTCACTAACAGCAATCTTGTTTGTTGCAACTTACTTGGTTTTTAAAGACGATTTGATTGCCTTTGTCTTTATACTTTTTGTAGTTTATTGCCTTGTAATTACTAGTATTATTGACCTAGAGACATACTCCGTGCCAAATATTTTTTTGCTTGTGTTAATGATTTTTGGCATTTTTTACTGCGTTTTAGCAAGCAGAACTGGCTTAGTGTCTCTTGCTAGCGGGGTAATTATCTTTTTGCTCATGCTTGGCGGGGGTAAATTGATGTCTGTTGTTTTAAAAAGGGACTCCATTGGCTTTGGCGATGTTGTTTTAATACCGGTGCTAGCCTTGTTTTTGGATGTAAAATTTATACCTTATTTTGTTATGCTTGCAGGCATTTTAGGTATTGTTTTTGGCAAAATGTGGCATAGATTAACTGGCAGCGAGCAGTTTCCTTTTATTCCGCCAATATCTATTGCATTTATTTGCTTATCTTTTTACGATAAACTAACAGCATCTGTTTTGTAATTACTATGAGATACATCTGCCTTGATACCGAAACAAGCGGGCTAAGACACGAAGAGGGTCATAAAATTATTGAGCTTGGTTGCGTTGAAATTATAGGTTTTACAAAAACCGGCAAAACATTGCATCATTTAATTAATCCAGAACGCGGTATTGATGCTGGGTCCTTTGCGGTGCATGGTATTTCAAACGAGGCGGTTGCGAACAAGCCAAAGTTTGCCGAGATAGCAAAGGAATTTTTGGACTTTATACAGGATGCAACCCTAGTTATACACAACGCTGCCTTTGATATGGGTTTTTTAAATAAGGAGCTATCTTTAATTGGGGTATCGCCTTTGGCAAACGAGGTTATTGATACTTTAAAACTTGCAAAAGCAAAGTTTCCGGGCTCGCCTGCCTCGCTTGACGCATTATGTAAAAGATTTAAAATTGACCTTAGCGACAGAAGCAAACACGGCGCCCTTATAGACTCCATGCTGCTTGCCGATGTTTTTTTGGAACTTAGGGGCGGCAATCAAGACTCTTTTTTTAGCCAATCAGCTAATAAAGTAGATCAAGAAATTAGCCAAACAAGCACACAGGCATCGCTTAGCGGATACAACTCCTTAATCAAAATAATCGTCCCAAGCGATAGCGAGCTTGCATTACACGAATGCAAAATGCCTAAGTGATTAATGTTAAATTTGATTTTAAAATACCGAGTCTAATATTTAGCGGATTATAAAATTTGATAAATGACTCTGTTTATCAATCTTGAATAGGTGGCTGAGACGGAGGCGCTCCACCTCCGGAACTATCATCAGACCTAGAGCCAGTATCCTTATCCTCATCCTTTTTGGCAAGACTGCTCATACCAGGTATTTTAGACAATCCATCTCTTAACTTGCCACCACTTGCATTATCAGCACCCTTTGCCAAATCCATTGACATGCCTGCGGTTGCACCTGCTGCTTGACCCGCAAGTTTTGCAGGGTTGTCAAACTTAATATCGTTAATCATGGATGCAGCACCACCAGCTTTTGTTAATTGAGTTACCGCCTCCTTAAAGGAATCCGTTAAGTTTTGAATCAAAAATATTATACCGCAGGCCTTAAGCAGGTTCCATATCATTACAGCCATCATTCCACCTCCGCTTACCTTAGGGAACATAAGGGGAAACATCTCAACCCATCCAGGTATAGGAAACATAATCTTAACATACTGGCTTCGTCTAAGGGCGCAGGTGATGCTGCCTTTAGTGTCCTCGCAATCCGGATTTATCATTTTTGGCTGGGTAATAGGCCCAAATCTTGGCACGGTAATGGCACCAACTGTTGGATTTGCAACCGAGCCGCTACCGTTTATATTATCCTGTACCGTTTGAGTTATAGCGGACGGAGCTGCAAGGCCTAAGGTTGTTGGTATTGCGGCATATGCCGTTGCATCGTAGCCGTTTGCTGCCGAGTTGTTTGCCTCGTCATATGGTATAAAAAGAGCTTTTTGATGATAATTTTCGCCGTAGATTGTAGTGTCAAGCATTGGTATTGTAACGGCAAACATTAAAACTGTTAGAATCTGATAAAGGGAGAGATTGATTATCTTATCAAGCCAGCCTTTAAACATTCCTGACATTATGTCATTACTAAACAAGGACATTGTGATTGTAATTGGCGAAATAAACAATAGTATTGCCAAATATATTGTAGCTCCAAGATACATCTGGAGGAGGACAGCAAAAAAGTTAAATAAAAATAATAAAAACAAAACCATCAAAAAGCACATTAACTGCCCAAAAAGAGGGAAAATAACATACATCGCAAAAAAATTCACTGCAGCTGGCATGGACTCGTTTGGCAAATAACCAATATAGTTTGCAAACTTGCAATCAATACTATCAAATACTGCAAGAATCGCCTTACCAGAAGGATACTGCCCTGTTGCAAAAAAACAACCATCATAGTTCATTCCACCTCCAGCAATGGCATTTTGCACAATGCCGGCAAAACCTCCAGTTAAGTCTTTAAGGGCAAATAAAAAGTAATCCTTCCAAGCATCACCAATTGCAAAGTAAGACACTGCTGCAATTTTAATTACATTCATTATAAGTCCTTTTGTTCCGTCCTTTGCAAGCCCTTCCCCCATAACCGTCTGAAAACCCTGATAAGTTAAGTAGACAATAATAAATAAAACGATTGATGCACGGATTATGGACTGAAAGTTTTGAAAGACGGTTCTTTGATAAAAAACCTGTTTTTTTTGAGTATCATCAGCACTACTTAAAACAAAAGCCTCCTGAGGCTTTACAAATAAGTTATTCATTGTACCCTCAATACACTCCACAATCACGGCGGAAAGTGGGTGTTTTGTGTTCCAACATCCTGTGGTGCAAACAGGCAATAGTCCGTTTTCACTACCACCCTCTGGGGTTGTTGTGCCAGCAAAAAGCTGCGAGTAGGTAGATGGGTCAAATGGCTTTACAAATTCATAACCAGATTCTGTAATTTTTAAATTTACACCACTTGCATCAATTAATGCAGACCTTCCACTACCACCAACATCGTATGCCTCAATGTACATATCTTTAAAAAAAGCCTTGTTTTTATAATTTTTAGTAACACATTTATTCCACTCTCTTTCCCGTTCTTTTTCAACATATGTATTAATTGATGCTTGACATCCTGTGGTATCTGGCGAAGGGGCAGTTTTCTCACCTTTAGAACATGGTACATTATATTTTAAGTCATACGATGACGGATAGTATTCAGAAACTGGTTTTAATGTACTGGGAGTATCGTAATAAAGCTTTGTACTTGAACCATCAGGAAGAAGGCAACGCCATCTATAATAATCTGCAACCTTTGGGGTTGCAAAAACATACTTTGTATTATAGGCAAAATGCTTACGAAACAAGGCGTTGTTTGAGTTATATTCTCTTAGTTCAAAGCGACTTTCAGTCCTGCAGGCTGGGTCAAGTATTGAGTTTGAAAAGAAATCACCACTTGGTACAACTACTGCATTTTTGACTATGTCGGCAATGTCTTTTATTGGTTTGCTTTCGGATTTTGCAGTATGGCTTAATAGATTAACACAGGTAAAAATGATAAATGTAAATAACAATCTGTTTGTCGCCCTGATGATATTTTTGTAAAATATTTTAACAGAGTCTAAGGTCTCCATTTAATAAAAAAGAACTATTTTTACAACACAATTTTAGTTTGTAATTTCGGTACATGGAAGTTTGCCATCGGCAAAGGCAAGAACCGTCTCACCGCCAACAACCCTCTGCCCAACTTGCACTAAAACAGAATAGCTTTTTGGCATATAAACATCAACCCTGCTACCAAATCTAATTAAACCAAATCTATCAGAGGTTTTAATTGTGTCGCCCTCCTTGCTCCAGCAAACAATTCTTCTTGCAATCATGCCAGCAATTTGAACAACTGCAATATTTGCACCATCATGAGAGTTTGTAATTACAAGGGTGTTTCTTTCGTTTTCCTCGCTTGATTTGTCAGTTTCGGCACTTAAAAACTTACCTGGGTGGTATTTAATTTGCTTAATTACCCCAGCAACAGGCACCCTGTTAACATGAACATCAAAAACGCTCAAAAACACACTTACTTTATAAACCTCATCATCGCCCATTTCAAGCTCCTTTGGCATTTTAGCAATACCCACAAAGGACACCAATCCATCTGCAGAGCTAACAACTAGGTTTGAGCCAGCTGGAGTTATTCTTTCTGGGTCCCTAAAAAATGCAATACACCAAATTGTTAAACCAAGGCAAAGCATGCCAAGAGTAGATGATACAAATGATACAAAAACAGTAACACTTAAAAAGATAAAAATAAAGACATAGCCTTCTTTGTTAGTTTTTTTGAGTAAATTTTCAACAAATTTGTAAGCCGTTTTACCAAGTACGCCAATTGCACCAAGTATGCCAGATGGCTTTTTTTTTACAACAAAATTTTGATTAGAGTTGGACATAATAAACAAATACCACTAAAAAAACAAATATCTTTCAATTTTAAATACAGCTATTATTTTGTCAATACAAATATCTTAAAACTACTAAATTAGCAAGGTTCTAAGATTTAGTAGTAAAATTTTTACTGATAAAGTAGCCATTTTGCAGGGTTGCAACAAGGCTTTGGGTTTTGTAAAACTCTTGCCCGTTTAAATTTTTAATTTGCACGCCTTTTAAAAAACTGCTATGAGTTACGGCTGTAACAGCAAAAACAGCCTTGTCGCCTTTTATCATGTCGTTTTGGGTAAAAACTTGGTCTGGATTGTTGTAGCCAAATGTTTTTAGCATTGCGGTTGCCCTTTGCTTTTGAGACTCATCTTCATAAAAAAGCTTACCTATAAATACTCCGCCCAATGCCCTAATTGCAGCTGCAGTTACAACGCCTTCAGGGGCGCCGCCAATGCCAAAATAGGCATCTGCTCTGTTTTTAAAAATCTCACAGATTGACAAAACACCCATAACATCACCATCGTTTAACAAGCTAACCTTTGCACCGGCAGCTCTAATTTGAGCGATTAAATCGGCATGACGAAGCCTGTCAAGAACAACTATGTTTAGGTCCTGCACTTGCTTTTTTTTTGCCTTTGCAATATTTTGTAAATTTTGACTAGTTGTGTTATCAAAGCTTATAATGTCGTTTGAAAGACCATATCCGCCAACTGCAATCTTGTGCATGTAGATATCTGGAGCATTTAAAATGCACCCAGCAGGAGCAATTGCAATCACGGCAACTGCACCATCCATGTTTTTGGCACACAGAGTTGTGCCGTCAAGTGGGTCAACGGCTATTTCAAAGTTATGCTGGGATTGTTCTTTTTTTTGCCCGATTTTCTCGCCTATGTACAGCATTGGTGCCTCATCCATCTCGCCCTCGCCTATAATAACAACACCACAATCGTTGATTTGCGAGTTTAAAACATCACGCATTGCATCAACGGCAGCTTTATCAGCTATTGTTTTGTCGCCATTGCCAGCAAATTTGCTACAAGCTATAGCGGCTTTAATTGTTGATTGTAAGGCTGGTTGAATAAAGTTTTCTTCTTTAAAAAGCATTTATTAAAGTAAAAATATTATAATAAAAATTGCAGATTATTTTTTAAGCCAAGACGCCCCAATTGAAACACCAAATATAGCAAAAGATATTACCAGAACCGACCAAGAAGGCATAAATTCGCCAAAGAAAACGGACAAGCAAAGCTTTATACCAATTAACAACAAAACAACAGCAAGACCAAACTTTAGATATTTAAATTTGTCAACAAAGCTATCAACAACAAAGTATAAAGACCTAAGTCCAAGCACTGCCAAAATGTTTGATGTGTAAATTATGTAAGGGTCGCTTGTAACCGAGAAGATTGCAGGGATGGAGTCAACAGCAAAAATTACATCGGCAAAACATATAAAAACTAGTATTAAAAACACTTTGGAAAAATGAAATTTTTTATTATAATAAACAAAAAACTTGTCCCCGCTGTAGTTTGGCGCAATCGGCAAAACCTTAGATAGTATTTTAAGCATTTTGGATTTAGATATATCCTCCTGCTCCTCCTCGCCCTTTGCAGCTATGTATAAAATTTTGATTGCCGATAGTAACAAAATAACACCAAATGCAAACAACACCCAGTGAAATTTGTGCACCACATTGACCCCTAAAAAGATAAATATTCCCCTTAAGATAAAGGCACCCAAAACCCCAAAAAGCAAAATCTTTTGTTTTGCATTATTTGATGCCTTAAAGAAGTCAAAAATTAAGATAAAAACAAATACATTATCAACGCTCAATGCCATTTCAAGAAAGTATCCTGTTGTAAAGTCAAAAAACTCTTTTTGCGAGTGTTTGTTGTATACCCAGATGGAAAAAGCAAAGGCAAGCAAAACATAAAATCCAACCCGTTTTAAGGCCGATGCTATGGGTATGTTTTGAGACTTGTTTTTTGAGGCAAAAAAACCACCATCAAAAAAAACAATACCAAGCACCGCAAGTGTAAAAAACGCAAGTTCAATTAAATCCTCTGGCTTTAATAGCATTTTAGCAAAAATAAATATCAATATTAATTAGGCTTGTCGTTAAAAATGTCATTTATAATCTTGTTTGTTAGCTCAATGTGGCTTTGTGATTTTTGCATTGCAAAGTCATGTGCTTTGCCAGCAAACTCCCTGTATTTAGATTTGTTTTGAAATAACTTAACCACCTCCCCGCATACCAGCTGAGAGTTTGATTTTATTACAGCGCCCGAGTCAAGCATTGCATCAATTATATCATCAAAATTTTGATTAAATTCACCGGTTATTACAGGTTTTACAAGGGCAGCAGGCTCCAGTATATTATGCCCCCCTATGCCGTCCACAAAACTGCCGCAAACAATTGATACACCAGTAGTGTTTATACATGATGGCACAAGTCCCATTGCATCAACAATTAAAACATCGTGATTGCTTGATACTTTTTGTCCCGATGAAAGAGTTACAACATTAAGACCTTGAGATTGTAAATTTTGAAGCAAACTAGAGCATGTATCTATGTGCCTTGGGGCAATTAAGGCTATAAAGTTTGGTAATTTTGCCGAAATTTGCTTAATTGCCTTGGCAACAATTTGCTCTTCGCTGGAGTGAGAGCTTATAAAAACTACCGAATTTTTTGATTCTATATCAAAGCCATCCTCGCAGCAAATATCAAGTTTTTTTGATTTATTACTTGTAAGAGCCGCAACTTGAGCGTATTTAAGGCTATCCATTTTTTGATAAGCCACGCCGCATAAATCAAAAACGTCAGCACCCTGATACTTTGCGGATGTGTAAATAAAATCAAATTGTTTTAATAAATAGGTAAAAGACTTTTTGTATTTAAACCATTTTGTAGAAGATGCTAGCGAGAACTTAGCACCCAAAAACACCAACTTTAAACCTTGAGATTTGCATGTTAAAACAAGATTTGGCCAGAGCTCTTCTTCAACTAAAAACAAGGCTTTGGGTTTAAAATGCTTGATGAATTTTTTTATTATTGAAGTATTATCAAGGGGCGAAAAAACATGTATCGCACCTTGTGGCAAGTTGTTTTTTAAAAACTCAGCAGAGGTCAGTGTGCCAGTTGTAACGACAATTTTATAGCCATTGCTTACAAGATGGTTTATTATTGGCAAAACAGATTTACTTTCGCCAAGGCTTGCAGCAAAAAACCAAAGCACACCATTGCCTTTGTCGGTAAATGTAGCAGGGTAGTTTTTACCGAGTTTTTCATTGTATCTAAGCTTATCCTCCTTGCCTTTTTTTAGTCTTGCTTTAAGGTAAAAAGGCAACAAAGGCCCAATTACAATGGATAGAAACTGGTAAATTAAAATCATAAATTATTTTGTATTAACTCCTTGACCAATTTTAACATCTTTTGCAAGCGTTACGGATTGGTCTCTCCGTCTTAAAACTTGTTTTAATACAGACTGTCTTCTTTCGCCGCTACCATCCCCCAAGGCACCGCTAAACTTAACAATATAAATAATGCCAAACATAGTTGCACAAAGCAAAATACCGCAAATTTGAAACACAGTAAAGTAATCAGTGTACAAAACCTCACCAATAAGCATTACATCGGACTGAGCGTTACCCAAAAAGCTAGCATAGCTAACATTTGCGTTAAAATCCTTGTAGATAAATGTTTTGCTAGCAAAGATGTAAGCCATGCAAGCAAGAGCAAAAAAGCTTAAAAAAGCAGTAAAAAAGCTTGGTGCACGCTCTTTTTTTTGTTCAAGCATCATAACAACAAACAAAAACAGGGTTGCTATTGCCCCCACATAAACAATAATCAAAAGCATTGCAATAAACTGTGCTGAAAGCAAAAGATATATCCAAGCAGTTGCAAAAAAAGCCACAACAAGCCACAAAACCGCATGCACGCTTTGACGGGAAAATACCGACATAATCAAAGCCCCCACAAGCAAACCACTAAATAATGTAAAGCAAAGAGCAACAAGCATATAATTTTAACCATTAAAACTTTTTTAATATCATCTACAAACATTTATTTTACATCTATCTTTTTTATTTGCAATTATTTTTTATCTTGCTTTTTGCAAATTTGTAAAATAACTTTGTTTGCAACTGCAATTAATGTATTGTTATTTGTTTAAAGGTTATTTAAAAATATTGCAAAAAAACAATTTATGTCTTTTAGTTTTTTACAAAACCCCAGCTCTGGGGCACAACAAGCAAGTTCGGCACATAATTTTAACTACGCTCTTAATAGCCAAAATTACGGCCTAGATAAAGGGCCTGTAATTGTTGTTATAGGCGTTGGCGGTGCTGGCTGCAATGCGGTAAATAACATGATACGCAAGGGTTTAACTGGCGTTAGATTTTGCGTTGCAAATACTGACAATCAAAGCTTACATATTTCCTTGTGCGAAAATCGCATCCAGCTAGGTAGTACGCTTACAAATGGTCTTGGTGCTGGCTCATCGCCCGAGATAGGCGAAAAAGCAGCAATTGAAAGCACAAACGAAATTGAGGAAGCCATAAAAGACGCCAATATGGTTTTTATCACCGCAGGCATGGGCGGTGGCACTGGCACCGGTGCTGCACCTATAATTGCAGACATAGCCCGTAAAAAAGGCATACTCACAATAGGCGTTGTTACAAAACCTTTTGAGTTTGAAAGGGACAAAAGAATGAAAATTGCCGAAAGTGGCATAGAAAGAATGCACAAAACAACTGACACTCTAATTGTTATATCAAACCAAAATGTATTCAGAATCGCAAGCGAGCAAACAACTTTAACAAATGCCTTTGGCAATGTTGATGATGTTTTGTTTTCTGGCATTAGATGTATTACCGACCTAGTAACTAAGGCTGGAATTGTTAATCTTGACTTTGCCGATGTTGCATCGGTTATGAACCATGGCGGCAGGTCAGTAATGGGCGAGGGCGAGGCAGAAGGTGAAGATAGAGCAATTAAAGCTGCCGAGAGAGCTATTACAAATCCAATTTTGGAATACTCATCCGTAAAAGGTGCTAAGGGAATGCTGATTAACATCACCGGAGGGGACGACATGACTCTTTTTGAAGTCAACGATGCAATAGATAGAATAACTAAGGAAATTGACCCAAATGCCACAATGAAGTTTGGCTCAACGATAATGCCAGAGCTTAACGGCATTATCAGAGTATCAGTTGTTGCAACAGGTGTTGAGGGCGGGCCCGAAATAACACGCAGGGACACCCCTAGATTTGGGGATTCTGGAATGTTTTCAAGCATTGTATTGCAACAAAAAGCCAGCAATAACAAGCCAAACATTTCTCATTTTACCGACAGCTTGGACAGCGGCGATGTTCCTATCAAATCCCATGTTAATACTAATTATACATCATCAAACCAACAAACATCCGCAAATGGGCTTGGGGGCGGGATTATGTCTGGCATTGGAGGTCTAACTTCGTCTTACCAAAGTAATACTTTAGGTCAGCAAGGTGTAATGCAAAATTTTACAAGCGGTAAATCTGCAGATATCAACCTACAACACAATAGTCAGCAAGGTTTTAACGCTGGCAACACTCCTCAAGGTAACGATTTAGATCAAGACGAACCCCAATTTAACGAAGAGGACGATCTTGCATTTAAGGGACTGGCTGGAATAAAAAAAATAGAAAGACAAAATCCAATTGGCTCGCAGGAACAACCAAGATTGCAACCAACAGCAAACATATCTCGCAAAATCGTCATGGATGACGATAAAGACATTGACAAAACTGATGTTGCCTCAAACGGAGTTGATAAGGTTACATCTTTTTTTGGAAAAATTTTAAAACCTAAAAAGTAATCAAAATAATAACATTTGTATTAATGACTATGAGAACCAGACTTATCTTAGGTGGTTTGATACTTTTGGGTATATTAATTATTGTGTTTATTATCTACCTTTTGCAAGATGATGTAACACCAGTAAGAAGGCAAACAGTTGACCTTAACAGCCTTACCGCAGAGCAAATAAAAATGCAAGCTAATAAAAAAAAAGAGGCAAGTCTTAAAAATCCAGAAGACAAAGAGTGGTTTGACTTACCTGAGGTTAGCGACCTTATGCTTAAACTTGAGCAGTTTGATGTGATTCGTATCTACACCCATGCCGAACCAAAGATAAAAATGGATACAAGCGTAAGTGAAGATTTTAAAAATCAGGCAAATAAAGCAACATCAATTGTTAGCGGCACAGTGATGAACTTTGAAGCAAAATATTACATCATACTATCCGATACAGATGTAATACACTCCGCAGCTCATCATAATATCGTTATAGCTCCAATTGTTGATAATGTAACAAGCAAAAAAGCAACAGATCAAGGTTTGCTTGTGCCAATAAAATTAAAGGGTGAGGATGGGTATGTTATAGTTCATAATATTAGGTCAGTGCCAAAGCTTGTTGTTGTCAACTTGTATGGTAAAATTAGCAAGGATGATATTCAAAAAGTAAAAGATGAGTTTTATAAAGAGTTTGAAATGTAGTATCATTTTAAAACTATTTTACTCTACTCTGCTTAGTTTAATTTTGCGGTTAATGTAGGCTCAATGCGAAGAATTGTTTTATTTTTGCTTTTTAGCATTGTAGCTTTTTTTAACTGCCTTGCAAGCTCGGCACAAAACTCTTCACCAAAGAACTTGCCAAGATATTTTTACAAAAATGCCAAGACTTATTACGATGCAAAAAATACTAAAAAAAACACAGATTTGCAAATTACTCCCTTTTACACCCTAGGCTACGCCTTGATAAAGTTGCAAATTACAATTGACTCTTTGCAAACGCTAAAGCAAAACAATCTACTCAATCTTAAACAAGATGGCGACGCAATAGCATTGCTTTATGCACTAAAGTATATTTATTCAATTAACGACCAAGATGCAAATGAAATATTTAATTTAATCTACAAAGATATTGGTAAATTAAATAACTATGTAAATCTTTACGATTTAAAGCAGAATTTTGAAGGTGAGGAAGTTAAAACTCTTGAATTCAACAGAATTGTCAACCTAGATGCCTTGGAATCTTTACTTATCAATCTAGAACCTAATAGCTTAAACAAGATTACAAGACAGGAAAATCCTCAAAATCAATTGCCTCAAAAATCAACACAAAAGCAGCAAAGTATTGACGGAATGCGTTTTGTGTTCTACTCAATGTCAATGCACGAAGCTGGCATGATAAAAGATGCCTTACAAAAACTAAAGATAAAATATCATTTTGCCGGCTATATTGATGGTGATTATTTTAATTTTATTGGCAAGACTTCTTTTAAACTTACCAAACAAAGCACAGAGTCAAAATTGCAGGATTTGGTTTCGGCTTTTACCTTTGGTCCAATTAACTACAAGTTACAGAGTCAGATTTTTACAACCAACACAATCAACCCAAGTAACGGACTAAGTCTGCAAAAATTTGTGAACGCAAGTGATGCTGGTCAAGGTGATAGAATAAACTACAAGTATTCTGGTGGCTTTGCAAATATAGATTCGGTAAGGCCCTGTGTGTTTTTTATTAAGGATTCAAGAAGCATCTCCCAGATTAACGAACTATTACAAAAATCAGGTTATCAATTTACTCTTGAGACCAAAGCAGTATCCAATCATATCGTGTATAATTGATTCCTTATGGCAAAAGCCCCATCCTCAACCTCGGCTTACAAAACCAAACTTTTTTCAAACAGGATAAAATTGCTATCTAACCATTATAATAGTTTTTTTACTTAAAACACTTAGTGTGTAAAAAAGTGATGGTTGTTAATTTTACATTAACTTGGATTTGCTGTAAGTTCTTTAATACTTGGGGCAAAATTTGGCATAAGCAAGAAGTAACTACCATGAACCTTGGTTCTGTGAGCCATAAAGTCTGCATTTTGACCGCTACCAAAGTAAATATCACCTCTTATAGCACCCTTAATGTCCGATCCTGTATCTTGTGCCATAAAAATGCCATTGATGCCATCTTCGGTATAGGGGGTTTTCTCGGTTGCAAGATACATAATTGCCCCATATGGAATAAAATTAGTGTCAACAGCAAGGCTGGCAAATGGCATTAATGCCATGCCAGAACCGCCAATTACATCCATATGATTTGAAAGCTTAAAAAAGATATAGGACTTATTGTAAGACAATATACTCTCCGCTCTTTGTGTATCGGCACGCATCCAGTCGTAAAAGTTCATGCCGCTACCGCCAAAGCCATTTTGCCTTGCATAATTTGCAACTGATGAGTATTCGTGCCCGTTTTTGCCGTCAAATGACAAAAATATTTTTTTACCATTATCTAAATGCACTATGCCAGTGCCTTGAATATGCAACAAATAATGGTCAGCTATGTCCTTAAGCCAGATAATTTCAAGGTTTTTATGCCTAAGAGCACCATCATAAATCTGAGCTCTGGAATAGTGTTTTTGCCCAGCAACAAGGTCGCCTGGGCGTTTGTACACCGGATATTTGCAATGTGCGGTTCTTTGCAAGCAGCCTTGCATTTCAATACGGTAATATCCTGTAAACATACCTCTCTCGCTGCCAGCTCTTAAATCAAAAATGCTAAACGGGGTAAAGTTTTTCTCAAAAAACTCTCTTAAGTCACTATTGCGATGCAAACCATCTATTTGCTTACACAAAGGCAGGTAATCTGCTGATTTACCAAGGTCAAACAAAGCATTTTTAAAACTTACATCACGCGATTTTACAAACTTACACAAATTTAAAAACGATACCTTAGCAAGATGAAAGTTATAGCTATCACCCCATTTTTTAAGCTCCGAGTAAGGTACATACTGCAGTTTTAACGATCCAAATTTATAAGACTGTTCATTAAAATCAGCATCATCAACTCTATAAACACTATCCTCTTGAGAGGCTTGAACTAAGTTTTGGCTTGCAATTTCTTCGTTCTTCATAATAATTTTTGCGTAGTCTCCACCATTTTCAGCCTCCAATTTTCTATTATTTGATAAAGAATTATCAACTGATGTTTTGTCCACCATGCCTTCTGCTTGCTGCCCTTCTTGTGATTTTTGCACCTCGCTTAAATTCTCTATTTCTGTTTTTTCATATTCCTCATCGGCTTTTCTATCAATTGTAAGCTGGCTATCCGCAGCCGTTTTATCTATAAGCAATTGGTCTTTGTCTTGAATATTGTCGGTCTTAGGTTTTGTAATTGAAGATGTTTTATCAAGCTCGCTTTGTCTATCTATAATTTGCGTAAGATTTGCATTGCGTAAGCACGAACTTGTAAATGTTAATAAGGCAACATTAAGTAGAGCAGATGCAAAAAAACGCTTCATATCTTGTTTTGTTTTTAGTATTATATTCTTAAATCCGAGTCAATAAATTGCTCGTAAAGATTAAATATCCTGCGGGACACCTCACCTATTTTACCACCGGCTATCAATCTGCCGTCAATTTTTGTAACGGGGCGGATGCGAGAGTTGGAGTTTGTCAAAAACACCTCTCTTGCAGCAAATAGCTCTTCGGCGCCAAAGACATTTTCGCTCACCACAATATTATTTTGCCTTGCAAGCTCAATTACTCTTGCTCTTGTAATGCCACCAAGAATTTTGTTTGACCTAGGGTGGGTTTGAAGCTCACCAAGATTGTTGACAATAAAAAGATTTGCCGCCGTTGCCTCAGTGACAACTCCGTCAACAAAAATTGCATCATCTGCACCTGCCTCGGTTGCCATTTGTTTTGCACGGATATTTGGTAGCAATTGAATTGTTTTCATGTCCCTTCTTTGCCATCTTATGTCCGGCGTTGTAATGCAGGATATGCCATCAGTCATCCACTTTTGCTGTATCACAACCGGCTCGGATATTGTAATTAAAACACTCAAACCATCATCATTAGCCGGTGCATTGTGTACCCTAGCGCCCAAATCCCCTCTTGTAACCTGTATGTAAAAATAACCAATATCCTCAAGATTGTTGCGTTTTTGCAGCTCGGTAAAGATTTGCATCAAACTACCCTTGCTAACAGGCAGCCTGTTGTGCCCTGTGCCAAAGTTCATAAAAGTGCAGGTTCTAACAAATCTATCATAGTGAGCATCAATGTCAATAAGCTTGCCCTTATTAAACATTACAACCTCGTAGATTCCGTCACCAAAAACAAAGCCTCTGTCGTTAACGCTAACTTTTATGTCGCTGTGCTCTTTGTATTCGCCGTTAAAATAAGATATTTTACCCATAGCTTTAAAAACATACTTAATTTATTTTGTTAGTTATCTAATTTTGCAAAAGATTTCTATCAAAAGCAATACAAAAACATAAAAATATTCTTTTTTATAGGTGAAAATTTTCCTTCCTCAATCCCTGTTTTTTGCTAAATATGTAAACAAGTATACCACTAATAATCATTGCAAAGCAAAGCAACTGCCCAAGAGAAAGGCTTTGAAAAACAAAACCAATCTGGTTGTCTGGCTCTCTAAAAAATTCAATAAAAAATCTAAAGAAGCCGTAAAAAAACAAAAACATCGCAGAGGTTAAGCCTTTTTTAAGCAAAGATTTTTTAAAATACGCAAGGCTTGCCAAGATTGCAAAAAGCAACAATCCTTCAAAAAAAGCTTCGTATAGCTGACTTGGGTGGCGAGGCATGTCTGTGCCGCTGGTTAAAAAAGGTATGCAAATTGCACAATCGTCAACTCTGCCCCAAAGTTCTCCGTTGATAAAATTTGCAATTCTACCAAAAAAGATACCAATAGGTGCAGCCAAACAAAATAAATCCGTAAGATGTAAAAACGATAATTTTTTAACCTTAGCATAGATAAACAAAGAAATTGTCAAGGCTATCAAGGCACCATGAAAGCTCATACCACCGTGCCAAACCTGTAAAGCCTCCAAAGGGTTTGAAGCATAATATTTTAAGTTATAAAACAATACATAGCCAAATCTGCCGCCAAATATTGTTGCAAACACGCCGATGTTTAACAAATCCTCCATTGTTTTGCCAGATGCAATATTTTGCTCCTGATTAAAGCTAATGCCAGCAAAAATTTTAATGCACCAATAACCAAGCACAAAGCCTAAGATATAAGCAAAAGAGTACCACCTAAAGCCAAAATCGCCAATATAAAACATCACTGGGTCAATCCAAGGGTAAAAGGATGGGTCTGTCATTTTGCTTGATTACAAATAATAAATCTTAAATTCTACTTGATGCAAAAATTGCAAACTTTACGATAAATGTAAATAAGGTTATACAAAATTGCCTAAGCCAAACATTTAAGCCTTGCGAGCTTGCTATGCCGTGATTTTTATGCTCTATTTCGTCTTGCAAAAAGTTATAAATATTTGCCCTAAGCTCGGTGCATAATGCCAAATGTTCTGGCTCCTGAGCGATGCTGATTATACCGTCCAGCAAAACTAGTTGTTCTAGGTAGTGGGTTTCAATTACGGTTTCAACACATTGGGTTAAAAGCATTGCAAGGGCGTTGGAATGTGCGCTGCTTAAAAAACCCATAATAAATGCAAGGTCTTGCCACACAACATTAAAAAGGCTTTGTTTAAAGCCGTTAATTGAGGCTTGCTGCGATATCAAATTGCAAAAGTAATCAAGGTGTACAAGCTCGCTTTTATACATTTCAACAAGCTCATCAAGCTGGTTTTGGGTGCCATTTATTTTGCAAGCTTTAATTTGCCCCGCGTAGATATGCCTTGCCCCAAGTTCACCAGAGTGGTTAACCATTGCAATGCAAGCTAGCTCATCTTTAACATTGAGTAAAAACAAGTGCTTATAGGACATAGTGCTTACTTAAAAGATACAGGAACAATGTCTTCGGTTTTACCATCACTTAATTTTATTAAAACTGTGTATCTACTCTCCGAAAATATCTTTGTTAATGTTTCAACAAAGCTGTCTATATTTGTAACTTGGTAGGAGTCAATTTGCTTAATAATCATGCCTTTTTTTAGCTTACTATTAAATACTTCGGAGCTTGCATCAATTGACCTAACAACAACGCCCTTGCCATCCACGGCATTACTAACGCTAAGCCCGCTAACTGTTGCCTGTTTGTCTTCGGTTTGAGTTTGTTTTGGTTTTTTGTCGCTTATTTGCTTTTCGCTAGGTAGCTCTGCAAGTTTAAGTTTAACTTCAAGCTCCTTGCCAAATCTAAACAATTTAATGGTAATTTCGTCCACAAGGCTAAGGCCGGAAACAATGATTGGCAAAGAGGAAAAATCCTCAATCTTTTTGCCAGCAACCTCGGTAATGATGTCCATTTCCTTAATATCGGCAAGATGAGCTGGTGAGCCATCGGTAATTTTATTGACAAAAGCACCACCATTGCCTTTGTAATAGGTGCTTTCGGCAATTTTGTTACTTACCTGCGATACCGAAACACCAAGCCATGCTCTAGTAATTTTTTTATCTTTAATCAGTCTTTCGGCTATGTCCTTTACAACATTTGACGGCACAGCAAAGCCTATGCCAAAGTTGGAGCCACTATTATTACTATAAATAGCGGTGTTAATACCTATAACATCGCCGCTTAAGTTAAACAAAGGTCCGCCACTATTGCCAAAGTTTATACTTGCATCTGTTTGTATGTAGTCGTTGTAAGGTGATGAGTTTAGTATGCGATTGCGTGCCGATACAATACCAGCAGTAATGCTAGTACCAAGACCAAAAGGATTGCCAGCAACTAAAACTCCGGTTCCAATCTTTACATCGTTTGAGTCCGCAAAACGCACAGGCTTAAAAATATCCTGCTCGGAATATTTAAGATTTGTAAGCTTTATTACTGCTATATCGGTTTGCTTGTCGCTTGCTACTATGTTTGCATTATAGGTTTTTTCGTCATTTGTAATTACCTCTATGCGGATTGCATTTTCAATAACATGGTGATTTGTTACAATGTAGCCATCTTTGCTAATAAAAAAGCCAGAGCCTATTGATGTTGTTTTGTCGTCGCTTACAGCATTGCCTGATGCGTCTGGGTCTTTTAGTCCAAGTATGCTAAAAAGCTCTTCAATTTGCTTTGCTTTTTGAATTTGGCTATCATTTTTAACATATAATTTTGTTGCATTGATGCGTATAACGCTTGGCATTATAGACTCAGCAACTGACGAAACATCAACGCCAGCAGCAAGGCTGATTTTGCAAAAAACAAAGGTAGAAACAAATGCTACCAAAATGATTTTTTTGCAAAACAAAAACATCGCCAAAAACACTAACCCACCGAACTAGCCCCAGAGATAATTTCAAGTATCTGGGTTGTAATTGCCGATTGCCTACCCCTGTTGTATTTAAGTTTAAGAGTTTTAATTGCCTTATCAGCATTTTTTGTTGCATTGTCCATAGCAAACATTCTGGCAGCATGCTCGCTTACCTCGGTTTGTTTAATGCATGATAGCACTATACTAAGCAATGCCTTAGATATAACATCTGATAGCAATGCTAGCTTGTCGCCCTCTATGTCAAAGCTTGTTGCATCGGCTTCGTCTATTTTATGCTGGTCCTGAGCGTGAGAGGAAATTTTTGAAGTAAAAAAGTCTTTGTTAAAAGGTATAAGGTTTGTGGACACAGATTCCTGTTTGATAGTTGATATAAATTTTGAATATATGATGTGGCAGGAGTCTATGGTGCCAGATTGAAAAAGTTCCAAGATTTTATCCACAACAATTTTTGCATTTTCAAAACCTGCTTGCTTCATGGTAAAACTTGCTACATCGGTTACTAAGTTTGCAGAGAAGCGATTTTTGCAATAATCAGTAATTTTTTTACCAAAAGGAATGATGGTAAAATCTGTGTTTTCGCTTTTAAGCGAAGCAACTAAAGAGTTTAAATTTTTAATAATACTTGCATTTAATGAGCCGCACAATCCTTTATCTGGCGATATTGCAATAATTAATTTTTTACTACAGGTGCCGCTTTGCTTGCAATCTTTAAGTAGATTGATACAGGCAGCAGTCTTTTGGTCAGTTTGGCTAAGGTCAATGTCGTTAATGTCAACTCCTTTTAAAATATTGATTAGCATTTGATAGACGGACTCAGAATAGTCCGATATAAAAGCAAGGGAGTCACTTGATTTTTTTAGTTTGGCAACCGAAATCATCTTCATGGCAGAAGTGATTTTTTTTGTTGATGTTGTGGATGTAATACGCCTTTTTAAAGTTACAAGATTACTCATAAAGCCTTTATATAAAACTAAATCTCTGTCAAAAATAATTAATTAGATAGCTTTTTTACAGCCTCATCGTAGGCTATATCAAGCCAAGGTAGTAAAAGTTCTATGTCCGATGCTTCAACAGTTGCACCGCACCAGATTCTTATGCCTGCTGGGGCATCCCTGTATGACGCAGCATCAAGAGCTATTTCATTAGCCTCAAGATAGCTAGCAACAGCCTTAGCAAATTCACCTTGTTTTTTTGCTTCCAAGGCATTGTAAAACTCTGTATCAATTTTTAAGCAAACTGATGTTGTTGAGGCAATATCATCGCTTTTTGCAAGCAAGGCATACTTGCCACTTTTTTTAATCCAAGCTTTAAACAAGTCAAGCTTTTGCTTGCCCTGTGCTATGCAGGCATCAACGCCTCCTATGGACTCAATCCATTTAAGCGAGTCAAGGGCATCCTCAACGCAAAGCATTGAAGGAGTGTTAATTGTTGAGCCGTCAAATATCGAAAGATTTACTTTATCACCCTTCATTATATTAAAAAGCTTTGGCATTGCTCTTTTTGGCGGATGAGACTCAAGCCTTTGCACAGCTCTTGGGGACATTATCAAAACCCCGTGAGCCGCCTCGCCGCCCATGCATTTTTGCCAAGAAAATGTCAAAACATCAATCTTGCTCCAGTCAATATCCATTGCAAAAACTGCAGATGTTGCATCGCAAATGGTAAGCCCCTCTCTGTTAGCACTAATCCAGTTTGCATTTGGCACGCAAACGCCAGATGTTGTGCCGTTCCATGTAAATACAATATCGCGTGTAAAATCTGCCTTGGTGAGGTCCGGTATATTGCCATATTCGGCTTTAAAAGTGCGTACATCTTCAATTTTCAATTCCTCAACAACATCAGATATCCATCCGTTGCTAAAAGCCTCCCAGCCAAATACATCAACACCTTTTGGACCTAAAAGGTTCCAAAGTGCAATTTCAACAGCACCAGTGTCCGAGCCCGGAACTATACCAACATGAAAATCATTAGGTATTTTAAGTATGGATTTTGTTTTTGATATAACCTCTTGAATTCTTTTTAGCGATACGGCGGCTCTGTGCGACCTTGAAACTAAAGCATTTTGTAAGGCGTTTAAAGACCAGCCGGGTCTTTTAACACAAGGGCCCGATGAAAAATATGGTCTTTTAGGTTTTGCTAAGTTAGACATCTTATTACATATAACAAATGAGATTGAATATTGATTGTATTTCATTCAATTTTATTTACAAGAAAAATATTATCGCTGAATAAAATTTTACAATCAATCCAATTTACAATTGTAGCTAAGTGGGGTTGATGTTCAAAATCAATCTTCATTACTTTTTGCTAAATTTGTATTGCAACCAGATTTTTTGTTATGTAAAATTTGCTTACACTTAATTCAATTTAAAATTTGGAGTTAGTACTTGTTCAATCTTT
Organism: Rickettsia typhi; assembly: GCA_945881985.1. Lineage (GTDB taxonomy): Bacteria > Pseudomonadota > Alphaproteobacteria > Rickettsiales > Deianiraeaceae > CAMCVL01. The sequence continues at coordinate 8,498 of CAMCVL010000006.1, read as the reverse complement.
GTTGTAAGCTACTATGTTTGTTAAATTATGCCTCAGGGGTAAAAAACTTATGTCGTTAGTTGTGGCATTGTGCATCTTAACAGGAGGCATTGCAGTGGGTAATATTGCCCTTGCAGGCTCCACTACCTCTACTTCTACTAATGATATTTCTTGTGGAGGGGAAAAGGTTTGTCCTACTGGATTTGTTTGCATTGGCGAAACTTTTGACGCATCCAATACAACAAAAGCAACTGGCACTTGCAGGCAAAATGCCCTTACATCCGTAATGTGTAAAATGACAGGCTATATAACATCAAAAATTGGTAAAACATTTATGGTGTTTGCATTGGTTATGATGGGGCTTGCCTTCTTTTTAGGTAAAATATCTTGGGGTATGATAATGACCGTTATATTGGGCTCAGCATTAATGTACGGTGCGGACTCAATCATGAAGGCATTGTTAAGCGACTCAGACTCCGATTATTGTGGCACAACAGTCACAATGGATACATCTTGTAAAGCAAGTAGCTATACAAATATCGGCGAACCACTGAAAGATAAAAAAGAAATATATAATACTATGGCAATTACAAACTCTCCTTATACCGAATGTAAAACTCTTTTGGGGTGTATTCAGTTTAGTTGTAATTTTAAAGTCTACAAAGATGGCGCTACATGCAAAATAGCAAAGGAAAAAAACATGGTTTGGATGCCGGAGGGTCAAAGTGCATCTGATTACACACCTAAGGTGTCCGGCATAAGTGGATTAAAATGTGAAAACACCCCTTCCTTGGAGTCTGATTTAAGTTGTACCAAGTTGCAAAACTCGGAAGCTAGATGGTATTGGAGGTGTAAAAACGGATGCGTTGCAGAAAGCGACCCAAACCGCGAGATTGCCATGGAAACCTACAGCTACGAGGAATACAAAGACTGTGCCGATGTTATGAGAAAAATGGGTATCGCTGAATTTTAACATTCTGTTTTAGTAAATAATTTAAGCCCTATAGCTATGAACCGCTCTGCAATGTTTGTCTCGCTTTTAACATTATTTTGCAGAATAGTGGGCTTTGCAAGAGACATGCTAATTGCAAAATATCTTGGTGCAGGGGCAATGGCAGATAGCTTTTTTACAAGCTTTAAACTATCAAACTTTTTTCGTAAAATTTTTGGCGAGGGTGCTTTGTTTTCGGGCTTTGTGCCTGTTTTCTCTCGCGTCAGGCATCAAAAAGGTAAGGATGAAAGCCTTAGGTTTTCCTCAAATGTCTTTACTATTATCTTGATAATTTTGTTTTGCGTAACTGTAATTTGCGAGGTATTCATGGATAAAATAATCTACGCCCTTGCCCCTGGGTTTGAAGCCGCAAAACTACAACACACAATATACATTACAAGACTAACTTTTCCTTACTTCTTTTTTATCACTGCTTGCTCGGTGCTTTGGGGCGTTTTAAACTCTTTGGAACGATTCTTTTTTTACGCCTTTGTCCCCTCTGTACTGAGTATAGTGATGATATTTTTTGTTCTATTTTTTAGCCATGCCTTTAATGACCTTACAGTTTGTCTTTCTGTTTCGGTGCTTGTTGGTGGTATATTGCAGTTTGTAACAAGCTATTTTGCCTGCGTAAAAAATGGATACTTACTAAAACCCGCAAAACCAAGGCTTGATAACGACACAAAAAGTGTGTTTTCTAAAATGTTTAACACTACGCTTGCAAGTTCTTTTTCGCAGGTCAATACAATTGTTGATGGTCTGCTTGCAAGCTTTATAGCCTCTGGGGTATCTTATTTGTATTATGCTGATAGGATATTTTATTTTCCTTTGTCAATCATAGGTATTACACTTGGGATTGTGTCCTTACCAGCTATGTCCAATGCTGTTGTTAATGGCAATCGTATTCTTAGTAAAGAGCTGCAAACAAATGCCTTTAAACTGCTTTTGCTTTACGGCTTGCCAGCAAGCCTTGCAATGTTAATATCTGCAAAGGCAATTACCATAACCGTGTTTCAATACGGCGGATTTACAACTAGGGACACACACAATGTGTCAATCATTATTGCAATTTTTGCCTGCGGACTATTTTTTGCCCTGCTTAACAAGGTGCTATCGGTAATATTTTTTGCAAATAGCGATACCAAAACCCCAATGATATTTAGCTTGGTTGGCATATTTTGCAATGTTTTACTTTCCGTAATTTTGGTAAAAAAATTTGGCGTCTTTGGCATAGCTTTTGCAACAAGTTCTTCCTATTTAGTTAACTGCATTTTACTATTTTTTGCCTTAAGTAAAAGAGGATATTTGCTAATATCCTCAGACTTAATAGGCTTTACAATCAAAACAATTGCCTCCTCCGCCCTAATTTGCATCCTGTTTTTACTGTTAAACAAGGTGATGTTTGCTTTTTCAGATTTTGGCTTGCTTGCAAGGCTTGCAATTCTTGTAAGTTTTGCAACATCCAGCATCTTGGTGTACTTTGCAAGCCTTTATGCTATGGGTATTAATGCAATAAAAATAACTTTTGCAAAGTAAAATTTAATACAAACTTCAGCTGCAAGATAAGGTTTGACAATTTTAAGATATATCCATTTGCAGTGCGTCAAAGCCTTCTGGCTTAAAAGACATTTGCATTGCATCATCTGCGTAGATTGCCCCAGATGCACCAAGCTTTGCACTTGCAATTGGCATGATTGTTAAACTATGCCTTGCGGCAAGAGTATTTATTTTGTCAACATTAGCCTTTGGTGTTGCAAATAACAAGATGTAATCATCACCAAATTTTAGCTTTGCAAAGGCTGCTTCAACATCATTTACACCGCAAAGTTTGCAAACATTTTGGCAATTTAATACCCCCGCAAGATTTGATGCTTTAAGCATCGTACTTAAATCCTTAAACAATCCGTCCGACACATCCATACTTGCACTAACAAGGCTTGTAAAGTCTTGCTCCATGCAAAAGTTGTAGTGTTTAAGCTCTGGGTTTAAATAAGCTAGTTCAGCTTTGCTAAGTGCAAGCAAATCCTTAGATTTGCGTTTGGCAGCCTTGGCTTTTAAGCTTAAATAGCCATCAAAAGCAAGTCCTGCTTTGTTTGTGGCAAAAATTACATCACCATCTTTTATGTTGTGCCTTAGCGGCAAATGTAAATTGTTTGCAATTTTGCCAAAAATTGTAGAATTTGCAACAAAACAATCATTCAAACCCTTTGCAAACCTCGTTGTATCGCCCCCTATAAGTTTTATAGCATATTGACTTTGCACCTGCAAAAGCCCTGCGGCAAAACTTTGCAAAAAATGATAATTAATGTTTTGCGGCAAAACGATGTTTAAATTGTAATAAAGTGGCACCGCCCCCTTGGCAATGATATCCGATATATTGCGTTTAAGTAGCTTTGCCCCGTAAAAAAAGCCATCAATATCCTTAAACAAATGCACTCCTTGCACAACACTATCGCTGGACACAACAATTTTACCACCATCAAAAACCCCAGCCTCAATACAGGCAATATCATCGGTTAAATTAAAACTTATATCTGGATTGGTTAAGGGTTTGAAAATTTCTTGTATCAAATCATCTTCCCTGAGGGGGGCTGTTTTAGTTTTAAACCTAGCTAAAAATTTTGATAAAAACTTATTAGACTCACAAAGCATAATGTTTATCAGCAACCAAAATTGCGTTTTTGCAAAGCAAAAAACTCCACTGCAGCATCAATGTCCCTAGCACAAAAATCGGGCCAAAGCACATCGGTAAAATATAGCTCGCTGTAAGAAGACTGCCAAAGCAAAAAGTTTGAAAGCCTCTTATTACCCCCGCTCCTTATAAGCAAATCAACATCCTGAGGCTCTTGCAGGGCATTGGTAATGTCATGCTGGCATATCTTTTGCTTACCGCTTGCAATTAAGGCGTTTAAAGCCTCGGTAATTTCGGCTCTGCCGCCGTAATTTAACGCAATGTTAAGCTGCATTTTAGGGATGCTTTTGTTGTATGTTTCAAGCATTTGAGTCTCAAGTTTTTTAATACCATTTTGCACCCTTTGCTCAAACTTGCTAACATCACCAATGATGCAAACTTTAATATTAAAAGATATAATTTCTTGCAGGTCACCACCATCAAGATAGTCAGCTAAAAGGCTTTGCAATAGCTGGGTTTCGGATTTGTCCCTGTTCCAGTTTTCAGATGAAAAAGCATACAAACTTAACTTCCTCACTCCAAGATTTGCAAGGCAATGCTTTGCAATATCTTTTATACGCCCAGCACCTATCTTATGCCCATCGCTTGCCTTTAAAAGATTTTTACGCGCCCACCTTCTGTTGCCATCCATAATAATTGCAATGTGGTTTAAGCTAGATGATGTATTTTGCATATCTGGGTAAATATTAGCCAATTTTGCCGTTGATGTAGTTCTCGGTCAATTTGTTTTTAGGGTTTGTAAAAATGCTTGCAGTTGGAGCAAATTCCACTAACTCGCCAAGATACAAAAATGCACTATAATCCGAAATTCTAGCCGCCTGACTCATTGAGTGCGTAACAATAACAATTGTGTACTCTTGTCTTAGCTCATTAATAAGCTCCTCCACCTTTGCTGTTGCTATTGGGTCAAGAGCCGAACATGGCTCATCCATCAATATTACATCTGGTTTGATTGCTATTGTACGAGCTATACATAGTCTTTGTTGTTGCCCGCCCGAAAGGCTAGTTGCACTTTCGTGTAGCTTGTCCTTTACCTCGTTCCAAAGCCCTGCCTTTGTAAGGCTTGCCTCAACTATATTATCAAGATCCGCCTTGCTTTTGTAAAGCTCGTGTATCCTAGGACCAAAAGCAACATTTTTGTAAATGGAGCCCGGAAAAGGCGTAGGCTTTTGAAAAACCATCCCAACCAAAAGACGCAAAATCGTCACATCAAGCTCAGATATATTATTGCCGTCCAAGAGTATCTCTCCCTCGTATCTAAATCCGGGTATGTAGTCGTTAATACGATTTATTGTTTTTAAAAGTGATGATTTACCACAGCCCGAAGGTCCAATAAGTGATGTTACCTTATTTTTGTAAAAATCCACAGATACATCTTTTAATATTTGCTTTGTAATGCTGTAATAAAGATTGATGTTTTTAAGCTCCAGTTTTTTTTCCAACTGGCTTTGCTCTGAGGCATTAAGGGATGCGTCCATAAAATGCAATAACAAGTAAATCTACCTTTTAAAGTGTTATGATATTTTTGCAAAAAGCAAGTAAAAATCAAAAAGTAAAATTTTAATTTGACATTAAATAAAAAACTTAATAAAATTTACCTCAATACCGATGCTGGCTGGGTAGCAAAGTGGTAATGCAAGGGCCTGCAAAGCCTTTATGCGACGGTTCGATTCCGTCTCCGGCCTCCAATTTTGTTGTTAAATAATTACAATAGGTTGTGAATCCATTTAACAGGCTTATTAAAATAGCAATTAAAAAAGCTAGTCAAAACATAGATTCACAGGACTTCCCAATTGCCTGCCTGCTTATACTACAACACAAGCAAAGCGGAAAAATACAGCATTTAAGCATAGCTAAAAACGAGGTTTATAAGCATGGCAATTGCATGATGCATGCCGAGTGTTTAGCTATATCAAGGATGTGCAAAAAAATACAAAATCATAGATTTGACGACTACTTTGCCTCAATCTACTCAAGCCTAGAACCCTGCCTTATGTGCTATGGTGCAATTTGCCATGCCAGAATACAAAGGCTTGTGTTTGGACTTAAAGACAGCAAGTTTGGTTTTACATCGCACCTAAAATACTTTAAAGATGGCTCTGTTTGCGACAAAAACATAGTGCAAGATAAAGCATCCTGCTACAATCACCCAGAAGTGTTTTACGGTTTTTGCGAGGATGAGATATCACGATTAATGCAAAATTTTACCTCTGGTATTAGATAATACAAAATTCAATTTTACAATTCAAATTTCTTTAATCTGTATAAAACCCTATTGATGCGTTTGGCATTGCCCTGCCCTCAATTATTGTAGCACCAAAGCCAAATGAAAATGCACTCACTTGGTCGCTTGCAAACAATCTAAACATCACTCCTAAGGACTGCGAGTAAGTAATTTTTATAACTCTCTTGCCAGAGCCCCCAGCATATGTGTTTGCAAGAGCTATAGATGGTGCATAATAAAAAAATATCTCTTTTGCTGGTGCAAAGGTAAAGGCTGGGCCTGTGGATATAAAGTTAGTAATCTTGCTTTTTGTTTTTAAGGCATCTGGGTTATTATCGTTTTTAAAATCAACATATCTAACACTAAAACCCATATTTAAAGCCTTAAAGTTGTGCCTTGTTTGTTTTGAATAACCAAGCTCGTCCCTGTCAAACTCACGCAAAACATCACGGGCAAGGATTTTAGATTTTTCATTTAGTTCATCAGCTTTTATCTGGGCATAGTTTGGGCGAGGGCTTACATAACGGCCAATAAAGTATTTGTCGTCCGTCTTCCATGCGGTAGCCCCTGTTAGCATAAAGGCAAACTCGTTTTTAGAATAGCTAAGCACAGGCTCAAAAGCCATGGCAAAAGCCTTGCTTGGTAAGATTGTTATTACAAGAGTATAAAAAAATATTCTAAGCAATTTACTCATGTTTTCAACTACCTAATATCCTCTCTTATCTGCATTGACATAGCATGAGCCTCAAGCCCCTCCTCCTTAGCAACAACAATTGCATCGCTTGCCAAAAGTCGGGCAGAGTCCTTATTTGCAATTTGCATGATGGATATTTTTTTTAAAAAATCCATAACTGATAGTCCAGAGCTAAACCTTGCACTACCCCCAGTTGGCAAAACATGACTTGGCCCTAGTATGTAGTCGCCAAAGCTCTCGGATGTGTAATTGCCCACAAAAACCGCTCCTGCATTTTTGATGTATTTTAAAATTAAATCGTTAGATTTTGTGCAAATTTGCAGATGCTCAGGTGCAATTTTATTTGCCGCATCGGCAGCTTGCTCTATTTGATTTACAAGAACAATTGCAGAGTTTTTAATTGATTTGTCAACAATTTCCATTCTGCTAAGAGTTGGTAAAATTTTTGCAATTTGCTCGTTCACAAGGTTTGCAAAATACTGGGAGTCAGTAAGTAAAAACACTCTTGAATCCCCCCCGTGCTCCAGCTGCGAAAATAAATCCATTGCAACGCATTTTGCATCAGCACTTTCATCGGCTATTATGGTTAGATCGGTGGGCCCTGCTATCATGTCAATACCAACTTCGCCAAACAAAAATCTTTTAGCTATGGATACATAACTACCGCCTGGGCCAATAATTTTGTCAACTTTTTTAACTTCTTGGCTGCCATAACAAAAGGATGCAATAGCACTTGCCCCACCCATCTTGTAAATGTTTTTTATGATTTTGGACTGGTGCGTGCGTTCCTTGCAAATAAAGATTGCAGCCATTATAACATCGCTAATAAGACCATTTTGCATTGGTGGACTGGCAAAATATACCTCCTTTACCCCGGCACAAAAGGCTGGCACAAAACTCATAATTACAGAGCTTGGATAAACAGCCCTACCGCCGGGCACATAAATGCCCACAGATTCTATAGAGTTGTAAATATAGCCAAGCTTATTGCCAAGATCGTCTGTAAAGCTAAAATCCTTTGTTGGCTTTATAAACTCGTAATGCTTTTTGTGAAAGGCGTAAACTCTGTCGTATATCTTGTTTAACGCCCTCACAAGGTCTGGTTTTTTGTCTAAAACACGCTCGTAAGCAGCATTAAGCTCGCCCATGCTAACTAAAACACTTTGCAAGCTACAACCAGAAAATTTATTTGTGTAGTCAAGAGGCATTTTTTGACCAAGCTTTATATCAAGTATTGTTTCAAGGACATTCTCTGCAATTTCATCGTCAAAATCCGCCCTTTGATTGTTTAAAAGCTGTGCAAAAACTGGGTCGTCAAAGCTATTAAATATTTGCATATCTACAAGGATAACTATTTTGTCAATTTTTTAATAACATATGGCATAATGCCGCCAAGCTCTAAATACTCAAGCTCTCTTTGAGTATTAACTGCCGCAATGATTTTGCAGGCTACCTTACCATTGATTTTAAGCTCAAAAGTTTTGCGTGGTGAGAGGTCCTTGAGTCCAAGAATTTCAAAAACTTCATCGCCCTTAATGCCAAGAGTGCTTGCATTTATACCATCCTCAAATACAAATGGCAAAACACCCATGCCAATTAGGTTTGAGCGGTGAATTCTTTCAAAACTCTCGCAGATAACAGCCTTAACGCCAAGCAGCATTGTGCCTTTTGCCGCCCAGTCCCGCGAGGAGCCAGTGCCGTATTCCTTACCGCCAAAAACAACAAGAGGCGTATTTTTTGCCTGCCACTTCATTGCAATATCGTAGACAGGCTTAATCTCGCCGCTTTCAATGTCCTTTGAGTATCCGCCCTCCTTACCGTCCGCCATTTTGTTTTTTATACGGATGTTTGCAAAGGTGCCTCGCATCATCACGCTATGGCTACCACGGCGTGCACCGTAGGAGTTAAAGTCCGCTTT
>CAMCVL010000005.1 GCA_945881985.1 Rickettsia typhi | reverse complement strand
CATGGCATGCGATTTTTACTCTTAAAATAATTCACTAATGCTTTTTTAATATTTTGCGAATTATGATACGACCTCTCCCTCTTATAACTTTGCATAACCTTTGAGCCAATTGTGATTGAGGTGGTGAGGACAAGTGAGGTGATGAGGAGGATAAAGCATACTTCAACTAGGCTTGCTGCCTTCAATCTTTTAGGTGGATTTAGTGTTGTAAAAAGGCTTTTTGCTAGCCTTGAAATATAGGCAGTCAACTGTAGATTACAAAAAATTTGTTATGTCTTTTATATTTTGCAAAACAGCTGTATACCTCAATAAAAAGAGCAGTAATAAGTAATATCATAAAAATCTAAGATATTAAAAAGTATTTGTCAATAAATAAAAAAATAATAGTTTTTCTTGACAAAAGATGCAAAGTGTTTTAAAAAAGTTTGTTTTTATTGTGGCTGGTAGTGTAAAAAAATATATTTGCTACTGCCTTCTATGGTATTTTAACCTATGTATATTGGGTCTTGTTACATTAAATTTTTGTGTTTTATTTAGATGACTGAAAGTACACCTCATGCCAAGCCAGAAAAGGCAGTAGTCAGTAAGCATCAATGGTATTTAGTTAGGGTTTTTGCCTCTTCGGAAGATGCCGTTATTAAGCAAATAAAGTCACTAGCAAAAACAAGAAACCTAGACAAGGCATTTAAAGAGTTTTTTGTACCAAAGGTTAAGCTTGTTAAAACTACAAGGGATGCAAAAGGAGAGCAAAAAGTTGTTGAAAAGTTCAAAAATCTTTTTCCAGGCTATTTAGCTATAAAGATGCAAATGAACGAGAATACTTGGAACCTTGTTCGCGACCTGCCTAAAGTCATTGATTTTATCGGTGCGTCAAAAAAACCAAAGCCTCTTAGCCAAGAGGAGATGCAAAAAATGTTTGATAGCGTCGAAAAACAACATCAAATTAGCCAAACAATTAGCTTTAGTGTTGGCGAATCAGTCAAAATTAAAACCGGCTCTTTTGCTGGATTTAAAGGCACAATTTTAGCAGTTGTTGACGAAGGGGCAAATCTTGTTCTTTCTGTGCCTGTGTTTAATACAGAAACCGAAGTTAAGCTTCAAACCTCGGAAGTGGAGAAGATGCAGGCTCAGGCTTAGCAATCTCCTTTGTGCCGCTATGGATGGCACTTTTTTGTTTGTTTGTATTTTATTATTTTATTTAGTAGTTTTTTTGTACTATGCAAGCTTCTAAAAAAAAGGCTGAAAAGTTTATTAAACTAATCATCCCAGCTGGTAAAGCAAATCCAGCGCCTCCTATTGGTCCTGCTCTTGGTCAGCATGGTCTTAATATTATGAACTTCTGTAAGGCTTTTAACGACAAAACAAAAGCTATGGGGGTTAAAGAGGGTATGAGAGTGCCTGTTGTTATATCGGTCTTTAAGGACAAATCCTTTGATTTTATCATCAAAACACCACCCGTGCCAGACTTGGTTAAAGACATTCTTGGCATTAAATCTGGTGCTAAAAAACCAGGTACCGAGGTTGCTGCAACCATTACAATGGCTCAAGTGACTCAAATTGCTAAAATTAAAATGCCTGACCTAAACTGCACAACCATTGAGGCGGCTTGCCAAATGGTTTTAGGCTCTATTAGGTCAATGGGTATTGAGGTTAAGGGTTAATCTTTTTATCTTATTTTGATTTGTTTTAATTGTAATTATTAAATATTAATTATGTCTTTTACAAGTAAAAAAGCCAAAGAGATAAAAAACTTTCTATCTCTTAACACAAAGCCTAATGCAATTTTGTCTATTGAGGACGCTATTGCATTGGTTAAAAAGTATAATGACGAAACCAAATTCAAGTCCAAAGCTGATTGGTCAATTGATGTAAATGTTCACATTAATCTTGACCCAGGTAAGTCTGTCAACTCTTCCTTGGTTTTGCCAAATGGTAACGGTAAAAAATACAAGGTTATTGCCTTTGTAACCGAAGAGGAAACCGCAAAAGTTAAGTCTCTTGGTATCGAAAAGGTTGGCTACGATGACCTAATTCAAGAGGTTTTAAACGGCTATGCTGATTTTGACAAATGTATAGCTTCTCAGGCTGCTTTTCCCAATGTGTCCAAAAAACTTGCTAAGGTTTTAGGTCCTAAAGGCTTACTGCCTAGCGTTAAAGCTGGCACAGTGTCTGCAGATTTGGATTCCATGGTAAAAAATGTTCTTGGTGGGCAGGTTGCTGTTAAAGCAAGTAAAAACGGTACCGTTGCAACATCTATTGCTAGGGTTTCGTTTTCAAACGACAAGATTGTTGAAAACTTTAAAACCTACATATCCTACCTTAAAACACTTAAGCCAGTTGGGGCAAAAAGCTTTATCTTAAAGGCTACAATATCAACAACAATGGGCTTTGGTATTAGAGTATCCGTTGCTTAATTTGGCTTTCAAACTGATGTAACTGAGTCAAATTTGAGCGGCGTTTTTTGTATTTTTATTTTATTTGTTTTTATTGACTATGGAAGGTATTTCTATGGAATACATCGGCGTTGGACTTATGTCTATTGGCATGCTTGGTGCTGCTTTGGGGATTGGTGCTGTGTTTTCTGCTTTACTTAACGGCATAGCTCGCAACCCAGCTGCTGAGGAAAAAATGGTAAAACACGCATATGTAGGTGGAGTATTGGCTGAGACAGTTGCTATCTTCTCGCTTGTTATTGCTCTTATTATTATCTTTGCTTAGTTTTTAAGCATTGGTAGTAATGGCTGGTTCAATCTAGCTTTAATTAATGTATTTAACTAACATTTTTTACTTTAATTAAAAATAGATTGTTTTTTGAATTTTTTTGATATTAATTTTATTTTTATTTTATGGCTATCCAACACACTCTTTCAATAATCAAGCCTGATGCTACAAAAAGAAACATCACTGGCAAAATTAACTCCTACCTTGAGGCGGCTGGGCTTAGCATAGTTGCTCAAAAAAGAATAAAACTTACAAAGGAGCAGGCTGGTGCTTTTTATGCGGTTCACAAGGAAAGACCTTTTTACGGTGAGCTTGTTGACACAATGACATCTGGCCCAGTTGTGGTGCAGGTTTTAAAAGGCGAGGAGGCTGTGTTTAAAAATCGTGAGGTTATGGGTGCTACGAACCCTAAGGATGCTGCAGCTGGCACTATTAGAAAAGACTTTGCACTCTCTATTGGCGAAAACTCGGTCCACGGCTCAGATTCTTTGGAAAATGCAAAAATTGAAATTGCTTTTTTCTTTAGCTCTCTTGAAGTTTGCGAATAGTTTTTCGTATTGATTATGGCAGGTCATTCTCATGCTGCAAACATAGCTCACCGCAAGGGGGCTCAGGACAAAAAAAGAGCTAAAATCTTCACCAAATACCTAAGGGAGATTCAAGTTGCTGCAAAACTTGGCGGCGTGCAGGAGGAGATGAACCCAAGGCTAAGAGTTGCAATATCTAAGGCCAGAGCAATTAGCCTGCCAAAGGATAGAATTGAAGCTGTGCTTAAAAAAGTGTCCGGCGGAGATGACAACCAAAACTTTGACGAGGTTAGATACGATGGCTACGCAAACGGCGGCATTGGCATTGTTGTTGAGGCTTTAACTGACAACAAAAACCGTACCGCATCTGATGTGCGTTCCACCTTTACAAAACATGCTGGCAATTTGGGCGAGACTGGCTCTTTGAACTTTGCATTTTCGCACTACGGAGTGATTTACTTTAAGCCAAATAGCATTGAATTTGACAAGATATTTGACGAAGCTGTTAATCAAGGTGCTGAGTCGGTAGAGCTTGCTGATGGTGGCTACATCGAGGTTTTAACCTCTTTTGAAGGCTTTAACTCCGTAAAATCAGCTCTTGAAGCATCTTTTGGTGCCGATTGCATTGAGGAATCTGGCTTTGAATACAGGGCAAACACCCCCCAAGACCTATCCAGCGAGCAACAGGAAGCCTTGCAAAAACTTGTTGACGCTCTTGAAGACCTAGACGATGTGCAAAATGTGTGGTATTAATTAAACTCTTGTAGCCTTTATCTTTACCCGCATCACCCCTAAACTGTGCTGCCGTGTAGATTTTATTTTTTTACATTTTTTATTATTTTAACATGGAGCAAAGCCAAGTAAATCAGCAGCAAGCATCTATAACGCAGCAGCATTACCATCAATTAAGTAGCATTCTTGCTTACTTGGTGCAGGCTTATTATCTTGAAGAAGATGATCTTGAAGTCATTTCTCTAGCACCTAAGTATCAAGTTAGAATCGGTGTTTCTTCAAACTCTAACCATTATATGGAACTGGCTTTTAGCAGCGGTGTTGAAAACAACATAAAAATAGAGGTTGTCAACCAATCGCAATCTCTAGAGGTGCGTAAGCATTGTAACCCTCACGAAACAGGATGTGTTGCATATCTTAAGTCAGAAGACCCTAAAAATATTTTAACCAAACAAGACGCTGACAATATTGCATATGCGGTTAGTGTTTTAAAAGAGGTAAAAGAAGCGAAAGAACAAACTTTTGCTTTGCAATCTTGCAACCGGCAGCAGCAAGATTTGTCAATTGTACAGGGAAAACAACTTTTTGATAAAGAACTTTTAAGTGATCAAGAGCATTACGAAAGTCGTTTTACCGACACTAAAGATATCCAAAAAGGAGCGAATAATGAACTGCCTAAGACCAAGAGTCGTTCTCAACCCCAATTGCAATGTTGGCGTACAATTTGATTATACTGGCTAAATATTACCTTGCCACCCTGTAAAAACCCCACAAAAAATCCCCACTCTCTTTGGGTGTTTTGCCCCAGCCCCCGCCCCCCAGCTGGCAAAGCCAGCAGGCGGAGCTGGCTAAAAAAAAGTGGTGCGGTGGTGGAGATTAAACTAAATCCCATTTAAAAGTAAGCCTGTATCTTAAGCCCCCACCCCAGCCCTTCCCCTAAAGGGAGAGGGAGAAAAAGTGGGTATCCAGCCCCCTAAAGGGAGAGGGATTGGAAAGAGGGGTTCCCCCATACTTAGTAAGCCCTGGCAGGCGGAGCTGGCTAATGGGGAGTATAGAGGCGTAATTTTAAACTTCAAAATATTAAATTTATTTGCGTTTATTTACTTGAAAAGGAAAAATTACAAACTATATAAACTTTGCCATTGTTGCAAAATATTTCTTTTTCTTTATTGCTTTATTATTGCTTTATATATATCAAAAAAATTACAATTAAAAACTTTCGTTCAATAAAACACCAAGAGTGTGAATGTAAAAAGTTTAATGTTTTTATAGGAAAGAACAATCATGGAAAGAGCAATGTTTTTGAGGCGTTGGATTATTTCTTTAATAATACCAATGCAGGAAGTAAGGATGATATTAATTTGCTAAAACATAAGGATTTGCAAGCTAATGATATTGAGATGGAGTTGATTTTTGGCGAAATCGAGGATTTTGTAGATAATATTAAGCCTGAAAAACATAAGACAAATTTTCAATCATCGATGGTTAAAATTGATGATGTTTTTCAAGGTAATGAAATGAAGTGTAAAAAGAAAAACAAAGAGCCAATTAAAATCTATATAAACAATACAGAGGTTGTCGAGGAGAAAAAAGAAGGCAAAAAAGTTGGCGATGAAGTTGAGTCTTCGAAAAAAAAGTTGGTAAAAATAATATTTTTAATGGTATTTTTGAGTATATCGATGCAAGGCAACATGCTGAAAAAGAAGATAAACCAAGTGCAAAAAATAATATAGGTAGGTTACTGAATGATACTATTAAGAAAATGACAGATGATATTTTAAACAAAGATGAGGAATTTAAAAAATTTAAAGAACAATTTGAGCAATTTACGAAAGACAAAAGCCTACCATTTATACAGGATATTCAAGATGATCTGAATAAATATTTACAAGAGGTTTTTCCCGATTGTGATGTAAAGTTTAATATCATGCCAAAGACATTTGATGACTTGTTTAAAGACATTAGCATGAAAGCAAATGATGGCGTTGAAACAAAGATTGATGAAAAGGGCGATGGAGTGCAAAGAGCCGTCGTTGTGTCAATTATTAGATATATTAGTGAAAAAATATCACAAAAAAATATTATTTTTGCGATAGATGAGGCAGAATTGCATTTACATTTTGAAACACAACGCAAGATGGAGGAAAGTTTGAAAACAATATCACAAAACGGAGGTCAAGTGTTTATTAATACTCACTCACCTGTTTTTATGGTAAATGAAGATGATAAGGTAATATTTAAAGTTGAAAAAGAGAGGAATGAGACAAAAATTGAGCCTTCAACAAAGTTTAATCAAATTTTGTATAAAATTTTAGGTGGAATGCCAAGCGATTACCTTTTTCCTAATAATTTTTTGATCGTTGAGGGAGAGAGTGGACTTGTTCTAAATTACAGCTGGACATTTATTGAAATCAATAACACTAACAAACCAATATTGCAATCTAGGGTTTTAGCATTTTTGCAACGATTGGCAATGCGGACTTTTTACGGATAGAGATTTGACACTTTCTCTATTTTAGAATAAGTCTATTAATTATCGCTAAAGCCAATTTAGATTACACAAATGATTGAGTAAGGCTTGCAAGTAGGCGGGAGATTTCTATTTTTGCTAGGGTTTCGTCAGCATTGTAAGTGATTGCGTTTTGCAAAATTTTGCCAATTGCATTAAGGGTAATTTGAAATTGCTGAGCTTTGTAAAAGTCATTTTCAGATGGGGTGTTAAAATACTCCTCAAGGCAAAGCTTGATTGTTTTTTGGCTTAAAAACCCAAGGTTAAATAGGTCGTGGTCTAAAAAACTTGCTTGCTGAGGCAAACCGCTTATTATGTCCTTTGTTTGCTTTATGATTGTTTTGTAGTCGTTGTTTATGAGTATTTTTGCAATTCCAGGCTGAGCATCGCTAAGGCTGTAGAGAGTGCTTAGTTCATCCTCGCCCAATTGCACTTGCTGGCAGGCAAGAATATTGCTAAAGTCCTCTTGATTTAAGCTGCCGGTGTTAAAAAGGATAGAGCGGGACATGATGGTTTTTAAAACCCTGCTTGTATTGTGCGATACTAAGATTATGTAAAGCGAAAAATTTGCCTCCTCAAGAGTTTTTAAGATTGAATTTGTGAACTCCTTTGATGCGTAGTCTATGTTATCTATCACCAAAAACTTAAAATCCGATATCTGGGGGGATTTAGCTAAAAAAGGCATGATGCTTTGCCCAAAGTCCTTTACAACCGAGAGGTTGTTTTTGTAAATTGCCTTAATGCTTTGATTTTGGGCAGATTCTTCATCTTTCGCCAAGTTAGTATCCTTTTGCCCATTTTTAACATATAGTATGTCTGGGTTGTTTGACTTGTGGAGGGGGTTTGTTTGGTCGTTTGTAAAGCCATAATTGGCAAAAATTTTAGATAGAATAACATCAATAATATAACTTTTGCCGCCGCCAAAGGCACCGCTTAGCATGATGCATCTTGGTAGCTTTTGAGCGTAAAACAGATTGCAAATTTGCTCGCACACAGCATTACCATTGCCGTAAATTATGTAATCTGGCAAAAAAACCTCGGCTTTGTCAAGCTCGCCATTTTGTTGGGGGGTAGATTGGTCTTGGGCGTCTATGTCCATGTTTATGTCAATGTCTATGCCTGCAAAGGCATCGTCATCTTTTGAATTTGCTTTTTTTGATGCTCGTTTTTTAGGTTGAGCCTCAGGCTTTGCAGGCTGGGGCAGAGGGGAGGTTAGTTCGTCCTCAAATAGTAGCATAAAGGGGTAAAACAGATTAATCAAATAGCTTGGATACGGAGCCACCGTTGGCAAGCTCGCTTATAACCTCCGAGAATATCTCGGCAGCGGATATAATTTTAATTTTACTAGAGCCAGTAATTTTTACCTCGTTTTCAACCGTGTCGGATACTGCAACAAAATCCAGTGCCGAGCCTTCAATCTTGCTAACAGCAGCGCCAGAAAACAACCCATGAGTGATATAAGCCGAAACGCTCCTTGCACCTTTTTGCTTTAAAGCATCGGCTGCGTTGCAAAGGGTGCCGCCGCTGTCTAGGATGTCGTCTGTAATTATGCAATCCTTGCCAGATACATCGCCTATTATGTTCATAACCTCGGATATGCCGGCTTTTTCGCGTCTTTTGTCAATAATTGCCATCTGTGCCGATAGGCGTTTTGCAAGGCTACGCGCCCTCACAATCCCACCAACATCCGGGGCAGTGATAATTAAATCCTCGCCCACAAACAATGTATCCTTAATATTATTGATAATGCAGGGCCAGTAGTAGATGTTGTCAACCGGTATGTCAAAAAAGCCTTGTATTTGGCTAACATGAAGGTCCATTGTTATAACGCTATTTACACCTGCGGTTTGCAGCAAATTAGCACAAAGCTTTGCGGTGATTGGTGAGCGTGGGCTGGATTTGCGGTCCTGCCTTGCATAATAAAAATAAGGTATCACGGCAACAATTTTTGCTGCAGATGCCCTTTTAAGTGCGTCCACAACTATCAAGAGCTCCATGAGGTCGTCATTTGGCTTGTGAGTGCACGACTGTACAACAAAAACCACCTGATCCCTAACATTGCTTTGCAGTTCCACGGCAATTTCGCCATCGTTAAACCTTGCTATACTTGCTTTAATGGTATTTACATCCTCACCATCCAGATGTCTTACTATGCCCTGTGCCATGCTGGCATTTTTAGAGCAAAACAATATGTTAATCATAAAACTAAAAAACTACTTACAAAATATTTTATTAAAAACTTTTTTACAAGCCTTTATAAATGGCATTATTGGCAGCAAAAGGCTTTGATGGTTTATCACCTTGTGCTTAATATAACGGCGTGTAATAACAAATAATATTGACAGCTGTACAGTTAATGCCGATGCCCCCGATACTATCTGGCTAAGATTTGGCGTAAAGATGCCCCACAAAAACCAAAAAATTCCGCTGATAACAAAAAGCATGTATATAAAAAACTGTATTGGTGGCACATTTTTTGTTTTAAGCATATAATAGCCTTCCAGATAGACTGCAACATTTAAAAAAATATCACCGCAGTGCATTAAAATGTCTGTCTTCATCTTAATAAAAAATTAACGCTCCTGCTTTAAATACACAAAACTCATAAAGATGCTTTTTGCCTAATGGCTTTATTTTACAAGTCACAATCTTAAGTAAAAACAAAAAACAAACAAGGCAAAAATCTTTTATGTAATATTTATCTACAATATTTTTTTAAGTATCTATTGTTTTTTTCAAAAATTTTTGGACAATGAAATTTTTGCAATAAATCTAGAATATGCCAAATCAATGATTTAAGTTTTGCAAAAACAAAGGATTGAAAAAATAGTTCTGTATACTCAGTGCAAAACAACAATATTGCAAAATTACCGCAAAAAGCTAAAAAAGCTTGACATTTGGCATTTAAGAGTTGTTAATTTTTTGCAAAATATCTTTGATGAATTGATTTGCAAAGAAGTAAGTTTTTGTTAATATGAGTAAAACATTTGCTAAGATTTTGGGGTGCGATAGTAATGAATACATTCTTACAGAAACTTTAAGTGGTTTTGAAAACTCAAATGTTAAATCACATTTTGATAGATGTAAAAAAGATTTATTTTTACAAAGTTTATCAAATCACAAGGGTAAATTAAAATACAAAAGATATAGCTGTTCAACCTTAAGGTATGCGGGTGGCAAAAGTTTGGCAGTTGGATTGATTGTGGAACTAATACCAAATGATGTAAAAAAAATTATTTCCCCGTTTTTTGGTGGTGGTTCCTTTGAAATTGCATGCTCGTCCATGCTGGACATAGAAGTTATTGGATATGATATATTTGACATATTGGTTAACTATTGGCAGGTTCAAATAAATAATAAAAAAGAGTTATTTGATAGATTGTCAAAAATAGAGCCAACTAAAGAAAATTATGAAGTGATAAAGAGTGAATTAAAAAAACATTGGCAAGGACAGATTAAATTGGATAGCTTGACTCTTGCTGTGTATTACTTTTTTAATCACAATCTATCATATGGACCCGGATTTTTGGGTTGGATGTCCTCAATATACACTAATCCAAAAAAATATCAATCTGCAATAAATAAAATTATTGAATTCAATCCTAAAAACTTATCTGTTTTTTGTAAAAGTTTTGATAAAGCCCTAATGGAACATCAGCAAGATTTTTTATATTGCGATCCTCCGTATTACCTTGGTGGGGACAGTAAGATGTTTAAAGGAATATATCCTCAAAGAAATTTTCCAGTTCATCACAATCAATTTGATCATGACTTGCTTTGTCAGTTACTAAAAAATCATAAAAACGGATTCATTCTTTCCTATAACGATTGTCCTGAAATTAGAAATATGTATAAAGATTATAAGATTATTGAAGTTGAATGGCAATATACCATGGGACAGGGCGAAACCAGAATAGGAAAAAATAGACTTGCAAAAGGTGAAAATCATATAAAAAAATCCCATGAAATCTTAATTACTAATTTATGACAATTTACAAAAAAAGAGCAATGACTAGCCAAAAAGCTAGTCAGGTAAAAAAAGATGGACACAGGGATGCAAAAGAATTTGCAAAACTTATAGGGCTTGAAGACGATTATCAAAACGACCCAAAAGCAAAAAAAGATGTGATAGATTTTAATGGTGATGCTCATTCTTTAAAAAGTGGAAATGGATTTTGGCAAATTTTTTTATATGGCAAAAATAGATTTGAAACCGATGCAGCTTTTAAGGCGATGAATGGCATAGGTCAAATTATTCTTGAATGTATCAATGCAGTGCCAGATAACAAAGATGATTATCAATTAACAAAGCATGAGGTTAAAAGTATTATTGCAAAATACATGACAGAATTGAGAATGAAGCTTGAAGAAAAATACAGATTGGAAGCATTTTTACGAAAATCAATCTTTGAAGGTTCTCAAGTTAGTTACCTTACTATAAAACATAACGAAGTATTTCATATTTTTTGGCATGATGATGTTATTGCGGTATTTCTAAATCATTTTACGGTTTTAAATTCAAGAGGATGTCAAAAAGTAATTTTTAAATTAAAAAACAACTGCGGAGAGATAGAAATGAGAAACGGGGAATTGCATCATCATAAAGAAATGAAATTTAGATTGCATAAAATTCCTATTGTAAATTTACTAATAAATAGCATAAAAAACAAAGAATATTGTGGCGATAAAGTTATTGCATATGGTATTGCTATTAAAAAGTTTTGCAAAAACAAAGGATTGAAAAAATAGTTCTGTATACTCAGTCCAAAACAACAATATTACAAAATTACTTGCAAAAAGATGAAAAACACTTAGATTTTAAGGATGGTTAGTAGTTATTAGATTTATTAAAATGCAACAAAAACGCAGTCAAGCAAAGCCTTTTAAAAAACAGGAGCAAAAAGACTTTGCTATTAAACCCAAAAAAAATCAGTCGCATTTAATTGAGGACTCGGTGATTTTTTATGGAGTTAATCAGGTTAACACCATAATTGCAAGCAAAACCCGCAAGATATACGAGGTGATGTGTACAAGGCAAGCCTCTGGCAGGCTTAAGCTTGCCGGCAGGGCATTGGGCGTTAGCGAGGTTTCAATGCAGCATCTTGACATTGGGCTTGGGTTAAAAAGCAAAAATCATCAAGGCATGGTTTGCGTTACGCAAAAGGTTAAGGAGCCTGCTTTGGAGCCTTTGCTTAAAACCGCAAAATTTGTTGTGGTGCTAAACGGCGTAACCGACATAGGTAACATAGGTGCCATTATCCGTAGCTGCGTTGCTTTTGGTGTTGATTTAATGATAACCAATAAGCAAAAAATGCCAGATATTCAAAATAATCCAGACCTTTGCAAAACATCTTCTGGGCTGAGCGAGCAGCTACAAAAAGCACAGGTTTTAAGTTTGCCACACTGGGTTAGCGAGCTTAAAAATAATGGCTTTACAACCATTGCCCTAGACCATAAATCTAAGCTTGAAATTGAGGAATTGAGTTTTAAGCTTACTCAGTGCAAAGCTGGCAAGGCGGGTAAAAACAAAATTGCTCTTGTTCTTGGCTCTGAGGGCTTTGGCATAGAGCAAAAAGTTGCAAGTATTTGCGATTTTGCTGTTAAAATTGACACAAAAATTGAAAGTCTTAATGTTGCATCGGCTGCCGCAATTGCAATTTTTGCACTTAGCAAACTGATACCAAACCATTAATTAAATAAAAAAAAGATTGCATATTTTAGTTAATCAGTTAAAATTTGCTAGATAAATGCGGAAAGATGACGGAGCGGTCGATCGTGCACGCCTGGAACGCGTGTGTAGGGGCAACTCTACCGTGGGTTCGAATCCCACTCTTTCCGCCATTTTACTATACAATCCCAATTTAAAACTGGCATTGCACAATCTAAGTAAATGACTCAGTATGCAAAGAGGTTTTCAATGTTACATTTAAGCAAAATCTTGGTTTTTAAGGGTTAAGAGTTAGGCATAACTGGGTGCTTTGCCAAGCAAAGTCTTAAATCTTGACTTTGTGACAAGAGGGTAAAGCTGCAATCTTGAATATTAAATTTAACTTCAGAGCTTGAATTGGCAAGCTTAATTACTTCAAAATCTTCAACAAGTTGCTCGTAAGTAACTTCGCAAAACAAGTTAATAGCTGGCATGGAGGCGTTTTGCAATTGTTTTTGCCCTTGTTTTTGCTTTAGTAAAACAAGGCTTTTACGAACTTGCCCCCTGTGCTTTGTGCGTGCCATAAGCTCCTGCCCTGGGTAGCAGCCCTTGGTAAAAGATATTGCATTTAGGTTGTCAAAACCATATTCTAAGATGATAGATTTTTCTGGCTCTAGGTCAGTATCGCCCTCGGGCACTATGCATTGCAGGCGGTGCAGGTCGTAGTTAAAATCATCCTTTAAATTATTTACATCGCTCAAGCTGTTGCTGCTTAAGTAAGCCCTAAAGCCAAGATTTGCAAGGCGAGGGTCGGGTAAAAAGTCGTCGTTGATATGGCTTGCACTTACAATGCAGAGTAAGTCACTGAGTGTTTCAATCTTAATATCCTCGTCTATGTTGTATAGCTTAATTTTTGATGTAAAAGATTTTACAAAATCCTTTGCTATGTCAATTAAAAGCTCATCTTGATTTTTGGCAAGAACAAAAAAATCACACAAAAATCTACCCTTAGAGTTTAGTATGCAGGCATAGATAAGTTTGTTAATTGCGGCGTTGTTTGTAATTAATTTGTTTAAAAAACCTAGAGCGTTCTGCCCTTTTAATTTTAAAATTGTTCTGTTTTGTAATTTTGCATATGTCGTCATAGCTAATTTTTGGAAATAAAATTACTAAATTACCACTTAACCTCAAAGCGTTTTCTTATAATATTAATAACGATATTACTAAAAAGCAAAAAGGCAATAAGTATAAGTATTAAAGCCGATGCCTTGTTGACCAAGATGTAGTCTGGGCTTGAAGACCATAAATATATCTGCACAGGCAAGGCAGATGATGGCATTAAAACGGAGCTTGGGGCACTGCCTATAAAAGCAACCATACCAACTATTAACAAAGGGGCGGTTTCGCCAATTAGCCTTGCAAGAGTGAGTATAATGCCAGTTAAAATGCCGGGCATTGCAGATGGCAAAACTAAACCAAACACAACTCTTGACCTACTTGCACCCATTGCAAATGCCATATCCCTTATAATCTTTGGCACTGACTTAATGGAGTTGCGTGCCGATACAATCAGCACTGGCATTACAAGCAGCGACAAGGTAAGCCCGCCTACCAAAGCCGATGACCTTGGTAAATGTCCGTAGTTGACAAATAATAAAAGTCCAAGCAAGCCGTAAATAATTGATGGTATTGAGGCTAGGTTTGTAATGTTGACTTCGGTAATTTTTTTAAACCAATTATCCTTTGCAAATTCCTCAAGATAAAGGGCGGTGATGATTGACATTGGCACGCAAAAAGCCAAGAATATCAGAATCATGTAAAAACTACCCTTAACTGCCGATGCCCAGCCGGCAAGTTCTGCATAGCGGGAATCCGCAGCGGTAAAAATTGCAAAATTAAATTTAAGCTTTATTGCATTTTGGTTGACAAGCTCAATTATTAATGTATTATAAGCCTTGTTTGACAGGGCTTCGTTTTTATACAAAAAGCTCTCCTTGTAGTATCTGTCAATCTTAGAGGATGTAAAAACCCAAACAAATCCTCCTTGATGCGGAATGTCTTTTGCATCTGTCTCAATAAGATTTTTAAATTTTGCTGGGTCTTTGTAAGCATTAAAAAAATCTTTGCGTAACTCGCCAAGCTCCGCTTGGGTAAGTTTAGAGGTTAGACCGTAAGCCTCCTGCAATGTGTTAAAAGCTAAATTTGCAAGATCGGTATCGTTGTTTTTGCCGTATAACATATGAGCCTTTAACTGCTGGCTTATTGGCAGTTTTACCGAAGTTAAAAACAAGCCTTTGTAGGCAGATTTTGCGGTAAAAACAATCAAAAAACTTAACACAAAAAAGCAAAACATTACGCAGCACAAACACCCGTATTTAAAGATTGTGGTTTTTAGATGTTTTTTAAGCAATCTTTTGTGTGCGTTTTGCAGTAAAAGATTGTTGTTGAGTGCCGCATTGCTTGACTGATTGCTTGGTGTAAGCTTTAGGCTTTTTACTTTTTTTAACAATGCAGGCAACAAAAAATAGAGTTACAAAAAAGATAATCAATTTTATTGCCAAACTTACACAAAGCAAGTATTTTTACAATAATAATTATATTAAGGTTTGTAAAAATTAGGCGTCGCCAAAGAGCTTGTCGTGCAAAAAATGGCTACATGTTTAAGTCCGCCTTTAGGGGGTTTTGATTAAATTTTTTACATACCATAAAAACAAAGCAATACTTGTAATAATTTTTGGCAGCAATCATTATGAGTGTAACTTGCCCTGTATGTTTTGCATTATGATTTGCTAATTTTATAAGATTCTTAACTAGTGGGGAGCCTAAAATATTTACTCCTTTCACCCCCTCTTCCTTTAGGGTGAGGGATGGGGTTGAAACATCACCAAACCTCCCCTAGTAGGGGAGGAGGCTAGGCTTTAGCTTGGCAGGTGGGGTTGTTAATTGTCCTTATTATACAGCTTATCAATCCAAAACAAAATTTAAATTAAATGATCAAAACCCCACCAAAACACACACGCCCGCTGGCAAAGCCAGCTGGGGGGGCGGGGGCGTGTGTGTTATACCATATACATTTTTTTAAGTATTTTTTTGACACAATATTCATTCTCCTTCTTACTCTCTCCCTTTGTCTTTAAATATTGGGGAGGGTTGTAACACCCCTCTCTCCTCCCCATCTCCCTTTAAGGGGAGGGGCTGAGGTGGAGGCTTGAGATACAGGCTTACTTTTAAATAGGATTTAGTTTAATCTCAACCTCCCCACCCTCATTAGCCAGCTCCGCCTGCTTAGCTTTGCTAAGCATGGGGGGAGGCGGCTAATGGAATAATAAAATATTATTAGTATATTGCATCCATTATTTTATAAGTTAAGAGAAAAAGAATTGGTTATAGCAATCCACTCATCCTCATCCAATACCTTAACACCAAGCTCGGTGGCTTTTTTTAGCTTTGAGCCAGCATCGGCGCCGGCAACAACAAAGTCAATGTTTTTAGAAATGCCGGAGGCAACTTCAAAACCAAGGGACTCGGCGGTTTTTTTTGCCTCTTGCCTTGTCATCTTGTCAAGAGTGCCGGTAAAAACTATCTTTTTACCCTCGTATTTAAGCCCCTGCTTAACTACAACATCGCTCACCTTAACCTCGCTTAACAGGCTTGCTATCATGGCGGTAAAGCTTGGCGATGTAAGGCAGGATTTTATTTCGCCTGCGGTTTTTGCCCCTATGCCGTCAAGGTTTAAAATATTCTCGTGGTCTTGCTCGGTAAAGTTTAAAAGTGCCTGTGCCTGTTTAAAGTATCTTGCAAGCATTTTTGATGCAACCTCGCCCACGCCGTTAAAGCCTAGGGCGTAGATAAATCTTTCAAGAGAAATGCTCCTGCGGGAGTTTATTGACAAAAAGAGGTTTGAGGCAGATTTTTCACCAAACCTATCCATGCTAGCTATTTGCTGAGCCGCTCTTGCTTCTAGGGTAAAGATGTCCGCAGGGTTTGATATTAAACCCTTGTCAAAAAACAATCTAATTTGCTTCTCGCCAAGCCCAGCTATGTCAAAGGCATCCTTAGAGCAAAAATACTCTACAAAGCACAGCATTTGCTCCTTGCAACTAAGCCCGTTTTTGCATTTAATTAAAACACCACCATCGTCTTGACTTAAGGCACCGCCACAGCAAGGACAAGACGAAGGAAAGATAATTTCACTACCATCATCATCAAGGCACTTGAGTATTTTAGGTATCACATCCCCAGCTCTTTCAAGCTCAACAAGGCAGCCGCTTTTAATGCCAAGCCTTGCAATTTCGTCCTTGTTATGCAAGGTTGCCTTTTTAACAATTACACCGCCAATGTTGATGGGCTCCAGTATTGCAAGGGGGGTGATTACGCCGGTTCTGCCAATGCCAAAGGTTACGCCTAAAAGGCGTGTTACTGCCTTAACAGAGCTAAACTTAAATGCAATTGCCCATCTTGGGCTACGAGCCAAAAAGCCAAGTCTGTTTTGCAAGTTTGTATCGTTGATTTTAATGACGATGCCATCTGCATCAAAGGGTATTTGGTGCCTGTTTGCCTCCATGCTTTGGTGGTAAGCCATTATGTCGTCAAGGCTATTACAAAGCTTGTAATCGTTTGCCACAAAACCAAAGGAAGCAAATTTTTGCAGTAAATCGGCTTGGCTTTGGTAGGTAAAATCATCGCTACATGCCCCAATTGTATAGGCAAAATATTTTAATTTACGAGTTTTTGTAATACTGGAGTCTAACTGCCTTAAGCTGCCAGCTGCTGCGTTGCGTGGATTAGCAAACATCTTGCCCCCATTTTGCATTTGGGTTTTGTTAAGTTCCTCAAAATCATCTTTTTGCATAAAAATCTCGCCCCGCACCTCAATAAACTCAGGCACTTCATCACCCTGCAAAACCTTAGGGAAGTTCTCAATAGTCAAAACATTGCTAGTTACATCCTCGCCTACAAAGCCATCGCCCCTAGTGCTAACATGCTTAAGTAGTCCTTTTTGGTAGAGGGCGGAAAAGCCAAGCCCGTCAATTTTAAGCTCAGCGGTGCAGGGGGGTAAAAAGCTGTCGCTCTCACCTAAAAAGTTGCGAATTTTTTTAAAAAACTCCTCAAGCTCCTCCTTGTTTAGCGCGTTATTTAAAGAGAGCATTGGCTTTTTGTGTTCTATTTTACCAAAGATAGCCAAGGGGCTCGCCCCAACCCCGCTAGAGCCAAAGAGATCGTCAGTTGTGATTGTTAAAAGAGTTTCAAGCTCGCGTTTTAAGGCATCATATTCTGCATCGCTCACAATAGGCTCGTCATCTTGATAATAAGCCTCATCATATTTAGCGATGAGAGATTGAAGTGTTTTTTTATTCATTTATATCTACTACACAGACTGTCCACCATATTTTCCACCACCTTGTTGATTACCACCTTTATTTACATTGTTTAAGCTTTGCCCGGAGTAATAACCATTGCCAGCATTACCGTTAAAAAAGTTTAAATCAAGGTTTTCTTCTTCAAAATTTTGTGAGTCTAGTTTATTAATACCTTGATATTCAGTGTCCTCTTGTGGCATTTCAATTAATACGGTTGTTCCATCGGTTTTAATATTGTTACTTTCAAGAAGTTGTTTTAATCTTTCTTCATTCTCAATACGGGATATAAAAGGTTCTTCTATGCAGTTCTTACTATTTAGTCTGTATACAGAATATTCATTGTCATCATCTTTTACAATTGCAAAAGCCTCAATACTTCCAGGATTTGTTCTCTTACCAATTATTGCAACATTAAGGTTAGGATTTTGATTTTCATCGAGATATTGTTCAATATTTGCGTCTTGGTCGTCTGGCAAATAGTCTTGCTCGGGTTGACTTTGATAAATTAAATCATATAAATCTTGAAAGTCTTGTTCGTCAGTATTATATATCGATGCGTTTAGATTTAACCCAGATTCTAACTCGTGAGCTTTTTGTAGCAATTGTTGATATTTACTAGTGTTTGATGCAGTATCTTTTTTGGATTCATCTGTGGAAATGGTTTCATCTTGCAATTCGTTTTTCTTGTAGTCTTCTGCTTGATGGTTTTTATCTTCGGCTATCTCGTTGTAACCTTGATATTTACCTAAGTCTTGAGATAAACCTTTTATCCATTTGGTAATTGGATCAAAAAAGCTTACAATAGACTGGGTAATTAAACTAAAAAGGTCCATTAACGGAGTAGTATTATCTTCTTTCTTTTTTGTAATTTCCTCCGTTTCTTCGTGATTACCATTATGTTTATTACTTTCCGATGTATTATCCTTTCTTTGTTCCATAGCTTCAGCAGAATCATATCCGCCATCACTCCTCTCGTCTTCAAGTTGCAAATACCGATACGGATTTGGTATTTGTGATTGTTTGCCTACAAATGTTTCATTAGCCGCTATAGAATAGGTATCCAAATTGTTTTTATATTTAGTTATATCACCTTCTGCATTTACAGCAATTGTCTCGTCAAGTTCTCCAGCTTCTCCAGCTTCTCCAGCTTCTACAGTTTCGCCTGATAAAATGGATGTATCGTTGCTATTTATCGTAATTTGACTTAGATCAATTTCAGAAAAATTATAAGGAGCGTCAAAACCTGTAAGAAAATTATTTTTTTTTGCACTAGGCACATGTGTGTAAAAAGGATTATCAGTTTGATTAATCAAAGGATTACCATGAGTAAGGGAAGTATCACTTTCCTCTCCTTCATATAATTGGCTAAGAGAGTCATTATTATTATTATCATCTTGATTTGCGTGGTAAAATATACTAGCCTGATAACCTTGATGGTAAAGATATGGTAATTCTTGTTGTTGCAAAAGTTCTGGTTTCAAAATTACTTCAATTGAATCGTTAGACAATTCTGTATAGTCTTCATCTTCTTCGTTTACTTCTTCTATCTTTTCTAGTGCTGAACTACTAGCATGTCTTGCAGTAGGGCTATAAAATACTTCAAACTTATCTACAATAGGTTTATTATTATTTGTAGTTTTTTCTTGTTTTTTAACAATGCTTAAACTACCATCATTACTGTTCGTGTTAGAATAATGTTTTGGGTTATATTCCACCTCTTCAATAATCGGTTCATCAGTTATTTCGATATTTATTTGTTCTAGCAATTTTGTTGCTTTTTGGCAATTATCTCTCAATACAGTATCTATGCAATCAATGTTAGATTGGCCATTTGGAGTTGAAGAAGCTCCTTGACTACCTTGTTTTACTTCTTTGGTTGCAACAAAGCCTTGTTTGCTTTCTATGTAATTTGTAAGAAATTCTTGTTGTGATTCTAAAACAGTTCGTTTGGGGTCGCCATCATTTGCTTTAATTGCAGTTTGAAGGTCATTAAAGAACTTGTTAGCCTTAGGTAGCTTTCTATTATCACCTCTTACTTCAATGTCAATTAAATGAAGTAACTCTGGTTTTAAACCTATATTTTCTAGTTTAGTGTTGCTAGTCCATAGTAAAGTGTTAAAAGCTTGGTGATAAAGGCATGCATTGTTTGAATCACTCGTGCTATTACCCCCCTCTGCCAAAGCTATAAATCCAGTTTTTGTTTGCTCTAGGCAAGATTTTTGTGCTTCCCTTTGTAATTCCGTGTTATGATTTAAGCCTAAATGTTCTGTTATGTTGTCAATTATTTCTTTTTGTACGCCATCACCATTTAAATATTCACTATTATCAAGTATTACAAACTTATCACCTTCAACACCAATGGCAAAAAAGTGATTCCCGTGCAAGAAAGGAAATGCGTATCTTTTATTATCTTTTCTACTCTTAATAAAATCTTTTAATTCTTGTAACTCTTGACTAAGCTTGTCATTATCTGAGTTAGATTTTTCAGGGTATAAATACATTGATAATCCATTAAGCATAGAGCCATTATCTTCGCTGCCAAGCAATTGCTTAGCCGTATCATCTGAATTTTGTTCTTGACCGTTGTTATTGTTGCTTTGTGTAAAATGCTCTGTGGTTATGCAGTGTTTAAAACCAATAGAATTAAAGATGCCGAACGAATCTTGAAAAAAATTAAGGTCTTGCACGCCTAAACCATTTTGGCTAATCACATCAATGTTGTTATGCGAAGCTTGTACTTTTGACTCTTCTTCTATTACGATTTCTTGACTATATTGCACATTTGGTTCATTACTTATTGCTGCACTTAATGTATCTACAAATTTCTTGCTTGGTATAAGTTTGTTCAAATATTCTTTCTTCTGTTCGTTTGTCAAGAACGATAGTGAGGCAGAATCTAAAAATTTTCTAACATTTTTTACTATATGTTCAGCAACTGCATCTATACTTTGATTGTTAGTGTCTAATGCTTTTATTTTTTCTACAAGATCTTCATTAACCTTAAATTTTTCCACAAAAATCTTATATTTTTTGCCATTGTCTTCTTCTACTAGAATCTCTTCATTAGCATCAGTATTGTCAAAATTAGATAAATTAGTAGCCAAAAGCAAAGAAGTTTGTTCCATAATTTAAACTACTAAAAATAGCGTGCTTTGTAAAGATTAGGATTGCACTAAGTTGGATATAAGTATGTTTGTTAATTAGCTTTTTGTCAACACTTTTTTACAGGTTTTGTTTTTAAGAATGTAGCTTGGGGTTGTAAATGCCCCACCAAGCCCCCCTTGGTAGGGATGGGCTATCTTTGGTTTGTTCTTAAAAGGGGTTTTTTGCGTGGCAAAATACCCCCGCCCCGGCCCTACTCTTAAAGCGAGAGAGGAAGAGGAATGTAGCAAACTCTAAATAGATTGGTTTGTGCAAATAATACCCGCTCTGGTAGGATATGGGTTATCTGTGGGTCGTTTAAAAAGGTAGGACTTCAACATCTCTCTCTTTAGATGGGGCGGGGGAGGGGCGGAGGTTAAAGTGACATCAAACCGGCAAGGCGGATAGGTGGCTTAGACCTGTTGTTTCGTCAAAGCCAAAGGCAAGGTTCATGTTTTGCACCGCCTGCCCGCTTGAGCCTTTACAAATGTTGTCTATAACCGAGGACATTACAAGCATTTGCCCCTGCTGCTCAGCATGTATCTTAATGTTGTTAGTGCCCTTAACATCTGCTGTGCTTGGTGGCTTAAGGCTTGTTTTTACAAATTGATGTCCTTTGTAAAAATCTGTCAAAAAGTTATGGATATTTGTTTTGCAGCCAAGTGTGGTTAGGCGTGCGTAAATTGTGCTTTCAATACCCCTGATAATTGGCACCAAGTGGGGGGTAAAGACGATATTTACGCCTAGCTTTTCGTTTATTTCGGGCGTGTGTCTGTGGTTAAAGATGCTGTATGCTTTTATATTGTCGCTTCTTTCGGTGAACAAAAACTGCACAGCATCCTTACGCCCAGCACCACTGATACCGCTTTTACTATCCGCTATAATGCCTTGTGAGTCAATTAACCCCTCTTGCAACAGTGGCTTAAGAGGTATAATGATTGAAGTAGGGTAGCACCCCGGGCAGGCAATTATGCGTTTTTGCTTAAGTTCATCTTTGCTTACAAGCTCGCTTAGGCCGTAGGCAACATCACTTGCTTGCAAGGATGGACTTAGATGCTTAGTTCCATAAACACTCTCGTAGACCTTGGTATCGTTTAGCCTAAAATCCGCCGATAGGTCAATGATTTTTAGATGTTCGTAATTTTTATATAAATCTAAGATAATTTTTTGGCTTTGGGCGTGAGGCAAGCAACAAAAAACTACATCAGTTGTCGTAAAATCAATGGCTTCAATGCTAAGTAAGTTAGCATCGTGACGGGAGCCGTCAAAAGATGAATAAAGAGCAGACAATTGCATTCCAACATTGGAATTTGCAACCAAAGATATGCTTTTAATATTAGGATGTTGCAGCAAAAGTCTGTAACATTCAACACCAGTGTATCCGCTGGCACCAATTATGCAAACCGAAAGTTTTTTATTACTCATTGAAATATAAATTAAATATTTAAGCACACAACACGCAAAGCAAAAAAGCTTTGGCGTATTGTATTAAAAAGTAACAAAATTAGTGAGTAATGCTAAACCCGGCAATAGGAAGAGCGTCGCTAGCATTGTATTTAAATATACCTGATGTTGAGGATTCGTCGTCAATTTTAGAATCAACTGATTTTAGGATGTCAGATTCTGTTGCTCCAGTGTCAAAAATCTTACCTGTTGAAGGTGTTGTAGCGCCTGCAAGCTCTGTAGGAGTTAAGCCACCGCTTTTAAACTGCCCCAAAACCAAGGTAAAAGAGTTTTTGTTTGTAGTGCTATCAAACTTGTAGCCAGTTGCGACATTAAAAGATACAGGAATAAAGCCAGCACCTTGAATGTTGGATTTAAAGATATTTTGGTCGCCTGTAAGCTTTGCATCTGTTGTGGATGCAATTGCAGATGGTGATATATTAGGAAGCATGCCAGCTGCTTTTAGGTGCTTAAAGAAGTTTAGTGACTCATTTGCACTTGCATTTGTCGCGGTTGACGAATTACCCCAAGAAACAAGACCATCGCCGTTACCGTCCTGCTCCCCAGCTTGCAAAATAGATGATGCATTAATTGCATCACCGGGAACAAAAGAGTAAGTCGCTTTAAAAGAACTAACTGCATCGTTAAGTGTTGTGTAGTCCTTAATTATGGAATTAGCTTTGGCGATACCAATAATTTTGGAAAATGTAGCAAAAGCACTTACCATCAAGCCTAAAATAATTAGTATAACAGCAAGCTCTGGTATTGAGGCTACACCTTTGCTTCTTGTAGATAAAAAAGATTTACCGATGGATTTAAATTTTTGAGTTTTAAACATATGGTTTTTAGTAAAATTAAAAGACATTAAAAAAGTAAGTAACCTTAGCAAAGTGCAAAAGTTAACAAAAAAGCTTTTAGATTGTATGGTGCTGTAATGCAAAAAGTATTACAAAACGATGCAGTCTAAAAAAACAAACCCTCGGCAACTTAAGTTAATACAAAAGTTACCTCGGGAATTTTGTGGTCGTTAAAGTCTAAGAAAAATATTTATAAAATATTAAAATCCTTACAAACTAAAGTATTGGCAACGAAACAACCTGATCCTTTGCAAGGTTGCATGAAGCAGCCGCTGTGGTATTTGGACCGTCACATGATTTTACATTTGCACCAAGAGTTTGTTTTAAGCTACTTACTATAGATGGTGAAATTATTGCTTTTGTAGGTGTTGGTAAGAATGTAAAGCCAGTAGGAGAACAAACACCAGAAGCGCCAACTGATGTAAAGTAAAGGCTTCTTGCTGAGTCGTAATCAAACTTAATAGCATTGGCAGCTGTATATTTAATTATACCAGTAGCATTACCAGTTGTTGTGTTACCATCAAGAACAAGAACATCGCTAAAAGCTGATGCAGCAGGGGTGCCAGAGGCTAAATTTGCCAATGTTGAAGTGCCTCCCAAAATAAGATTGGTACCATTGAAGTTACCAAAATCACCAGCTTTTGTAAGAAAGGCAGGAATGGTTGCAGCAGTTGATTTAACGGCTAAAAAGCTGTAGTATAGGCCAGCTATTTTAGCGGATGAATAACCGGCACCAAGTCTTTCAGGATGGTTGGCAAGGTTAACTTGATAGTTTGCTGCAGTGTTGGAAACCCCATTACTCAAGTATCCAGCCAAAGCCATATGGGCAAAAGCAGTAGCGGATTCATTTGGCGTTGTTGTAGGGCAGTTTGTTGCTGATATTGTGTAATCTGCAGTACCAGTTGCAAGTGAAGGAGCAACATAGTAACCATATGAAATAATACCATCAGCATTACCAACGCCAAACCCTGTAAAATCAATAGATGTATCACCATCCTCTCTTTGTATGGATGTTACCGGCACATCACCAGGTAGATAGTCGTTAGCTATTTTAAAGCTTGACATTGCATTTTTAATTTCCTGAATTTCGTGAACAAGGGCTTTTACTTTTGCATTTAATATTAACTCTCCAGATTTTAACACACCAAAAGCAAGTAAGCCAACGGCAGCAACAACAACTGCAAGCTCCGCTATTGAAAAGGCACCAGATCTACCTTTAGCAATTTTAGCTTGTAGTTTTTGTACCTTATTTTTAATTTTTTTAACATCGCACTCAAGCTTTGCTAAATCCTTAGAACAAAAAAATTGCATCCCCTTTAACATATATTTAGATTATTAAAAACCAAAAAAACTTATTAGAGCCAAAAAACAAAGTAGAACTTAGTAATTTTGCCACCAAAAACAATGCAAAAACAATGTCACTAAAAGGTAAAAGCAAATAATTTTACCTAGGCAGTGCCACTAAAATTTTGCAAACGATATAAATTATAAACACAAAATCGTGCTTTGTCAAATATTTTTTTATTTTTACTTGTTTAAAGCTAATACTGTCAAGGCTTTGGTGAGTTTTATTTTTTTACAAAGTTAAAATTTTGCTAAAAAAATCTGTAATTTTAGATTGATGATTCAACCTTAATTACCAAGACTTCATCCTTGTTTTTATTTAATTTTGATAAAAGCTCCTCAAAAACAATAAATGACTTATCGCTTTGCATTTGTATGCCACTTGCAATATATTTTTGCACATCGTGGGTTTTGATGGTAGTTAAATATGTCAGTCCATTTGACCCGCCAAGTAAAGGCTTATTGAAGCCAAATTTTGAAAGATTAGCAAGGCTTTGATTTACGCTAAATTCAGATAAATGGTTGCCATCAAGGGTGGTAAATTTGTAAAGTACTTTTAACTGCGAGTCGCAACGATATGTATCCATATGGCTTTGCTGCAAAGGTGCAAACATAGTTTTGCTTGCAAGACTAAGCCCATTTGTTATTTTATTTATGGTGATTTTTACATCGTATATTCTTTTGCCCTCGTAGCCTTTAATGTTTAGCTGCTTTGCAGGAAATGTTTTTAAGTTACTTACAAACATTTTAAAGTCCCCAGTTTGCATACCCAGAGCCGCAGTTTCAAGTTCTTGAGGTATTAGCAAAGAACCTATTTTTGTGGTAAAGTTTTGCGATAGCAATACATCCTTTTGGTCGTGCTTTGTTATAACTACAGACATATCAACGCTTGAGCCACAAATAGCAAAGGCATCAGTAGAAGTAAAAACCTGATTTGCAACAGATGAATCAATAAGAGCTATGTGACCTTCACTTGGTAAAATGTCTTTTGCACTCTTGATGAAGTAAGATATATTGCCGCCCTGTTCGTTAATGGAGTCTAAAAAGCTATTAATAAATTTTACCGAAGTTGCATTACCGCTTTCATGGTTGTTTAACTCGCTTTTTTCAACGGCACAATCTTTTTGCTTTACGGAGCTAAAAGTGATAATAATCATTAAAACACCGCACAGCAAACCTAGTGGGGTTGTTAAAATATTCATACCTCTTTAAAATATATTTTGTTTTTACTAAGCAACCTTTGCCTGCTGGCTAGATGCTGCACTTGTTTGAATTTTAGCATCCTCAATTGTCACAAGGCATTCGTTTTGATTAAAAACTAAAAATCCGCTTGATTTTAACTCTATTGTAATTTTTGAATTAAACTCATCAACAACATGCATCACAGAACCCTCAACAATGCCCGAAAGCAATGAAACATGGCTTGGCAACACCTCCATTTCGCCAGTTTGAGATTTAAGATGTATCAAGCTGCAAAAACCTCTAAACAGCACGCCGTTGGTGCAGGTTACAACCTTTAAGTTAATAAGCTTATCGTGATTTACCGCCTGATTTACCATAAACAAAACAAATAAAGTCTTTAACATTTTAATTCTGTAAAAACTTAATTGATATCTTTTAATAATCTAGTAAAATTTTATTTTTTTACAAAATTTCTTTGTTTTTAAAAAAATATAGTTTAATATTTCTCAAAAGCTTGCTTAGCTTGTTTGATAGATATATTATTTTTACCTTGTTAAAATGTCATTTGATTTTGATGTTGTGTTTATTGGCGGCGGCCCCGGTGGATATGTTGGTGCAATTAAAGCTGGCCAGTTAGGTTTAAAAACTGCCTGCGTTGACAAACGCAAAACCCTTGGTGGCACCTGCTTAAATGTTGGATGCATTCCATCAAAGGCATTGCTGCAGATGTCCCACGACTATGAAAACGCAACACATCTTATACAAAATGGTATTTTAAAAGGTTCCCTTGAGCCAGATTTTACGGCTATGATGAAGCAAAAATCCAGCACCTTGGACGCTCTTGCAAAGGGCATAGACGGACTTTTAAAAAAGAATAAAGTTGAAAAGCTCACTGGTCTTGCAAGTTTTAAAAATAAAAATACTATTGAAGTCGCCCTTGAAGACGGCTCGCAAAAAACAATTACCGCTAAAAATTTTGTTATTGCCACCGGCTCGGAAGTTGCAAATATACCTGGGGTTGAAATAGACGAGGAGGTTATAATATCTTCCACAGGGGCATTGAGTCTTAAAAAAGTGCCGCAAAAACTTGCTGTTATTGGTGCTGGGGTTATAGGGCTTGAGCTTGGCTCTGTCTACAAAAGACTCGGCTCGCAGGTTGAAGTGGTTGAATTTTTGGATCGCATAACCCCATCCCTAGACCTAGAACTTGGCAAGGCATTTAAAAAAGTGCTTGAGGAACAAGGTATTAGCTTTAGGCTTTCAACAAAGGTTCTTTCAATTAAAAAAGGTAAAAATGGTGCCGTTATTGAAACCGAGAGCGTTGCAGATGGCAAAAAAGAGCAAATAAATGCAGATGCCGTGCTTGTTGCAATAGGCAGACGCCCTAATACAAACGGACTTAGCCTTGAGGCGGCAGGGGTTGTTAAAAACGAAAAAGGCTTTATACCTGTTAATGCAAAGTTACAAACAAATATTGACAATATCTACGCTATTGGTGATGTTGCACCGGGGCAAATGCTGGCTCACAAGGCAGAGGAGGAAGGCGTTGCCGTTGCCGAAACTCTTGCCGGCAAATACGGTCATGTTAATTACGATGTGATTCCGGGTGTTATATATACCCACCCAGAGGTTGCCTGCGTTGGTAAAACGGAGGAGGAGCTTAAAGCTGCTGGCACGGAATATAAAATAGGTAAGTTTAGCTTTATGGCAAACTCAAGGGCTAAGGCAATAAACGACACGGCTGGTTTTGTAAAAATTTTAGCCTGCAAAAAAACCGATAAAATACTAGGTGCACACATAATTGGCAGGTCGGCTGGGGACATAATCCACGAAATTTGCGTTGCAATGGAGTTTAGCGGCTCGGCAGAGGATGTTGCCCGCACTTGCCACGCTCACCCAACTTTAAACGAGGCAATTAAAGAGGCTTGCATGGCAGTTGATAAAGCACAAATCCACTCCTAAAATACCATCAAACAAGCCCTTGTTATCTTTGAGAATCACAACCCCACCTGCTAGACTAAAGCCTAGCTTTCCTCCCCTGCTAGGGGAGGTTTGATATTGTCTTAACCCCCACCCCGACCCTCCCCCTAAAGGGAGAGGGAGAAGAATGATAGTGTCCTCCCCTTTAAGAGAGACCCACAAACACCTCCTCCCCTTTTAGGGGAGGCTGGGTGGGGTATTTACAATCCAAGCTAAAACTAAACAACCCCACCTGCTAGACTAAAGCCTAGCTTCCTCCCCTGCTAGGGGAGGTTTTATTTGAAAGAAGGGGAGGTTGGGTGGGGTATTTACAATTCAAGCTAAAACTTAACAACCCCACCTGCGACTTTGTCGCCTCCTCCCCTGCTAGGGGAGGTTTGGTTTTCAAAACACCTCCTCCCCTTTAAGAGAGAGCCACAAACACCTCCTCCCCTTTAAGGGGAGGTTGGGTGGGGTATTTACAATTCAAGCTAAAACTAAACAACTCCACCCGTTAGAAGAACAACAACCCCACCTGCGACTTTGTCGCTTCCTCCCCTGCTAGGGGAGGTTTTATTTGAAAGAAGGGGAGGTTGGGTGGGGTATTTACAATCCAAGCTAAAACAACAACCCCACCTGCGACTTTGTCGCTTCCTCCCCTGTTAGGGGAGGTTTTATTTGAAAGAAGGGGAGGTTGGGTGGGGTATGATATTAAAATTTTTTACAGAGTATTATTGACAAACTAATAAAATTTATGTATAACTAAGCGTATATTAGTTTATCTTTTGTATTTGGTTTGAGTTTAACTTGCTTAAATGCCAACAAACCCAAAAGCAGAAGGTAAATAAATATTTTTTAAAATATATTATACAATTGTTTTATGCCTCTAACTTTGTGCAGCCTAAGCTTGTTAGCTTTGCAAGGCTTTAGGTGCAATATAGGCAGCAATTGCATAATCACTTTATTTAAAACAAAGTTAATCAATTACTATAAGCTACAAATAAAAAGCAAAACACATCAAAAAGCATGTAATGCCACAAAGCTAGCAAGCCAGCATAGCCTGCAGGCACAAGCCCATCCTGTTATTATTTGGTTGTAGGGATGGAGGGTCAAGCTGTAAACAATGATAGCATTTTATCGAAAGAACAACAATTTGATAATCAATACAAGCAAAAATTTGCAGAACTCAGAAGAGCAAATATACATAACGATATTTTACAGTATTTTCTTAATGAAGGTAATGCAACATCATTAAAAGTTCCACAAGTTTTGGCTGGAATAGATAATGTATTGCAATTTAAGAAAGAACTCGAGAAATTTGTAGAAAATGTAGAAAAAGCAAGATCTCCAAAGAACTCTGATGTTAATGCCGCAGATTTTAAAAAGCATTTAAAAGATGTAGTCACTCTTGGAGAGGCTATAAGTAAAATGCCTAAAGACAATCGCTTAAAACAGCAATTACAACAGATCAAAGATAGTATAAAAGAAGATAGTATAAAACAATATTTATCAAGCGCAATACAAGCTATATTGCAAAAAACAGCGAAGGAAATTAAAGCAGAAACTGTAGAAGAATTAGATGTTTTTAAAGGACTTACAGAGGCTCGTCGAGATATTACAGGCATTCAAAAAGAACAAAACAAAACCACACAGACAAAGATTGCAATTCAGAGATTTACAGACGATGTTTTTAATGCAAACAAAAATCTAAATTTGCATATAGATAGCAATTATCCAGAATTAAATGCCATTCCGGAAAAGGATGCAGATAATAATAAATCTTATCACTCAGCTGGCATGATACCTGAATTGCTGCAAGAAGTAAGGATTGATATTGCAAATGTTAAAACACAAGGTCAAAATAAAAATGGACTCAACAAAAAATTTAATCCATTTGTTTTATTTTTTGCAACCCTTTGTCACTACATTCAAAACGAAAGACAAAAAGATACCTTAAAAATAGAAATTACTAAATTGTACTACGATTACAGAAAACAACATTCTGCAGATACAGACATAAATTCTAATAATCATAATAAGCATCATAAATACAATGATAGTAAAAATCTAAAAGAATTCCTTTTGAAAAATCTCACGCCAGATAGCGCGCTTACCACACTAATTAAAAATAAAAGTGCAAATGTAAAAAGTGATATTAATACAGTTAGTGCAGCAGGAGGACAAGGTAAGACTGTTTCCACTTATCCTTTTACGCAAAATTTTTTTGCACAAGCTAAAATGCTGAAGAATAAACATCAAGACTCTCTAAATATACACTCCAGACCCTCTACTACTGCAGAAAAAGCAAGAGTAATTAAGGTAGGGGGTAAGGTGCCGCAGCAGTTGCAGCAGAATAATGGGGGGTCGCAGAATAATGGGGGGCCGCAGCAGCCGCAGCCGGGGCAGCCGGGGCCGGTGAATAAGAAGAAGGAGAAGAAGGGGAAGAATAATGTGCCGCCGGTGGGGCCGCAGAATAATAATGCGCAGCAGCCGCAGCCGGGGCCGCAGGGGGGGGCGCAGCCGGTGGTGCAGCAGCCGAGGTCGTCGTCGCAGTCGTCGTCGCAGGTGCCGCAGCAGCCGCAGCCGGTGGTGCGGCAGCAGCAGAATAATAGGGGGCTGCAGGGGGGGGTGGGGCAGAATAATAGGAATGTTAATAATAGCCCCTTGACATCTAATAAAAAATTGCCTATAATAAATGGTGAAAGAGTTAATAGACCACAAAATATGCAAGATATTGACAAACTTGAAGGCCTAGATTACAAGGGCAACAACATTGACACCGAAATACTGCGAAAATGGTTACAAGATATTCGTGGCCGCCATTTTAATCACTGTCCACCTTTTGCAACCTATTTGTTTAAACCTTACATAAAACCAGGCTTGGATGGAGATCGGCATAAGGCACTTTATCAACAAACGCTTCCAATAAAATTACAAGATAAGCAAGAAGGGCCAGAAAGATGGAAAGAATACGACAAAAACATTAGAGAATGGCTTGAAAACAATAATAATTGGCAGGATGGCAAATACACCACCTTTAACCTGCAAGTGGTAGATGAAACAAATCAAGGTAAGATTAATCCTAGCAAAAATACTATTAACGAAAGAAACTTACTTGAGGCGGCAGAGGTGTTTTTTAAACCTACAAAAACACAAAAAGAAATAAAAGATGCAATTGACACGCTGAAGAAATTGCTACCGATTGCACATGACTCAAAGCAATGGTATGGTATTGGTGCAGACGACAGACAAAACAGGGGCGAGGAAATAATTGCTTTAATGCATGGACTGCAGCTGCAGCAGGGGCATATTTTTACTGGCGATGTAGTTGGCAAAAAAGATGGTAAAGCCTCTGGCGATGTTGACAACAGAGGGCTTTTTAATCAAATGGAGGATTTGTTGAAGGATTACATTAAAAATCCAGAAGCAAAATCGCAGGCATTGAAAAAACAAACAGAAGAGCTTAAAAAAATTGCTGATAAGTTAGGCTACGATTTGGGCGATGTAAATAAGCGGGATTTAATACAATTTGCAACATTTGCGGATTTTGTTGAGGCAAGCCTTAGAAAAAACCCCTCAAAAAACGACTCAGAATACAAAGAGTTGCTTAAGCATCTTGACCCTGTTTTTGCAAGTGGAGATATTTTTAAAGAAAAAGATAGAACAAGAGCT
This sequence comes from Rickettsia typhi, assembly GCA_945881985.1. Classification (GTDB taxonomy): domain Bacteria; phylum Pseudomonadota; class Alphaproteobacteria; order Rickettsiales; family Deianiraeaceae; genus CAMCVL01. The sequence goes on along the minus strand of CAMCVL010000005.1, from coordinate 68,959 downwards.
CTTGCTGAGCTTATTGCGCTTGGCGATTTAGACATTGTGCCAGATGGTTTAAAAGAGACACTTGCAGAAAAATGTAAATACTTTAAAGGGGAAATCGAAGAGCCCCTAAGCACCCTAATAACAAATCACGGCACCATAGCCGCAAGGGCGGCAGTGGTGCACAACCAAATATGTGATTTAAAAAGCAAAACAATCCCAAAGGATTTACTAGATTTATATGGTAAATACAAAAATGGTGAGTCGTCAATGGGCTTAGCTACACATTTTTACGATAGCCGATACAACAACCCAAAGCTACTTAACATTAAAAAACAAATACTTAATACAGAACCTGATAAATTTGCAGGCAACGACAGCCTTGTTGCCAAAACTGCTAGCCTTTTGGGGCTAAAAGTAGATAAGCATTCACCTGAGGACTTAAAGCAAAAGCTTATAGAGTTTAAAACAGAACTTGGTGAGTTTGATAAATTGGTGCAGCCTTCTTCTGAGAAAGGGGTAAGCACAAAACCAAAAGCAGAAGAAATTTTGAAAAATCAAAAAAAAGCTGAAGCATTACTTGACAAGCTTACAAAGCTTGGCCTAGAAGAAAACACCGAACTAAATGAAATAGCTGAGTACCTACAGGCTATACAACAAAATGAACAACTCAAACTGGTAGATCAAGAGGATAAGGAATTCAATAAACACAGTGAAGCATTTTTAGAACTTACTAATGCCGCAGCTTTTGCGAAACAAGCAAATCAATATGCCGATATTGCCCGAGTTGCTGCTGACAAAGCTAGTCCTCTTCTTCTTCCTCCTCCTCCTCCTCTTCTTCTTGCTGCCGAAGCTGCCGAAGAGGCCGCCCAAGCTGCCGAAGATGCCGCCCAAGCTGCCGAAGATGCCGCCCAAGCTGCCGAAGAGGCCGCCGAAGCTGCCGAAGAGGCCGCCCAAGCTGCCGAAGATGCTGCTTATTATGCTGCTAGAGCCAGTGGTAATGCTGCTAGAGCTAAGGAGGTTTCGTCTTTAGTAAGTCCTATTGGCATGGAGGCATTGCTACAAAGATCTAATAAACTTTGCAGTGTTGCCAGCTATGCCGCTGCCAATGCTAATGATGCTGCTGCTGATGCTGCTGATGCTGCTGCCAAAGCTGCTGCTGATGCTGCCGGTAGTGGTGCTACTGATGAAGTTATTGCACATGTTTATGACGCAGATGGCGTTTATGATAATTGCATTAATGCGGTTGCAATTTACATTGAGGACTTTGCCACAAGGGTTAATGCAAATATTGCAAAGTGCACAAATATAAATGGAGGAGTTTTGTTAAACCAAGAACGCTTAGAAGAATACAAAAAGCTTGAGATTGAATTGCAACAATTTAAAGATCACTTGAAAGCAAATGAGATGGATTGCTTTGACGATGTTTTGAATCAACAAGCAAAATTTTTAAAAGATGCAAAAACAGAATACGAAGCTGTGCTAAAGCATTATCAAAACCATATTGACTTACAAAATGGTAAGTTGCAACCTGCATTGCAAGATAGGCTTAAAGATGTTTTTGGCAAAGCTCATGAAAAAATCGACGAGATAATTGCGGCAATTGACATAGAGAAGCTAAAAAAGGATCAATACGAACATGCCCTTGCGATTGAACAAGACGAGATAAACAAAAAGGATAGCCTTGACCTTGCCTTTAAAGCAAATAATCTGTCTACCGATGTAGAGGAAAGCATGCTAAGGCTTAACAGTCTATTGACAATACAACCTAATACATATTCTAATGCAATTGCCAATATTTTAAAAGACTTAGAGGTTGAACTACAAAAAACCGACGAGGCTGGCGTTAAAAATACTATAGAGACATTTTTTAAAGGCTTGCCTGTACCCTGCAAAAACGACCCTTATTTAAAAATCTTGAAAGATGAATTGCTCGGTAATATTAAGGGGTTTAATAAAAAATACGGCATTTTAAAATTTTCGGATGATCGTGAAGTACAAAACCCAGTATTGCAAACTATTTACTCTTTCTGTAAAGATTCGCAATCTCTAAACGTTTATGGGATATATGGGAATGTAGAACCATCTTATCCCTTAACCACCGCCCAAAGCATTGATATTATTAAGCAATATGCAGAGGAAGCAAAAAAGATTGATTACTACTACAAAAATGAGTTAACATATCCTGAAGGAGCTGATCCAAAAAATGTAGAAAACGCAAATAATTATAGAAAGTTTTTGGTAAGTAATCTTGAACTATATAAAGCTGTAGAGGATTATGGTAAAGATAAAGATGAAGCAAAATACAAAGCAGCAGCCGAAGAGGTAGAGAAAGCTAAACATAAAATAAAAGATACAACTACAGGACAATTAGCCAATTTAAGTGAAATTTTAAACGGTGATGGCAAAGGCAATACAGGCCTTATAGACTTAAAAAAGAAACATCAAAATGACTTACTAAAAAATGCTGTAATAATAAAAGAAATACCCGCTGGTGACAACCTGTTAACAGGTAGTGTTGATTTGAAAGACGAACTTGTTGTGTATAAAAAATCAAAAGATGGCTTTGTAAAAGATGATAAACACACAGGCATAAAAGCTCCTAAAGCTGGCGATGCGTTTAGTGTAAAACTACCTGATGGTAAAATGCTTGTTCTTACTGCACAAAAGTTAAACGATGGTAAGGTTGTTTTAACGGATAAATATAACAGAGTATATACCGTATTACATGGCAAACTGTACTTTGGGGAGGCGAAAGATGAAGAAGTAGAAAACAATACCAGTACTACAAAATCACAAACATTAGACTCGAAAGGCAATATTACATCCACTACAATAAATACAAGTTCGTCAATAGAAGAAACAGTAAAAACTACTCAGAAGTTTTTATCCAATGGAACTCTTTTTGAGGGTACTCCTTTGGTGTTAATGGATAAAAAAGACAACATTTTGTTATATCAATTTTGTGGATGCACGCTTTACACGCAAACTAAAGGAGGATATATTAAATTAACACCAGATGAATATGACAATACTTTTGTAATCCAAAATGCAAATCTCAAAGTTGGTAATAAATTAGATAACTTGATTAAACAAGGCATTATAAATACTGCCGTTAACAATGGTGATGTTGCACGCAAAAGAATTAGCCAGAAAACAATAGAGGCTTTCTTTGATACACTAGGGCTTAATAATTGGCAATTTGCGGCGGCGTCAGGTTTGTTTATTGCATCGCTTGGGGTATATGTAGCAGCGGCAAAGCCAACTTGGATAGATACCGAGGTTGTAAATAATAACATCATGGAATACCTCAAAAGCACTGGTGTTAAAATAACGCCTGAGGTTCAGAATGTAGCAGATGATGTAACCGCTGACTTACAGCAATTTCAGCAACAATTTGACTCTCTGTCAGCAGATATAAAGCCAAAAAACAATACTCTTGCAGAGTGGCAAAGAGCTCTCGAAGATATGAATACAAAGGAATCTTTTTTTACAAAGGACAACATAACAAATTATGTTGAATACAAGGATGGAAAATTGTATTTTAAATTATCAAATATACTTGCTCAAAAATTCTCTAATAGGGATGGGCTTAGTATGCTTCAGGATGAAGGAAAGGCTTTGACAAATATTGTTATAAACAAACCATCGGGTCCTGTTGACATAATGGACGGCAAGACAGTGGCAATTGCAATACTTGCTGCACTGTTTTTAATTTTTGCAGTTGGCATTATCGCCCTTGCTAACTCCGATGCATTTAAACACAAGGAATACTCTGTTATTACAAAAGATAAGCATAAAAACCCAAAAGGAGAGGCTTTAATAACAGTGCAAATACAAGACGACATGGAGGAAGCACTTAAAGAGCCGAAGATTGTTAACAAACAAATTGCAGAACAAATAAAAGAATTTATCAAAAGCAAGGCACAGGACTTGGCATTACGAATCGAAACGAATGGTCAGAATGAATATATCTTACTTGGTATAGACAAACTAAGTCCGTTTGAAGCGTTGATTTTAAATAAAATCGTATTACCGGATTTACAATATAAGAATTGCCTTGGCGATACATCGAAAGAGGTTAATTGTCAAGGTAGTCAATCTAAGATTGAGAAACTTTATGGCAAATTAGACTTTGAAGTTGCTATTAATCAAGGTACACAGAACGCCAATTATACTCTGAGCAGCACAACATTTGATCAAAAAGCTAATATCCCGCTATTTAGCAACAGTAATGATGCTTTTCCAGCAGCTAAAAATTCATTCCTCAAGGACTCATTTGAAAAGCAACTATTTGATAGCATTAAAAAAGGTATTGAAACGGAACCTGAAACTATTTTAGACTCGATAAATGATGCAACGAGCACACCATCCATACAATTTACACAAGAGCAAAAACTAAATGGCCTTTTCAAAATGGGTTTTGCCCCAGTTAAAAAACAACTTTTGTTTGATGTAAAAATTATTAGCAAGAAAATATCTAGTGGCCAAGGCTCTAAACTGATTGATTTGCTACTACAAGGCAAGATAGATGATTTTGTTGCTACATTATATGTGGGCGATAATGATATTGACGATATTGTAAAAGAAAGATTTAAACAGTACTTGAAAGACAATGAAGATAAAAAGAAAAAATTGATTGCTTGGATTTATACGCAACTTCCAGCAGATAAACAATTAACATCCGATAGCAGATGGACCAATGTAGTTGGTACGACATTAAGATACGCTCTTCTGGCTTTTAGCTTTACATCGCTTGCTGCTTTTGTTTTCTATCCTCAGTTAGCATTAATTGTGCCAAATTTATTGCCTGCTGTTTTAGTTATTTTGGCTACATTTTGGGCTTTGGGTAGATTGTTTAATTATTACAAAAAAAATCTTGAGAAAGAAGACGATACTGCAAAAACTGCAATCCAGATTTTAATTGGACTTGGGGGGGTTGCGGCAATTGGAGCGATAGCTTTTGGTATAGGTAGCTCTGTTTTAAGTGCTGGATTATCGCCAATTTTAGCAATGGTTGCCTGCCTTATTATTATGGCTGTATTAAAATCAGCGGTTCAAAGAATAACTGACACTTGGAATAGAAATACTAGATTGAATCTTTTGTGGCTTTTTGTTACCCCCTTGGGCTTTGATCCAGGTGCTTTTACATTGAGCGATCAAAACGACAAAAATATTTTTAGAAAATCTACCTTTTGGCTTGCCCTACTTGGTGCAAGTAGGCTTGATGTTTTAAAAGCCAGAACAAGCAAGACATCATATGCTCAAGTTTTATCTAAAAGGCTTGCTGTAATTTTAGCAATTACTGGAGCTATTTGCTTTGCAGCAGGGTCTGCAAATGCTGGTATTGGGCTAATTGCTGCTGCATTATCGCTGTCTATATTATTTGTAGTATTAAAAGCATGGCTAAAAAAAGATACTATTAAAGAAGCTGCTACTAAGGATTGGAAAAGTGCCATCATCCCAGTTGCTACTTTAGCATCTTGTGCTGCATTAGCTGGTGTTGGTATTGAATTGGCTAAAAATCCTCAACTTTTAAACAACCAATGGATTTTACTATTGCTTGTTGTTTTATGTGTTTTAACGGTAGTGTTGTACAGTCATTTTAGTAATCAAAATAAAACACTCGAAGAAAAAAGACACGATGCAATGGAAGATTTTGTTAAAAATAAAGAACCAGTTTTATTAAGAACAACCTATGGTAATGAAGTTGTTAAAGCTGCGGAAAAAAATTTTGATAAAGAAATGAAAGATTTGAATAAAGATAATGTTAATGACCTTGGTGAATACACATCCACATCCACAGAAAGTATAAGTCAAATCTACCATGATCAACTCGCCAATGAAGCAAAAGATAAAGGAGCGGATAAAGAAAATGGATTCGTTTTATTTGGGGATGGCTTGTTTGACGCTGCGGATTCCAAGATAAAAGTTGTCAAAGAGGTACATGGAAATGGTAATTCTAATTCAAAAGTGATAAAATCTGGTAGTTGGCTTGATGGTGTTAAAAAGATTTTTACCGGAAGGAACCCTTAAAAATGAAAAGTGGTATTGCATACATAAATCTGCTTTGTATTGCTAATATATTTACCCGTGCCTTCAAAATCTATTGCAAATAACAAGTGTGTTAAATAGAATTAATGTTAAGTAATTTCTCATTATTTGTTATGGTATGTTTAATATAAAAACTTTATTGGTTTTAGGAGCTGGGGCAAGTGTTCCTTACGGATACAAAACATCAAATGGACTTGTTGGTTCCATATCAACGGAAAAACGAGGATTATATAACCAAGAAGAAAAGGACTTTATTAGCTTGTTTGAAAAATCTCCATCAAGAACAATTGATGAATTTGTATTTCAAAATCCAAGTAAAAAAGAACTTGCTCAAAAAATTATAGCTAAGGCAATTTGTGAATACGAAGCTCAATATGCAACGCAACCTTGGATAGACAAGGGTAAAAAAACTCATCAGGATAACGATTGGTATAAAATTTTTGTAGCAACATTACTTAGTGGCGTACAAAAGCCTGAAGATATATTAAAAAACAACATATCGGTTATTACTTTTAATTACGATGTATCCTTTGAAAGGTACACTACTGAGGCTTTGCAAAATGTTGAAATATTAAAACAGGGTACAAAGGATTACGGAAAGGAGTTTTGTGAAAAGTTTTTCAATGAAAATGTTTTACATGTCTACGGTAAAATAGGCGATGTTAAATCATATGGAAAGCGCAATCTAGAAGATTGCTATAAAAATATTAAATTTATAGATGATAAAGATAATAATCCACAGGAAGTAGGTGCTTTAATAGAGGACGTTGAAAGAGTTTTTATATTCGGTTTTGGATTTCACGACATTAATATAAAAAACGCTGGGCTTTATGATTTAAAACAAACTGATACCTTAAGAATCAGTTATACTAACTACGAAGGCTCTGCCGAAATTGACAGAAAGGTTAAGCAAATTGCAAGACAAGGTCATGTTGTTAAGGGTTCTAAAACAACCGAAGGCATTAAGTCTGCAATAGAAAAAAGTTTTATTTTTGGTGAATAGCAATTATGCAAAAAAATTTGATAAACCTTACCCTGCCAAGCGGGGATGTTAAGCAGGTTGCAGCGGGCAGCAGTGCTTTTGATTTTGCGGTTTCAATATCGCCATCCTTAGCTAAAAAGGCTATTGCGGCTTTAGTTGATGGCAAGGAAGCCGATATCTACCTGCCCCTCACACAGGATTGCAGGCTTGAAATTATCACCACAAGCACCAAAGGGGGGCTTGAGGTAATAAGGCACGATTGTGCCCACATACTGGCTCAGGCGGTAAAGGAGCTTTACCCCCAGATGCAAGTAACCATTGGGCCAGTTATTGAAAACGGCTTTTACTACGACTTTGCAGGGGAGGTGAAATTTACAACTGACGACCTTGCAAGGATTGAAAAAAAGATGGGCGAGATAGCATCAAAAAAGCTTGAAATACGCCGTGAAGTGGCCGGCAGAGATGAGGCAATTAAATATTTTGAAGCAATAGGCGAGATTTATAAAGCAAAGATTATTGCAAAGATTCCACAGGGCGAGGAGGTCTCGCTTTACAGGCATTACTCAAAGCCTATAACAAACTACGAGATAAACACCGATTTTAACAAGCTTTTGCAAAATACAAAGGATGGTGATTTTTACGACCTTTGCCGTGGGCCTCATGCCTCAAACACTAGCTTTTGCAAGTATTTTAAGTTACTTAAAGTCTCTGGCTCTTACTGGGAAGGTGATGCAAAAAACGAACAATTGCAAAGAATCTACGGCACAGCTTGGGCAACTAAGGAGGAGCTTGATGCCTATTTGTTTATGCTTGAGGAGGCGGACAGAAGAGACCACCGCAAGCTTGGCAAGGAGTTAGATTTGTTTCATGTATCGGAGCTTGCAGTAGGCTCAGTATTTTGGCATGCAAAGGGGGCGGCTCTTTATCACCTAATGCAGGACTACATCCGTGCAAAGCTTAAGCAAAACGATTATACCGAGGTTAGAAGCCCGCTTTTGATGTCAAAAGAATTATGGGAAAAGTCCGGTCACTGGGACAAATACAAGGATAACATGTTTGTCGTTAAAGACGACAAGGGCGAGATGGCTCTTAAGCCAATGAACTGCCCTGCACATATTGAAATCTTTAAACAGGGATTGAAGTCCTACAAAGACCTGCCAATTAGAATGGCGGAGTTTGGGTGTTGCCACCGTAACGAGTCCTCGGGCTCCTTGCACGGCATTATGCGTGTGCGTAACTTTGTGCAGGATGATGCTCATATTTTTTGCACCGAGGCACAAATACAAAGCGAAACCGCTGCTTTTTGCAAGCTTTTGATGGAAGTCTACAAGGATTTTGGCTTTACAGATGTTGCAATTAAACTATCTACAAGGCCAGAGGTAAGGGCGGGCACGGATGAAACATGGGATAAGGCAGAGCAAAAACTTGGTGAGGCGGTAAAAGCCTGTGGCTATGATTTTGAGGTTTTGCCGGGTGAGGGGGCATTTTATGGGCCAAAGCTTGAGTTCCACCTAAAAGATGCAATAGGCAGAACCTGGCAGTGCGGCACCCTGCAGCTTGATTTTGTTTTGCCCCAAAGGCTTGAGGCTAGCTACATAGCCGAGGATGGCTCCCGCCAAACCCCAGTAATACTACACAGGGCGATTCTTGGCACATTTGAAAGATTTATTGGCATACTTATCGAAAACTACGCAGGCAAGCTGCCCCTTTGGCTTGCCCCAGTGCAGGTTGCCGTGCTTAACATAACAAACGCACAGGATGAATATACGCTCAAAGTGTATAACCAGCTAAAAGCTAGGGGCATAAGGGCAATTGTGGATATAGAGAGTGAAAAAATCAATGCAAAAATCCGCCGCCACTTGTTGCAAAAAGTGCCAATCCTAGTTATCATCGGCAAGCAGGAAGAGCAAACCCAAACCCTCTCCATCCGCCGCCTAGACGGAGGCGACCAAACCCAATCCGGCTTAAGTATTGATGATGTTGCGGGGGTGGTGGGGGTGTAGTGATGATATTTGGATATGAACAAGCCAACTAATTTACTTTTTATTACTGGTGCTGGTGCCAGCAAGTCTTTAATAAAGAATAGTGAAAACTTCAACCCCCGTTATAAAGACAGTACATCTTTACCAACTGGCGACAAGTTAATAGAAAGAATTGTTACATATAAAACAAAATCCACTGCTTATTTAATTGCAATATCATGCTGGTCATATGCTAAATTAGAAATGCCAAAAGGACATAAAGATACTTTTTTTAGATTTGCAGATGCAATAGTGGATATATTAAATAACCCTACTTTAGAGAATCTTCGTAAAGATATTAAGTATCTTACTGAACGGAAAAATCCACTAGATTTACTAATAAAGCAGACAGATAGATTCAAAAAACTTGGTCGAGAAACTTCTACAAAACAAGATATTATTCTTGACAATGTGTTATTGAGATTACTATTTGTCCTTAGTTACGATAATGATATCATTCAACAAATAGATATAACATTGATTGATATTTGGTTAAAAGAAATCTATGATTTTATCAAAAGTTATTGTTACTACTTTCTTCCGCAGTACTACGACATTCAATTGTCTATTCGTCTATCGAATACAACAGTAAATTCCTCTAGTCTCTATAATCAATTGAATACAAAGCTTAGCAAATTGAATGATCGTATCATTGAAAAAATCACAAATAATAATCAAGTTACACATAAAAATATTGGAAAGATCATTTACAAATGCCAAAATAACGAACTTACATATCTTAAAACTTCACTACAGCATTTACAGCACTGCTTAATTTCGTCAGAAATAGTTGATCTTTACAAGCCTTGTAGTATCGACTATTTTATGGTTAATATAACTCAAATTGCTGCATTTGAATTTGATGATATAAAAAACGATAAGCAGTTAATTAGCGAAAGAAAAGAAATAATACATAGATATGTAAAATTTATTATAGGTGATATTTTAATGAGTTCGTCGGAATTTGTTCATTACAATTTGGAGTCCTCAAACTATATCAAGCGTATTGTATGGCTTCTTTTGGAGAAATCACATTTTTACAATACATCACTTCAGAAATATTTACATAACAATGCAAAAATCATTACATTTAATTACGATAACTCTTTACAAAATCATATATTTAATATTTTTCCACCAGATATAGCGTATAATTTTGCAACCAACAATATAACACATGTCTACGGTCAGTTATTTTTAAAGGATACAGACGATAATGGCATAAATATGTGTACTCAGCTATGGAGTGCTTTGTTTTGTAATAAAGATAATAATTACGAGGTTCCAGTTGTAGAACGATTTGAATACAATAGGATGAACAATCCAAATTATGGAAAGAGAAAGATATCAGATTTATTTCAACAAATTGAAAACTCTATAAAATGGATAGGCGAGGAAAAGCTTGATAAATTGACAGAAGAAAGAAGTGTTATGCAAAAGCAAATTAAAGATTCTGACGAGATTTATTTTTTAGGTTTTGGTTTTGATACAAATAATCTATATCAGCTTGGTATTATTGACAAAATGGAAAATCTTGAAAGTGAATTAAAAGATAAAAAAACGAAAACGAAACTTTTAATATCTGGCGGTAATGCAAAAATTGTAAATAGATTAAAAAAGATTTTTAACATCTCTGAAATTTCTATAATAGATAGTGTGTGGTATTTGCAAGATGAAAAATGGGAGATACAAATATCATCTAAGTTCCTTCCTGATGCTTTAATGTACGATTTATAATTCCAACCAACATCCTTCCTACCCACACCATCCCCCCCCCTGCAAAAATAGCCAGCCCGCCTCCCCCCCATGCAAGCAAAGCTTGCAGGCGGAGCTGGCTAATGGGTAGTGCGGTGGCGAAGATTAAACTAAATCCCATTTAAAAGTAAGTCTTTATCTTAAGCTTCAACCCCATCCCTCCCCTAAAAGGGGATGGGTTCTTTTGAAAACCAAACCTCCCCTAGCAGGGGATGGGTTAGGTCTGTCTCTGATAAACCTCCCCTAACATAGGAGGAAGCGACAAAGTCGCAGGTGGGGTTGTTTAGTTTTAGCTTGGATTGTAAATACCCCACCCAACCTCCCCTTAAAGGGGAGGGGCTATCTGCGGGTCGCTTTAAAGGGGATGGGGGTAAGGGACGCTCCCGTAGTTTAGTAAGTGCAATCAGGCACAGCTGGCTAATAGGGCTGTAATTAATGCTTGATAAATTGACGGATTTTATCTAATATTGTTAATTTACAGCATTATTTGGTATTATTTTGTAAAAACTTGACACTATGTTTTTTTATTGCAAACTAGTATTGATTATTTTTATGTATAAAGTTAAGTTTTGATATTATATTATGCAAAAGATAAATACATCACATACAACTGCGTTAAATGATAAAAAAGAGGAACAAGAAAATAAACCAATTACTCTCAATGTCAGCTACGATTTACCAAATGGGGAGTAGTTATTTAAGTTAGTGACAATAGAGCATCCCACGAAAAATCCTATATATCAAAGAAGGCTTAGCGCGGCAAAATGCCAACAATTTCAACCTAAGTAATACAAACAACTTAAGCTACAAGTTTTAATTTTTGCAAGGCAGTAGATTTAGGCTTGGGTTTGTGCTTAGGCTTTTAGTATGTTAATGGTTAGTGATAAAACTTGTGGACTAACTTTATGTATTGGTAATTTAATTTTTTAAATAGCAAATTTTGAGAAAATATTTAAAAAAACTTTGCAATTTGCAAAAGGCTTAATATATTTACTTTGTTAAGTTTTTGATTTTGTAAGTTTTTTATAAAGCTATGTCAGTATTAGTACACAAGGATACAAAAGTTATATGTCAGGGTTTTACAGGGTCGCAGGGCACCTTTCACTCCGAGCAAGCAATTGCATATGGCACAAAAATGGTAGGTGGCGTTACACCGGGCAAGGGTGGCTCGCAGCACCTTGGCTTACCGGTTTTTGACACAGTTTTAGCAGCAAAAAACGCAACAAACTGCGATGCATCAGTTATCTATGTGCCACCAGCTTTTGCTGCGGATGCAATTATTGAAGCTATATCCGCCGAGATTCCTTTGGTTGTTTGCATCACAGAGGGCATTCCAGTGCTTGACATGATGCGTGTTAAGTCCGCTCTTAAAGGCTCAAAAACAAGGCTTGTTGGCCCTAACTGCCCGGGTGTTATTACTCCAGGTGAGTGTAAAATTGGTATCATGCCGGGGCATATTCACAAAAAGGGGAGTGTGGGTATAGTTTCAAGGTCTGGTACTTTAACTTACGAGGCTGTTTTTCAAACCTCTAACCTAGGCCTAGGGCAGTCAACTTGTATTGGTATTGGCGGCGACCCTATTAACGGCACAAACTTTATTGATTGCCTTGAGCTCTTTTTAAACGACCCTCAAACCGAGCAAATTATTATGATTGGTGAAATCGGCGGTGATGCTGAAATTCAGGCTGCCGAGTTTTACAAAAATTCCAAAATTAAAAAGCCAGTTGCTGGTTTTATTGCTGGTAGAACCGCTCCTAAAGGCCGTAGAATGGGTCATGCTGGTGCAATTATCTCTGGCGGTAACGACTCTGCCGAGGCTAAAATGGATGCTATGAAGTCTGCTGGTATATTTGTTAGCGAATCCCCTGCTTTGATAGGTCAAACCCTATTTAATGCGATTAAAAAATAATTTGTGCTTGACTAAAGTGATTATACTACAATCTAGCTTAAAAGACCAAATGACTGCCCACGGGGTAATTAAAAAAGGGTTTTTTAAGCTATCTTCCGGCTTGCTTAGCGAGTATTACTTGCAATGTGCTAAGATATTTGAGGATGCTAGCTTTTCAAGCGATGTTTGTAAGGTGTTAACCGATAAAATCAATCACAAATTTGGTCTTAATTTTTTTGACTTAGTTGTTTCTCCTGCAATGGGTGGCTTGTTGTTTGGCTACGAAATGTCCCGTCACTTAGGTATTAAGAACATTTTTTTGGAACGCGGCGATGGTAAAACCTTTGAGCTCAAAAGGGGCTTTGAAATTAAACAAGGTGCCAAAATTCTAATCTGCGAGGATGTAATTACAACCGCAAAATCATCCCTTGAAGTTGTTGAGATTATCAAGCAACACAACCCAGCATTTATTGCCGAAGTTTGCGTTTTTGACAGAGGCGGAGCAAAAAACCTCCCTTTTGATGTTGTTTGCCTTGAAAAGGTTGAAATTAAAACCTTTGACGAAACCCAAATTCCAGACTATCTTAAAAACCAAACCCCAGTCAAACCTGGCAGCAGAAGGATATAATGCTAAAGCTTGCTGTCTAAATATGTAATACAATGCCATTGACGACGCTATTAAAACAGGTATTATTTTAAGTTCAATTATATCAGTTTTCACAATAATTGTTATTAGTATTTATATTTATCATTTATGACCCACATCCGCACGGCAACCCTTAACGATATATCGGCAATCACCCAAATCTGGGATGAGTGCAAATTAACAAGACCTTGGAACAATCCAAGTGACGACATTAAAAATGCACTCACCACACCCACAAGCACAATACTTTTGCTTTGCGATGAAATCCAAATCATCGGCACAGTAATGGTCGGCTACGACGGGCATCGCGGCTGGGTATACTATCTAGCCGTTAAAACAGAGTATCAAAAACAAGGATATGGCAAAAAACTTGTAGAGGAAGCGGAAAATTGGCTAAAACAAAGAAATGTACCAAAGGTTAATTTGATGATTAGAAACACAAATAAAGCCGTAAAAAAATTTTATGAATCAATTGGATATAAAGACGACGAGGTTATCACCATGGCAAAGTGGCTTTCAACAAAATATCTAATACCATCTCCTATCCTGCGATAAGATATACCCTATTGTGCAAACTCTACAAAAAATCCCCACTCTCTTTGGGTTCTAGCCAGCCCGCCTCCCCCCCAGCCGTGCAAAGCCAAGCAGGTGGAGCTGACTAATAGGGGTGGGGAGGTACATTTATACAAAATCCACTTTTAAAATAATAGACTCCTGACTAGCAAGAGCCTTTTCTTTTATTTTTCACCCAAGCCATAATCAATTAAACAAACCTTTTGCAAAATATTTTAATGCCTTAAAATTATTTGTAAAAGATTGTTAAAATGTCTTGACACACCAAATCAAAATGATACAATCTTACTGCTTGGTTTTAGGTAAAATGTTTTTGACAATGTAAAATGTTTGAAAAAAAGTTAGAGACCAAAGGAATGGCTGCCATTGTTGGAAAATCTAGAAAAGATTTATCTAAAACTGATACAAGCGATTCCGTAAAGCAAAGTGAGGTAAATAAAAATCAGCAAATAAATAAAGAGGTTAGCTCTAAAAAACCTGAGAATTTAAAAAATACAAATAATTAATTAGCTTTATATGAAGAAGATATTTACAAAGATTTGTGATACAAAGATTTGGAAGTATTTTTTTAATAGCTTACCAAAACCTTGCGAGCCTAAAACTCTCTTGGATATACATGTGCAGGAGCTTCGTGATGCTTTGTATAAAAAATTATACCTTAAAGATGCTTCTAATACAACTAACAACTCTACAGCACCCAGGGATAGCAATGTTACAAAGCAATCTTAAGCTTGCATTATGGAAATAATAAAAGATTTAATACCCCCCTCTTAGCCGTTGCAACATCTGTGGTTTCAATAAGTTTTTTGTCTAAAAAAGACAAAATTAACAGAATGGACAGCATTGTGGAAAAATCTATAAAAATTAAACAAGAAACTGATGAGATAATATTGCAAATTCATTTTCTAAGCAAAATTCTACCTTTCAACCTAGTGTATCTTACTCCGTTTTACAGACTCTGCAAAAAATCCCTAATCTCTGCAATTTTTTGCCCCAGCCCTCACCCCCCCTAGCGGCTTTGCCGCCTAGGGCTGGGGCAATATTTTTTGATTTGCAAAAAATGAAGCTTGTTAATGTAATTTTGACAATCCAGCCCTCTGTAGTTGCTAGTAGAGGCAGCAGGCGGAGCTGGCTAATAAGGGTGGGAGGTCAGATTTTTGTACAATAAAACCTCCCCTAGCAGGGGAGGAGGCTAGGCTTTAGCCTAGCAGGCGGGGTTGTTTAGTTTTAGCTTGGATTGTAAATACCCCACCCAACCTCCCCTTAAAGGGGAGGAGTTATCTGCGGGTCGCCTTAAAGGGGAGGAGATGTTTGTGCGTGAGCCCTAAAGGGAGAGGGAGTTATTTAGGTGTGCCGCAGTCCGCCAGCTAAAGGGAGAGGAGTTATGTAGGCGTGCCAAGCCCTAAAGGGAGAGGGGGAAAAGGGTTGGTATCCAGCCCTCCCTCTAAAAAAAGAGGAGGTAGGATAGGTTACCACCCTCAAAGGACGGTGGGAAAGTAGAGTGAATTATTTGCTATAAAGCACCTAAAGATAGGAAGTGGTATTACTTATCACTGAAAAAAGTTAAATACGATAAAACTTTTTTTACCATCTCTAGTATTGTTAAAAAGTATTGGAATTTATCTGCCTTTTTTGGTGTTTTGTCTTTTGAAGAGTTGTTTGAAGCTTCAAAAGTATATTTATTTTTTCCCGAAACTTTTAATTTAACATTATCATAGCCTTTACCTATAGCATATTTTGCAATTTTGGTCAGTTGCTTTTGCGATGAGATTTTACCCATAATTATATATGATATAACAATATAATATATAATTGGCGATTAATCTCAATGGAAATTTAAATTGTTTTTTTTAAGTGTCAAGTAATTTATCTTATTTTTTCTTTTATTTTTCACCTAAGCCATAATCAATTAAACAAACCTTTTGCAAAATATTTTAATGCTTATACAATATGTGTGTAAATTAAAATTATTTGTAAAAAGTTTATGTCTAACTACGATATTTCTAGGATTAGGAACTTCTCTATCATAGCGCACATTGACCACGGCAAAAGCACGCTATCGGACAGAATCATTCAGGTTTGCGGCGGGCTTGAGGAGCGGGAAATGCAGGACCAAGTGCTTGACAACATGGAGCTTGAAAAGGAGAGGGGCATTACCATTAAGTCGCAAACGGTTAGGCTAAGATATAAGTCCAAAAAAGATGGTGAAGAGTATATTTTAAACCTCATGGACACCCCGGGGCATGTGGACTTTGGCTACGAGGTTAGTAGGTGCCTTGCCGCCTGCGAGGGGAGCGTTTTGGTTGTGGATGCCTCGCAGGGGGTTGAGGCACAAACTCTAGCAAATGTCTACAAGGCAATGGATGTTGACAACGAGCTTGTAATTGCTCTTAACAAAATTGACCTGCCAGCTGCCGACCCAGACAAGGTAAAAGCCGAGATAGAGGATGTTATAGGGCTTGATGCCTCAGAGGCTAAGCTTGTATCTGCAAAGGCAGGGCTTGGCATTGAGGATTTAATTGAGGAGGTGATTGCAAAAATACCTGCCCCGCAGGACGGGCTATTGCGTAGTGAAAAGCACGCAGCCGAGATTAACAAAGATAGTCTTAAGTGCCTGCTTGTTGACGCTTGGTACGACACCTATCTTGGCGTGATTATACTTGTGCGTGTTGTTAGTGGCACGGTTAAAAGGGGCGACAGAATCAAAATGCTTAACACGGGCGGCGAGTATGATGTTGAGGGCGTGGGCTTTTTTACTCCAAAGAAGCAAAATGCCGAGGCAATTTACGCAGGCGAGGTGGGCTTTATTAATGCAAACATAAAAAATGTTGCAGACTGCTTTGTGGGCGACACAATTGTAGGCTTTAAGGACACCACAACAAAGCCTCTTGCTGGCTTTAAAAAGCCGCAGCAGGTGGTTTTTTGCGGGCTTTACCCTTTGTCCACTGAGGAGTTTGACGAGCTTAACGATGCAATTAACAAGCTTGCTTTAAACGACTCAAGTTTTTCCTTTGAAAAAGAATCTTCCTCCGCCCTTGGGCTTGGCTTTAGATGCGGCTTTTTAGGGCTTTTGCACATGGAGATAGTTCAAGAGAGGCTCTTTAGAGAGTTTAACATTGAGCTTATCACCACCGCCCCGTCTGTTGTGTATAAAATGCTTACAAACAAGGGCGAGGAGCAAACAATTTACAATCCGCTTGAAATGCCCGACCCTGTCTACATCAAAAAAATGGAGGAGCCTTGGATTAAGGCAACAATCTTTACGCCGGAGGAATACCTTGGCGCCGTGCTAAAGCTTTGCACCGACAAAAGGGGTGAGCAAGCCGAGATGGGCTTTAGCGGGCAAGGGGGGCGTATAAAACTTGTATATAAAATACCTTTAAACGAGGTGGTTTTTGACTTTTACGACAGGCTAAAATCAATATCCTCCGGCTATGCAAGCTTTGAGTGGGAGATGGATGAATACCGCGAGGGCGACCTTTGCAAGCTAAGCATTTTAGTCAACGGCGAGCCTTTAAACGAGCTGTCGCTTATCGTCAACAAGGCATCGGCGGAACGCAGAGGCAGAGCCCTTTGCGAAAAGCTAAAAGAACTAATCCCAAGACAAATGTTTAAGGTTGCAATACAGGCTGCAATCGGCGCCAAGATTGTTGCAAGGGAGACCATTGACGCCTTTCGTAAAGATGTGCTTGCCAAGTGCTACGGCGGGGATGTAAGTAGAAAAAAGAAGCTCCTTGAAAAGCAAAAAAAAGGTAAAAAAAGAATGAAGGAAATCGGCAACATCGAAATCCCCCACTCCGTGTTTGTAGAAGCGTTGAAGGTTGATGGGGATTAGTTTGTTTTTTTGCTATAACTATGCTTGAAGTAAATAAAATTATAAACTCTGAGTGTATTAAAACGATGAGAAAGATGCCAGATAAAACTTTTGACATGATCTTTGCCGATCCACCTTATTTTTTGTCAAACGGTGGCATTACCTGTAAAAATGGCGAGGCCGTTAGCGTTGATAAAGGTAAATGGGACAAATCGATGGGGATTGAAGAAAATCATAAATTTAATTTATCTTGGTTAGAGCAGTGTCAAAGATTATTAAAAGATAATGGCACTATTTGGGTTAGCGGAACACATCATGTAATTTTTTCAATAGGTTTTGCAATGCAACAACTAGGTTTTAAAATTTTAAATGAGATATCTTGGGAAAAGCCAAATCCACCTCCAAATTTAAGCTGTAGATACTTTACTCATTCAACCGAAACAATCATCTGGGCTGCAAAGAACGAAAAATCTAAACATTTATTTAATTACGACAAAATGAGATCAATGAATGATGGAAAGCAAATGAAAACCGTATGGTCTATATTGCCACCTAAAACCAGTGAAAAACTTCTTGGAAAACACCCAACACAAAAACCACTTGAACTTTTAAATCGTTGTATTGTTGCCTCGACAAACGAAGATGATTTAATTTTAGATCCATTTGGAGGAAGTGGAACGACTGCAGTTTGTGCAAAACGAAATAATAGAAGATACATAATTATAGAGCAAGAGCCTGAGTATGCAAGCTTAGCAGAAAAACGCATTATGGAAGAAATTAATAACAACTTATATGAAGAAAATTGAAGCATTAAAAAAATTAAAACTTTTAAAAGGTCTTAACATTAGGGATATAACGCAAAAATACGAAGTAACTGTTTGGAAAAATGGAAAAATAAACAAAGGATGGTTTGGTCATACAATTGAGAGATATTTAGGGCTTCCAATAAATTCATCTCAATCGCCAAACTTTGGCTCTTGGGAGTTAAAAACAATTTCGATGAAAAAACTAAAAAATGGCGAAATAGTTCCAAAAGAAACTATGGCCATTACCATGATTGATGCTTTTAATGTAAAAAATACACCTTTTGAAGAGAGTCATTTGTTTTCAAAGTTAAAAAAAATGGTAATATGTGTTAGGCTTTTTGATAGTAAGCTTGAAGAAAAATCCATTTTACTTGATGTCGTTGATTTTAATCTTGAAAATCACGAGGTTTTATCGCAAATTAAAAGTGATTACGAATTAATTAGACAAACGATAATAAATGATGGTTTTGCAAAATTAACTGGTAAAATGGGTGTTTTTATTCAGCCAAGAACAAAGGGTGCGGGTCATGGCTCCACATCGAGAGCATTTTATGCACGAATTTCTTTGATAAAAAAAATCATCGGCAAGATCGAAATCCCTCACTCCGTGTTTGTAGAAGCGTTGAAGGTTGATGGGGATTAGGGGTTTGCCGGGTGCTTTAATGTAAAATTAATATTTATCTAATAATAACATGAATCAAGATAGGGCTGGTAAAAATTTTATCGAAAAATGCAGCGAACATCTTATAGACCTAACAAATCGTAATAAGTTAATTAACTTTAATTTCAACACCAAAGCTCGTGTAAGGCATTTTATTGAAGTAGCAATTAATAACGACCATAATTCAAGTTCAATGCTTAAGATAGCTTGTTATCCAGCAATTAGTAACAAGGATAAAAAAGATAATCAAGCAATGAATGACGGGATAGATGGTAGTAATGAGATATTTGAAAGTAAAGAATACAAGAATGATATTTTGTACAAAAGATTCAAAAAAAATTACAACAAACAGGAGGAAATAAAGAAAGAAAAGGGTTTCAATTCAACATTCTTAGTTTATGGTTTTTTTAAATACAAAGACAATATAGCGGAAAGGCATGCTCCAATTTTTTTAATCAATTGCGACATAGAGCTTGTTAACAATATTTATTATAAGTGTGTAATTACAAAAGAGTTTGAGAATTGCATTTTTAATTATGCAATTGAAGAGTATTTTAAACAAGAATTTGGAATTAAAATACCAAGTGAAATTACAAGTAATATTGATAGCTTTGAATGTATAAAAGATAGAATCTTAAAATTGAAAGAGTTTTTAATTGGGCAAAAACTTAATCACCAAAGCGATGCAATTGCAAATATTGCAATTGAGGATAGGTTTGCAATTAGCAGTTTTGACTCGGCAAAACAATCTCTATACCTTGAAATGCAACAACATAGCGATAAAATCATCGCTCACCATATGATTGATTTTTTACTTTCGGATGTTAATCAAGACGATGGCTTAAATCAGGATTGTGAAAACTTTGAAAGAGCTGAAAGTATTGACAAAAACTATAAGAGCGATTACTTTTGCAATATTTTTGATTGCGACGGCTCTCAACTTGAAGTTATCAAGGCCGCTAAAGATGGTAAGAGTTTTATAATACAAGGTCCGCCCGGCACAGGAAAAACCCAAACAATATCAAATATTATAGCCGAACTTGTCTACTCAGGTAAAAAAGTTCTATTTGTCGCAGAGAAAAAAGCTGCAATTGATGCGGTATTGAGAAAATTTCGTGAAATAGGTTTGGAAAAAATCTTTCTTGATCTGCACAATAAAAATACATCTTCAAAAAATATTGTTGAGCAAATTGGTCAAAGCTATGAATTTTTTAATAAATATCTTGATGCTAGTAAGGTAAAATTTGATTTTACAAGGCTAAGTCAATTAAAAGACAGTATTATCAGTAGAAGTGATACCCTACATAAACCATTACCCATTGGCAAAACTACATTTGACTTAATAAAGAGTATTTGCGAATTTAAAAGACTTAATACAATAGAGGTAAATTGCGAAATAAATATTAATACAAAAGATGAATATGAAGGAGCTTTATCCTTGCTGCAACACGCCAAGAAACACGATGAAATCTATTTAGACCCAGAAAACCCCTGGCTTAATATCATTTTTAATATCTCATCAATTAATGCCGATGATAGTGAGGTGATAACATCTAGCTTAAAAGATATAGAAAGCTTTTGCTATAAAAATACCGAACTAAAAAGCACAATACTAAACAAATCGGAGCAAATTAGGGAATTGGATAGATTTTTGTCTAAACAAAACAGTATTACATTTTGTAAATCGTCTTTAAGTTCCAAAGAAAATCATACTATACAATCTAGCTTAAAAGATATAGAAACCTTTTGCGACAAAAATACCGAACTAAAAAGCACAATACTAAACAAATCGGAGCAAATTAGGGAATTGGAGTTTGCGTTTTTTGAATACGGCTTAAATTTAACGCTATGCACAAACGAAGCTGCAGATATCCTGCATTCTCTCATTGCCTATTTGCCAACGGCTAATGCAATCGATAATCCATGGTTAAATGTTGATTTTGTCCATGATGTTAAAAGTGTTAACGATTTACAGAGCATTGATAGCTTAATATCAAATATCTTAATTTGTCTAAAAAATCTAGATTTAACATTAAATAGTCGCATTGAAATAACATCCCAGAGTTTGGTTCAAAGGTTTGCTAAATTTTTTAGATCGCAAGAATTAAAAAAAGAAACTAAAGAGAAAATTTCGGATATTGCGTCTTTGAAAAACAAGATTTCATTTTATTTTAATTGTGATATAAACTTGCAAGATTGCGATATAGTTCCGTTAAAAGAAAATATCCTAAAAATAATAAAGGAACTGGAGATAAAATACTCTTATGTTAAAACTATTATAGATGTATTGGAATATAAAGCATTATTTAAAAAACTTGAACAATTTTCTCTTGTAAAGTGCTGGTTAAACATAAAGGGTAGCGAGCATAGGGTTTTAGACTTGATTAACTGGATACAAAATTATTGTCGTTTAAAGCAAAATTTATCAACCCTGCATATCCAAAAAGCAGAATTTGATGCAGCTATACAAAAAAGCTTTACAACTTTGGATGCGTTTTTTCACACAGAATCTTTACAGGCGGAAATACGCAGTGATAACCTTAGTCAATTGAAGTTGTTAATAGAAGGCGAAATGGATTTGTTGATTGAATCATTAAACAAATATCATAATCTTAAAAATGAAATTCAAGTTCACGAGACTGAAAAGCAAGAGATTGAGTCTAAGAAAGATGAGCTATTTACAACTTTGGATGCGTTTTTTCACACAGAATCTTTACAGGCGGAAATACGCAGTGATAACCTTAGTCAATTGAAGTTGCTAATTCAAAAAGCAGATTCTATTATTCAAACTCTTGACTACCTTGGTATCGTTAGAAGTTTCAAAGATGTTGGTATGGGTTCTTTTTGGAACGAGGTTATTAAAAATAAGATATCAAAAAACAACATCGAGGATGTCTTTAAAAATAAATTGTATTCGCTGATTCTTGCTAAAAGTTTAAATCAAAACTACAAACTCAAAAATACGGCTTCGATAAAAGACGATATCTCGGAATTTAAAATACTTGACAAAAACTCTATTCAGGCAAATATTGATAAATTTAAAAATAATTTTGCTAGTAAGATCTATAACAAAATAGATCAAAAGCCACAAATAGCTAAATTATTAAACAGGCAGAGATTCCCGCAACCAAGAAAGCTTATAACAGATTATAGAAGCGAAATCACTTCTATTGCTGGTTGCGTAGTGTGTAGCCCTCTAACTATATGTCAATACTTTGATATAGAGGGCACCACATCTACAATATTTGATACAGTAATATTTGATGAAGCTTCTCAAATTTGTACTTGGGATGCCGTAGGCTCAATAATTAGGGCTACACAACTTATTGTCGCTGGCGATAGGGAGCAGATGCCACCGTCAAATTATTTTGACTCTTCTTTTGATATTGACGAGGAAGAAGATGGAGTTGAAGGTTATGAAAGCTTGTTAGATTTTTTAAATACAAAGTTAAAATCACTTCCGCTAGTTTGGCACTACAGAAGTAAATACGAACAATTGATCGCCCCGTCAAACAAACATGTCTACAAAGATAAATTAATAACATTTCCAAGCTCTAACAAATCCATCAACCCAATGGAATTTTGCTATGTTGAAAATGCTATTTGGAATGGAGGTAAAAATGAAATTGAGGCACGGCAAGTATTAAAAAAACTCAAAGAGCTGTATCAAGATGGCAAAAGATCCGTTGGTGTTATAGCGATAAATTGCAAACAGTCAGATTTTATACAGGAAATAGTGGAAACGGATGAAGATTTGCTAAAGTGGTATCTAGAGGATAGTAATGATGGATTATTTATAAAAAATTTGGAAAA
Source organism: Rickettsia typhi (assembly GCA_945881985.1). Taxonomy (GTDB): domain Bacteria; phylum Pseudomonadota; class Alphaproteobacteria; order Rickettsiales; family Deianiraeaceae; genus CAMCVL01. The sequence goes on along the minus strand of CAMCVL010000005.1, from coordinate 45,970 downwards.
TTGCCAAGGCGACGAAAGAGATATTATTCTTATCTCTTTAACTTTTGCACATGATAAAGACAAAAAACTTTCCGGTACAACTTTTAGGCAAATTAACAGTAGTGGTAGCGACTCATATAAAAAGCTTAATGTAATGTTTACAAGAGCAAGGGAGAAAGTATATTTATTTTCATCAATTACTTCGCATAATATTCCTGATAAAGACTCGAAGGCGTATCGGTTCTTGCGTGACTACATTAAATGTTGCGAATCTGGCAGTATTGACACTTTAAGACAGGACAGAGAATATGACAATTTTGATAGCGGCTTTGAAGAAGATGTTTGCGAAAGACTAAGGCAAGATGGCTACGAAGTTCACTCTCAAATAGGATGCTCTGGTTACAAAATAGACTTAGCGATTTTATGTCCAATTAACAAGGATAGGTATATCATTGGTATCGAATGTGATGGCGAGTACTATCACAAAGGCAAAACAGCAAGGGAAAAAGATAGATTAAGGCAGGATGTTTTGGAAAATAAAGGCTGGAAGATTCACAGAATATGGTCTTATGATTGGTTGGTTGATAAAGACAACGAGGTTTCTAAGATTAAGAATCTATTGCCCCCTACGCCATGCCAATCATCTCGGTAATTTGTATGCAATCCCCCACTCCGTGTTTGTAGAAGCGTTGAAGGTTGATGGGGATTAGGGGTGTTTTTTTGTTTGTTATGAAAAATTTTTGTTTATGAAAAAAGAAGAGTAAAAAATCGTTAAGGCAATCGTTAAGGCGTCAATAGAGCAATTTGCAATTGGTTTTGAAGCTAGGCATCTTGACAAAATTGACAATCCCGATGGGGTTATTAACTCAAAAATACACAATATTTTTATATCTTTGCTAGGCGATGATATTAGGTATTATTCCTCTTTGGTGCCTTTGCTTGAAAGTACTCTTGGTAATATGCTTGCATCAAGAGCAAGTTAGGTTAATTTACTCTTACCAAAAGCGTAATCTTAAATAATTGCACATAGTTTAACGGATATTTGCTTGATTGTAATTTGCCTTTGGTTGTTATAGCTAGCAATTTAGACAAAACCTAAAAAATAAGCTAAAAAGATGCAAAATTTGCTATGCTGATTGTGGGCTTGTGTGCGTATTTAGCAAAAAAAGCCTCCTTACCCATTGATTGCAATTGGTGAGAGTGTATGCCACATTCGCAAAAACAGCTGTCAATACCAAAGGCATTTGCACCTGCTATATCTGTGGACATAGAGTCGCCAATGGCAAGTATCCTACTTTTTTCTGTATCGTTTAAACCTAAAAGTTTTAATGCATGCTCGTATATATCTAAGTGCGGTTTGCCAAAGTACTTTGTAAGCCCGCCAATGTTTGTGTAATTTTGCCCAATAACACCTGCACATAGCTCGCTTGACCCATCCTGCCGCACAACTATCATATCTGGGTTTAGGCAAAAAAGCTCCAAATTTACATCCTTGCAAAGATGCAAAATTGCATCTATTTTTGTCTCGTCCATGCCCTCGGTAAAGCCTGTGATGATGCCAAAGCCTGCATCTGCTGGATTTTTTACAAAATGGTAATCAAGCCCCGTTAAAATATCCAAATCTTTTTGCGGACCGATGTAAAATATATTTTTACTTTTTTGACTCATTATGCTGTTTGCATTTTGGTAAAAACACTCGCCCGATGTGATGATTGCATCAAATAAATCATCCGTAATGCCAAGATTGTTAAGTACTCCCCTTGCTTTTGATGCACGCCTTGGGGCATTTGATATAAAGCAAATTTTTGTTCCAAGCTCTCTCATTTGCTGCAATTTTTGCAAAACGCCCGGATATAGCTTGCTGCCATCGTGTATAACGCCCCAAAGGTCAATAAGTAAAGTATGATATTTTTGCATAATTTAAATTTTATTAAACTCCATAGTAACTAAACCACCAAGATTTGTTTTCAAAAAAATCCCTGAGGTCTTCAATGTTGTATTTTAACATTGCAAATCTTTCGGCACCAAGCCCAAAGGCAAGCCCAGAATAAACATTTGCATCAATGCCACAAGCAGTCAAAACATTTGGGTGAATAAGCCCGCATCCTAAAACCTCAAGATACCTAATGGAGCCGTCCTTTTGCTTTACGCCAATGTCAACCTCGGCAGAGGGCTCGGTGAATGGAAAAAAACTTGGTCTAAATCTTACATCAAAACCTTTTGAGGCTATATCGGAACCTTCAAAAAACTCCGAGAGGAACTTTTGAATAAGCCATTTTAAATTTGCAAAAGATATGTTTTTGTCAACTAAAACGCCTTCAACTTGAGTGAACATTGGGGTATGGGTGCGGTCAAAGTCGCATCTGTATGTGCGGCCAGGTGACAAAAAACAAAATGGTGGTTTGCCACCAAGCATCGCCCTAATTTGCACGCTTGAAGTATGAGTGCGTAGCATATGAGGCTCGCCGGTTTCAGCATCCTTTGCATCAGTAAAAAAGCTGTCGTGCATGCTGCGTGCTGGGTGCAGCTTTGCAAAATTTAGTGCGTCAAAGTTGTAAAATGGCGACTCAATCTCCCTGTCAAACCTTAAGTCAAAACCAAGATTTTTAAAGATTGTGTAAATCTCGTCCACAACCTTACTTAGCGGATGTATCTTGCCTTTTGTGATAGGCTCGCTTGGAATCGTTATGTCCGTTGCAGTATTTTTAAGGCTTAGGTTTATTGCCTCAAGTTCAAGGCGGCACGCAAGAGCCTCAATTTTGGACTCGGCAAACAATTTTAGCTCATTTACCAAGGCTCCAGCCTGTTTTTTTTGTTCTAGGTCAAGCTTTGCAATGTCTTTAAAAATAGATGTGATAAAACCTGTTTTGCCTAAATATTTTGCTTTAAAGTCCGGTATTTGATTTAAACTTGCAACATCCGCAAGCCCCGCTACAAAGCTTGATTTTAACTCAGCAATTTTGCTCGCTATGCTTTGGTCTTGGTGCATTTTTACAAAAAATTTACAAAATATTACAATAATAATAAAGCATTACAAAGCATCTTATTACAAAGCTTTGTTTTGTCAAGTAATACCATTTTTAACCATCAAATTATTTTAATTGACTATTGTGGCAAATGCAATAACTAGTGAGTTAAGTGAGTTATTTTATTATACTTGGCTTAATTGAGGCACCCAAGGCATCTATTGTTTTTTATTTGGTAAGGCGGTTTAGGGACAATGCACACCTGCGGATAGCATTAGCGCCCCTAAGGCACCTTACATCTGTATCTATTGTAATGCTTGTTTTTTATTTTGTCAAGTAAAAGCTTTGCCAAGGTTGGATATTCCTAAAAACTGCAGTTAGTATTGTAGTTTTAAAATTATTTTTATTGATTGACAATTGATTTTATTGTTTTAAAATTTTTTTGTTAATGTTGAGTAATATGGAAAACAACAAAATTAATAATGAAAAGCAGTTATTTGAGTTGCTAACCGACCCAAATACTTTGAAAAATTTGCAAAATATTGAAGTATGTCAGAAGTTTATTAATTCTATTGAGTTCAGTTTGAAAATTGAAGGTAAAACTTCAAATGGAGATTTAATCAATGGACATGTCACAACTGATTTGCTAGGTATTTGCAACGCTTGGCAAAATACCGTCTATTCCATTTATGCCATTGCTGCAAAGGGCAAGGACGATGCTAGGGGCAAGGTTTTAACAAAACAAGAAAGAGAAAAGCTCACGCTAATATTTAAAATTGAAAATGGATCGACAAAAGAAATTGCAGAAAATTTACCTCAAGTTATTAATGCTCTCGGAGATATGCCAGTTGCAGTACAATTAACAATTATTGGTGCCATCGTCATAGCTGCTTGCGGTGGTATATATTTTTTGATTAGCAAAAATAATAACGATGCTAAAAAGTTTTTAGCTCAAAATGCAACACTTGACAATGCAATCAAGGCTCTTGAAAAAACAACAATTGAAGCTCTTAACTCACCAAAATTACAAATAGAAACAGCAACGATTGGCGGCAAGCAAATTAACATGCAGCAAATACAGGAAAGATTTGAAGAGATGAACGGCGATGAAAGTTACACTGAAGATATTATGAATGCAAAATTTGTCGTTACCAAACTCTATCATAAGGGAATAAAAAAAATGGCAACCCTTACAAATAAAGATTTTCCTAGTATAGATGTTAGCTTTAAGGACAATTTGTTTGAAGGTAACGAAAATAGATTTATGGTGTCGTTCTCTAGCGGTGCCGAAATTGATTGCGAAGTTTATATTCAAAAAGATCCAAGTGGATTGATTAAAAAAGCAACATTATTAAAGCTGAATGACTAAATTTGGGGGCTTAAAAATTATTTTAATTGACTATTGTGGCAAATTAAATAAACTAGTGAATTAGATGGATTATTTAGTTTGTTTGTTATGTTTAACTTACTTAGTAGCATTAGCGATACGCACCGCAAAAAATGCTTAGTTGTTGGTGATGTAGTTGTGGATTGCTATTTGCATGGCAGCGTTAATCGTATGTCCTCCGAGGCACCAATACCAGTTGTTGACATACAAAAAACCACCCAAAGCATCGGCGGGGCTGGTAATGTAATTAAAAATTTAATATCACTTGGTTTTGAGGTTAAAGCCTTAAGTATAGTAGGTAACGACGAGCCGGGGCAGTTTGTTATGCAAAGCCTTAGCGAGCTTGGGGTTGAGGCTAGGGTTAGAGTCTCTAGCGGTAAAACTACATCAAAAAAAACTCGCCTAATTGCAGGCAAGGCACAGGTTGCAAGGTTTGATTTGGACACCAGCACAAACGAGCCTGAGGATTTTATGGAGGTTTTAAAGCATGACTTTGTTGCCTTAGTTGAGGATACGGATGTTGTTGTTATATCCGACTACGACAGGGGTGTGCTTGAATATAACTTTACACGGTTTTGCATAGAGCAGGCTAAAAAACTTGGCAAGCCAATAGTGTGCGACCCAAGAGTTAAAGATTTTACAAAATACTCTGGGGTAACTGTTATTACGCCTAACTTAAAAGAGGCAAACCACTCTGTTGCCAAGATGCAAAACGACAACGACCTACAAAATGCTCTAATTACATTAAAAGATAAGTTTGACATCGCAAACCCATGTATCACCCTATCCGAAAGAGGCATATCTTATTTGGATGCAAACAACAAGCTTGCAATAGAGCCGGCTTTTGGCGGCAACATTACTGATGTAACAGGTGCGGGGGACACGGTTGTTGCTGCTATGTGCCTTGCAATTGTGCATGGTTTAAGCCATAAAAATGCCTGCATCTTGGCAAACATGGCTGCCTCGGTTGTGGTTGAAAGGCTTGGCACCGCAACAACAACAATTGCCGAAATTAAACAAAAATTTACTACGACAGAGACAAAAAACACATCAAAAGAATCAAAAGAATCAAAAGACGCCTGTAAATTTGTAAATAAAATAAAAACCACCCAGCAGATGCTTGACATTATGGCTGGACAGAGAGATAAAAAATGGGTTTTTACAAACGGCTGCTTTGACATTATACACACTGGGCACCTTGATGTAATATCAAGGGCAAAAAACTGCGGCGATTTGTTGATTTTGGGCTTAAATTCCGATGCTTCCGTTAAAAGGCTAAAGGGTCCTTCTCGCCCTGTTAATAACGAGGCAACAAGAGCAAGCGTGCTTGCTGCACTTGAATTTGTTGACTTTGTTGTGGTTTTTGAAGAAGATACCCCAGAGCAAATAATAAAAACCCTAAGACCAAACATCTTAGCAAAGGGTATTGATTACATAGCTAATCCGCAAGACCTCCCGGGGGCAAGCTATGTTGACAAGGTTGAGATACTAGGGGTAAAACTTGACAGTACGACCGAAATTATCAATAGAATTTTAGATAAAAATAATAATTAATTACTTACAAAATGTTAAAAGGAGTTTTTAAAAAAACATTTTTGCCAGCTTTTATAATGTGTGCCTTGCTTTTGCTAACATCTTGCGCTGTAGGTATTGCTGGCGGCACCTTGGCATCTACATATATTGTAGCAAGAGACAAAAAACTGAGCGAGACAAAAAGAGATGTAAAAATTGCCCTCAAGGTTAAGGATAATGTAATGCAAAGCGATTATACTATGACGCTGTTTTCGGTTGAAATTAAAGTTCACAACCAAAATGTTTATCTAATGGGGCGAGTAAAAACAAACGAAGCAAGATTATTCTTGCTAGATTGCGCTCAAAAAGTTGAAGGAGTTAAAAAGGTATACGATGAGATAGTTGTTAATTCAAGTGCATCTTGGCTTAGGGCGAGTGCAACATTTTTACGGGATGCCGTTATAACGGGGGAGGTTAAGATTAGACTTGCTTTGTCAAAAAATATCAGGTCATTTAACTATTCAATTGAAACCTTCAATGGCTCTGTCTACATAGTTGGTAATTCTTTTAACAAGAGTGAGGCGGAGCATGTATCCGTTGTTGCCTCCAAAAGCTTGGGTGCCTCAAGAATTGTGAACTATTCTACCATTATTGAATAATTTTTTTTGATTGTTTTTGCTGTAAGTAAAGTGTCTTTTTTAAAAAAAATAAATTTCCTAAGGTCGCGAAACGACAGACTTCTTAGCGACTACTACAAAACCCTAAATGCAATTAATGCTTTGGAGTCAAGCTACCTAAGCCTTAGCGACGAAGAGCTTAAAGCCAAATTTGCAGAGCTTAAAGACAGAACTGAACCTCTTGGCAAGGCTTTTAAAAAAGGAGAGCTGCAACAAGACCCTTCAAAAGACAAAGATATTATAGCTCATTGTTTTGCAATTACAAGAGAGGCGTCAAAAAGAGTGCTTGCAATGCGGCATTTTGATGTGCAGATAATTGGGGGGCTTGTGCTTAACGATGGTCGTATAGCGGAGATGAAAACAGGGGAGGGCAAAACTCTTGTTGCAACCCTGCCAGCTGTGCTTAATGCAATTTGTGCAAAGTCTGTGCATATTGTAACCGCAAACGACTATCTTGTTAAAAGGGATAAGATTTGGATGAGTAAATTGTATGAGTTTTTGGGTTTGAGTGTTGGTTTTGTCAACTCGGAGACTGACCTTGAAGAACGCGACCTAATTTACATATCCGATGTAATTTATGCTACAAACAACGAGATAGGTTTTGACTACCTGCGTGACAACATGAAGCAGCACGAAACTTCGCTTATCCGCCGCGGGTTTGACTTTGCAATTGTTGACGAGGTGGACTCAATACTAATTGACGAAGCAAGAACGCCATTGATTATCTCGGGACCTGTGGATGTGTCAACCGATTTTTATAGAATTAGCGACAAGATAGTAAAGGAGCTTAGCGATGATTGTTTTGAAATTGACGAAAAAGGCAAAAGAATCCACCTAACCGAAAAAGGCTACGACGATGTTGAGGCTGGGCTTAAAAAATATGGTCTTACAAACGCAAGCGAGTTTGTGTACGGCGGCGTTGCTAATCACGACCTTAACTACGACACAAACCCTGAGTTTTTACACAAGGCAAGCAAGATAACAAACTGCATTGAGCAGTGCCTTAAGGCAAACAAAATCTTTAAAGACAATGTTGACTACATAGTGCGGGATGGCAAGGTGATGATAGTTGATGAGTTCACTGGGCGTATTATGGACGGCAGGCGTTACTCTGAGGGTTTGCATCAAGCTTTGGAGGCAAAACACTCATGTCCTATACAGCAGGAAAGTCAAACCTTGGCTTCGGTGAGTTTTCAAAACCTGTTTAGGCTCTATTCAAAACTTGCAGGCATGACAGGTACTGCAAAAACCGAGGAAGACGAATTTATATCAATCTACGGCTTAAGTGTTGTGTCAATACCTACAAACAAAAAAGTGCAAAGAGTTGATAGCGACGACCTTGTGTTTGCAAGTGAAGACGAAAAGTTTAACGCAATAGCAAAAAAGGTGCAGGAGCTTTATCAAAAGGGGCAGCCTGTGCTTGTGGGCACAGTTAGCATTGCAAAGTCCGAAAAGCTATCCAAGCTTTTTGACACTCTTGGCATAAAGCATGTGGTTCTTAATGCCAAGTATCACGAGAAGGAAGCGGATATTATATCTCAAGCTGGCAGGCTTAAAGCCGTGACAATTGCAACAAACATGGCGGGCAGGGGCACGGACATAGTTTTGGGCGGCAGTATAGAGGCAAAACTGCATGACTTAAAGCAAAAAGGCAAAAACGACGAGGTCGTAAAACTAGAGCAGGAACATGCCGAGGAGTGTGCAAAGGTAAAGGAGCTTGGCGGATTGTTTATCATAGGCTCCGAAAGGCACGAATCCCGCCGTATTGACGACCAGCTTAGAGGCAGGGCAGGTAGGCAGGGCGATGTTGGATACTCCCAGTTTTACCTATGCCTTGAGGATGATTTGCTGCGTATTTTTGGCGGCGAGTTTATTAAGGGCCTTTTAACAAAGCTTGGTCTTAAAAAGGACGAGGTAATTAACCACCCAATGCTAAATGTTGTGATTAAAAAGGCGCAGGCAAAGGTTGAAAATCACAATTTTGAAATCCGTAAAAACTTGCTAAAATACGACGATATTACAAACGAGCAAAGAAACATCTTTTACTCCCTAAGGTCAGCCTTTTTGCGGGACACAACCCAGTGCCTAGCAAGCGTGCAAAGCTATGCAAACGACTATCTTGCCACTCTAGGCAAGCAAGCAAAAGAGGCAGCGGGGCAGGGGCTTAGCTACGAGCATTACATTAAAGATTTTGCAAGTTTTGTGCCAGTTATGCACTTGTTTAGCCAAAGCGAGATTGAAAAATTTAAAACCCTTTCTGCGGATGACTTTTTTGCAATTACCGAGCAAAAAATCAACTCGGCTTTTGAAGATTTTGCTAAAATTTGCGGCGACATTGAAGCTTTTAGAAACTTTGAGCAAAAATCTAAAGATGCACTCTTTGCTGGCTATCAAATAAAACTTGAAGGCACGGAGGAGCAAAAAACAAAGCTGCATATGGTTTTTGAGCTTTTTAATGGGCTTAACTTTATTGTCTTGCATCACTTGGATGCTGGGTGGAAGGAGCATTTGCACGCAACTGACTCTTTAAGAAGCGGTATAAACCTTAGGTCTTACGCACAAAAAGACCCTTTAAACGAGTATAAAATGGAGTCCTTTATGATGTTTGAGGTGATGTTTGAAAGGTTTAAAAGGCAAAGCATACTCTCTTGTATAGCTTACATTAAGGACTCGGTTGATGAGATAAATAAAGTAAAAAACTTATAGTATTTTTTATTTAGCTTTTTATTTATAAGATGGATTTTAGTCTTAAAACTTTGCAGCATCTTATTAGTGAAAGTTGCAAATTTTGCATTGACACAAGGCTTTTGCCAGATGATGGCAATGTTTTTGTTGCTCTTAAGGCACAAAGAGACGGGCATGACTTTGTGTTGGACGCTTTTGCAAAAGGTGCAAAGTATTGCGTTGTTGCTAAAAGTTTTACCTTAAGCTCTTTAACAAGCGATATTGATTTAATCAACAAACTATCACCAAAGCTTTTGCATTGTGATAGCGACGATGTGCTTACAAGTATTACCAATGTTGCAAGACAAAAAGCAGATTACCTTCATAAAGAAGGCACAAAAATATTTACAATCACTGGCAGCGTTGGCAAGACAACCGTCAAAAATCTTACCTATTTTTTGCTGCAAAAATACCTTGCTTACAACAAAATTGCAAGCGATATTTACAAAACGCAAAAAAATTACAATAATCACATAGGCGTGCCACTAACATTGTTTAACTGCGGTTTTAATCTTGGTTTTTTAGTGTGCGAAATAGGCATGGATAGAGCAGGGGAGATAGATCATTTAGCCTCTGTAATCAAACCTGATATTGCAATTATTACAAATATATCGGATGTGCATAGAGTTAATTTTGCCTCCACCGATGACATAGCGCGTGCAAAAGGCGAGTGCATAAAGTACGCAAGGCTTGCAAGCATTTTAAATCACGACTGCGAGTGCTTTGACATTTTACAAGGTGAGGTACTGCTTTGCGGCGCAAGGCACGCAACAACAGGCAAAAGTGACATATCTAATTATGTTTTTGACAAAGGTGCTACAAAATTTACTATTTTTAATAAATACAAATTTACAATCAGCAGGTTTTTGTCCCAAGAATATCTGCTAAATATTGCCCTGTGCCTTAGGGCTTTTGGCGAGCTTGGCATTGACCTTGATTTTTTACAATCTGTAAATTTTGATGATTTTTTCAATTCCGCCGATATGGCAGGCAGGGGCAGAGAGATAAAACTGCAAGACTTTACTATTATTGACGAGGTTTATAACTGCAGCCCGCAGTCACTTGCAAATGCAATACAAAATTTGGCACATAAGGATGGTGATAAGCTTGCAATAATTGGCGATATGCTGGAGCTTGGTGATGTTTCAAGACAAAAACACGAGGAGATTTTCACCTTGTTAAACGAGAATAAAATAAATGGCGTTGTTATGATAGGCGAGCAGATGCGTTTTTTATACAACAAATTTTTGCAAGCAAATGCCAGCGAGGCTAAAATTGAAGTGCATTATTATCAAAATCTTACATCTTTTTTGCAGGCTCATTTGCTTGATGGTAAGCTAGTTGGCTTTAGGCAGCGATACGATTTTGTGTTACTTAAAGCGTCAAACTCCATGGGTTTTACTAAGGTTGTTGAAGCTTTAATTTATGATGCCGATAAAAGTTTTAACAAAAAATAAATTATCACTTGACATATCAGTAGATTAATATACAATTTTTGCCTGTTTGTTTTATTTATTGTAAAAGCTTAATAGTATTTTATGCTTAAAATTAGATTTGCCAGAGGTGGTAGAACCCACAAGGCCTTTTTTGCAATTGTAGTTGCTAATGCTAGATCAAAAAGAGATGCTGGTTTTATTGAAAAAATCGGTTTTAGAGACCCTTTAGCTAAAAAAGATGGCTCAAACAATGTCGCTCAATCTCCTTTTGTTATCAACAAAGAGCGTCTGCAATACTGGCTATCAGTAGGGGCACAACCTACGGAGTCACTTGTTTTGTACTGCATTAAAAATGGCATAGAGGGACTTGAAGGCTTTAAAAAAGCTGTGCCTGAGGTTAAGGGTGAGTTTTACGGCGTTTCCAAAAAAGACAAAAAGAAAATTCTTAGCGAAAGAAAAGCCGCTGCAGAAAAAGCTAAAAAGGAAAAAGAAGCTGCAAAAAAAGCAGCTGCTGCCGCTGCTGCAACTGCTTAATTTTGTACACAAAAAATGTATTCGGCTAATATTTAAATCTTTATCTTTAAATTTTAAAATTAGCTGTTAGTCCTTGTTTTTCAAGGGCATAGCTATATCATTTTGTTTGTAAAATTTACCATAAATGGGCCCCAGTCTTTTAAGTTTTTTTCTACTTTTTGCCGTACTGATATTTTTATCAATAGTGTTTTCACTATCCGAAACGGCATTTACAGCAACCTCAATTGCAAAAATATACAAGGCAAAATACGAGGGTAAAAAGCAAAAACGCTATCAAAACTTAATGAAGCTTTTGCAAAAAAAAGAGGATGTGGTTTCAACAACTCTTATTGCAAATAATATTGTCAATATAGTGATATCATCTTTTGCAACATATTTTGCAATTACTTATTATCCGGGTATGCCATATGCCTTGGAGGTTGTAACTGCAATTACAATTTGTGTTGTTATACTTTTTTGCGAAATACTCCCTAAAACATTCGCTATTAGCTATGCTGATGCACTTTCTATGTTTTTGGCTCCTTATTTTGTTGTTATACAAAAAATCTTTTCACCTATTTTGTTTTGTATAAAAAGTTTTAATGGTTTAATTTTTAAAATTTTTCCTCTGGATAAAAAGCCTGTTATATCTGTCTATGAAATACTCAAGAGTGAGATAAGTTTTTTGCACGATAATGGCTCGGTTGTTAAAAACGACAGGGATATGTTAGATGGTGTGCTGGATCTTAGTAAAACAGAGGCGGAGAGTATAATGACTCCAAAGAAAAATGTCAAAATGTTTAACATTGAAGACTCGGCTGAGAATATTATATCTTTTATACTGCAGTGTAAGCATAGCCGTATACCGGTTTATCGCGGTGTGCAGGACGAAATCATAGGGATATTGCATGTTAAAACCCTTGTGTCTCTCATAAGGCAAAGCAAAGATATTACTCCGCAGCACATAGAGCAAATTTTGTTTAAGCCGGTTTTTATATCCCACAACACAAATCTTAAAAGGCAGTTGTTTGAATTTAAAAAAACCCGCAATCACCTTGCTATCGTTGTTAATGAATACGGTGAGATGATAGGCATACTTACTCTTGAGGACATTATAGAGGAGATTGTTGGTAATATTGAGGATGAATACGATACTCACAAACCTCAAGACTTTAGCGAGATGGAGGATGGTAGTTTTGTTATTCGTGGAGACTATCAGATTAGGGACTTTAACAAAGAGTTTGGACTTAACTTTCCTAGCGACGATTATTCAAGTCTTGCCGGTATGATTATTGAGCATTGTCAAAAGATTCCTGATGAGGGCGATGTTTTTTTAATTGACGGTGCGGAGTTTAAAATAGTTCAAAAAGATGGCGTAAAAATTACCCTAGTTAGCTTTAAGATGAACCATTCAAAACAAAAAGACTTAACAAATGTTGCAAGCTTTAACAACGAAGGTAGCCAGCATTAGTTAATATCTATAAAGAGTAGGTAAATTTAGTAATCATCAAACTAAAAACTCTTCTAAAATCTTGGCTAGCTGCCTTGCAAAACATGCCTCTACCTCGCCTCTACCTCGTCCTTCCTTAGGCAGATGATAGGGTGCCAAAAATCCCAAATTGGATTTACAACGCCATGCTTTTTTAAAGCAAGATAGCGTAACCATCTAACATTTTTTTATAAACTTAAAAAACATTGCCAATGTTAATGTCCATTTATTATCTTTGCTGATTGTGCATAAAAAAGGTTTTTGATAAAGTTTTTTTTACATTTACTTGACACTAAATGATATGCGTTATAAACTTTGATTGTATTGAAGTTGTGGGTTTAGTTTAACCCAGTTTTAAAAACTTAAAATGCACCCGGCAGGATAGCTCAGTTGGTAGAGCAGAGGAATCATACTCCTTGGGTCGGGGGTTCAAGTCCCTCTCCTGCTACCATTTTATTAAACTTACCAATGGTTTATAGATAGGGGCGTGGCTCAATTGGTAGAGTAGCGGTCTCCAAAACCGTTGGTTGCAGGTTCGAGTCCTGTCGCCCCTGCCACAAACTCTGTTACAAGATTTTTTACCAAATTGTCCTCTTTTGTATTTAGTCTTTTGTCTTTGGTCGTTTTTACTAAGGTCGTACCATTTACCAAAAGGTAAATCTTAAAACTTCTTGCCATTTTAGGGCGTTTTATAAAAAATATTCACTCCTTCCTGTCTTTCTATTTTGGACGATGTGTAAGCTTAATATTAAATTGAAAATGGCATAATAGAGCTTTGTGTAAAAGCTTAAAGCTAGTAATATTTATTTAAAGCCTGCAAAAAAAAGCTTTTAAAGAAGGATTTGATGGAGGTGGTTTAAATTTTTTCAAACGCCCTAAGTTTAGCGGATCTTGACCTTGGGTTGAGTTTTGCCTCCTCTTTGCTAACTTCCACGGCGCCAAGTGAGAGGTCTATGATTTTGTTAGTAAATTCATCCTGCTCATCTTTTTGTAGTAGTGAAAATTGCTGATACTTGTTGACCTTAACCTTTTTGCAGTTGTTTTTTACAAACTGCTTAACAATTATATCCTCAAGGGAGTGAAAGCTAACGCAAACAAACCTCCCCCCCGGTTTAAGCAGAGAAAGGGTTTGGCTTAGCAGGCTTTCAATTTCGTCAAGCTCTTTGTTGACATAAATGCGAATTGCCTGAAAGGTGCGTGTTGCTGGGTGTATTTTAAGGCTATAAGCCATCTTGCCGTAGCATTTAAAGGCTATGTCTGCAAGTTGCTTTGTTGTTTTGATTGGGCTTAGCCTGCGGTTATGAACTATATTATAGGCAATTTTTTTAGCAAGCCTCTCCTCCCCGTAGTTAAAAATAATGTCTGCAAGTTCTTTTTCGCTAAGCTCGTTAATTACTTCAAAGGCACTGATTTTGTCGTTTTTATTCATTCGCATGTCAAGGGGAGCGTCTTGCATAAAAGAAAATCCCCTATCGGCATCATCCACCTGCATTGATGATATGCCAAAGTCAGCAACTATTAAGTCGCAGCTGTTTGGTTTTAAAACCCCGCCCATTGATGAAAATTTTTCATTTACAAAATCAAAACGCTCCCCGTGGCTGCTTTTAAGCTCATTTGCGTAAGGAGCAACTGAGGGGTCTCTGTCAAAAGATGTAAGTTTGCCATCAAAGCTGCTGATTAATGCACGGCTGTAGCCGCCAAAGCCAAAGGTTGCATCTGCTATCTGCGAGTTTTTGTTGTAATCTTTGCCGCTAAAGGTTTTTGCATCAAGGTGCTCCGCCTGTTTAATACCTGCAAAATGCAAAACATCCGCAAGCATAACCGGATTGTGCAGGAGTGGCATTTGAGACATGGTTTTATCTATAAATCTTGCCCACGAGGTATTGTCTTACTTGTGGCTTTAGCGTATTCTTTTTCGCATTTCCCTCTTATTTGTTGATATTCTGGCAACATTAAAATTCCCTCATCCGAAAGGCTCATAAATTTTGCGTAAGGAATATCTCTTTGTATGCCCCTTATCAGGCACATACAGTATTTATCAAGTTTATCGGCTCTAATGTGTTTTTTGTCCTGCACGCAGGCAATTGTATAGTCCACAATAAATTCTTCTGGGTAGTCAGCGTTACAGATTGCAAAAGCATTGAGTGAGGCAAGCATTGTAAGGCATGTAAGTAATATTTTTATCATAGTTATTTCATTGCATCTTTTAAAATGTTGTTAAGAAGCGCTGGATTTGCCTTGCCCTTGCTAAGCTTCATGCACTCGCCCACAAAAAAGCCAAAGAGCTTGTCCTTGCCGGCTTTGTATTCAGCTAATTTGTCTGGATTTGCATCAAGCACCTGTTTTACAACTGCGGCAATTGCACCCTCGTCGCTCACTTGCTTTAAGCCTTTTTGCTCTATGATTTCATCTGGCGTTTTGCCGCTTTGCAGCATGTCGTCAAGTATATCCTTGGCAATTTTGCCGGATATTGTGCCGTCAATAATTCTGTTAGTAAGGCAGGCAAGGTTTGCAGAGCTTACCTTGCAGGTTGTAATATCAAGTTCAAGCTTGTTAAGACGACCCAAAAGCTCGCTTGTAAGCCAGCTGCAAAGTATTTTTGCATCGGGGCAAATTTTAAGCCCAGCTTCAAAAAACTCGTGAAGGTCTTTGTCAAAAGCTATTGTATCCGCCTCCTTTTGCGTAATGGCATGGCTTGCAACATATCTAGCCGCCCTTGCTGCAGGCAGCTCCGGCACGGATTTGCGTAAGGAGTCAATAAACTCATCCGTTAAAGGCACGGGCAAGATGTCTGGGTCGGGGCAGTATCTGTAGTCATCGGAGTCCTCCTTGTCCCTCAGGGCTCTTGTCTCGCCAGTGTTTTGGTCAAACAATCTCGTTTGCTGCCTTACCTTGCCACCGGATTCAATTATGTCAAGGTGCCTTTCAATTTCGTACTCAATTGCTCTAGTTATAGACTTAAAAGAGTTTAGGTTTTTAATCTCGCATCTTGTGCCTAAAATATTGCTGCCAATAGGGGCGATGGATATATTAACATCGCATCTAAAGTTGCCTTTTTCCATGTCTGCATCGCTAGAACCAACTTCTCGCAGTATCGCCCTTAGGGTTTTTACATATTCATTTGCCTCGTGGATGCTTTTAATGTCAGGCTCCGAGACTATCTCCATAAGTGCCACACCTGCACGGTTTAGGTCTATTAGCGTTTTGCCTGCTTTTTTGTCGTGAATCAGCTTGCCAGCATCCTGCTCTAAGTGTATTTGCTTTATGCGGATCTTTTTTTTTGAAGTATCCTCAAGAGTAATCTCAAGATAGCCATTTTTAACAATCGGCTCGTAAAACTGGGTAATTTGATAGCCCTGCGGCAGGTCGGGGTAAAAATAATGCTTGCGGTCAAAGTGCGATAGCTTGTTTATCTCTGCATTAATTGCCAGCCCTGTTTTAACCGCCTGCTCTATGCAAAAAAAGTTAAGCAAGGGTAGCATGCCGGGCATGCCTGCGTCAATAAAGTCAACGCAAGTATTTTGCTCTGCCAGTGGCATAACTGGCGCGGGGGAAAATAATTTTGTTTGCGAGGCAACCTGCGCATGTACCTCAAGCCCTATGGTTAGCTCGTAATCCTGCTTGCTGCCCTTAATGATTGTAGCCATAAAAACAATATACAATTTTAATATATTTAATCTTTACAAGTGTATTGCATAAAAAATTATTAACAAGTAAAACTTGCAATTACATAAATGTTAGCTTTTTATTTACCATAATTTTAAAAAATGTGTTGATTTTACAAAAAACTAGAATAAGATTTTTTTGATTTTTGCTATTTAAGGCAGAGTGTAATTTTGTTATTGCTATGGCAGGGGGCGCGCCGGAAGACGATAAGGTTTTAAGATACTTTAAAAACCTAGTAATACTTACTCTATTTTACGGCTCAATACTTACTGCATTTGCTTTTGTTAATTCCCTTAGCTTGATTGCTCTTGTGGAGTCGCCAGGTAGGGCGTTAAGCATTTTGCATTACGAGCCAAAGTTTTACTTTAAAATGATAAGTGAAAGGGTTTTGTTTTACTGGATGTTTTGGTTTAAATATAAGGCGTCAATAACTTACACATATCATAATTACTTCGTTATAAAATTATTCGCGGTCAGCATTGCTCCTTTATGCGTTTTGCTGCTTTATATAAAGCACAAATGGCAGGCAATTAAGGAGTTTGTGCCATACAAACCAGGCGAGTCCTTACATGGTAGTGCTCACTGGGCGACATATTCGGAGATTAAAAAAATTGGTCTTTTTGCAAACGATGGTATGCTTTTGGGGGAATATAAGCCGTCCAAGTACTTTATTGCAAAGGATTATCAGCATGTATTGCTCTTTGCTCCTACTGGGTCTGGTAAGGGGGTGGGTTTTGTAATACCAAACCTTTTGTTTTGGAAGGAGAGCGTTTTGGTTCACGACATCAAGCTTGAAAACTACGAGCTAACAAGTGGATATAGATTTAATGTGTTGAAGCAAAAATGCTATACATGGGCACCTGCTGACCCTGAAGGATTTTCCCATTGCTACAACCCTTTGGACTGGATAGCTACGCAGTCGGGCAAGATGGTGGACGATGTTCAAAAAATTATCAAAATTGTAATGCCAAAGCAGGAATTTTGGGAAAATGAGGCACGAAGCATGACCGTAGGAGTGGTGCTTTACTTAATTGCAGACGAAACAAAGCCCACAACCTTTGGCGAGGTTGTAAGAACCCTGCGAAGCGACGATGTTGCCCAAACTCTTGCCATAGGGCTTGATACCTTGGGGGATAAAATTCACCCAGTGGGATACATGAATATTTCTGCCTTTTTGCAAAAAGCCGAGAAGGAACGCTCGGGTGTTATATCAACGGCAAACTCTGGGCTTGAGCTTTGGGCTAACCCCTTGATTGACAAAACAACATCCCGAAGCGACTTTGACATCAGGCAGTTTAAAAAGGACCTTACAACAGTTTATGTTGGTTTAACCCCTGATAACATTGAAAGGCTTAAGCCGCTTATGTCAATGTTTTACCAGCAGGCAACCGCCTTTTTGGCATCAAAAATTCCGCAAAAGGACGAGCCATATGGTGTTATGTTTATGATGGACGAGTTCCCGACGGTGGGCAAGCTGGAGCAGTTTTTGGCTGGTATTGCTTACTTTCGTGGTTATCATGTTAAGCTGTTTTTAATCGTTCAGGACACTCAGCAGCTTAAGGGTACTTACGAGGACTCTGGTATGAACTCGTTTTTGTCAAACTCAACCTATCGTATTACCTTTGCCGCGAACAATGTTGAAACCGCAAGGCTAATCTCCGAGCTTATCGGTAACAAAACCGCCGTTTCGGAGTCCATGAACAAGCCAAAGTTTTTAGACCTAAACCCCGGTAGTAGGTCCGTGCATATGTCCCACGCACAAAGGGCACTGCTTTTGCCGCAGGAGGTTATCGGGCTCCCTAAAACAGACCAAATTATTTTGATAGAGGCATCGCCGCCAATAAGATGCAAAAAAATTAGATACTTTAAGGACAGCTTTTTTACCAGAAAAATTCAAAAACCAATACCAATACCAAAGCAAAAACCTTACACACCTAAACGCGCTAAACCTCAGGGGCAACCCCAGCAGCAAAACGCTAATACCAATGCCAATCAGTAATCTTGCTTTTTAATGTTTTTTGAAAAAACATTAGACAATAATAAATAATACTTTAAAGTGTTTAGTTAAGCATAATATTTTTATAATCTGTATTAAGTAGTGTGATAGTGATATGCCTAAGAGAACCGATATAAAAAAAATTCTTGTTATTGGGGCGGGGCCAATTGTTATTGGGCAGGCCTGCGAGTTTGACTACTCGGGCACCCAAGGCATTAAAGCCTTAAAGGAGGAAGGATACGGAGTGGTGCTTATAAACTCCAACCCGGCAACTATAATGACTGACCCAAACCTTGCGGATGCTGTGTATATTGAGCCTATCACCCCAGAGTTTATTGAAAGCATAATTATCAAAGAAAAGCCGGATGCCATTTTACCAACCCTTGGTGGACAGACGGCTTTAAACGCAGCACTTGACCTGCACGCAAAGGGTATTCTTGACAAATACAAGGTTAAGCTTATTGGTGCATCGGTTGAGGCAATTAAAAAAGCTGAGGACAGAAAGCTCTTTAAGGAGGCTATGGAAAAAATCGGTCTTGCCTGCCCAAAAAGCTTTATTGCAACAAGTCTTGAGGAAGCCTTGCACGGGCTTGAGTCCGTGGGCTTGCCGGCGATTATAAGGCCTGCTCTTACTCTTGGCGGCACAGGCGGCGGCGTTGCTAACAGTCTTGAGGAGTATAAATCTATCATTACTTCTGGCCTTGATGCTAGCCCCATTACTCAGGTGCTGGTTGACCAGTCCATTATAGGGTGGAAGGAGTTTGAAATGGAGGTTGTAAGGGATAAAAACGACAACTGCATCATTGTTTGTTCCATTGAAAATCTTGACCCTATGGGCACCCACACCGGCGACTCGGTAACCGTGGCTCCAGCCCTTACTCTTACTGACAAAGAGTATCAAAAAATGCGTGACGCCTCAATTGCAATCCTGCGTGAAGTTGGGGTTGAAACAGGGGGTAGCAATGTGCAATTTGCCGTTAATCCGCAAAACGGCGAGATGCTTGTTATTGAGATGAATCCTAGAGTTAGCAGGTCATCTGCTCTTGCTAGCAAGGCAACGGGCTTCCCGATAGCTAAAATTGCAAGTAAGCTTGCAATTGGCTATACTTTGGACGAGCTGCGTAACGACCTAGCCTTTGCACTGCCGCAAGATGTTACTTTGGATGAATATAAGGCGGTGTACGAGCTTAAGGCACAGGGTATGTCAAAACAGGACATTGCTAAAAAAATTAAAAACAAAAAGGCAATAAGCTTTGCCTTTGCCACCCCGCACGACATAATAACAAACAAGGATCTGAGACAAAAAATCTTTCCTGCCTCCTTTGAGCCAACAATTGACTATGTTGTTGTTAAAATGCCAAAGTTTGCATTTAAAAAATTTGGCGTAAAGGATGCTGAGCTTGGCACGCAGATGCAGTCAATCGGCGAGTCCATGGCTATAGGTCGCAGCTTTGAAGAGGCTTTTTTGAAGGCATTAAACTCCCTTGAGGGCGTTGATAGTAATTTTGACGGACTCGGTGCCGACGAGTTTAGAAAAATTCTGCAAAAAAGAATACCAGATAGGTGTGTTGCTATAATGCGTGCCATTGAGGCTGGGCTTGACACCACTGAAATTTGCACTCTTAGCGGCTATGACAAGTGGTTTGTTGAAAGGCTTAAAAATATAGTTTTGCATCGCATGTCGCTTAAAGCTCGCAACCCAGAGGGTAAAATTACTAACCTTGCAGATTTAATAAGCAAGCAGGAGCTTTTGCATCTAAAGCAACTTGGCTTTAGGGACGCTGCAATTAGGGAGTACTTAAACATACCAGCCGACCCAAACGGCAGGCATTTGCTTGGCGAGTATCGCAAGCAGCTTGGCATTAAACCAGTTTTTAAAAGGATAGACACCTGCTCGGCGGAGTTCACCTCATATGCCTCCTATTTTTATTCAAGCTTTGAGGCCGATAACTACAAGCTAAACGAGGACGGCACAATTGTAAGTCTGCCACCAGCCAGCGACGCAAGCGATGTTAGTGATAAAAAAAAGATTGTCATTATAGGCTCGGGCCCAAACAGAATAGGGCAGGGCATTGAGTTTGACTACTCATGTGTACATGCCGCCTTTGCCTCTAAGGATCTTGGCTTTGAGTCCGTAATGATTAACTGCAACCCCGAGACAGTCTCAACAGATTATGATACATCGGACCGCTTATACTTTGAGCCCCTAATCTTTGAATATGTACAGGCCGTGATTGAAAACGAAATGGGCGCCGAGCTTGCAAGCCTTTATAATCAGGCGTTGCAAAACAACTTTACCTATAACGGCAAGTTTAAGGGTGCCGAGGTGAAAATTGCAAACAGGGACGAGCTTGAAGCCTTTTTGCGTAATTACATTGGGGTTGTGGTGCAGTTTGGCGGGCAAACTCCGCTAAAACTTTGCGGCGACTTTAAAACATATGCTATACCGGTGTACGGCACTGACCCAGTGCAAATTAAAAATGCAGACGACAGAGGCTACTTTGAAGCAATCTGCAGCGAGCTTAACATTAAACGCCCAAAAAACTATTATTGTAAAACTTTTAACGAGCTTTTGCAAAAGGCACAGGAGCTTAGCTATAGCTTTATTATCAGACCCTCCTCTGTGCTTGGCGGCAGGGGGATGAAGGTGATTCAAAGCAAGGAGGAATTTGACGAATACATTAACTTTGAAGGCAGGGTGGAAAATGTCCTGCTTGACACATTTATACGCAGTGCAAAGGAATGCGACCTTGACCTTATAAGGGACGCTAAGGGTAATGTGCTAATTTGCGGGCTTTTGGAGCATATTGAGTATGCTGGCGTGCATTCTGGCGACTCGGCTTGCAGCCTGCCCACCTATAGTATTGCAAAAAATAAGATTAAGGAGATATATCAAATTGCAACCCGCCTTGCCGACAAGCTTGAGGTTGTGGGTTTTATGAACCTGCAGCTTGCAATAAAGGAAGATGAAATTTTTGTTATTGAGGTCAATCCTAGAGCCTCACGCACTGTGCCATTTACCGCAAAGGCTTGCGGTATTGCCATTGCAAAGATTGCAACTGAGGTTTTGGGCGGCAAAAGTTTGACTGATGCAACTGAATTTAAGTCCTACAAAAAAATTGCAAAATTTAAGGTATTTAAAGGTAGATATATCTACAAGGTAAAAAATCCTAAGCTTTTTGCGGTTAAGGAGGCTGTGTTTTCATTTGAAAAAATGCTTACAAGTGAAATCCTCTTGGGACCAGAGATGAAGTCCACCGGTGAGGTAATGGGCACAGACAAAAACTTTTTTATTGCATATGCTAAGGCAATTGTTGCAACCCGTCAAAAGTTTAAAACTGAGGGTAATGCCTTTATTTCGGTTAGCTCCTTGGATAAAAACGCAGGGCTTGTGGCAATTGTTAATAATCTTGTAAGTTCTGGTTTTAACATTTTTGCAACCACTGGCACTGCGGACTTTTTGCGTGCAAATAAAATAAAGGTTAACAATGTTCACAAAGTTGCCGAAAGCGAGGAGAATATCGTTAAAATGATAAACGCAGGGCAGATTGACCTTGTAATTAACACAACCTACGGGCTTAAGTCCATTAGCGACAGCTTTTCAATCCGCAGGTCAGCTGTGTCAAAAAGAGTTCCGTATTTTACAAATATTGAGGCGGCGGATGTAATTGCAAAATCCCTAAGACTTATCACTAAAAAAAAGATTAATCTAAGCAAACGCATTTATAAAATAGGATAGTTATGAGCGAAGTAAAAACCCTTGATGTTTTGGTTAAAAAGCTTGACCCAAGTGCAAAAACCCCTCTTTATGCAACAGAGCATAGTGCCGGGGCGGATTTGTGCTCGGCATCGTCCACAAACATCATTGTTAAAGCAGGAGGCATAGCCCTTGTGCCAAGCGGTATATCAATTGCCATACCTAGTGGCTATGAGGTGCAAATAAGGTCTCGCTCTGGTCTTGCTTTAAAAAATCAAATCTTTGTTTTAAACTCCCCGGGTACAATAGACAGTGACTATCGCGGCGAAATTAAGGTGATTTTAGCAAATTTTGGCGAATCGGATTTTATTGTTGAACCTGGCATGAGAATCGCCCAGATGGTTTTGTGCCAATATTTTAAATGCAATTTTAACGAGACTCAAGCTCACGACCAAACCGCAAGGGGGCAGGGCGGCTTTGGCTCAAGCGGGGTGTAACTTGGTTTTGTAAAACTTGTTAAAAGATGCAGCTTTTGTTAAATTTAAGCCCTTAAATAATTAATTATCCAATATTATTTATAAAGTAGCTTTATTGTTAATGCTAAAAAAAACATGGTAAGGCTTTAAAGTTTGCCGGATTTTTGATTAAACAATCTATATTAAGATATTTATCGCTTGGCAGATTATTGTATTTTAAAAGCTCCACTTGGTCAGGGGTGATAATTTTAATGTTAAACAGGTTAAGCAATTTTGCTTGCAGATTTGCTATTGCAAATGGAAGGGTAATTAAAGCTCTTTTACGCCCTTTGGATTGCAGTATAAATTGTAGTATTGACTTAAAGCTTGCCTTTTGAGGTCCTGCTGCTTGAATTATTGTGTTTTTGTAACTTTGCCAGTTGTTTATAATTGCAAGAATTGCCATAGCTAAGTCCTCTATAAACACAGGTGCAAAATTAGTTTTGCCCCCGCCTATTAAAGGTAAAAAAGGTGAAAATTGTGACATCTTGCTAAAAAGGTTAAAAAAACCATCTCCTTTGCCAAAAACAAGGCTTGGTCTTATAATTACATAATTTTGCGATAGATTGCAAACCGCAGCCTCGCCATCAAGTTTTGTTTTTGCATATTTTGATGTTGCAGCTGCTTGCTCCGTGCCAAGAGCTGATATGTGTATTAGTTTTTTGTCGTTTGTAACAAGGCTTGCAAGCAGGCTTGCAAAATAGGTATGAAACCTAACAAAATCATCTTTTTGCACCTCGTGCAACTTGCCAATAAGATTTATTATAATATCTTGGTCTGCAATAACTTTTGTTAAATCGTCTTTGCAAAATAAATCTACCTTTTGCACGCAAAGGTTTGAATGTTTTGGCAGCGTTTTAAATGCCTTTTTTAAATTACTACAAACAACGGTTACCACAAAGTTGTTGTTAAGCAATAAAGTGGTTAGCTTTCTACCAATAAAGCCAGAACCACCAAAAATAACAACTCTACCTTGCATATCTCTACAAATAAATCAATTTCATTAATCTAAATCACGCATTTTTTGCCCCCTGTAAAGTTGTCTTGGTCTTGAAATTTTGCGATTTGGGTCGCTTAGCATTTCAAATAATTGAGACACCCAGCCTGCGGTTCTGGCAACACCAAAAAGCACGGTAAAAAACGAGCTTTTAATGCCGCATGCCTTGTAAATAATGCCAGAGTAGAAATCAACATTTGGAAATAGCTTGCGAGATACAAAATACTCATCCGAGAGTGCGATTGCCTCCAGTTGTTTTGCAATTTCAAGAGCATTTGATACATCTGCAGATGGCATGGTTTTAAGCACATCGTCGCAGGACGATTTTAAAACCGCAGCCCTAGGGTCGTAGTTTTTGTAGACTCTGTGCCCAAAGCCCATAAGTCTAAACCCGCTGTTTTTGTCCTTTGCTTTGTCAATAAAAGATGGTATGTTTTGCGGCGTTTCTATTGCCTCAAGCATGTTGATAACTGCCTCGTTTGCACCGCCGTGCAGATGCCCCCAAAGTGCCGCAAAGCCAGCTGTGATGGAGGCATAAATATTAGCCTCGGTAGAACCTACAAGACGCACGGTGGATGTTGAGGCATTTTGCTCGTGGTCCGCGTGAAGGATTAGAATTTTATCAAAGGCGCTTTCAAGTACCGGATTTGCTTTATAGCTTTTACTCTGCGAGAACATGATATGCACAAAGTTTTGAATAAAATTTAAACTAGCATCGGCCTCCAAAAACTCAAGCCCGTTGATGTATCTGTTAACATTTGCACCAATTAAAGTAACCTGTGCAACGCTTTTAAGGCATTGGTCTAAAATGGACTCCTTGTTGGAGGGATTAAACTCCGTATGTAAAAAGGCAGATAGATTTGCAATTGCCGCCATCACTATTGACATAGGGTGTGAGCTTTTGTCAAAGGACTTGATTACATCGTAAACGCTTGAAGGAATTTGCATATGGGACACAAGCTTTTCGTCAAACTCCTTAGTCTTTGCCTCGCTTGGTGCATCGCCAAACATCAGTAAGTAAAAAGTTTGGGTAAAGCTTAATTTTTGCGACACTTGCTCTATAGGGTAGCCTCTGTAAAGCAATATGCCTTCGTCGCCGTCAATGTATGTAATTTTGGACTCGCAGGCTGCGGTGGACACAAAGCCAGCATCTAAAGTAAAATATCCATTTTTTAGGAGGTTTGAAACATCGATACAAGCATTACCCAAGCTTGCTTTTTTAACCTCCAGATTAATTGATTTATCGCCAATTAAAAGAACCACATCCTTGTTATCCTGCACCTTTAAACAAAAAAATAATAAAAACAAATTAAGGCAAACAACCTACATCTTATATTGTAATACAAAAAAAGCAATTTGTTAAGATTTTTTTTTATTTTTTTTACCTATCTTTTAAGTGTCCAATTTGCATTGCCAGAATTGTAAGTAGCATAAGGAAACATAGAGTTATCACTTGGTTTTGTATAATGCTGGCTGTATCCATGGCATTTTACTGCACAACTGATTGTTTTGATTCTTCTTTTTTGCAAGATTTGGTAATTGCAAGATTAACTTGTAAGGCATCGTATAGTTTTTGATTTTCAACAAAGGATTTGTCATTTATTTTTGACGCATCAATTGTTTGGCAGTATTTGTCAAACCTACCTATATTGTAAAAACTATAAGCAAGACCAAGAGAGTTTGCTATAAATTTAGATTTTTTTTGCTTAAACCAAGTATTTTGCTCCTCGTAATTGTAATTTTCCATAAAATATTTTACCGCGGTTTTAAAGTCCTTAGCAATGTAGCTTAAATATGCAATTAGGTAATTAGTTTCGTATTTTAACTCGCTTAGGTAGATTAGCGTTTTTGTAGATTCTTCATTTTTATTATCATCATTTTTTTGATCTTTGTTGTTATATTTTGTTTTTTCAGACTCAATCTTTACCTCAAGGTCTTTGCGAAGGTTAAATAGTATGTCAATTGCTCTGTCTCTTTGGTTAAAAGAAATTGCTTGCACCGCTATGTCGTAGTCGCTATATGTGTTTGGCATTATTTGTATTTTGCCATCAATTGCTATCTCGGTGTTGTATTTGTCTAGGATGTAGTTTTTGGTAATTTGCTCATCTAGCTCTGCAAGTTTGTAATTTTTAAGTCTTTCCTTTTGTTCGTTTAGGGTTTTAACCAATAAATTATTGGAGGCTTCAAGCTTTTTGACCCTCTCGCTTAATATCTTAAGTTGTTCTTGCTGAGCCTTGTTATTGGCACAAGATTGCAAAACAAGGAGTGTAAAAACAACAAGTGTAAGTTTTTTAATAAGCATTTTACAACAAATAATATAAATAACTTCATATCTTAACTAGCTACCGCTAGGCCTGCGACAAAATGATACAAGAATTTTAATTCTGCGATTTAACATACTGACCTCTGCCTCGCAGCTTTTGCGGTTTGCACAAGATTGCAAGCATATCGCAATACACAATGTTAAAAAAACAGCTAAATATATGATAATTTTTTTATAACCAAGTGATAACATCTTTTTTATCAATAATATCTACAAATGTGTTATTTTCGTCAGTTATTATAACATGGGATATTTTTAGGGTTTTCATTTTTGTTACAACATCTAAAAGGCTTGAGTTTAATGTAAGGGAGGAAGGGTTTTGTTTGCAAAAATTTTGCAATGGCATTTGCATCATGGCAGAGATATCATCGCCCTTTTCGGCTGCAGTTGCAACTAAACGCTTGAGGTCGCCATCACTAAAGCAAGACTTGAGCCTATTTTGCTCGTCCGTGCATATAACTATGCCAAGATTGTGATGGTTGAGGGCCGCTATTCCTTGTTGCAGGGTGCAAGCTTCGTGCACTTTGCAATTTGCGTAGCTTGTTTGGTTTTTAGATTTTCTTTCGGCAATAAAACGCTCAGCAGTAGTTGTTGCAAGCCCTATTGCACCGCCTGGGTGTAGCCTTGAGTAGTCAGTTGCATTAAACCCCCTGAGTTTGGCAAGGCAAACTGCGGCAATATCGCCAATTGCAAGGGTTAAAAGAGTTGATGTTGTTGGCGGGTTTAGGGGCTCCATGCATTCGTTAAAGCTTGGTAGGATGATTTTGTATTCGCAGTTTTGTGCTAAAAAAGAGGTGGCAACGCTAGTAATGCAAAAGGTTTTGATTGCTAATTTTTTGCAATAATCAACAACAGGTAAAAGCTCTTTTGTTGTGCCGGAATTTGACACAAAAATCACGCTATCACAGCCTGTAATCATGCCCATGTCGCCGTGAGACGCCTCGCCGGCATGAACACAAAAGCTTGGCACACCTAAGGATGCCATTGTGGCAGATATTTTTTTACTAACCCAGTAGCTTTTGCCCACGGAGCAAAAAATAATCCTTCCCTTGCTTTTGGAGAGGATGTTTATTATTTTGCAAAAATTTTCGTCAATAGCATTACTAAGACTTGCGATTCCTTGTTGCATAACAAGTAATTCTTTGTTTGCAATGTTTGCAATTTTTTGTTGCTCGTCCTCAAAAATCATATTTAAGCAGCTAAAACATTTTTGGAAAGCATCTCCTTTGCAAGTTCAATATAAGCAAGGGAGCCACTGCAATTAACATCGTAAATTAAAACCGGCTTGCCGTGGGAGGGTGCCTCGGATAGTTTAACATTACGAGGTATAACAGTTTTGTAGACTGAGCTTGCTAAAAAGTTACGCACATCTTCCTCAACTTGCTCGGTTAGCTTGTTGCGTTTGTCGTACATTGTTAGAACTATGCCTTCAATTTTTAAATCTGGGTTGATGTTTTGGCTAATCATGGAATGGGTTTGCAAGAGGTGCGAGAGCCCCTCAAGAGCGTAAAACTCGCATTGCAGAGGAATTAAGATGGAGTTTGCAGCGCTTAAAGCGTTGACTGTTAAAAATCCTAAGGAAGGAGGGCAGTCTATAAAGCAGATGTCAAAGTGCTCCTCTATGTTTTCAAGAGTGTTTTTAAGGATAAAGTGATAATCGGCGGTGCGGTCAATTTCAATTTCAACAGCCGAGAGAGTTATGTCAGCAGGGGCAATAAATAAGCCCTTAACATCTGTTTTTTGAATTATCTTGTTGATGTCGGCGTCCCCAAGTAATGCTTCGGATATTGTGTTTGTGCCGTCGTTTGTTTTTTCAACACCTAGGCCAGTTGTTGCATTGCCTTGGGGGTCAAGGTCAATAATTAGAGCTTTTTTGCCTATGGCTGCCATTGCGGTTGCTATGTTGATTGCGGTTGTTGTTTTTGCAACGCCCCCCTTTTGATTAGCTATGGCAATAATTTTATCTATCATTTTAATCTAAATTAAAATAAACAATTTTTACTATTCAACATCGGCTGCAACTGCGGTTTCGGGCTCGGAGTTTGCTTCGTCAATATTTTGTTTTTCGTATGCCTCGTCAATTAATGCCATCAATACATCTGGGCTATTTTTGCCCTCGTTACGCACGCCGTTAACAAAAACTGTTGGAGTGCCAGCTATGCCTAAGATGTTTGATGTTTTTTTAAGATTATCAACTGCTGTTTTTACATAGCCATTTTGTTGTCCGCCGTCAGCAAGGCAGGCTTTAATGGCACCATCGCTCATTCCAGCCATTTTAAGCTGAGAGCTCACAAGATTAATATAATCCGCCCCAAGCCATTTTTGTTGAGTTGAATAAAGTGCATTAGTAAGAGCAAAAACTTTTATGCTATCACCCTTTGCAAAATCGTTTTTATAGCACTCCATAAGTCTTGCAACATCGATGCCAATTTTGTCAGTCGGGAAGTCTCTGTGCACAAATCTAACTATGCCGGATCTAATGTATTTTTCGTCAATATCCTTGAGCGTTGTTTTGTAAAAATAGGCACAATGCGAGCAGGAATATGAGTCGTAGCTAATAAGAGTAACAGGTGCATTAATGTTACCAACAACAACATCATTTTGCTTAATCGTAAGCTCTTTTTGATACTCTGGGTTTAAGGCTAAATCCTTAACGGATTTTTGAAGCGTTAGGTTATTTTTTGCCAAAATTGGCTTGAATGAAAAGAACAAAACAAGAGCAACAACAGCGCAGATTGCAATAGTAACTGAGCTTTTGAGTAAAAATCCTTTAATCAACTTTAGCATATCCGGTAAAATATATCCTAATAACAAAAATAGCAAAATGCAAAAGCACCCTATATTCAAATTTAGTCTTTAAAAAAATTATATCAAGATTTTTTTGATATTTATTTAGTTTCAAAGTTTTTTGTGGTAATGTGCAGCAAATCAAAAACTTGAATATTAAAAAAACGGCTTTAAGATAAGATATTAAATTTTTGTGCTTTCTATATTTTTTTATGATTACCGCTAAGGATGTTTGTGTTGAGTTTAACGGCAAAATTTTGTTTGAAGATGTCAATTTTGTAATAAATTACGGTGAAAAGATTGGGCTTATTGGGCGTAATGGTAGCGGCAAGAGTACTTTTTTAAAGCTTTTACTTAAGGAGAGGGAGCCGGATTTTGGCGAGCTTGAGATTCCGGACTATTACACGATTGGGCACTTGCAGCAGCATATTCACTTTAGCCACCAAACCGTGCTTGAGGAGGTTTGTAGCGTGCTGGAGCTTGAGCGGGAGCATGAGTCGTGGAAGGGGGAAAAGATACTCCTTGGGCTTGGTTTTACCGAGGAGCAATTTTTGGAAGACCCAATGAAGCTCTCTGGCGGCTATCAGGTTAAAATTAATCTTGCAAAGATACTCTTGATGGAGCCAAATTTACTCTTGCTTGACGAGCCTACTAACTACCTAGATATTTACTCCATACGCTGGCTTGGGGAGTTTTTGCGTAAGTGGCAAGGAGAGCTTATATTAATTACTCACGATAGGGCGTTTATGGATAGCGTAATTACTCACACAATTTTTATCCACCGCAATACCTTTCGTAAAATTGAGGGCAAAACAGGCAAAATAAAGGAGCAAATTGCCCTAGAGGAGCAAATTTACGAGCAAAACCGCGAAAGGCTTGAAAAAAAACGCAAAGAAACAGAGGAATGGATTAAACGCTTTGGCTCAAAGGCAAGTATGGCAAGCAGGGTGCAATCCCGTGTTAAAATGCTTGAAAAACAAGGAACTATGGAAAAGCTTGCTGCAATTGAAAGTCTTGACTTTAGGTTTAACTACCTAGAATACATATCTAACAGCGACCCCATGACAGTAGAGAACCTCTCCTTTGGCTACACAGAGGACAAGATACTTATGAAGGACCTTACCTTTGATGTAAAAAAAGATGATAAAATTTGCATAATAGGTAAAAATGGTAATGGTAAATCAACCCTCTTGCAGGTGCTTATTGGTAAGCTTAAGCAGCTTACGGGGGATATTAAGCTCAATCCTAAAATTCACTATGGCTACTTTGGGCAGATGAATGTTGAAAGGCTTGACCCAAAACTAACCGTGGCACAGGAGATGGCAACTGCCGGCACTGGGCTTACCGAGACTGTGGTGCGTAAAACATGTGCACAGATGTTATTTCCTGCCGAGCAGGCACACAAAAAAATATCTGTCCTTTCTGGGGGCGAAAAATCCCGTGTTATGCTTGGCAAAATTCTACTAACCCCTGTAAATATGCTCTTTTTGGACGAGCCAACAAACCACTTTGATATAGAATCCTCCGAGGCTTTAATGGATGCAATAAAGGCTTTTCAGGGTGCGGTTGTTATGGTAACTCACGATGAATACTTTTTGCATGAGATTGCAACAAAGCTGATAGTGTTTGACGGTGGTAAAACATTTTGTTTTGACGGCACTTACAAGGAGTTCCTGCGTAATGTTGGCTGGGCGGAGTAGCTGTCGCCAAGTTATCCTGTAAGCTTTTGGTTGTTGTAAAGTAACTCAAGACGCTGTAAATGGCACTAGTGCTATGGCAATTGCATCTGTTTCGTCGTTTGTTAGGGCGGGGACATTGTTTAGTTGCGGTATGATTATTTTTATCATTTTTTCAACCTGAGTTTTATCCGCCGCACCCGAGCCTGTAATTGCCTTTTTAACAAATGCTGGCGTTGTTTGGTGTAGTAGAACATCTAATTTGGTATTGCTCTTGTAGCTTAACATAACAGATAGTATAACCCCCCTTGCCAAAGCCAGCTTAATTGAGCCTTGCGGATTGATGCTTATGTAGTTTTCTTCAATAATAATTACCTGTGGCTTGTGGGTTTGTAAGAGTGTTTCAAAATTTATTCTTATTGTGTTAAGTCTGTCAAGGGTATCTTGCTTGGGCTTTGTTGTGAATGTTCCAGAGGCTAAATATTTATAATTGTCGCCGGTTTTTTGCAAAATAGCCCAGCCACTTGATGCAAGAGAGGGGTCAATACCCAGTATAACCATCCTTAAATGCTATAAATTAATTAATACAGTTCAAAAGCTAAACCAGCTTGTAATGAAGTGTATTTAATTTTTAGCTCGGAGTCAAGTGCTTTTACATTTGGCGCCGTAAGTTTGTAAGTAATATTTGACATGTTCATTGCTACAAATGTTGTTATACCGTGTCCGTAAAGTTGTTTAAAGTAAAACTTATTACCAATTTCGGCCCTTGTGTTGCCATTTAAAACATCATAACTTCCCGAAAGGTAAAACTCGTTAATTAGCTTGGCACCGGCACCAATAAAAACCCCTGTTCCTTGGTTTAGTTTAATTTGGGACTCAAAAATGGAATTGGTTGCAGTTGAAGTTGTGGCTGGTGAGGGTGTAATGCCGTAGTATCTGCCCTTGATGTTTATGTTGTATGACGGCGTGAAGTATGCATCAATCATCAAAAATGGCTTGAAAAAAGAAAATGATTTCTTTTGTGATTGAAAGGCATACCTCATAAATGGTAAAAATTTTATCTGAATCCCAGCAAAGGGTTGGTTTACAGATTGAGTTTTACCTGATATATTATTGCCAGAGGTATCTAGTGCCTGCCAGCCGTTTAAAGTGTTGCTTAGTTGCAACGATGGGGTTGATGATACTTTTTGCATTGCGTAGCCGCCCACAATACTAATGTCAAGTATGCCTCTTTTGTTGATTTTGCCTTTTTCAAAATATTTATTGTTTTTGCTAGGTTGCTGATAGTTGGAATTTTGATAACCATATCTGCTAAATTGACCAGTAGTTTTGTTTTGACCGGTGTTAAATTTTTGAGTATTGTATATCTGTTGTTTTTGTGATTGGTATCTTGTTAAATTTTGCTGCTGAGCCCCTGCGTATCTTGCTGAGTTATTTATGTTGTATCCTTGTTGACGATATTGTTGCTGATTGTATGGTGTGTAAATTTTGTTTTGTGGATAATTTTGCGGATAGTTTTGAGGCTTGTACTGACTGTAACCTTCTTGAGCGTTTGCCTTAGATGGTACGCTAAATGCAAAAAAACAAAGCAATAGCAAGGTATTTAATAGACTATATAGCATGATAGAACAATTAATAATCTTAAATGTTATAAGCTATTTTTTAAAATATTGCAAGATAAGTAATAAAAAAGATTGAAAATAAATTAATTACCTATAAAATCCTTGTGTTTTGTAAAACTGCCCCTGTGGTGAAATTGGTAGACGCGTCAGACTCAAAATCTGGTGATAGCAATATCGTGCTGGTTCGAGTCCGGCCAGGGGCACCAATTAAATGCTCTAAAAAATTTAATCTTACTTTATGGTAAAAGCTGCAAAAAGAATTCTATACAAAATATCGGGCGAATGTTTAATGGGTAAGCAAGGTTTTGGACATGACTTTGATGTAATGAAAGCAATTTGCCAAGATATAAAAGCAGTTAAGGATGCTGGCACTGAGGTTTGTTTGGTTGTTGGCGGGGGTAATATTTATAGGGGAGCAAGTGCCGAAAAAACTGGTATGGACCGCACAGTTGCCGACTATATTGGTATGCTAGCTACAATCATGAACGCAGTTGCGTTGCAAAATATATTGGAGCAGATTGGGGTTGCTGCAAGGGTGCAGTCAGCTATTCCTGTTACTTCAATTTGCGAGCCTTATATTAGACGCAAAGCTTTAAGGCATCTTGAAAAGGGCAGGGTTGTTATTTTTGCAGCTGGCACTGGCAATCCGTTTTTTACAACGGACACAACCGCAACCCTAAGAGCCATGGAGATGAACTGCGAGCTACTTGTAAAAGGCACAAGTGTTGATGGCGTTTATAGCGACGACCCCAAAAAAAACAAGGATGCTATTCGTTTTGATAATATATCTTATCAGCAGGTTATTGACAAAAACTTAAAGGTGATGGACACATCTGCCGTGTCCCTTGCTAGGGACAGGGGTATGAAGATAGCTGTTTTTTGCATTAAGCAAGATAATCCTTTGTCTAACCTAGTATCTGGTAATACAAAATACACTTTAATATCTTAATTATGATTTTATTTAAGGGTAAAAATTTTAAATTTAATCGCCCAGCTGTTTTTGCAAGCATTTTGCTTTGTTGCATTTTTGTTAGCAGCAAGTCTTTTGCGGATTTAGATGGTGCTGCAGATGGTGAGGAGGATGAATTTATTACCGATGGGTACACCGCTTTGCAAAGAGATGCCGAAGGGGACAAGTTTTTGCAGCTTATTGAAAAAAACGACCATAAATTTTGCCTGTTAAAATACCCAGGTATCATAAACTACGACAAGAGGGACATAGTATCTTATTGGCGGTGTCGCAAAAATATTACAACTCAAAGGTTTAACTCCGGCAACTTTGCCGATTATGATCCCTTGGTAATAAGGGGGTATATTAAGGAGTTCAGCTCTCTTTCAAATTAAATAGAGATGTGGATTTTGGTTTTGCAATTTATCCGCCTGTAAAGTTATAAACTTGCTTAAAAAGACGCAAAATCTTGTTTTACAATTAAAAACCCTATAACAGCGGAGCCTTAAGTGTTTTGTAGTAAAAATTTTAACAAAAACAAAAGGCTTGTGCTTGCGGTGCTTGCACGCAAAATATTGTTACCAAGGCTTAGTTGTAAAATATTTTTTGTGGACTGGCTGATTGCAAGTATATCATCTTTGCCAAAGCCACCTTCGGGCCCTATTAAGATACCAATTTCATTTCTTCCGTCGTTTGCAGCTTTGTTTATGTAGGTTTTAAGAGTGTCAAGCATGAAATCTTTGCCTGCATCGCTGCCTTGTGTATTTAGGTCGCTTAGGGCTTCATTGGCACAAATAATGTTAAATGGCAAGTGAGTGTTGATATTTTTATCGTCAAGCAATAGGCACTCAATTGATATTGGCTTGTTAATTAAAATAGGCAACTTAGATATTTGACACTGACACGCAGCGGCAACTACAACATCCATGGCTCTGTTGTAGTTGAAAAATTTTACATTTTGCTTTGAGTTTTGACTCGTTACAAAAATAATCTTATCCGCCCCAACCTCTGTTGCCATGCGTATTGCATCGCTTAATTGCTCTTTTTTTAACAGACACAGCAATAATGTTAGCTTTGTATTTAAGCCTTGGCTGGTTTGGCTTTTTAAGGTTTTGTCGTTCACAAAGCAAAGTTTTGCACGCAGAGATTTTTTGCTTATATCTGTAACTACAAAGCCAAAGTCTAAGTTTTCGGTGCCGTTAAAGCTAATAAAATTGTCGTCAATTTGCAAACGCAAAACATTACAAATGTGGTGAAACTGCTCTGGGTTGTCAGCTCTTGTAATATCAATGCCAAAGGCAAGGTTTTTGTCGTAAGGTAGCTTTACCAAATGCTTATTGACGGATGGCAAATAAAGCCTTGCAACATGGGCCACAAAAAAGCTATAAATTTACCAAATTATTTTGCATCATTTGCTTTATTCTTGCTTTTAAGATCTTTTAGCAAGCCATCAAAGCCCTTGTTTGCAATGATGTTGGCAAACTCGCTTCTTTGCGACTGCAAAAGACTAATACCTTCAAATATAACATCAAAAACCTTCATTCCATCGTTGCCATCTTTTACCACAAGCTCTAGGGATATGTTTTTAATTTTAGTGTCCTGAGCTTTGTAAGTAATGTTAAATTTTATAGATACAGAGGAGGAGCTCATCTGCGACACATCAGCCTGTTTAAAGGATAAAAACCCCGAAAGAAAGCTGACAACATTGTTAGTTTGTGCGGCAACAAGATATGTTTTGTAGGCTTGGGTAAAGCTTTCTCTTTGTTCCTCGCTAATGTTTCTCCACTCTGTGCCAAGGCTAAATTTTGCAGCTGTTTTTATATCGTAGGTGCTACTAAATAAATCTGTTAATTTTGCAATTTTTTTTGCCTTTGATATTGAGTTATCCGATGCGGTTTGTGATGCAATTTTAATTATGCCCTCGGCAAAATCAGCTGCTTTTTGAGGCTCCAATGCAACAGCAAAATTAGCAACAAAGCACAGTAAAAACAAAGATAAAGTGAATTTTTTTAACAAGACTTTCATAGCAAAATAACATTAACAAAGATACATTAATAATATAATATTTATATGATTATATATTTTTGTCAACAAAACATTTTTAACATTATTCAATGTTATTGCCTTGTTTGCCATTGGACTGTTTGCTTGTTACCTTGTTCTTCAGGTCTGTAAAAAATATCTCTCATCTTTTGTGCTTGCTCGTTATAAGTAGATAGACGATTGTTGTTTGTAGCTTTATATAATGGGTCGTAGAACAATCCATATAAAGCTTCTTCATATTTTTTATTAAAATCCTCATTATCGTAGTTATTTCTACCTTGTTCAGAGTCGTTATCGCTAGCTTTTGTTGAGATGCTATCAATGCTAGGAAGACTGCTATTTAAAAAATCCTGAGGCTGGTTGTTAGGTTGA
Source organism: Rickettsia typhi (assembly GCA_945881985.1). Lineage (GTDB taxonomy): Bacteria > Pseudomonadota > Alphaproteobacteria > Rickettsiales > Deianiraeaceae > CAMCVL01. The sequence continues at coordinate 10,644 of CAMCVL010000005.1, read as the reverse complement.
TTATTGTTGTTAGCTTGTGTTTTGCCAATCGTTATTTTTACATCACTTTTATTTTTTCTCGTTTCTTCTATTGATGGCCCACCCTGTTTTTTTTGGATATTTTGTTGATCTTGCTGATTTGGTAGATTTTTTAATTTAATTCTTTTGTTGAAATTACGATCTATAATGCAATAACATTCTTCTTGGCTTCCGTTTTTCGAAGATACCACCCCATTTTTATCTTGAATAATGTCTGATGATTTTGCAGCTAAGCCAGTATAGTAAACAAGGGTACCTTTGTTGTAATCACGAGTATTTTTGCTTTGAGGTTCTGGATTTGTAAAAGTACCAAGAAAAAGAGGTTTAGTGAAAAATCTTGTAATTTTACCAAAAAATGTACTTGGTTCTACTTCTTTAAACCCAGTAAATTTAACATCGCAAGGCTTTCTGCTCCCGTTTTCATCTTGCTTGGTTTGAAACTTCGGCCCTTTATCGTTCTTAACATATTTAAACTCTCTATATCCGTCTGTCCATGTCCCTGTGGGCTTGCCCCCATCGTCTACCTTGCCTCTTAGCTCTACGCCAAAGCATTTAACCTTATAAGTGCTGTCTTTTGGATTGTGCGTGACTGTTATTTGACATTGATCATTCACTTTTTTTGCATATTCCGATACCTTGTTTTTTGAAAGTCGTTTCTCTGTATTTTCATTTTTAATGTTATCATTGGTAATATTGCTAGTATTTTTGAATATATCTTTTTCAAAACACTCCTTTACTTGTTGACTATTGTCAAAATCATTATTGTTAAAAGTGCAAACCTTACTACTATCATTGCCGAGAGTTAAAATATTTTGTAAAAGATTTAAAAAATTCATAGTGGTCGTAATAAATAAAAAATGAATGCAAAAGCAATAAAAGTCTACTTCAGTAATAAATATCTTTTTTTGACTTGTCAAATGTTTTTGCAAAATTTCTTGTTTATTATTTATTGCTAGTTAAAATTAAAAAATAAAAAGATAAGATATTTATGTGCAAAACTTGCAATTTATGACTAACCAAACTTATAATCACAAGAGCATCGAAGCCAAATGGCAAGAGCTTTGGCTTAACAACAAAGCTTTTGAATTTAACAACAAGCAGGCAAAAAAACCTTATTATGTGCTTGAGATGTTCCCTTATCCATCTGGCAAGATACATATGGGGCATGTGCGTAACTATGCAATAGGCGATTTTATTGCAAGGGTTAAAAAGATGCAAGGCTTTGATGTTTTGCACCCCATGGGTTTTGACGCCTTTGGCTTGCCTGCCGAAAACGCAGCAATAGAGCAAAACTCTCACCCCCAGACATGGACGCTAAAAAACATTGAGGACATGACGGCAACAATCAAAAAACTTGGCTTTAGCTACGACTGGAACAGGCTTATTGCAACCTGCATGCCAGATTACTACAAGCACGAGCAGGAAATGTTTATCAAGTTTTATAATGCTGGGCTGGCTTATCAAAAGGAGTCCTTTGTCAACTGGGACCCAGTAGACAACACAGTTTTAGCTAACGAGCAGGTGATAGACGGGCGGGGGTGGCGTAGCGGCGCGCTTGTGGAACGCAGGCAGTTAAAGCAATGGTTTTTAAAGGTTTCAAACTTTGCAGAAGACCTCCTTAATGATTTAAATTTGCTTGACAAATGGCCCGAGAAGGTAAAAACAATGCAAAAAAACTGGATAGGCAAAAGCACTGGTGCCGAGCTTAATTTTAAGCTAAAGCCTATTGCGGAATGTGGCTTTAACATCTACAAAATTACAAAAAGCGATGCCTTTGGTGCCGTGGAGTTTGAAACAAAAAACCTTGTAGCAAGACTTATAACAAAAGATGATTTTGAGCTTTTGTATGCACTGCACTCTAACCCGGAGGTTGTAAAAAACATGGGCAACGGGCTTGCAAAAACAAGAGCGGAGGTTGAGCTACAGATGGCAAATATTTTAAAAGAGCCGTCAAACAGGGTCTTTGTTTTGTTTGAAAAATCAAGTGGCAAATTTGCCGGCAGAGCAGGTATTAGCAAGTTTGGCAGCATTGTAAAGGCTGATATTGAGGGCGATTTTAACGAGCTTGGCTATTGCTTGCATCAGGAGTTTTGGGGCAAAAAATATGCAAGAGAGATATCACTTGCCCTTGTGCAGATGTTTTTTGACGGCGGAATTAATCTTAATTTTGGCTCAAAAAACGAGCTTTATGCTAAGGCTACGGACCGCAACTTGGCATCAATTAAAAACCTTAAAATTATCGGTTTTAGCAGCTCGCAAAAATTAAAGTCCGATGGCGGGCAGCATCCAGCCTCGCTTTACACGCTTACAAAAGATGGATTTAACCAAAGCCTCTCTGAGCTTAAAATTTACACTACAAGGCCAGACACCTTGTACGGGGCTAGTTTTGTTGCTCTATCGGCGTTTCACCCCTTGCTTACAAAGCTTTATCCATTGCTTGTGGGGGATGTAAAAGCCTTTATTGAGACGCAAAAAAACACTACAACTAGCACCCAAGAGCTTGAAACAACCGAAAAGCAAGGCATCTTCACAGGTCTTTACGCAAAAAACCCTCTTAATGAGCTTGGCGAAAATTTGCCAGATTTGCCTATCTATATTGCAAACTTTGTGCTTATGGACTACGGCACTGGGGCTTTGTTTGCCTGCCCAGCACATGACGAAAGAGACTTTGAATTTGCAACAAAATACAATCTGCCAATAAAAGAGGTTGTTTTTGACCCTGCAAAAACTGCAAGCCTGCAAAAAGGTATATCGGTTAAGTCTGGCGACATATCCCTTGCCCCTCTGAAGGCTGATGATGTTGACTTTATAAGCTTATTGCACTGCGACCCAGAGGTGATAAAATACCTAGACGGCTATGTTAAAGACCCAGCAAGTTATGCAAAAAACACGGAGCAAAAATGCAATTTAATTATTAAAGCCGGCGATGAAAAAATCGGCAGGGCTGGTATTTACAGATTTTACAATCTTGATGGCAAAAGGCACACTAATAAATCCTTACTTGAGGTTGCTTATATATTAAGTAAAAACAAGTGGGGCAAGGGATATGGCACAAAAGTAGCTAAAATGCTTTGCAATGCCTGCTTTACAAACTTTGGCGAGAGTGAAGTCTGTGCGGTTATAGATTCCTCTCACAAGGTAAGCGAGGCAATTTTGGTAAAGCTTGGCTTTGTTAAAAAAAGTGATATTTATGTTAATACTGAATATGGGCAGGAGGCTTATTTTGAACTCACTAGAGAAACCTTTTGCCGCCTAAACCCAGAGTTTTACATCCCTGTAAAAAAGCCTTTTACCGAGCTAGGCACAGCTATAAACTCCCCTTTGATTAACGGGCTGGATAGCAATCAGGCAAAGGTAAAAATTATAAATCTGCTAGAGCAGCAAGGCCAAGGCAAGGCAGTTACAAACTACAAACTGCGGGACTGGGGTATTAGCAGGCAAAGATACTGGGGCTGCCCCATACCTATGATACACTGCCCTACCTGCGGCACGGTACCAGAGGATATTAAAAACCTACCAGTGGAGCTGCCATTTGATATTGACCTTAAAACACAAGGCTCGCCCCTTGCAAACCACCAGTCGTGGAAGCACTGCAAATGCCCTAAATGCACAGGGCACGCAACAAGGGAGACTGATACTTTTGACACATTTTTTGAGTCCTCTTGGTATTTTTTACGCTTTTTAAATCCGCAAAAAGATGATGCAGCCTTTGACAAAAACGATGCAAAAAACTTTTTACCGGTTAAAGAATACATTGGCGGCATAGAGCATGCAATACTGCACCTGCTTTATGCTAGGTTTTTTGTAAAAGCCCTGCATAAAATTGGTGAGCTTGACATTACCGAGCCTTTTGAAAAGCTAATCACTCAAGGCATGATATGCCACAAAACATTTAAACACAAGCAAAGCGGGGTATGGCTTGAGCCTACTGAGGCAAAGCTTTTGCCGCCAGAGCTTGTTGAAATAGGTGATAGTATAAAAATGAGCAAGAGTAAAAAAAATATCGTTGACCCAGAGTTTATCATTGAAAAATACGGGGCGGATACGGCAAGGCTCTTTGTGCTATCGGACTCCCCGCCGGACAAGGATATAGAATGGACGGACGATGGTGCAAGTGCCTGCTACAAGTTTTTACACCGCGTGTTTAACCTTGTTAGTGAGGTGGGTAGCAGCGTTAAAGAGTTTGGATACGACAAAAATCTTGTTGAAAAAGATGCTTTAATTTTTTGCAATAACATCCTGCAGGATTACTATCAAGCTTTTAACGCAATTACGCTAAACAAGTGCATAGCTAAGTGCCGTGAGCTTTTTAATAAGCTTAACGAGACCGAGCCAAAAAATCATCACTCAAGAGTTTATCTAAGCTTGGAACTTTTAAAGCTACTATCCCCCATCGCCCCTCACATTTGTGAGGAACTATGGGTTTTTATGCAAAATTCCCTTGGTAACAAGGATTATGGCTTACTTTGCGACTGTTTATTAAGCGATGTTGATAATAACTATCTAACAAAGAGCGTTGCAAAAATTGCGGTGCAAATTGGTGGCAAGCTAAAAGGCGTTGTTGAGGCAAAGATTGACTGCGAACAAGAAGAGGTTGTTAAAATTGCATCAAGTATTAATTCCATTAAAGCAATATTAGATGCTGGCAATGTTAAGAAAGTAATTTTTGTAAAAAACAAAATACTTAATTTTATTGTTTAACGATGTATCTAGCTGTCTTTGCGGAGCTAAAATGAGTCTGTTTTGGATGTGTAGATATATATTAAAATATGTTTTTTATCTTAATATTAATATATAAATATTTTACTTTAATCTTAATGTCAAAATTGATTTGTTATTAAACGAGATAATAAAAAATTATTTTTCTTGCTTGATTGCAAAAAGTATTCTATAATTTTATAGTGTGCTTAAAAAATAGTCTTTTGCAAAAAAAGTAGTTTTTGCGGCAAATAACATCTTATTATTGTTTAGTAATCTATGTTTAAGGTAGAAAGTAAGCTTTTTATTGATGCTGTGTCCTTCGTGTCCTCAGTTGTTATGAGGTCAAAGACATTCTCCCCGGTGTTGCAAAACATTAAATTTGTACTAAACGAACAAGGCTTACATCTTGAAACAACAAACACTGATATCTCGTGCTTCTACAAAATTGAATCATCGGATTTAATTAAAGTATCTAGGCATTTTGCTACAACAGTGCCTGCTTTAAAACTTTTTGACATAGTTAAAAAAATTGGCAATGGTGAAAAAATCACTTGCAAGTTTATCAAAACGGGCGAGAGAGAAATGTTTGCGATAGTGGGTGAAAGGTCAAAATTTTTGCTTGACTGCCTCCCTGCTGACCTATATCCATCACAAAAAAACATTGATAGCGGCGAGAGCTTTAACCTTAAAGCAAGTAGCCTGCTAAATGCAATAAATAGAGTTAAGTTTTCGGTTTGCACAGATGAGGCAAGATTTTACATAAATGGTATCTTACTGGATTTCACGACAGATTCCTCAATTAATGTGGTATCAACCGACTCTCACAGATTGTCTATTGAAACAATCCAGTGTCCTGCATCTCTTGGTTATAACCAAGTTATTATACCAAGAAGGTCAATTGCCAAGGTTGTTGACATACTATCAATGGCAAAAGAGGACGATGTAAGTATTAATATTAACAAGACAAAAATTAGACTTTCAATTAAAAACTGCACTATATCTTCAAGCTTGATTGAGGGGGAGTTTCCTCAGTATCAAAGGGTTGTGCCTACAAATCTTACAAAATCTGTAAAGGTTAGTAAGCAGGCATTGCAAAAAGCTATAGACACAGCATCAGCTATTTACAGCGGTTCAAATTACAATGTTGTCAAGCTTAGTTTAGCTAATGGCTCAAGACTTACTGTTATTGCAAGCAAAAATATCAAATCCTCGGCTCAGGCAAATGCCGACAGCCTTGGTATGGCAAAATATGACATATCCTGCGAGTCTGATTTTAGCGATGAATTTAGCGTTTCCTACAACTATAGTTATGTGTCTGAGGCTTTAGCTAGCCTTGATAGCGATGAGTGTTATTTTAAGTTTTCTGAGGCTTCAAAACCTTGTCTTGTTGTTCCTTGCTATCCTGAGTTAAAAGAGGACGAGAAGGATGAAAAGAAAAAAGCTCAGCAAAAAAACGACTACAAATTTATTATTATGCCAATTAGACTTTAGTTATTTTTTATGGATGAGCAAAACTTTTTAAAAGCCTTAACGGACCTTCTTGACGATTCAAAATGCGAGGACATACAGGTTTTTAACACCTCTGTTAATCAAGGTTATACATTTTCATCTGTTATTGTTGCTACCTGCCTTTCGGCTAGGCATGTTGAGGCAGTATCGCAGGATGCCGTAAAGCTTGCAAAAATTGAACTTAAAAACCCCGAGATTCAAAACCCAACAAGCACAGATGGCACAAAAACAGACGGATGGGTGGCTGTTGAAATTAAACCAATCAATGCAATTCTACATCTTTTTACCGATGAGGTACGCAAAAGATACAGCATTGAGCAACTTTTAACTCAAATTGTAGCTTAACACTCGTTCCTTTGGTAAAAACATAGATTTTGCAACGGAGGCGATCTTGCTGTTTAAAAGCTCAAGCTTGTATAAAAAAACAATACATAAAAAACCAATGAATAGCAGACATTACCCATAGATAATTACTCTCGCCTGGGATTTTGCAGTCAATAGATTAGTTAAAGCATGTAAATTCTAATGAGTTAAATGTAACCTCTTTATTAGTGCTGGCAGTTTGGCATTTTGGCTATTTGTAAAAAATTTGCAGCATGAGGCTGTTAATATTAAACAAAAGGGGTAAAGGCTTGCCACCCACCCGAAGTATTATCGCAAATTTTTAAATTGAATTTTGGTTTTTATTCACGACCTTGTCCTTGTTTTTGTTGCGGTCCTTGTGATGTATTTAAACCTTCTATGGATTGCTGTATCTTGTTTTCATCGGCTTGTAGTCTGTTATTTTGTTGGTTTTCAAAAGCTTCTACATTTATTTCAAACTTTTCATTGTAAAAATCATTTTGTTTTGGGTTTTGATTTTTATTCTCTTTGCTGGTCCATATGTCGCTTGCTTCTAAGGCAAAAGTCTCAGGTTCAAGCTTTTCTATGTCCAAATCATAATCGTCGCTCATTATGCCACTTTGCATTTTGTTGCCATAAAATAATGTATGCAAAGATTCCAATTTTTGTGCCAAAGCCTCTATCAAGTCTTGCAAAATAGATTGTTTTAGCGGCTCCGTGCTAAGTATTTGCTCTTTTGCCTCTTGTATAAAATTACGAATGGCAGAAAGCTCCTTTAGGCAAACATCACTCTCCTCATCGCTGTGAATATCTTTGATAGGCTTAGGTTGTAAAGCATCGCCGTGATGCTGGTGAAATCTTTTAACAACATTGGCGTAGTATTTTTCAAGAGCATCGCAGTGGCTACCTTGATGCTGGTGTGAATAAAGAACCACCTTGCCATTATCGGCATTACTCTCGGCGGTAAATGGATTGTCAAACAGGTAGGATGGAAGATCTGGACCGCTGCCTTCAACGCAAAGCTCTATGCTGCCATCGTTTATATCCAGTGTGTATTGCTTGTTATTTATTACCTTGGTAAATTGTGGCATTTTGGAGTTATAAAAAATATTACTTTACAAAGTATTAAAAATATAATACAATTTATAGTTGTATTATATATCAAAAAGCATATAACACTCTGCTTGATACGCTTTTATTATAGTGTATTTTAAGCCTTGTGTCAAATACTTGTTGATAAAATTTTTACTGCTGAGGTTTGTTTTTTGGGCTATGTTTAGAGCTTTGTCTATGTTTATGATAGGCGGATTTACATTCGCTTTGTTTATTAAAAACCCGGGGCTTGCAAACGATGTCAAAAAAATCGGGCTCAAAGCCGCCAAGCAACTAAATCAAAGCATCAAAGACAACTCGGATGAGAAGGGGGAGGATGAGTAGGGTGGTATTTGAAGATGTTTTAGATTGCTATTCTATTTAACATCCTTAACAATCTAGAGTATTTTTTATACCTTGAGTATTTAAAAAAAGATATTGCAAGTTTTTTTGTAAAATTACGATGTAATACAGAAGTATATTTGTTTGACTTAGGGGTACTTAATACAAAATCTTTTAATTGGGGAATGCTTTTTAGCCATTTAGAATAGCCAATAAAACAGTTTTCTCTAGCCCTAAGGCCGCATTCTCTAGCTCTCTTTGAAAAATTATCTACAAACTTCATGCACTTAGTGTTATTGTCAGCTAAAAAGCCATTAATGCCATCAACAATGTATTCGTTGTGAGTTGGTTGGTCTAAAGCTACAACGCACATGCCTCTTGTTAAAGCTTCAAGAAATCCCATTCCAATCCCCTCTGTTACTCTTGGTGCAAAGTAGATATTTGATTTTTGTAAATGGTTATCAATAACACTTTTGTCCTCTTGATAACCATGTAGGATTGTAATATTATTATCTTTACAAAAATTATCAGATGGAATGTAAAGCGTTTTATCATCTTCAAAATCTGGGTAAGTATGTAAAATTAAGGAGTCTAAAACCTTGTAATTATTAAAATAATCCATGCAGTTTAGATAGTTAATTTCCTTTGGTCTTCTTTGCCATAAAAATCCATTAAGGCTGCCATCAAAACTAACCTGAGAAAATAGATCTGGATTTAAATAATATTGATTAAATAAAGACACGGCACCAAAGTTAGATGATTTAAAGTGCAAAGTTTGAGAGAAATTTACATGTCTGGCCTTAGATATATTAATCCAATGCTCTTTCCTATGTCCAAAAGACCCGTCATACATAGGAACCGCAACGGTTGGTATGTTGTAAGATTGAAAAAACGGAACCATAAAATCGTATTGCCAGCAGATTGCTAAATCATACTTATCGGGTTGTATTTTGTCAATTACTTGCTTTGCATTCTTGTCGTCAAAAAAAAACTTGTCTATTTGATGGTCGGAAAAAATATCTAAAAAAAACTGAGAAGACTTAGTCGTTACATGTTTTAGATGACCTATAAATATTATTTTCATAAAAATTAGATAAAATATCTTTTAACAAGATCTTGTAAATCAGCTTCGTATTTTTGTTTTGCCGTTTCTAATCTTTTATCAAGCTCTTGCGTATCCATTTGCATAGCGTTGTAAATGGCATCCGCAAATGCAACTGGGTTGTTATCGCATAGAATTCCGCTATCGTAACTCTCTACAAAAGATTTTATTGCAATATTATTTGATATAACTAAATTTTTTTTGAAATTTAGAGCTTCAGCAACAATGCCCGATCCTTTAAATTCATAAGAATCCATATTGTATTTTGGATTAAAAAATTGCGTTTGATAAGGAAGGAGGATTAAATCACAGCTATTGTAAAGAAATAATAAATCTTGGTTTGAAAGTTTTGATGCAACATATGTTACTTTTCCAGTGTTAAGTAATTTTAAGAAGTATAAATTTTTATTATATCGTTCTAATTCCTCAGGATTTTGAATAATGAAATTAATTTTTGCAAAATTACTGTTGTACTTTTTGCAAAAAATCTCTACAATTGATAAAAATGTAAAAAAACCTTTGTCGTTCCTGAGTTGCATTCCTGGTAAGAATATGTTATAGAAAGACCTATTTACATTTATTGTGTCGTCTTTGTTTTCATGCGTACTGATTTTAATCATCAAATTTACATAATCTATCTTAATATTTTTATGCTTTAAAAAATTAGCATAATTTTGGGTCTCAGTTGATATAATAATTTTTTCTTCTTTTAAAATTTTTCTAGCTTTGGCAATTAATAATGAAGTTTTATCTAGGTTGTTAGTAAAATAATTTTTTTTGATAGATACAAAATCTAAAACATTAACAAGCTTGCAGTGTATCTTTGGAGATTTATTTTTTGCATTGATGGCGTAAGACATGACTGAGTTAATGCAGTAGTAGGATGCACTAGGTAAAAAAAATACATCGTTCCTACCAACTTGATAAAAATTACATATTTTTTTAAATTGCATAGAGCACAAATATTTTGCAATATCAATCTTGCAAAATTGCAATACTTTTTCATAAACTTTAAACAATCTAAATCTATTGTAAAAAGATTTCTTTTTGCTTTTCTTTGTAAAAGGAGGAACGAAGCACTCTACAAAATTAACATGATTATGATGAAATGAATGTTTATGAGGAGCTATATAAAACACTTCATCAAACAGATGTCCAATGTAGTCATAAACTGAATTCATGGATATAGGATTATGTGTTGTGTTAGCGCCGCAAGACGAATCAATGATAAACAATCTTTTCTTTGCATTTGCCATAGTTTTATTCTTTATTAATTTGCTTGTTTATCCATTCGTAAGTGATTTTTAGGCCTTCCTCTATTTCTATTTTTGGTTCCCATCCAAGTATTTTGTTGGTCAGGGTGTTGTCGGAGTTTCTCCCCCTTACTCCCTGAGGTTTTGTTAAATCGTATTTTTTGCTAATCTTTTTATTTGCAATACTTGCTATTGCATCAGCTAGATAGTTTATCGAAACTAAGGTATCTCTACCAAGGTTTAATGGTAAAGTGTAGTTAGATTGCATAATTCTAAATAGACCAT